>NZ_CP017781.1:2620000-3220000 GCF_001856665.1 Rhodobacter xanthinilyticus | reverse complement strand
CACTCGACCTCTCGCTTGCGCTCGTCCCGGTGGAAAACAGCGAGGCCGAGAACGCGCCCGCCTACCGGGTGCATGCCGATGATGCAGAGGGTCCGGAGGTCGGGGCCGCGTGGAAGCGCAGCGGCGAGAAGGCCGGTGAGTACCTCTCGGTCCTGCTCGACGATCCTGCCTTGCCGCAGCCGATCCGCGCCAATCTCTTTCGCGACGATGACGCCGGTGCCGCTTGGTCGCTGCACTGGAACCGCCCGAAACCCCGCGAAGACCGGGACTGACGGCCATGCGGCACTGTCAGATTGCGGCGCTCGTTTGCGTCCTCTTGTCGTTCAGCCAAGGCCCGGCCATCGCGCATGCGGAGCCCATTCCGGCGCAGATCGCGGAGCATCCCCATGGCGCCTTCATTGCCGAGGCGGCACAGCGTTTCGGGATCCCGGCACCCTGGATCGTCGCGGTGATGCGCGCCGAAAGCGCCAATGATCCCAGCGCCGTCAGCCATGCCGGAGCCATGGGGCTGATGCAGGTCATGCCGGGCACCTGGGCCGCCTTGCGGACGCGCCACGGGCTCGGAGATGACCCTCATGATCCACGCGACAACATCCTCGCCGGGACCGCCTATCTGCGCGAAATGTGGGACCGTTACGGCACTATCGCTGCCATGCTTGCCGCCTACAATGCCGGTCCAGGTCGCTACGACGACTATCTCGAAACCGGTCGCACCTTGCCGGCCGAGACGCGTGCCTATGTGGCGGCACTCGCCCCTCTTCTCGGCAGTGGGACTGCATCGGAAGCGCAGATGGCTGCGCAAACTCTGCCGCCGGACTGGCGCGATGCGGCGCTGTTCGTGGCGCGGTCCGACCAGCTAATGGCGCCTGGCATGCCGGGAAGCGCGCCGGATTCCGAGCGCCCGGCGGACGGGATTTTCGTGACGCTTGGCGAAGGGTCGGGCGGACCATGAGCACATGCACGGCATCGGAATGCTACCGGGAGCCGACAGGTTCGGGGAAGGCACGCCTGGCTGCGATCCCGGCGGCAGAAGAGGAAAAGGCAGGGAAGGCGGAGGGCAAGATAAAGGAAACCGGCACCCCAAGGCGCCGGTTTCTGGGCAAGCCCTTGTCTGCACACTGTTTTCGGGGCGCGGATGCGGCACCCAGTTCTTCGGGCTGTGGTGCCGCGCTGTGCGGCAAGTCGCTGAATTTTAGCGGCTATTTGCGGCACTGTGCCACGTTTTTTACCCACAAGCGCCCCTTGATCCCCGGACGGGTCCATGAGCGGCGATGACGAGAACCGGTTCGAACTGAGGCCGGGGGCCATCCGCTCGGACAGTCCGAAGGCGGGCAAGGCCAAGAGCTTTCTGACTCGTGCGAAGAAGCTCGCCCGCCAGCACAGCAACCGACCCGCGCGCGGCGCGGCGCGCTCGCCCTCAGGCGTTTCCCGTGACCCTGCCAATCCGGCCGGGAAGGGAGTGAAGGCGGCGGGACGGCGTGCGGAAGGGGCAGGCGTCCGGCGCGGGCGGGGCGCGGCCTTTGTCCGCGCCCGTGGCCTTTCCGGCGGCTGGCGGCACAGCGCGCCGGGCATGCGCAGGGTCGTGGTGAAGACCCGCTATGTCCGGCAGGCGGGCCGCAGCGGGAAGGGGGCCGCCCATCTGCGCTACATCCAGCGCGATGGCACATCCCGCGACGGCGCGCCGGGACGGCTTTATTCCGCGACTGAGGATCAAGCCGATGGCGAGGCCTTCCTCGCGCGCGGTCGCGACGATCGCCATCAGTTCCGGTTCATCATCGCACCCGAGGATGCCGCGGAACTTCCCGACCTGACAGGGCATACCCGCGACCTCATGCGCAGCGTCGAAGCCGACCTCGGCACAAAGCTCGACTGGGTCGCCGTCAACCACCACAACACGGGTCATCCCCATGTGCATGTCATCGTGCGGGGTTGCGATGATCGCGGCGAAACCCTCGTCATCAATGGCGACTACCTCGCCCATGGCATCCGGGAGCGGGCGAGCGCGCTTGCCACGCTGGAACTTGGCCCGGTCTCGGAACGCGAGCAGGCCCGCAAGCTCGCGGCCGAAGTCGACCAGGACCGGCTCACCCGGATCGATCGCGCGATGATCGCGGAGGCCGAGGACGGTCTCCTCGACCTGCGTCCCGAACCGCAGGAGGCGCGGCGGCAGTTCGACCGGACCTTGCGTCTGCGTCGCCTTGATCGACTGCAGAAGATGGGTCTTGCCACGGAACATGCTCCGGGCGTCTGGGAGCTGAACCCGAGGCTGGAGTCGACGCTGCGCGCCATGGGGGAGCGTGGCGACATCATCCGCAGCATCCATCGCGCCCTGAAGGCCGATGGCCTGACCCGAGATCCCATGACCTTCGAGGTCCATGATGCTGCGCCCCAGACGCCGATCAGCGGTCGGGTCGTGGACAAGTTTCTGACAGACGAGATGGGCGAGAGCCTGACCCTGGTGGTAGATGGTATCGACGGCCGGACCCATCATGTCTCGGGGCTAGATGCCGACCGCCTCGAGGAGGCAAAGGTCGGCAGCATCGTTGAGGTCGGGCCCGCCGATGCCGCTGCCCGGCCTTCGGATCGCGCCATCGCTGCCATGGCCGAGGACGGCATCTATCGGCCGAGCCGCCATCTGGAACAGGCCCGGTTCGAGGGCCGGGTGCCGGGTGGCGATCATGCGGGCTTCGTCGATGCCCATGTCCGCAGGCTCGAGGCCTTGCGCCGTGCCGGGATTGTCGAGCGGCTCGACGCGGATCGATGGCGGATCCCCGAGGACTATGAGCGCCGTGCGGCCGCCCATGACGCGGGTCGCAACCGCCAAGCGACGGTCCGGGTTCTGTCGGCCATTGCGCTCGACAAACAGATCGGGGCCGATGGCGCCACCTGGCTCGACCAGCGGCTCCTCCGCGGCGATCGGTCTGACATCGCGTCTTCGGGCTTCGGGCAGGAGGTGCACGAGGCCCTCGACCAGCGCCGCGACCGGCACCTCGCTGGTGGCGATGCGACGCGGCAGGGGGCGCGCTTCCTCTACCGCCGCAATCTGCTAGCGACCCTGCGCGACCGCGAACTCGCCCGCGTCGGGGCATCCCTGGCCGAGCGCAAGGGTCTCGCCTTCCGTCCCGCCGCCGACGGCGCAAGGGTCAGCGGCACCTTCACGGACACCGTGCACCTCGCCAGCGGCAAGTTCGCCCTGGTCGAACAGAGCCAGGAATTCACGCTGGTCCCGTGGCGACCGGTCATTGATCCCCAGCTGGGGCGCGAAGTGACGGGCCTCGTCAAGGGCGGGTCGATCGCATGGCAACTGGGGCGGGGGAAGGACCTTGGGATCTGACGCGCAGGCCTAGTTGTGTTCGGTACATTGTGACGGACAGCTTTGCGGGACGAAGCAGACACTGGAAGCCCCGCTATCGGCAAAAGCCCGTCAAGGGTGGCAGGCCTGCCGGGGGCATCACAATCCCGGCCCCATCATACCAGACTAGCATTTCCGGGCTGCTCCCCCATGATGCTCCGGCAGGCGCAAAGACAGCGAATCCGGCAGCCAGATCATCACCCACATAGTCGAGCCTCCCCGCTTCGAGTTCTGGCACGCGCGACACTTCCGGGCCGCTGATCTGGTAGACCCTGTAGGACTGGCTGCCCGTCAACCAGTGGGGCGCGGTATGACCGCCATAGAACTGGACCCCGAGAATCTCGCTACGCTCGATTGTAGTGACGTCCTCGATGTCGTCGGCAGGCTCGTAAAGCCTCGGCTCGATTGTTCCGCTTTCGCCAAAAACCCATGTGCCCCCGGCCTCGACGACTTCGATCCATCCGTTTCTGTCGAACCCCCAGATATACAGGCGCCGATTTACCGGATCATAGGGACCGGCGAGAAAGGTCAGATCCCCGGTCGGGGAGGGCCAATTGCTACAGCAGTCTGACGAAGCGGAATGCAGTTTCAGGTGGCCTTCACTGGGAAGGCTAACCAGCGGCTCCAGACCATGAACGGCAGAGGGCAGCCTGCTCAGCCCGACGCCGGTCGGTTGGTGCTGCCGCGAAATGCAACGATCCATATCGCCCTCGGCATGGGCAGTCTGGCTCGTCAACCCCATGGCGAGAAGAAGAAAGCTGCACTGTATTCTCAAGCTGAACATCTATCGGCCCCGTGCTGACCATGCTTACGGCACCTTGCGGCAGCATCTGAATGGCAGCAATGGGCTCGAAGCTGCCAGTCGTCTTTTCATCCTGGGTGGCGAACACCACAGGTTTTGAACGCGTGGGTCGAACGTGTACAGCCCATCCCATGTGCCGCCCCCCTTATCCGACTGTGTCCCGACCACGATAGCCCTGTTGCCAAGGCCCTGTATCACCGCCTTCAGATGGGCCACACGCCGTGTCTTGCAGGAGCGCGCATGCGGGGAGGCCGGATTCTCTGGGGCCAGATCATCACCGTGTTCTCGATCGTCCTGGTGATGGTCTGGGCGGCGACGCAATGGGTGGCCTTTCGCCTCGGCTTCCAGCCCCAACTTGGCGCGCCCTGGTTCGAGGCAGCGGGATGGCCCGTCTATCATCCGCCCGCGTTCTTCTGGTGGTGGTTCTCCTTCGATGCCTATGCCCCGGGCATCTTCATGGAAGGGGCCGCCATCGCCGTCGCTGGCGCGGCGCTCGCCATCGCCGCAGCCTTCCTCATGTCGATCATCCGGGCGCGCGAGGCGCGCAACGTCGCCACCTATGGTTCGGCCCGATGGGCGGAGGCGAAGGAGATCCATGCGGCCGGTCTGCTCGGCCCCGATGGTGTGGTCCTCGGGCGTCATGACCGGGCCTATCTGCGCCATGACGGGCCGGAGCATGTCCTGTGTTTTGCGCCCACCCGCAGCGGCAAGGGTGTCGGCCTTGTGGTGCCGACCCTCCTGACCTGGCCCGGCAGCTGCATCGTGCATGACATCAAGGGCGAGAACTGGGGGCTGACGGCAGGGTTCCGGTCGCGCCATGGGCGGGTGCTGCTCTTCGACCCAACCAATGCCGCGTCCTCGGCCTACAATCCGCTGCTCGAGGTCCGGCGGGGGGAATGGGAGGTCCGCGATGTCCAGAACATCGCTGATATCCTCGTGGATCCGGAAGGCAGCCTCGACAAACGCAACCATTGGGAAAAGACCAGCCACTCGCTCTTGGTCGGCGCGATCCTCCATGTCCTCTATGCCGAGCGGGACAAGACCCTCGCGGGGGTTGCAAACTTCCTGTCGGACCCGCGTCGGCCGATCGAGGCGACGCTGCGTGTCATGATGGAAACCGCCCATCTCGGGTCAGGCGGCGTGCATCCGGTGATCGCCTCCTCGGCCCGAGAGCTTCTGAACAAATCCGAGAATGAACGCTCCGGCGTCCTCTCGACCGCCATGTCCTTCCTCGGCCTCTACCGCGATCCCGTCGTCGCCCGGGTCACGGCGCGCTGTGACTGGCGGATCACCGATCTGGTGGAAGGGCCCGGCCCGACCAGTCTCTACCTGGTCGTGCCGCCATCGGACATCAACCGCACCAAGCCCCTGATCCGCTTGATCCTGAATCAGATCGGGCGGCGCCTGACGGAAGAGCTGAAGACTTCGGGCAAGCGCCATCGACTCCTGCTGATGCTGGATGAATTCCCCGCGCTCGGCCGCCTCGATTTCTTTGAAAGCGCACTGGCCTTCATGGCGGGCTATGGCCTGAAATCCTTTTTGATCGCGCAGAGCCTCAACCAGATCGAGCGTGCCTACGGCCCGAACAACGCGATCCTCGACAACTGCCATGTCCGCGTGGCCTTCGCGACCAATGATGAGCGGACCGCGAAACGGATCAGCGATGCGCTTGGCACGGCAACCGAGATGCGCGACTCCACCAACTATGCCGGGCATCGTCTTGCGCCCTGGCTTGGGCATCTGATGGTCTCGCGTCAGGAAACCGCGCGGCCACTGCTGACACCGGGCGAGGTCATGCAATTGCCGCCCAGCGACGAGATCGTAATGGTGGCCGGCGTGCCGCCGATCCGGGCGACCAAGGCCCGCTACTTCGAGGACCAGCGTTTCCGGGAACGGGTGCTGCCGCCGCCTGACCTGCGAAACCGATCGGTCGCGGTCGGGGGGCTGCGGCCGTCCGACGATTGGTCTGATCTAACCCCCGCTGCGACCTCCGTGCAGCCCGACGCGCCTGACAGCCTCGGTGGCGACCCGGCGAATGCCGGCATCCGGCGCGAACCGGAACTGCCCGAGCAGGAGGAGATCGTTCCGCCCCCGCCGGCCCCTGTGCAGGAGTTCGACCTCCTTGATGACGAGCCCGATGTCGACGCGGCACAGGCCCGCGCCATCCGACAACGCATGCGCATGGTGGCACGCCAGGTCGCGATGAACCCCGATGACGGCATCAATCTATGAGGCCGCCGTCATGACCCGTCGCACCCGAATGAATGTCTATTTCGACCCGGCGCTGCTGAGCCAGGTCGAGGCGCTGGCGCTGCGCCGGAAAGTCTCGAAATCCGCCGTCATCGAGGCGGCGGTCGCGTCCTTCCTGTCGGGTGACACGAGCGAGCGCATGGAGGCTGCGCTCACACGGCGGCTCGACAGGCTCGGTCGCCAGGTCGACGGTCTCGACGAAGATCTCGCCGTCCTTGGGGAAACCCTGTCGCTCTTCATCCGTTTCTGGATGACGGTGACTCCGCCCTTGCCTGAGGCCGCACGGGATGCGGCCCGCGCGAAGGGCGCTGAGCGCTTCGAGGGGTTCCTGCAAAGCCTCGGACGCAAGCTCGCCACGGGCGACAGGTTTCTGCGTGAGGTTTCCCGCGACCGACCCGGGGAGGGTGGCGCAGATGTCGTTCCAGAAGCTGATGAGGGCGTCTGAACCCGCAATTTGATCGAGGAACGAGGCGGGCCTCGGACTTGCGGGAGTTCCGCCCGTCATGCACACTTGTCCTGTTGGATGTGCAAGCGGCTCCGAAACCTGAACCTGTTGCGCGGACAGACGGCACGACGACCGTTTCGCGGGATCAGGTGGGATCAGCATGGGGCAGGAGCGCAGGTTCGAACGGACGATCGGCGTCGATTACTCGGGTGCCGAGACGGCCGAGGCCAGCCTGAAAGGACTCCGCGTCTATCAGGCTGACGGCGACGCCCTGCCAGAGGAAGTTCTGCCGCCCGCTGGACCCAAGAAGTACTGGACGCGTCGCGGCCTAGCGGAATGGCTGGTCGAAACCCTCGACGGCCAGGTGCCGACGGTTGTCGGCATCGATCACGGTTTCTCCTTTCCGATGCGCTACTTCGAGCGACATGGTCTGCCGCCCGACTGGCCTGCGTTCCTCGAGGACTTCTGCGCCCATTGGCCAACCGATGGCAAATACACCTATGTCGACTTCGTGCGCGACGGCTCTGTCGGAAACGGCGCTGCCAGATGGGGTGAACGGCACTGGCGTCGCCTGACGGAGGAGGCGACCGGGTCGGCCAAGTCCGTCTTCCATTTCGACGTGCAGGGCTCGGTCGCGAAATCGACCCACGCTGGCATCCCCTGGCTGCGGTACATCCGACGCGCGCGGCCGCAGTTACATTTCTGGCCCTTCGACGGATGGAACCCCGCTTCGGGTGCATCAGTGATCATCGAGGCCTATCCGCGCCTCTGGAGCACAGCCTATCCCCAAGACGACCGAACCACCGACCAACATGACGCCTATGCAATCGCCCGATGGCTTCAAGACGCGAGCGCCACCGGGGAGCTCGAGAAGGCCTTCGCTGCGCCCGAGCCCGAAAGCGTTGCGATGACGGGACAGGTGGAAGGGTGGATCCTCGACAGTAGCTGGCCTCCGGTCAAGAAGCAGCGGAGGAGAGTGACATCGACCAAGGCGCCGGCTTCGACGACGATGCCAGGTTACATCAACCGGAACCGCCAGGAGGTGCTTTCTAAGACAGGTCTGCCGGGCGATGACCACAATCAGGTCCTCTACCTGCTGAAGTGTCACACCTGCGGTGCACGATACGGCGCCAACGGCTCGGACATCTTCCAACGACGATGCCCTGAGTGCGACGGCGGGCGACCGGGGCTTGGGTTGGGATGAAATCCGCGACCAACGACCCGCTAAAAAAAGGTGGCAGGTGAAGCTGGTGTGGGCCTTCTTGAACGGCCCAAACTGGACCTTGCCGGTGCTGTTCGGTGCTGCATCGCAGCTTTCCAAAAGTGGACTTTGGGTACCATCTCAGTCCTGCGCTTAATGTACCTTGAAGGGTTAAAAGGGGCTGTGCTCATCCTGTCTCTTTGATACATGTTGGATGTCGGCAACGGTGCTCGAACACCTTTCTTTCGGAACGAGGAGCATTCAGCAAAATGGGTACACAAACTGTAGAATTTCGATATGTTGATGGCGCAGACCTTGGACTGGGAAAACCGTCTAAAGCCACTGAAGGCTCCTCTGGATTTGATCTTCGCGCTGACCTTCTCAGATTGTCAGAAAGCTCACGCGAGTTGCTCGTGCCGCCGCAAGAGAGCCGTTTAGTGCCAACGGGCATTCGAATTGCGATGCCGCAAGGAATTGAAGGGCAAATTCGGCCACGGTCGGGCCTCGCGGCCAAGCACAGTGTCACTGTGTTGAACGCACCAGGCACCATTGACAGTGACTATAGAGGAGAACTTCAAGTTCTCCTAATCAATCACGGCAAAGGTGAGTTCATAGTGAGGCATGGTGATCGTATCGCCCAACTCGTCTTTGTCGAGCTACCAATCATCTCTCTTGAGTTGAGCCAAGACCTTGCGCAAACCGCGCGAGGTGAAAGTGGGTTCGGATCAACCGGCTTGAGCTAAAACCTTGAAATACGGCACTCTTTGGCTCTTTGGCTCTTTGGCTCTTTGGCTCTTTGGTCAAACTTACGTCGCGAAAAACTAGGGGGACTCTGCGTCAAGTAGGTTTATGATAGCCTTTACCGCAAGACTGCATGCTCGCTCGGCGGCAATGGATTGCGAACCGTCTTTCTTATCGAATCCCCAGTCGCAAATACCTTTGATCAGTATCCATTGACGTCCCTTATAGATGCTAGCGCCAGCCACAGCATTGCCCTCCATTTCACCGCCAATCGCTTCGGGAAACGCTTCTCGCAGCTCTTTTACCGTTTGTTCGTCGTCAACCAACATTTGGCCTGATAGCATGATACCTTCTGAAATCTGGTACCCTATTCCAGTCGTCTGGGTTCGCGCAATTCTAGTGGCTTGCAGAATGCCGGGGCTTGCAGATGTACGTTCTCCGCGGGGGATCTCCTTCTCACCTTTGCGTTTTGTCTCATAGTCTTGAATGTGAGTTGCGATCAGGACGTCACCAAGTTTTTGATATTCTTTTCCATCTTTGAAAGGTTTCAGGCCAAAACAAATTCCCGCACTCACGAGATACTTCACATCAAGCTCCTGCAGCACATGCGGGAGCACCATTCCCGCACTGTTGACGCCCATTGACCCAGCACTCGTCCTTATGTGTACGATACGTTGTGTAATTCCGCGAACGAACTCTTGGACAACGCCGTCGCCAACGCGCAACAATCGGCTCGACGAAAAACCGTGTTCTTCAAGGCATTTGAAGAGTGCTGTATCTTCTCTGTCTGTAGCAGTTGTGATTGCGACCAAACCTGTCATCTTTGCGGGCACAAGATCTCTCCATTCTTTCCCGAACAAAACGTCTTTGGATGCGATACGTTCACCGGCCGCTAGGAGTCTCCGTTGGCCTATGGTATAGAATTCTTTTAGCGTTTGTGGCTGCGCTTCTCTGTTGCCATCTAGCTCACGAATGAAAACTTGATGAAAAAGCGTCCGTAGTGAAGCCAAGTCGTTTGGTTGGTTAGCTCTCGATCTGACAGTCGCCGCAACGCTTTCGAGGAACGCACCCAAGTAGTAGCCAAAGTGTTCGTGCTCTGGTGTTCCGTATAGGGCAAGAATTTCTTCAGTGTTGGCGGCGAAAATCAATGGAACGCCGCCGAGTGACTGAACAAGCCGTCGGATCAGTGGAAAATCGTATCTTGGGAAGTATTGTTCGACTTCACGGAAGTTGAAGTCTGGAATACCGGTGCACGTAGCAAGCCCTCGCTGCTCTGCATAATTTTTCATGTAAATAGCAGAAATTGCTCTTGTCGTAGCGGCAATTCCCTGAGGGGTCAGTGTTGCTCCGCCACGGTTAGACTCAAGCAGATCCCTAGTAATAGCCAAGTCATCTCGATTTAAGATCTTGATGACTGTCGCCTTGAGTGAGCTTTCAAAGTGAGGTTTGTCGCCCGGGTTTGCGCGAACCAGTTCAAAGTCGAACTGATCTGAGCTGTACCCAGAGATAATTCTACTTAGATCGTCCGTCATGCTAAAGGAATTGCGCGAGCCGAGCCGAACACTTTCAAGTACGTCTGAATGCTTGAAATAGAACGGATAGCGATCTGGAACGTGCAAATAGCGCGCTTGACGATCTGCAATAAATTCATCAAGGGTTGCACTTGTGCTTGTTGCATCTATTACTTTGGCATTGATAAGCTTAATGAGTTCTGAAAACAGTCTAGGTCGAGCATTCCCATACTCAGTAATTTGCGATATGTTCGCCGAAAATCTGTACGGGAGTGCAACGGTCAGAATTCGGATAATTTCCAGATCAATATTTTCATCGCGTTCACGCCCAATTGCGCGCGCAGCCTCTCTGTTTAGAAAATCTAGAAATACAGGTTTTGGGTCCAAAGCTAACTCACAGCGCCACTAATCTTGTCGACGTACCAGCTGGAGCCTGCTTCCAGTTCGACCGTATCGAGCATTTGCACATCAGTCCAATCTGCATGATTGATTTCAAGTCTTCGCTGAGTATTAGGTAAGTGTGTGCACATAGAGGTCAAGTCTATTGTGCTAATCAGAGTCAGTGAACCAGTACTGCGAGAGAACGTTGCCATTTTGTCTTTCAGCAAGTCTGCAACTTGGTAAAATCGCACCCATTCGCCTGCGCTGAGTCTCCCATTTTCTAGCCGCGAACGGCGTCCGGGGGCTAGAACGGGTAGCGCGGCTCTTGCTGTACTTGCAGTTGCCCCCGTGCCATCTGTTTCAAATAGGTCAAGATCAAATTCATCAACATACTTGCGGAGCAAAATGGAATGGCAGCCCGTCAAGCTTCCAAAATGTGTGTGTACACCAACGCGAAAATGCAAGTATTGAAGTCGCCATCGTAAAGCAACGCCCGTGACCACAGGAAGATAGCCGTTCTCCATTTCAGACTGATAATCGTATTTTCCCAACTTAAGAATCTCTGTGACGCCTTGCCATCCGCTTGAATTAAACTGGCTTGAGACGAGGCCCCGCGGCACAGTTAGAATACGATGTGGGTGCTCTGGTTTCTTCCTAGAATAGTGTGGCTTGAGCCAAGGCTTGTAGCCAGTCCGACTGCCTTCTCCTGCAAGCCGACGCAAGAAATAGACTCCTATTCCCATTCGAATGAATCTTGATTTGTTGCGGTGCTTGGTGATGTCTTCAGCTATGCGTGCCTGCAGTGTTTTGACTATGGTGTTGTAGTTTTCATATGGAAGAACGTTGTATTCTTCGGCAAAATCGATGATTTGCGCGCCGGTAAGCGGAACGCCTCGCACCGAGATGACTTTCTCAGCCAAATCGAGATAAAGACTGCCTTCCAATGGATTCGCCGCCTACCTTTTCGCTACTGTAACCAGCTTTGCACGGTTGTGGGTGTGTGCGCAACGCGTTGGACTCGCTCGCTTCGGTGCCCGCGAGCCAGAGCCCAGTCCAGGTTCCACCAAAAGTGTCGGATTCATGCTTAGGACGCGCTCCTGCATTGGGGTGATGCGGTTTAGGTCAGTGCCAATGCGTTAGCGAAAGTCGGCTTTAACCGCTAGAGCTAGTTGACGTTGCTGATGCAGCGAACGTCTGCTCTCCGTAGTTTAGGCGTTTGTTGCTGATAGACAAACCGACCGTCTTCCGCCCACATCGTCGACCGTATCGGTCATGTCGGCGCGGTGATGTGTTCTGTCATGCCTCGTACCGTTCCTGGTGGTTTGCTAACCCGCCGATTTTCCGCCGTTCGCCGCCGTGTCCCGCACGCCGCCAAATACCTGTTGAGTCGAGCAAAAATCCGGTTCCCTTAATCGATCCCGAACCGGGGTCCGACTGAGGCGTCCCCGAGCAACGGGGACGACATGACGGCAGATCACCGGAATTCCGAGGCAAGGTCGCGCGGGGCGCGCATGCTGCGCACCGCGCTCGGCGCGTCGATCGCTCGGCTTCTCGAGGACCCGGGCGTCGTCGAGGTGATGATGAATCCCGACGGTCGGATCTGGGTTGACCGTCTGTCTCAAGGGCTGGCCGATACGGGGGAGCGGCTGTCTGCAGCCGATGGTGAGCGCATCGTCCGGCTGGTGGCCCATCATGTCGGCGCTGAAGTTCATGCGCGGAGCCCTAGGGTGTCGGCGGAGCTTCCTGAAACCGGGGAGCGGTTCGAGGGTCTTCTGCCGCCGGTCGTCTCCGCCCCGGCCTTCGCCATCCGCAAACCCGCCGTCGCAGTCTTCACGCTCGGCGATTACGTGACCGCTGGGATCATGACCGATCACCAGGCCGAAGTTCTCCGTGGCGCGGTGACCACACGTGCCAACATCCTCGTGGCGGGCGGCACCTCGACGGGCAAGACCACGTTGACCAACGCTCTCCTGGCCGAGGTCGCGAAGACTGCGGATCGCGTGGTCATCATCGAAGACACGCGCGAGCTGCAATGCGCCGCGCCCAACCTGGTCGCACTGCGCACCAAGGATGGTGTGGCGACTCTCTCGGATCTGGTCCGGTCCTCGCTGCGCTTGCGCCCAGACCGGATCCCGGTGGGCGAAGTGCGCGGGGCGGAGGCGCTCGACCTTCTGAAGGCCTGGGGCACCGGCCATCCCGGTGGGGTCGGTACCATCCACGCCGGAAGCGCCATAGGCGCGCTGCGCCGCCTCGAGCAACTCATCCAGGAAGCCGTCGTCACCGTCCCCCGCGCGCTGATCGCCGAGACGATCGATCTGGTCGCCATTCTCGCAGGGCGTGGCTCAGCGCGTCGGCTGATCGAACTGGCCCGCGTCGACGGTCTCGGCGCCGATGGTGACTACCGCATCACACCCGCAACCACCCCGAAAGGACACCCCGAATGATCCGCCACGCCCGTGCCCTGCAACGTCGTGCCACGACCCTGGTGACTGCCGCTTATGTCAGCCTTCTGCTGGCCCCCGCGGCCCATGCCTCTGGCTCGTCCATGCCCTGGGAGGCGCCGCTTCAGGCCATCCTCCAGTCGATCGAGGGCCCCGTCGCCAAGATCGTCGCCGTGATCATCATCATCGCCACCGGCCTCACGCTGGCCTTCGGCGACACCTCCGGCGGGTTCCGCCGCCTGATCCAGATCGTTTTCGGCCTGTCGATCGCCTTTGCGGCCTCGAGCTTCTTCCTCTCCTTCTTCTCCTTCGGCGGCGGGGCGCTGCTCTGATGGCGGGGAGTTTCGTGAGCCTCGATCCCGTTCCCGGCTTTTCTGTGCCGGTGCATAGGGCGCTCACCGAGCAGATCCTGCTCGGCGGCGCGCCGCGCTCCATCGCCATCTTGAACGGGACGTTGGCCGGCGCCATTGGCCTCGGCCTGCGCCTCTGGCTCGTCGGCATCCTCATCTGGGCCGTCGGGCATCTTCTGGCGGTTTGGGCCGCGAAGCGGGACCCGCTCTTCGTCGAGGTCGGTCGCAGGCATCTGCGCCTCCCCGCCTTTCTCGCGGTGTGAGGGCGCGCCCATGATGAACCTTGCCGAATATCGCAACCGCAACGCCCGCCTCGCGGATTACCTGCCATGGGCGGCGCTGGTCGGGCCCGGGATCGTTCTGAACAAGGACGGAAGCTTTCAGCGGACGGCCAGGTTCCGCGGGCCGGACCTCGACTCCGCGGTCGCGGCCGAGCTGGTCGCGGTGGCAGGGCGCATCAACAACGCCTTTCGGCGGCTGGGCTCCGGCTGGGCGATCTTCGTCGAGGCGCAGCGGTCCGAGGCCGCGACCTATCCCGATAGCCGGTTTCCCGATCCGGCCTCGGCGCTTCTCGATGCCGAACGCAAGGCGGCTTTCGAAGAGGCGGGCACGCATTTCGTGTCAGGCTATTTCCTGACCTTCCTCTGGCTGCCGCCTGCCGAGGATGCCGCCCGCGCCGAGACCTGGCTATACGAGGGTCGCGAGCAATCCGGGGTCAATCCGTGGGAACTGCTGCGGGGCTTCGCCGACCGGACCGATCGCGTGCTGTCCCTTCTGGACGGCTTTATGCCCGAATGTCGCTGGCTCGATGATGCCGAGACGCTGACCTATCTCCATTCGACAGTTTCGACCAGCCGCCAACGCCTGCGCGTGCCCGAGGTGCCGATGCATCTCGACGCGCTCTTGGCTGATCAGCCGCTGACCGCGGGCCTCGAGCCCTGCCTCGGCGATCAGCATCTGCGCATCCTGACGCTCACCGGTTTTCCCAGTGCGACCACGCCCGGGCTCCTCGATGAGATGAACCGGCTGGCCTTTCCCTATCGCTGGTCTACCCGCGCGATCCTTCTGGACAAGACGGATGCGGTGCGCCTGCTGACCCGGATCCGCCGCCAGTGGTTCGCCAAGCGCAAGTCGGTCGCCGCGATCCTGAAAGAGGTGATGACCAACGAGCAGTCCGCGCTGGTCGACACCGACGCGGCGAACAAGGCGCTCGATGCCGACATGGCGCTGCAGGAGCTCGGCGCCGATGTCGCGGGCATGGCCTATGTCACGGCCACGATCACGGTCTGGGACCGCAATCCGCGCGGCGCCGACGAAAAGCTGCGGCTGGTGGAGAAGATCGTGCAGGGGCGGGATTTCACGGCCATGCCCGAGACCGTCAATGCGGTCGATGCCTGGCTCGGTTCCCTGCCGGGGCATGCCTACGCCAATGTCCGCCAGCCCCCGATCTCGACCCTGAACCTCGCCCACATGATCCCGCTCTCGGCAGTCTGGGCGGGGCCGGATCGGAATGATCATCTCGACGCGCCGCCCTTGCTCTTCGGCAAGACCGAAGGGTCGACGCCGTTCCGCCTGTCGCTGCATATCGGCGATGTCGGCCATACCCTGGTGATCGGGCCGACGGGTGCCGGGAAATCCGTGCTTCTGGCGCTGATCGCGCTGCAGTTCCGGCGTTATGCGCAGAGCCAGATCTTCGCTTTCGATTTCGGCGGGTCGATCCGGGTCGCGGCGCTCGCCATGGGCGGCGACTGGCATGATCTGGGCGGCGCGCTGACGGATGGCGGCGAGGCGGCAGTCTATCTCCAGCCCCTGGCCCGGATCGACGATCCCGGCGAACGTGCCTGGGCTGCGGGCTGGATCGCGGCGATCCTCGCCCGCGAAGGCGTGACCATCACCCCCGAGGTGAAGGAACATCTCTGGACCGCGCTGTCCTCGCTCGCCTCGGCGCCGATCGGCGAGCGCACGATCACCGGCCTTGCCGTCCTTCTGCAGTCGACCGACCTGAAGCAGGCGCTTCGGCCCTATTGCCTCGGCGGCGCCTATGGGCGGCTCCTTGACGCCGAGATCGAGGACCTGGGCGAGGCCTCCGTTCAGGCCTTCGAGATCGAAGGGTTGGTCGGGACCGGTGCAGCTCCGGCGGTGCTGTCCTATCTCTTCCACCGGATCGGGGATCGCCTCGATGGTCGGCCGACGCTGCTGATCATCGATGAAGGATGGCTGGCCCTTGATGATGAGGGCTTTGCCGGCCAGCTTCGCGAATGGCTGAAAACGCTGCGGAAGAAGAATGCCTCCGTCATCTTCGCCACCCAGTCGCTGAGCGACATCGACGGCAGCGCCATCGCACCCGCAATCATCGAGAGCTGTCCGACCCGGCTTCTCCTCCCGAACGAGCGGGCGATCGAGCCGCAGATCACAGCCATCTATCGTCGCTTCGGCCTGAATGACCGCCAGATCGAGATCATGGCACGGGCGACGCCCAAGCGCGACTACTACTGCCAGTCCCGCCGCGGCAACCGACTGTTCGAGCTGGGACTGTCCGAGGTCGGCCTCGCGCTCTGCGCGGCCTCCTCGAAGTCCGATCAGGCCGCCGTCGACCAGCTTCTGGCCGAACATGGCCGGACAGGCTTTCTCGCCGCCTGGCTGCGCCACCGCGGCGCGGACTGGGCGGCAGACCTGATCCCCGATCTTCCCAACCTCACTCCCGGACCTGAGGCCAAGCCGCCACAGGGGCCGGACCACCCCCCAGCAGAGGAGACCTGACCATGACCCGCACCCCCTTCGGCCGTTTCGCCGGCGCCTCGATGCTCGCCCTGGCGCTTGCCGCGCCCGTGGCTCTGTCGCCGATCCTTGCCAGCCCGGCCCATGCCTTCTTCGGCTTCGGTCGCATCGTCTATGATCCGAGCAACTATGCCCAGAACGTGCTGACCGCCGCGCGCACGCTCGAGCAGATCAACAACCAGATCCAGCAGCTCCAGAACGAAGCGCAGATGCTGATCAACCAGGCCCGCAACCTCGCGAGCCTGCCCTATTCGTCTCTGCAGCAACTGCAGCAGAATGTCGGGCGGACGCAGCAGTTGCTGCAACAGGCCCAGAGCATCGCCTTCGACGTGGGCCAGATCGACCAGGCGTTTCAGCAGCGCTACGGCAATCTCGCGCTATCCGCGACCGACGCACAGCTCGTCGCGGATGCAAGGGCCCGCTGGGAAACCACGGTCGGCAGCCTGCAGGACGCCTTGCGCGTGCAGGCAGGCGTCGTCGGCAACATCGATACCAACCGCGCCGAAATGTCCGCGCTGGTCGGTCAGAGTCAGAACGCCACCGGTGCCCTTCAGGCGACGCAGGCGGGCAACCAGCTTCTGGCCCTGCAATCGCAACAGCTGTCGGACATGATCGCGCTTCTGTCGGCCAATGGCCGGGCCGAAGCCCTGATCGAGGCCGAGCGCGCCACCGCCGCCGAGCAGGGGCGTGTCCAGCGCGAGCGCTTCCTCACGCCGGGCGCGGGCTACCAGCCCGGCAATGCCCGGATGTTCAGCACCAACTGAAACGCGGGGAAGGGGGCCTTTATGGACGGCAAGGTGCTGGCCCGGATCGGTGCGGTGGTCTTCGTGGCCATCGCCATCACCGCAACGGTGATCGACATGACGCGGCAGGAAGAACCGCCGCGCGTGTCGACGCCTCCAGCCCTTCAGCCCCCAACCGATCCACTGCGCGCCACGCTACGCCGGTGCCAGCAACTCGGCGAGGCGGCCAGCAACGAGGCCGAATGCCTTGCGGCCTGGGCGCAGTCGCGGGATCGCTTTCTCGGCCGTCCGACGACGCCCGCCCCACCCCAAGGGAATGAGGGACAGTGAACCATGGGCGGCACCGGCGTCATCGACAACTTCCTCGGCATCTTCACCAGCTATATCGACAGCGGCTTCGGACTCCTGGGGGGCGAGGTAGCTTTCATCGCCACCACGCTCATCGTAATCGATGTGACGCTGGCGGCCCTGTTCTGGACCTGGGGTGCGGATGACGACATCATCGCTCGCCTCGTCAAGAAGACGATCTTCGTCGGCATCTTCGCCTACCTGATCTCCAACTGGAACATGCTCGCCCGGATCGTGTTCGAGAGCTTCTCGGGCCTCGGCCTTCTCGCCTCCGGCACCGGGTTCTCTGCCGCCGATCTCTTGCGCCCGGGCCGCGTCGCTCAGACCGGTCTCGATGCCGGGCGTCCGCTGCTTGAAGCCATTTCGGATCTGATGGGCTTTGTCGCCTTTTTCGAGAACTTCATCCAGATCGCCTGCCTGATGTTCGCCTGGGTGCTGGTGCTTCTGGCCTTCTTCATCCTCGCCGTGCAGCTTTTCGTGACGCTGATCGAGTTCAAGCTGACGACCCTTGCGGGTTTCGTGCTGATCCCCTTCGGCCTCTTCGGCAAGACCGCCTTCATGGCCGAGCGCGTGCTGGGCAATGTCGTCTCGTCGGGCATCAAGGTGCTGGTGCTTGCCGTCATCATTGGCATCGGCTCGACGCTCTTCTCACAGTTCACCTCGGGGTTCGGAGGGGCGACGCCCACGATCGACGACGCCATGGCGATCGTGCTGGCGGCGCTGTCACTTCTGGGGCTCGGCATCTTTGGCCCCGGCATCGCCTCCGGCCTCGTCTCGGGTGGGCCGCAACTCGGCGCGGGCGCGGCCGTAGGAACCGGCCTTGCCGCAGGCGGCGCGATGATCGCGGGCGGTGCCGCAGCCGGTCTTGCCGCACGGGGCGGCGGCGCGGCGCTCGCCGGGGGTGCCGCAACCGTTCGTGGCGGCGCGGCCGCCGCAGGCGGAGCATCGACGGCCTATGGTCTTGCCTCCATGGGCCAATCCGGAGCGGGCGGTGTCGCCGCGGGTCTGGGCGGCGTGGCCCGCGCGGCGGGTGCGGCCGCCGCCTCTCCGCTGAAACGCGCGACCGCCCGGGCCGCCGACGGTATCGGCTCCAGCTTCGCAGCAGGCGCGCGGGGCGGGTTTGGCGCCACCGGGGGGTCATCCTCGATGGGGACCGTTGCCGGAACGCAGGAAGCGGCTCCTGCGGCCAGCGCGGCCGGTGCTGTTCCCGAGTGGGCGCAGCGGATGCAGCGCAAGCAGGCCCTCAGCCAAGGCACCACGATGGCGGCCCATGCCATCCGTTCCGGCGACGGTCAGGGCGCCGGATCCACCATCAATCTTTCCGAGAGCAATCGCTGATGAACATCTTCAAGAGACCCAGCCCCCATTACGGGAAATCCCCGGAACCTGAGACGCCCTATCAGAAGGCCGCCCAGGTCTGGGACGAGCGCATCGGTTCTGCCCGCGTTCAGGCCCGGAACTGGCGTTACATGGCCTTCGGTTGCCTGATCCTTGCAGGCGGCTTCGCCTCGGCGCTGGTCTGGCAATCCGCGCGGGGTACCGTCGTGCCCTGGGTGGTGCAGGTCGACAACCTGGGGCAGGCGCAGACCGTGGCCCCGGCGGCCGCAGACTACAGGCCCACCGATCCCCAGATCGCCTGGCATCTTGGCCGGTTTATCGAACAGGTACGCGCCATTCCGGCCGATCCGATCATCGTGCGGCAGAACTGGCTGCGGGCCTATGACTGGACGACGGACCGCGGGGCCGCGGCCCTCAACGACTATGCCCGCGCCAATGACCCCTTCGGTCGCGTTGGCCGGCAACAGGTCTCCGCCGAGGTCTCAAGCGTCATCCGCGCCTCACCGGACAGCTTCCGCGTCGCCTGGATCGAGCGGCATTTCGAGAACGGCCAACTGGCCACGACCGAGCGCTGGACGGCCATCCTGACCATCGTGGTCCAGACCCCGCGCACGGCCGAGCGGCTGCGGGTCAACCCGCTGGGCATCTACGTCAACGCCATCAACTGGTCACGGGAGATGAGCCAATGACCGTTCCGACAATCTGCATGTCATTGCCTAAGGTTTTGCGCACGCCCACAGTTATGGCCTTGCTGGCCGTAACCGCTCTTGCAGGCTGCGCATCCCGGCCGAACCCGCAGTTCAGCTATGATGCCGACGTTCCGCCTTTGCCGACGGTGCCTGCGGCGATCACGGATGATCGCCCGCGCCCCCTCCATGTGCCCCCGGCCTGGACGGTCGCGCGGGGTGGACCGGAGGCCGGAACGCCCGCCGGTCGCGTGGAAAACGCCAATGCCGCCGCGCGTGTCGAGCCGCGCCGCGAGGGGTACTATAACGCCATCCAGATCTATCCCTGGTCCGACGGGGCCCTCTATCAGGTCTATGCCGCCCCCGGGCAGATCACCAACATCGCCCTCGAGCCGGGAGAGAGCCTGACCGGCGCCGGGCCTATCGCTGCGGGTGATACCGCGCGCTGGATCATCGGCGACACCGAAAGCGGGAGCGGCATGAGCCGCCGCGTCCATATCCTCGTCAAGCCGACCCGCCCGGACATCTCGACGAACCTTGTCATCACCACCGACCGGCGGACCTACATGATCGAGCTTCGGGCACAGGAGGCGCTCTACATGCCCGCGGTGGCCTGGGCTTATCCCGCACCTCCGCCGGGGCAGCGCAACGCCGTACCGGCCACGCCTCAGATTCCGGCCGAAGCGGCGCGCAACTACCGCTACGGGCTGGCCGGGGACAGCCCGCCCTGGCGACCGATCTCGGTCTTCGATGACGGCAGGCGGGTCTATGTCGTCTTCCCGCGCGGCATCGTGCAGGGCGAAATGCCGCCGCTCTTCGTCATCGGTTCGGATGGCGAGACACAGATCGTCAACAGCCGCATCCACCAGAATGTCCTGATCGTGGATCGACTCTTCGGCGTGGCGGAACTGCGCCTCGGCAGTGGTGAGCGTCAGCAGGTCGTCCGCATCCTGCGGATCGAGCCGCAGCAGGCTGATGTGCGCTCAGCTGCAACCGGGGAGGCCCCGACATGACCGACAACATGAACGCAACTGCCGAGCCCATGCGCCTGCGCGCGGAACCGCCGCGGGTGACACGCCTGTCGCGAAAGGTTCTGGCGGGTGTCGGCGCCGCTGCACTCCTCGGCATCGGGGGGGCGCTGATCTATGCGCTGCAGACACGCGATCCGGGGCCGGGCGGCGAAGAGCTCTATTCCATCGACAACCGCCCCACCGCCGACGGGCTGACCGGCCTGCCGCGCGATTACACCGGCCCGCTCCTCGGACCGCCGCTTCCCGGCGATCTCGGGGGTCCGATCCTCGATGCCCAGAACCGAGGTCAGCCCATTGCTCCTCCGGCGATGGCGATGCCTGCCGTTGATCCTGACGAAGAGCGCCGCCGCGCCGAGGAGGAGGCCGCGCGACTGAGCACGGTCTTCTTTCAGTCGGGCCCAAGGCCGGGTGCGGGTCCGGGGACCGCTCCCGGTCTTGCCGACTTCGGGCTTGCCGGGCTTCCGGGTCAGGCGCCCGCGCAGGACCGCCAGACCGCGTTTCTGACCGGCCCGGCAGACCGGCAGGTTGTCGCGTTGGACCGCGTCATGGCACCGGCCTCACCCTATATCCTGCAAGCAGGGGCGGTGATCCCCGCCGCGCTGATCACGGGCATCCGGTCCGATCTTCCGGGACAGATCACCGCCCAGGTCACGGAAAACGTCTATGACAGCCCGACCGGAAGCCTGCTCCTGATCCCGCAGGGCACGCGCCTGATCGGCGCCTATGATGCGGGCGTGACCTTCGGCCAGCGTCGCGTCCTTCTGGTCTGGAACCGCCTCATCCTCCCAAACGGCCGCTCTATCGTGCTCGAACGGCAGCCAGGTGCGGATGCTTCAGGCTTCGCGGGTCTGGAGGACGGCGTTGATTATCACTGGGCGGAACTCTTGCAGGCCGCCGGCCTTTCCACGCTGCTCGCCGTCGGGGCGGAGCTTGCCACCGATGAAGAGGACCGTCTGATCCGCGCCCTGCGCGACGGGGCGCAAGACACGATCAATCAGGCCGGACAAGCGATCGTGCAGCGCCAGTTGCAAGTCGCCCCGACGCTGACCATCCGGCCGGGCTTTCCGGTCCGGGTGATCGTCACCCGCGACCTCGTCCTCGAACCATACAGGGACTGAACATGACCAAGCTGAAACTCGGCCCCCTCATCGACGACAGGCCGGTGAAAGTCACCGTCGAACTGCCCGGGCCCCTCCATCGCGATCTTCTCACCTATGCGGAGGTTCTGGCCCGAGAAACCGGCCAGCCTGTCTCGGATCCGGTCAAGCTGATCGTGCCTATGCTCGAGCGCTTCATCGCAACGGATCGGGGCTTTGCCAGGTCCCGCAAACCACGGTCATGATCAAGCTAGTGGATTGCGCCGCCCGGTCGCCGCGATCATCTCCATCAGCGTGTCGATGACGTCCCGTGTCGAGTCCCATTTGGCGGCGGGATCCATCGCGCTGTTTTCAAGGTTCAAGCTGACGGCGCCGTGCACCGTCGACCAGAACATCAATCCCTGACGCCAAAGATCCGCGCCCGGCAGATAGCCGTGGTCCTGCGGGCTCTGTTGCAAAGATTGGCGGCAGTCAGAGGTAGGCTGTCGCTCTGCGCCGATCAGGCGGCTGCTGCGAAATGGTGGTTGAGCATGCCCATGGCCTCCGTCAGCGCCGAGGGCCCAATGCCAAAAGCTCTCTCCACAAGGCGCACCTCGCCCCTGATGCCGGGCTGCAGGCACCAGGGGCGAGCCTGTCCTTTGCGCAGGGCTCGCATGACTTCGAATCCCTTGATCGTGGCATAGGCCGTGGGGATCGATTTGAAACCGCGCACCGGCTTGATCAGTATCTTGAGCTTTCCGTGATCGGCCTCGATCACGTTATTGAGATACTTCACCTGCCGGTGGGCCGTCTCCCGGTCCAGCTTTCCTTCGCGCTTCAATTCGGTGATCGCTGCACCATAGCTCGGCGCTTTGTCGGTATTGAGCGTGGCAGGCTTTTCCCAGTGCTTCAGGCCTCGCAGGGCCTTGCCCAGGAACCGCTTCGCTGCCTTGGCGCTGCGGGTCGGCGACAGGTAGAAATCGATCGTGTCGCCCCGCTTGTCGACTGCCCGGTACAGGTAGGTCCACTTGCCCCGCACCTTGACGTAGGTTTCATCCAGGCGCCAGCTCGGATCAAAGCCACGCCGCCAGAACCAGCGCAGCCGCTTCTCCATCTCCGGGGCGTAGCACTGGACCCAGCGATAGATCGTCGTATGGTCGACCGAAATGCCGCGTTCCGCCAGCATTTCCTCAAGGTCGCGATAGCTGATCGGATAGCGACAATACCAGCGCACCGCCCACAGGATCACATCACCCTGGAAATGGCGCCACTTGAAATCCGTCATCGTTCCGTCCGTCCAATCTCCGCCAAGCATGCTCAAGCTTCACGATTTTTGCAACAGAGCCCACACGAGTATTGAGCATAGTCGAGATTGGTGCAGATCACTTCTGATATTGAACTGTCAGGAGCTGGCTGCACAACAGCCATTACGCCCAATCAACTGGTGCAGTCGTCTTCTGAAAATGACATTTGGTATCTCTCATAAACGGATGTTTTTGAGAGAACTATCTTCGGCCTTCACACGCACGAAAGGCGGCGAAGCTCCGCCGTTAATCCGTCCGCCGGAGATCTCGCCCAGGCAGGCTGAAGGCCGAGCAAGCCTGACAGGCCCGAAAAGCCCGGCACGGGCGTCGGCGGCGATGACGGCGGCGGCATTATCCAGGGTTGATGATGGAAGTGGAGGATATCGACAACCTCTCGCGCAACCAAGACATCGCGGTCGGACTGCAAGTGATCTTGAAGCCACGGGCCCGTCCCACCCCGACATGGACCTCGATGCCCGAACGGACGTTAGATTTCGAGTTCTAGGCGTTCTGCGATGAAGGTTGGATCCCAGCCGGGATTGAAAGTGTCGACGTGGGTGAATCCGAGCCGCTCGTATAGGCCACGCAGGTTCGGGTGGCAGTCGAGCCGCAGCTTGGCGCACCCCTGCGTTCGCGCGGCATGGCGGCAAGCCTCGATCAGCGCGGAGCTGACACCCCGGCCCGCATGTGTCCGTCGCACCGCGAGCTTGTGCAGATATGCGGCCTCCCCCTTGAGGGCGTCGGGCCAGAACTCGGGATCCTCGGCCGACAAGGTGCAACAGCCGACGATGCCGTCGCTGCAACTCGCGACTAGGAGCTCGGATCTCAGGACGAAGGTCTCCGCGAATGTCCGGTCGATCCGCGCGACGTCCCAGGCGGGCGTTCCCTTGGCGGACATCCACGCCGCAGCGTCGTGCATCAGCCGCACAACCTCGTCGATATCACCCGAGCAGGCGACCCGAACGTTCGGAGGCTCCTCGCTGTCCATTCGCTCCCCTGGCGCGGTATGAACCGCCGCCTCATAGTGCAGTTTGATCCTGACGAGCCCAGCATGTCTGCGCCCACCTTCGCGGAACCTGACCAGGGTCCGCTAGCGGGCGGCCGGAAGGTGAATGCTAGGCATGATCTAACCCTCGGTCTCTGGCGTCGCGACTGCGAAATTTCGCGAGGGTTTCCGAGAAGGTGATTGCGCTTCGCAGATCTCCAGGCGCGTGGGTGCGGACGTAGTCAGCGCCATTGCCGATCGCGTGAAGTTCCGCCGCAAGGCTCGCTGGACCCAGATCCTTTACAGGAAGGCCAACGGTGGCGCCCAAGAAGGATTTCCGCGACACCGAGACCAATAGCGGAAGCCCCAACGCCGACTTCAGCTTTTGAAGGTTCGACAGCACGTGCAGCGATGTTTCCGGTGCGGGGCTCA
The DNA here is from genome assembly GCF_001856665.1 of Rhodobacter xanthinilyticus. NCBI lineage: Bacteria > Pseudomonadati > Pseudomonadota > Alphaproteobacteria > Rhodobacterales > Rhodobacter > Rhodobacter xanthinilyticus. Next base: position 3,195,805 of record NZ_CP017781.1, on the reverse strand, counting down.
AGAAAAATCCCATCCCCGGATCGAGGATGAGCCGGTCGGCAGCGACCCCGCTCCGTCGCAAGGCGGAAACCCGCGCCTCGAAGAACCGCACAATCTCGTCGAGCGCGTCTTCGGGTCGAAGGTGACCGGTGCGGGTGGCGATGCCATCCCGCTGCGCTGAGTGCATAACCACCAGCCTGCAGTCCGCCTCAGCAATATCGGGATAGAGCGCAGGGTCAGGAAATCCTTGGATATCGTTCAGGTAGCCCACGCCGCGCTTGAGCGCATAGCGCTGGGTTTCCGGTTGGAAGCTGTCGATTGAAACACGGTGCATCTGATCGGACAGGGCGTCTAAGAGCGGCGCAATACGTCTGATCTCATCGGCCGGCGATACAGGCCTCGCGTCCGGATGGCTGGCGGCCGGTCCGACATCCACGACGTCTGATCCGACTCGCAGTATTTCGATCGCCGCGGTGACAGCGCCGGCGGGGTCTAGCCGCCGGCTCTCATCGAAGAAGGAGTCCTCGGTGAGATTCAGAATGCCGAACACCGTCACCATGGCGTCGGCCTCCGCAGCGACTTCCACGATGGGGATCGGGCGAGCAAAAAGGCAGCAATTATGAGCCCCATACCTACAAAGCCCCACGCATCAAGCTTTTGCCCATGAAGCAACCAGGCAATGGCTGTAATTATGACGACGCCGAGTCCCGACCAGACTGCATAAGCAACACCGACAGGGATGGATTTCAGAACCAGAGAAAGAAAATAAAATGCGATGCCATAACCGATTATGACAACGGCGGAAGGGGCAAGCTTAGTAAAGCCCTCGCTAGATTTTAATGCGGATGTTGCGATTACTTCGCCAACTATTGCGATAACAAGAAAAAGCCAGCCTTTCATGATATATCTCCCAATTTGTGTAGGGCTTATTATGCACGCTTAAAAATAATAAAAGCAGACTTGACCTGATAGTTTGGCTGTGAGCAATTATGTGCTTAGTGCATCTAACGTTTGACATGAGGGGCGGCCAAGGGCGCCAGCCCTTGGACGTCCCCCTCGATGGAAGGGTTAGGCATCACTGCGTGTTCGCTCGAATGCCTGGCGTGTTTGAACCATGTACACGGCTGGACCATCTGGGGTGGTTACGGTACCTTGCCTCTCAAACCCCGCTTTCTCGTAGCATCGGATCGCTCGCAAGTTGCTCGGCGACGGGTCCGTTTGGATCTTGGTGACCTCGGGATCATTGAACAGCAACTCAACCAGAGCTCGAACCAGCTTGGTTCCCAAGCCTTTGCCCAGTTGTGATGCATTCGCCAGTGACTGGTCTATTCCGCGTACTCCTGGATCGGTTTCTTCTTCCCACCATCCGTCCCCGCTTCCAAGAGCAACGTACGACTGGGCATACCCAATCGGCTCTCCATTCAGCATTGCAATGTATGGAGTGACGGACTCTTGCGCTAAAACGCTTGGCAAGTACTGTTCCTGTACGTCAGCAAGTGTCGGGCGTGCTTCTTCTCCGCCCCACCACTCGACGATATGAGATCGATTTAGCCACTCATAGAGCATCGCAAGGTCATGCTCAGTCATGAGGCGCAGTGTGACGGAATCGGTGCTGTTGGTCACGATGCTGTACTTTGTGATGCCTAACTTTGTTTTAGGGCGACTGCCCTGCTGCGTAACATCGTTGCTGCTCCATAACATCAAACATCGACCCACGGCGTAACGCGCTTGCTGCTTGGATGCCCGAGGCATAGACTGTACAAAAAAACAGTCATAACAAGCCATGAAAACCGCCACTGCGCCGTTACCACCGCTGCGTTCGGTCAAGGTTCTGGACCAGTTGCGTGAGCGCATACGCTACTTGCATTACAGTTTACGAACCGAACAGGCTTATGTCCACTGGGTTCGTGCCTTCATCCGTTTCCACGGTGTGCGTCACCCGGCAACCTTGGGCAGCAGCGAAGTCGAGGCATTTCTGTCCTGGCTGGCGAACGAGCGCAAGGTTTCGGTCTCCACGCATCGTCAGGCATTGGCGGCCTTGCTGTTCTTCTACGGCAAGGTGCTGTGCACGGATCTGCCCTGGCTTCAGGAGATCGGAAGACCTCGGCCGTCGCGGCGCTTGCCGGTGGTGCTGACCCCGGATGAAGTGGTTCGCATCCTCGGTTTTCTGGAAGGCGAGCATCGTTTGTTCGCCCAGCTTCTGTATGGAACGGGCATGCGGATCAGTGAGGGTTTGCAACTGCGGGTCAAGGATCTGGATTTCGATCACGGCACGATCATCGTGCGGGAGGGCAAGGGCTCCAAGGATCGGGCCTTGATGTTACCCGAGAGCTTGGCACCCAGCCTGCGCGAGCAGCTGTCGCGTGCACGGGCATGGTGGCTGAAGGACCAGGCCGAGGGCCGCAGCGGCGTTGCGCTTCCCGACGCCCTTGAGCGGAAGTATCCGCGCGCCGGGCATTCCTGGCCGTGGTTCTGGGTTTTTGCGCAGCACACGCATTCGACCGATCCACGGAGCGGTGTCGTGCGTCGCCATCACATGTATGACCAGACCTTTCAGCGCGCCTTCAAACGTGCCGTAGAAGGCACTGTTGCAAACCCACATTTCCCAAGTAAGGCGCTGATTTCGCTGTCCTGACCATTATATTTCCTATATAAAACATGGTGTTGAAGGCTGCGAGGGGCGCGTTTTATGGATCACCCAGAGGGTGCGGGCTTGCAACGGGCAGATCGGGTGGATTTCGACCCTCGCGTGCGGCTGGAATTTCGCGGCACGCAGCTCAGTTCCGACGGCGGCCTTCTGGTGATGCGCGAGCTTGATGACGCGCTCGGGTTGTCCGATTTGGCGTCAGCGGCGCTGCGCGATACTCGCTCTGGCAAGAACACGGTCCATCGGCTCGACGGCCTGTTCCGGCAATCAGTCTTTGGGCGGCTGGCCGGATACGAGGATGTCAACGACGCCAACCGTCTCGCCTGCGATCCGGTCATGCGCCAAGTTGTCGGCGGCAGAGCGGTCGATGCACAAGCGGCCTCGGCATCGCAGATGGGACGGTTCGAGACCGAGACGCTGGCTCTGGCCGGGAACCGTGCCGCGCTGGCCGACCTGAACGGGCAATGGATCGACCGGTTCCATGACCGTAACGGGCTGAAGTACATCGTTCTGGACATGGACAGCTCGGTCAGCCCGACCCATGGCGACCAGGAAGGGTCCGCCTGGAATGGCCATTTCGACTGTAGCTGCTATCACCCCAACTTTCTGTTCAACCAGTTCGGGATGCTGGAACGCTGCGCCCTGCGCCATGGCAACGTCCACAGCGCCGATGGCTGGCGTGATGTTCTCGACCCCGTCATTGCGCGCTACGCGGAGCGCGACCTTGGTGGCAGGTTCTTCCGGGCCGATGCTGCCTACGCGATCCCGGCGATCTATGAGCGATTGGAAGAAGCGCGGTTCTTCTACGCCATCCGGCTGCCCGCAAACGCGGTCCTCAAGGACAAGATCGCGCATCGGCTAACGCGCCCTGTCGGGCGGCCGTCACTGACCAAGGTCAAGCGGTTCTTCGAGGAATTCGAGTATCAGGCGGCGTCCTGGGACAAGGAACGCCGGGTGATCGCCAAGATCGAATGGCATCCGGGCGAACTGTTCCCGCGTTTCGGCTTCATCGTCACCAACCTGCCGATGGAGCCGGACTGGGTGGTGCGGTTCTACAACCAGCGCGGCACCGCCGAGCAGCACATCAAAGAGGGCAAATACGCCTTTCGCTGGACGCGGCTGTCGTGCCGGAAGTTCCGCGACAATGAGGTGCGGCTGCAACTGCACGCCCTGGCGTACAACCTGGCCACCTTCTTGCGCTGCATCGAGCTGCCCGAGGCCATGGCCGACTGGTCGTTGACCAGCCTGCAACTGAAGCTGATCAAGATCGGGGCACGTGTGGTCCGTCACGCCCGCACCATCACCTTCCAGCTGGCCGAGGTCGCTGTCACCGGCACGATGGTACGCGCCATCCTCGCCGCTATCCGCCGATTGCGAGCGCCACCGCTATGCGCATGATCGCGATCCACGCTCAAACTGAACGAAAGCGGCTGGACAGATCTGTCCGCTGCGCTGAAAAACGCCGCCCCTGGGCAAGGAAACAGCGGCTTCGCGGTCTGATCCGTCCAGATCCAGCAGTCTGCGCGACCGCAGGTGCCGCTTGCGGCAGAAAATCCTTGTCTAGCGCTCGGATACAGGCGATCTTCACCTCAAACGACACGCCACTTGGGGAATGCAGGAGTAATGTGGGTGTCGTGTTGTAGCTCGTCAAGAGGTAGATGTGAAATAAATATGGCACTGTGTCTATTTTGTAGGATACGTTCTATTTAAGCCCTCAGAGGCTAGGCGGTTTACGGGCATGTAAGTGTGACACCTTAGACTCGGAGTCGGGACTGTGAGGGGCCTTAGAGAGCTTCTAGATGCCATTTCAGGGGTCTCCTAGATCGACAACATGCTCTCCTCTCACTTTGTAGCTTCATAACTGTGGGTGTCAGTTAGCAACAGTGCTCGAGTCCAGGATTTGCGTTCATTCTGTGAAGGCCGGTTGATAGGCGTTCCAACGGATTCGGCTTTGGCGGTGTTAATGCAAGTGTCGCTTTCCGGCGATGGCAGTAACAGTCCCGGACTGTGCTTCCGCAAACACTTCGGTTCGCTACGCAACGATGGTCAGATAACGCTTTTGAGAGGAAGGTCGAATAGAGCATTGATCCTATAGCGCCGGTCCTATCTGCCCGCGCAGACCTCGCTGCTGAGCTGGCGGTTGATGACCGGCCGCCACGGGACAAGGGTGCATTTATGGCTCTTTTCAACCACAGCGAACTGGCTGCTGGATAATTGTACGGTGCCGGTGGACTTGTCGCTCACGCCTTCGCTATCCGTGGTAGTATCGAACGGTAGTCCGTGCAGACCTTCCGGCCCATGTCGTTGGCGAGGCTGAGCAGGTTGCGAAGCGCCGCGCTGCGATTGGACGGCGACCAGACAGCCGAGAAGGCGACCGGCTCCGGCTCGTCGGTGAAGGGCAAAAAGACAATGCCGTTTGTCGGCAACAGCGCCGTGGCCGCGCCGACGATGGTGATGCCAAAGCCCTGTCCGACCAAAGACAAAAGGGTGCCACGCCCCACGTCGAAGCGCAGGATCGACGGCGCAGGCCAGCGCTCGGCATGGCGTAGCACGATATGGCTATGAACCTGCGGTCCAGTGCCGCCATGCCGGACAAGGAACGTCTCGCCTGCCAAATCGGGCCATGTGACGGCTGACCGCTTGGCGAGCGGATGCCGTTCCGGTAGCACCGCCAAGAGCGGTTCGGTCCATGTGCGACGGGAATGGCAGTCGGGTGGTTGGGGCGTGCCCGCGACGAACGCCACGTCCAACCTACCGGCGCGAAGCTGCACCACCGCTTCACGGGCCGGGCCTTCGGCGATCTCGACTTCAACATCGGGGTAATCCTTGCGGTATTGGCCGATCAGCTTTGCGAGGAAGCTATGCGGAATCAGGGCATGGATACCGATACGAAGCCGGCCGCTTTCTCCGGCTGCCGCCATGCCGGCGGTTTTCACCGCATGGTCGAGTTGGTCAATACCTACGGCTATCCGCTCGACGAAATGGCGTCCGGCCTCGGTCAGCCGAACGCCGCGCGCATGACGCTCGAACAAGAGGATGCCGAGGTCTTCTTCCAGTGCCTTCACGCGGGCGCTGACGCTGGACTGTGCAACGCCGAGCGCGTTGGCGGCGTGACGGAAGTTGAGATATTCGGCGCAAAGTTAGCGATGAGGCAGCCTTTTGTCTTATTCAAAGGCCTTACATTTCAAAAACTCTGCTTACCAGGCGCATTTCGCCCAGGGGATCACCATAATAAAATGCTGAGGCCTGGCCTTTGCGTAGTGCACGCATCACCTCAATACCTTTGATGGTGGCGTAAGCCGTCTTCATGGATTTAAATCCCAGCGTGGCGCCGATTATCCGTTTCAGTTTGCCATGATCGCATTCAATCACGTTGTTCCGGTTGTCAACGGCGGAGTAAAATTGGGCCACGGGGCGGCGCAAAATTGGGCCACTTTGGGTTTGCGCGAGACGCGGCTGATGGGCGGCGGCCAGTCAGCCGCGCTCTCCATATAGCTTGCGGGTGACTGGCCGCCTTGGACCGTCAGGTCCAAGTCTGATACTTTGGATCAGGTGTTGTCGCCGGTCTTGCGCGCGCGACTTTGCGCGAGGCGATAGCTTTCGCCGTTCATCTCGAGGATGTTGACGTGGTGGGTCAACCGGTCGAGGAGCGCGCCGGTCAGCCGCTCGGTGCCGAAGGTCTCGGTCCATTCATCGAAGGGCAGATTGCTGGTGATCAGCGTGGCACCGCGCTCGTAGCGCTGGGAGATCATCTCAAAAAGCAGCTCGGCGCCGGTCTTTGACAGGGGCACGAACCCGAGCTCGTCGATGATCAGCAGCTTGACGGCAGCCATCTGCTTCTGGACGCGCAGCAGCCGACGTTCGTCTCGCGCCTCCATCAGCTCGTTGACCAGCGCGGCGGCGGTGGTGAAGCTGACAGACATGCCCTTCTGGCAGGCCGCCAACCCGAGGCCCAAGGCAATGTGGGTCTTGCCGGTTCCGCTGGGGCCAAGGGCGATCACGTTCTCACGCCGTTCGATCCATTCGCAGCGCGCCAGTTCCAGCACCTGCATCTTGTTCAGCTTCGGGATCGCCTTGAAGTCGAAGCTGTCGAGGCTTTTGGTGGCCGGGAACTTCGCAGCCTTGATGCGGCGCTCGACCATCCGCCGCTCGCGGTCAATGAGTTCCAGTTCAACGAGGCGCGACAGGAATTGGACATGGTCCAACCCTTCGGCGGCGCATTGGCGCGCAACCTTCTCGTGTTCCCGCAGGAAGGTGGGCAGCTTCAGCGTCTTCAGATGGTGGGCAAGCAGGATCTTCGGAGCCTCGCTCATTCCGCCGCCTCCGACATCAAGGCCATGTAGCTGGCCGCACGCGTCGTCTCGACGTTCGCCCGCGGCAGGTAGGGGTAGACATCGAGATCAAGCCTTGGGGGGCGCTTCTCGACCTGGCAAAGCACGAGGTGCTTCACGGCGTCAAAGCCGACCGCGCCCAGCTTCAGGGCCTTCTTCACGGCGGCATGCAGGTCATCCATGCCAAAGGTCTCAAGCAGCCGCAGCACCTGCACATACTCGCGGCGCCCCATCTTGAGCATGCGCGCCTCCATCAGGCGGCGCAAAGTCTGGAACTCTTCGGGCAGGTCCCATTCCGCCAGAGGCGCAGCCTGGTCCAAGGCATTGATCTTGCGCTCGATCAGCGGGAGGTAGTGAACCGGGTCGAAGATCATGTCCTCGCGATCGTAACAGCGCGGGTGTCGGGCGATCACCTCCCCGCGACAGCCGATCACGACCTCATCGACATAGCCGCGGATCCAGACATCCTGATGGCCATAGGCGACCGGGACCGAGTAATCGTTGGTGTCATAGCGCACGAGCGACTGCGAGCTGACCCTGCCGCTCGCTTGGTCGCAGGCGTCGAACGGGGCAGTAGGCAATGGGCGCATCGCCGCCAGATCGCGCTGCAGCCTCTCGCCGATCGTCTCCTTGTGACCCCGAAGAATGCGCGTGAGGCGTGCGCAGCACTGCCCTTCAAGGTCGGCGTTGAAGGCGTCCCAACTGGCAAAGTGGGGGATCGGCACCATGTGGTTGCGGCGGGCGTAGCCGACCATCCCCTCGACAGCGCCCTTGTCGTTCCCCTTCCCGGGCCGACCATAGCGATCCCGAAACAGGTAATGCGACTGCAAGCCGCTGAACAGCGTGGCGCGGATGCGCGTGCCATCTGGCTGGATCTTCGAGACCAGGCAGCGGTCGTTATCGTAGAGCACCGACTGCGGCACCCCGCCGAAGAAGGCAAAGGCGCGGACATGCCCGTCTATCCAGGCCTCCGCCGTCGCCGCCGGATAGGCCCGGACGAAATAGGCATCGCTGTGCGGCAGGTCGATGACAAAGAAATGCGCCTTCTGCTCGACACCGGCGATGACGACGACCGCTTCGCCAAAATCGGCCTGAGCATGGCCCGGCGGATGGGCCAGTGGCACGAACATCTCCCGTGTCCGCCGCTCACGCTCACGCACGTAATCCTTGACGATCGTATAGCCGCCGGTGAAGCCATGCTCGGCCTGAAGCCGTTCCCATATCCGCTTGGCCGTATGACGCTGCTTGCGATGCACCGCCTTGTCGGCTTCAAGCCAGGCGTCAATGAACTCGGTGAACCCGTCCAGCTTCGGCCGCCTGATCGGCTTGTCCCGCCGGTAGCCAGGCGGCACCGAGAAGGCCAACATCTTCTCAACCGTCCCGCGCGAAATGTTGAAATGCTTCGCCGCCGCCCGCGCGCTCATGCCCTCGGCACACGCCAAGCGAACCTTCTTGTAAAGTTCCACGGTATAAATCTCCCCACCCTCCCTGCTGCCGCAAGAAGGGAAAAGTGGCAGGATTTTACTCCGCCCGCAGCGAGACGATCCCGCCGCTACCGTGGCCTAATTTTGCACCGCCGTTTCCAACGAGCAGGTCCGGTCGATCCTTCAGGGCCATGCACGCCAGATCGCAGAAGCCCTCGTCGCCCAGATGAAGCTCCACATGTGGCGGGAGCAGACCACCTACCGCGTCACGCGGGTCTCGGCCTTCGATCAGCTGAAGCCGCAGACGTTCGATGGCAGCGGAAAAGACGCGATGCGCGATTTCCGCAGTCCGCCTGAACGCCTTAGCGACATGAAGCGCTTCATTTTCGTTGGCTTCGAGAAGTCCTGTTACAACATGGCAAAGTTCGACTCCGACCCTGAGCGCAGGATGGCGGTCATTCTAGAGCAGGACCCCTCCGTGCAGCTCTGGATGAAGCCGGGGCCGAACCAGTTCAGGATCTACGACGAAGACAACGCCCCATATCAGCCCGACTTCGTCGTCGAGACCAGGACCGAGAAACTCATCATTGAAACGAAGCGAGCGTCAGAAATGACGAATGCGCAGGTGATCAGGAAGGCTGATGCCGCCGCTTTGTGGTGCCACATCGCCAACCGTGCGAATGGTGATGGCGCTGGCATTAAGCAGTGGTCCTACCTGCTCGTTCCGGAAACCGCCGTGCTGCCGAATGCCACGGTCGGCGGATTGATGGCGACGCACACCCGGTTGGTCGATGCTGACCTCTTGTCGAGGTACTCCCTGCAAGACGAAAGCCAGTTTTCCAGTAATGAAATTGCATAGGCAGCATGATCCTGGAAACGGCGGTGCAAAATTAGGCCACGGTAGCGGCGGGATCGTCTCGCTGCGGGCGGAGTAAAATCCTGCCACTTTTCCCTTCTTGCGGCAGCAGGGAGGGTGGGGAGATTTATACCGTGGAACTTTACAAGAAGGTTCGCTTGGCGTGTGCCGAGGGCATGAGCGCGCGGGCGGCGGCGAAGCATTTCAACATTTCGCGCGGGACGGTTGAGAAGATGTTGGCCTTCTCGGTGCCGCCTGGCTACCGGCGGGACAAGCCGATCAGGCGGCCGAAGCTGGACGGGTTCACCGAGTTCATTGACGCCTGGCTTGAAGCCGACAAGGCGGTGCATCGCAAGCAGCGTCATACGGCCAAGCGGATATGGGAACGGCTTCAGGCCGAGCATGGCTTCACCGGCGGCTATACGATCGTCAAGGATTACGTGCGTGAGCGTGAGCGGCGGACACGGGAGATGTTCGTGCCACTGGCCCATCCGCCGGGCCATGCTCAGGCCGATTTTGGCGAAGCGGTCGTCGTCATCGCCGGTGTCGAGCAGAAGGCGCATTTCTTTGTCATCGACCTGCCGCACAGCGATGCCTATTTCGTCCGGGCCTATCCGGCGGCGACGGCGGAGGCCTGGATAGACGGGCATGTCCGCGCCTTTGCCTTCTTCGGCGGGGTGCCGCAGTCGGTGCTCTACGATAACGACCGCTGCCTGGTCTCGAAGATCCAGCCAGATGGCACGCGCATCCGCGCCACGCTGTTCAGCGGCTTGCAGTCGCATTACCTGTTTCGGGATCGCTATGGTCGGCCCGGGAAGGGGAACGACAAGGGCGCTGTCGAGGGGATGGTCGGCTACGCCCGCCGCAACCACATGGTGCCGATCCCCCACTTTGCCAGTTGGGACGCCTTCAACGCCGACCTTGAAGGGCAGTGCTGCGCACGCCTCACGCGCATTCTTCGGGGTCACAAGGAGACGATCGGCGAGAGGCTGCAGCGCGATCTGGCGGCGATGCGCCCATTGCCTACTGCCCCGTTCGACGCCTGCGACCAAGCGAGCGGCAGGGTCAGCTCGCAGTCGCTCGTGCGCTATGACACCAACGATTACTCGGTCCCGGTCGCCTATGGCCATCAGGATGTCTGGATCCGCGGCTATGTCGATGAGGTCGTGATCGGCTGTCGCGGGGAGGTGATCGCCCGACACCCGCGCTGTTACGATCGCGAGGACATGATCTTCGACCCGGTTCACTACCTCCCGCTGATCGAGCGCAAGATCAATGCCTTGGACCAGGCTGCGCCTCTGGCGGAATGGGACCTGCCCGAAGAGTTCCAGACTTTGCGCCGCCTGATGGAGGCGCGCATGCTCAAGATGGGGCGCCGCGAGTATGTGCAGGTGCTGCGGCTGCTTGAGACCTTTGGCATGGATGACCTGCATGCCGCCGTGAAGAAGGCCCTGAAGCTGGGCGCGGTCGGCTTTGACGCCGTGAAGCACCTCGTGCTTTGCCAGGTCGAGAAGCGCCCCCCAAGGCTTGATCTCGATGTCTACCCCTACCTGCCGCGGGCGAACGTCGAGACGACGCGTGCGGCCAGCTACATGGCCTTGATGTCGGAGGCGGCGGAATGAGCGAGGCTCCGAAGATCCTGCTTGCCCACCATCTGAAGACGCTGAAGCTGCCCACCTTCCTGCGGGAACACGAGAAGGTTGCGCGCCAATGCGCCGCCGAAGGGTTGGACCATGTCCAATTCCTGTCGCGCCTCGTTGAACTGGAACTCATTGACCGCGAGCGGCGGATGGTCGAGCGCCGCATCAAGGCTGCGAAGTTCCCGGCCACCAAAAGCCTCGACAGCTTCGACTTCAAGGCGATCCCGAAGCTGAACAAGATGCAGGTGCTGGAACTGGCGCGCTGCGAATGGATCGAACGGCGTGAGAACGTGATCGCCCTTGGCCCCAGCGGAACCGGCAAGACCCACATTGCCTTGGGCCTCGGGTTGGCGGCCTGCCAGAAGGGCATGTCTGTCAGCTTCACCACCGCCGCCGCGCTGGTCAACGAGCTGATGGAGGCGCGAGACGAACGTCGGCTGCTGCGCGTCCAGAAGCAGATGGCTGCCGTCAAGCTGCTGATCATCGACGAGCTCGGGTTCGTGCCCCTGTCAAAGACCGGCGCCGAGCTGCTTTTTGAGATGATCTCCCAGCGCTACGAGCGCGGTGCCACGCTGATCACCAGCAATCTGCCCTTCGATGAATGGACCGAGACCTTCGGCACCGAGCGGCTGACCGGCGCGCTCCTCGACCGGTTGACCCACCACGTCAACATCCTCGAGATGAACGGCGAAAGCTATCGCCTCGCGCAAAGTCGCGCGCGCAAGACCGGCGACAACACCTGATCCAAAGTATCAGACTTGGACCTGACGGTCCAAGGCGGCCAGTCACCCGCAAGCTATATGGAGAGCGCGGCTGACTGGCCGCCGCCCATCAGCCGCGTCTCGCGCAAACCCAAAGTGGCCCAATTTTGCGCCGCCCCGTGGCCCAATTTTACTCCGCCGTTGACATGATCCACTGGAGCAGCGCAACATTGCCGTGTTCCTGTGGATTTAATGACCTTCTATTCGGTTGATCATCCGCCCAAGATTCTGCCCGCCGCCGGGAACTCAAGGAAGCCATGTCCAATCTGACCACCCCGCCGCGCGCCATCTTTCGGCAGATCCAAGCAAACCTCAAAGACAGGTACTCCTCGGGGTTTCCTGTGCTGAAGGAACTCATTCAGAACGCCGAAGACGCGAAAGCCGGAATGATCCGTTTTGTCGCGCATGAGGGTTGGCCGGAGGCGGATAATCCGCTTTTGAGGGTGCCCGGTTTGCTGGTGTCAAACGATGGTTCGTTTACCGAGAGGGACGGTCGCGGCATCCTTTCCTTCGCTGACAGCGCGAAAGGTGATGATTCAGGGACTATTGGCCGTTTCGGGTTTGGCCAGAAGGCGGTTTTTCATCTCTGTGATGCCTTCATCGTTCATGCCTTCGGGCATACGATCCCGTTCTCCGAAGTCGTGAACCCTTGTCTGGGGGTGATCGAAAACACCAAGGCCAAAACATGGGACACGATCGGCCCAACGGATCTGTCCAAGCTTGTTACCGCGTGTATGGGGATCGATCGAGGCTTGCTGCTCTGGCTTCCTTTGCGGCACGACGACATTCTGCCTGCGCCGAAACTCACCTTCATCGACAACCGACCACAGATCGAGGAACTGATATCGGGGTTTGTTGAGAACCGTGCTGAGCTGCATCTGACCCTGGCAGGGCTGCGTCATCTCAACCGGATCGAGCTATGGCGGGATACCAAACAGATCGTCGGTCTTGGCCGCGCCCCCGACGCGCAGCGGATGCGCGGCTTTGATCCTGCCGGAGAACTGCGAGCAATCGGCTTCAAGGGAGTGATCAACGAGCAAGGTGCTGCAGCGTCAACCTATGTTGGGCGCGAGGTTTCCGGTGCCCAGGTTAAGCTCGATGCTCTTCGGAACTCAGAGCGTTGGCCGCAATCTCCCGTCTTCACCGAGGCTGGCGAGGAGATACTTCCCGAAAAGGCCGAGGTGCATGCCGCAGTCGTCCTGACCGATCGAACTAGCGGAACGGAAACCTTGGTCGACTGGGCTGTGTTCCTGCCAGTAGCAAACGCGGCCAGACTTCGTTCAGATCGGGGTTCTGTGCGATTGATGCTGCACGGGTATTTCTTCGTCGACTCGGGCCGCCGGTTCATCGAGGGTTTCGATGCTTCGAGTGACGCCGCGGCTACGGTGCAAAGCGAATGGAATGCTCTGCTGCGGGACGAGGTTCTTTTGCCTCTGGTTCCGATGGTGATCTTTGATGCCTTTAAGGAAGGCGTGCTTTCGGATGACGACTTGGCCGGGTTGCTGCAAGCGCTCCTGCGCAGTGACTTTGGCCGAACACACCGCAGCGCCATTGCGGCGGAATATGCGCTTGCACCAGTGCTGGAGGAGGCCGAGGGCAAGATCACGGCGACCTGGAATCTGCTTCGGGCGGACGCCTCGCTGAGATGGATGCCGGCCGCCAATTCGCGCGGCCGGTTCACCTGTGCAGACATCCTGCCGGGCCTCACGGACTGGGCGCGAGGGCGCGGGCTCTTGCTGGTGGTGCGTCCTGCTGCACTCAGCGAGCGCGACCTTGGTTGGCATCCTGACGAGATCGAAGATTTGCTCGAGCAACTTTCACCTCGGGTGTTCTTGCAGGGCGGGAACGCGGTTGCTCTGGCGGAGCTACTGGACGTCGTCGTTGGGCAGGATGACCACTTGCGACAGGCTGCCGCGCCGATCCTGTTGGGCCTGCTTCGCAAGGGATTGCTGGAAAACACGAGCCTCGCCAATGAGGACCATCTTCGCGCCATTCTTGGATTCCTGCCACCGGATCAGGTCATCGGACTTCCAAAATCAGCGGGTCGCTCGCGCCGCATCCTGCGCAGCCTCGCCGAGGCGCGCGGTGGTCCGCTTTGCCTGTCTGAGGAACTGTTACCCGATGCGGCGATGCGGCAGAGCATCAGCACGGCCGAGGCGACCGCGCTATTGCACGGGATTGCACCACTTCTTGAGAGCGGCGGCGATCATGAGGTAGCCGGTGCGGCAGCCCTCTGCATTGTCCGTCTTCTTGGACGGCAGCTGGCCGCGTTCCTCGATGATCCGGCCTGCCGACGACTGCATATCCTGCGGGCCACGAACGGCAGTGGACTTGCCACACTTGTCAGCCTGAGCGATCTCGTCGCCGCGTCACGGGATCGACGGTTGTTTCGGGACAGTCCGCAGGCGCAGCAATTGGTAAAAGCGCTTTACGAAGCGGCACCGGAGAGAGGGGCCCTGATCATCCGCAAGGTCGAGGCTGACCTGCTTGATGCCATCGGCCACCCCTTCAGCTTTACCGATGCTACGCCAGAGAACGTCGCCGGGCTGATCGTCGGGTCTGGTATCTTCGGCCCAGCTGGCGCGCGTGGTCGATATCTTCAGAAGCACTTCACAGAAGCACCAGAAGCGCGCCGAGCCATGCGAAGCATGGTGGTGGGCCAGATCTGTGATGACCATACCCGGCTATGTGCACTTGCCGATGGCATGGGCCCGGTTGCCGAGCTCGCGGCTAACCTCGTCGCCGACGAAAGTGACAGCCTGCTTGTGGACCGTGAAATTCTGAATGGCCTAAACGGACACCAACTGCAGCACGTCAAGATTGCCCAGGTCGATGGGGCCGAGCTAGGAGAGCTTCTCAACCGAAACATCGACAAGCTGCGCTCGCCGCCTTTGCGCGACGAGACCGTGCTAGCTTTGCTACGATCCGACATCCCCGATGAGTACTTGCGAAACCTGCCGATCTTTCCTTCAAAGGATGGGCACAAGCTGACGGCTTCAGAGATCTGGTGGGTCAGTGGAGATTTCCCCGTCCCACCTGCTCTCGCCAGGCATGCGCCAATTCTGCGGCGCCTTAACCACGCCCCAAGCGACGCTCGCATCGAGCGGCTTGTCTCGCCTTGGACTCCCGCATCGCTGATAGAACTCGCACTGCGTCAATCAAACCCACAGTCTTTCGCCCACGAAATTCTTGGGGCGCTTGCAACAGATGCCTCCTCCCTGCCGCCTGCAATCCATACGACGAAGTGGCTCACGGACCGGCGCGGAGACCTCTGGGCACCGGATGAGATTCTGGATCTTGAACCGGACATTCTGAACGCGGCTCGCCAGTCTTTGGCGAAGGAAGGCGATCTGTCCTTTTTGCCAATTGACGAACTGGCGCCTGAAACGTGCGATCCGGATGCCCAGAGAATTCTCCGCAATCGTCGGGTCATTCCGGACAAGGTTGGTTCTTTTGAGCGGCTGATGTTGCTGATCGAGGACGCACGGCCCGTGGCGGTAATGGGAGAGTGCTCGCAGGTCGCCTCTGAGCTGGGGCTCATCGCCAAGCAGGGTGTGGACGTCGGCCTCCCGGGCTGGCCGCTCCTTGCCGCGCTTCTGCGCCTGTCTGACCGCCCCGCAGAAGATTTCCTGCGGGCCTTTGACACCGTCAGGCATGGCGATTGCCAGAGCGCAGCGCAATTCCTGTCTGCTCTGGAAGGCCTGATTGACGACCCTAAGAAGGGCGCTGCCACCTGGTCTGTCTATCGGGCAGCCTTCAAGTACCTTGCGCAGTGGGAGGATTCTGATCGTAAAGCAGTCTTCAAGCTTATCCGGGTGCGCACTGAGGCCAATACATGGGTGGACGCGGCTGCCGTCGCCCACACTGGCGGAGGGGTTGTCTCCACGCACTTGTTGCATCGCGAACTGAGTGGCTACTTGCCGACACCGGCCTCTCAGAGCGAAACGAGCAACCAACGTCGAATGGAAAACGGCAAAGAGCTTGACGGGCAAAGTCCCGAAAAGCTGTTGGCGGCATCGGCAACCAGTCTAAAGCCGATCCTAGAATTCGCGCGGCCGCATGTGCCATCAGATCTCCTGCTGCTTCTTGTCGGGCTGGTCGGGCGAACTGACCCCTTCCGCGCCGTTGCGCGGCAAAGCCTTTCAGTGACCGAACATGATATAGCCCGCATCTGGAGCAGAATTGACAGTGAGGTCGCTCTGCACTTCCAACCAGAGACGTTTGGACAGAAATTTGAAGACAAGCGTCTTTCGCGGTTCGTGCAATTCCAATCACTTACGGTGCCACCTTCTGAAATCTCGACCGAGACACTTACCGGAACTATTGCGAACCTCCCGACGGGCGAGGTCAAACCTCTGGGCGTCCTTGGGAACGTCCATGTCGGCTGGAAGAACTTTTGGCATAATAAGCAGCTTATCGGTGCGCGAACGCTCCAGATCGCGGCTTTCTCCGGGACGGCGGTTACATCGGCTGATGTGAAGACGCTGTGCCTGACCTTGGCAGAAGTCTTCATCGGCTACCGCAAAGAGCAGGCAGCTTGCCTGGAAGCGCTTGACCGTCTTGCCGACGAATGTGATCGGCTGGATCAGGCCACAGTCGATGCCGCGAGGGCCGAACTTGAAGATCGCTTGCCGCAGGTCCTGGACGAATTGAGACCTCAGAATGGGTCCGGGCTCTGGGAGGCTCGAAAAGCCTACAGGGACAGGATCGATTCCCATCCTGCCGGAAAGAGGCAAGAAGAAGCCCGACCGGCCGCGAAGCGTGAGCTATGGGAAAAGGTTGCATCCCCGAAGAAGGCTGACGAACTCCTCATCGCGATACGACAGCGGATCAAGGATTATGGTTACGATCCTTCCCGTGTGCTCTTCGAGCTATTCCAGAACGCTGATGATGCGACCCATCAGCATCCAGTCCCTACGGAGGGGCGGTTTCGTCTGGAATATGGCCATGACCGGTTGGCCGTCAGCCATTGGGGGCGGTTGATCAACCACCCAGGCCCGAATGTCGACGAAGGGATAAAGAAGGGCTGGCGCAATGATCTCTTCAACATGCTGTTGATGAACCTTTCGGAAAAGCGCGAGGACGTGACTGGCCGTTTCGGCCTGGGGTTCAAGAGTGTGCACCTTCTTTCGAGGCGGGTGTCGATCGCCAGCCATTTCGTGTCCTGCCGGATCAAGGGCGGTATGCTGCCGGAAGCATGGGCTGAGGGCCGTGAGCTGTCGGTGAGGCGAAGCGCTCATGGGCGGCCTGCAACGGTGATCGAAGTTGAGATAGATCCTGAGGGTCACGAGGATGTAGGACGGGCGCTAGCTGATTTCACGCAGGCGGCGCCGTGGTTGCCAGCGATGAGCCGATCGGTCCGACATATCGAGATCGACGCCTCCGGAGACTGGTCTGCCGAGTTCTGCGAACTGGATGCGCAGCGGATCAGGCTGGTATCGTTCGGTGGGCGCGGTTTCGGTCATGCGCTCGCTCTCGACCTTGGCGAAGAGACAACTCTGTTCCTGCCGCTGGACATGCAGGGACCAGTAGCCGCGCCCGAGGGCTTGCCGCGTCTGTGGCTGCTGGCGCCGCTTGCAGAGGTGCTTTCCGTTGGCTGGCTGATGAACGGGAGACGCTTTCGGGTTGATCCGGGCCGCGGTCGCCTGGCTGGTAGCGAAACCGAGCGCCAAGGGATGTTTGCCGAGTTTGGACGCACGCTCGGCCTGCGGCTTGTGGAACTTCATGATCTGGTTACGCAGCATTGGGCTGTTTTGGCCGAACGCGCCGGGTTGTCGGACAGGTCAGAGGATCGTGGCCCACAAGGTTTCTTGCGATCGCTCGACCGACTGTTCGCCAAAGATCAAGGCGACCCGCTTGCTAGCCAACTGCATGGGAAGGATCGCGGTTTTGGCAGGCTGATAGCGGAGCGTTCTGCACTGGCCACGGGTCTGCCCATGCCCTTTAGCCCTTTTCTGAGGGCTCATGAAGCCCGCTTCGTAATGATGGGGGCGATAGCCGATCGTAAACTGCTCGCCTCGCTGAATGACTGGCAGGCAATGAGTGTGATCGGGGGCGCTGCCATAGCAGAGGAGGTTGCAGACCGGATTGAAAGCTTGGGCTTTGATCGTCCGAGATCATTCAAGCTGGTCGATCTGTTACGCCACGAGATCGGCGCGGAAAAACGCGCCGCACCTGATCTCGCGCAACGTCTTGGGAGGCTTGTCGATGACGATCTGGTAAAGTCTTTGGACAAGCAGGAAGAAGGCGAACTCTTGGAGTTTCTATCGTCCTTGTTGTTCAAGATGAGTGACGGGAGGTGGCACACGGCAGCCTTGCCGCCGCAAAATGCAACGGACGGGGATGAGGAGGAACGGCGCGTTCTGGGGTTTGCACCTTCTAAGCACCTTGCAGATCGTGATTATGATGGCGCTGCATTGACTTTCTACCGCCTTGCAATGCGCCAAAGCGGCTTTCAGCGCGGACCAATCGCGCTCGCGCAGTGGGCCAAGCTTGCCAGTGACGAAGCCCTGCAGTGCGCTGTCTTATCTTACATCCTCAAGGGCAGGCATGGCAGAGAACTGGGGCAATTGTTGGCGGAAGATCGCCCCGGTTGGCTCCCAAATACATCGGACGAATTCCGCGCATGCCCGTTTGCGAAAGCAGTTGCTCCCGAAGATCTGCCAGAATTGCTCGGAATCCTCTACCCCATTGAACAGCGCCTTCTTTGGTCCGGTGGGGTTCAGCCCGAGGCTGAACATAAACCAGCCGACTCTCAAGCATTTCTTCGACGGCTTCACGACTGGTGGCAAGAGAACCACCAGAAGGAACGGATGACCTACGAGGCAAGGGTCTATCCGCATGGATTCCACCCGCGTAACCTGGCAGCGCAGGATGTTGCATCCCGGCGTGAGGACTGGTTCACGTTCTTTGCGCTGGCGATCTTTCGCACTCTGGGCCGGGCTCCGGAGGGCGCGCATCGCAACTTTGTCACTAAAGCGAGGCAAACGGGCTGGTGGCAGGAAATGGCCGAGGCGAAACTGCCTAACGACCCCACCCCATGGCTGCTCAGGCTTGAAGACTTCGCTCGCGCCGACGCCTGGCGAATTGATTATCCTCAGTGGCGTCGGGCTTTGGCTGACCTTTACGTTCTGGCACGCTGGCTTCCTGATTACATCGATGCCTACCGTAACCTGCCGAAGGTTTTACAAACTCAGAAGGTGATCTCGCTGAAAGAAGTGTGGAAGCTGAGCGCATCGCCGATCTGGCAAAGGCGGGGACTTGAAGGCGCACCGCTGACGCAGAGTCTGGGACTTGGGGCCAACTGGTTGATCCGGGAAGGCCTGCGCGCCGGTCTGTGGGGTGAGGATGAACGAAATTGCCTCTATCCCTATGGCTGGGCAGCCTCTGATCGCGTCCGCAGATTGTGTCGCAGCGAGCTTGACCTTGACTTGGGGGAGGCCGGGGACATGGACCAGACCCGTGAGATCTACGGCATTGTGAAAGATCACCTCGGCCCTGACGACGCAGGTTTCTTTGGCGATCTGGATTTGCCAATGCAGATCATCAGCGATGGGCAGCATGAGCAACAATTGCTAATGATCTCTGCAAGACATGGTTTCCTTGGAAGTGATTACCGCGTTCTGGACGACGACCTCATGGTGACGAACTATGACGAAGCTTGAAGCGGATCAGCTGGTTCGCCATCACATACATGGCGAGGGGTTTGTAGTGGCCGACCTCGGCCCTACGGTGCTGGCCCGGTTCGGCACAGCCATCCATCAAGTCGAGCGCGAGAGTATCAGCCTTCAGCGATCTCTCGAAACTGCGTTGCTGGGCGGCCAGATGGATGACAGTCGCGCTGTTCTCTGCAGAGCGCAGGCATTGGCCATCGCTTCGGTGAACGATCAATGGGGAGTGTTTTCGCGTTCCCGAGTCCAATTGCTGCCGCACCAGCTTTGGGTGTGCCGACAAGTAACGCGCGCATGGCCAATTCGCTGGCTGGTTGCAGACGATGTCGGGCTTGGCAAGACGATCGAAGCCGGGCTGATCCTTGAGCCGTTGATCGCATCCGGCAGAGTGAGGCGTGTACTTGTTCTTGCGCCAGCACGGCTGGTTCCGCAGTGGCGGGCCCGAATGAAAACGATGTTCGATATCCGTCTGCAGGAGTTTACTGCGGACAGTGACCGAGGTCGTATCAGTTTCTGGGAAACCGCGCACCAGGTAGTTGCGTCCTTCCACACTCTGCGCATGGAGAAGCCCCGCAAACGCCTGCTGCAAGCCGAGCCGTGGGACTTGGTCATCGTGGATGAAGCGCATCACTTCCAGGCGCAGGAGCGGGCAGCTACTCTGACCTACGGTTTGCTGCGCGAGCTCCAGGATGCTGGTCGGATCGATTCACTGGTCTTGTTCACCGGCACGCCACACAGGGGCAAGGACTTCGGCTTTCTGGCACTCATGCAGCTCGTGCGGCCCGATCTTTTCGATCCGGAAAAAGAAATGAAGGAGCAGCTTTCGGCACTGCCGAATGCAATGATCCGAAATAACAAAGCACTGGTGACTGATCTCGACGGGAACAAGCTGTTTCGCCCGGTGGTAACCCGCTCCGTTGACTACGGGTTTTCTGAAGCTGAGGCTGAATTCTATCATACAATGAGCGAATTCATCATCGATGGACGAGCCTATGCGGCAAGTCTTTCCGGCCGCCAGCAGACCGCCCGGATGCTCTTGCTGATCGCCCTGCAAAAGCTTGCGGCCAGCTCAATTGCTGCAATCACTCGGGCTTTGCGGCGCAGGCGAGCTATGCTGGCAAACTCCCTTCTGGATGCAACGCCTCGTGACATCAGCGAACCTGAGACTTTCGACGAAATCGCTGAGGCCGAAGAAGCCCGTCCGAGCGAGACCGCAGTCTTGCTGATGCAGGATGAGATTGCCCGCCTCGACGAGATTTTGGCTCTCTCGACCGAGATTGACCGCGAAACAAAGATTGCAACGCTACTCGACCTGATCGAACGTGATCTCCCTGAAGGTGAGCCGCTGCTCTTGTTTACGGAGTACAAGGCGACGCAAGCACTTGTTCATGAGGCGCTCGAGGCGCGTTTCGGAAAAGGCTGCGTTGGCTTCATCAATGGTGACGAGCGTCTAGTTGTCACCTCCGCCACAGGCGCTGAAACGGCAATCGTGCTGTCACGCGACTCTGCTGCTGAAGATTTCAACGCAGGTCGGACCCGTTTTCTGATTTCCACCGAGGCCGGCGGCGAAGGCATCGACCTGCAGGAACGCTGTGCCGTGCTTGTTCACATCGACATGCCATGGAACCCCATGCGATTGCATCAACGCGTTGGCCGGCTGAATCGCTACGGTCAGAAGCGTGCGGTAAGTGTCTTCCTGCTGCGTAACCCAGAAACGGTGGAAGCAAGGATATGGTCTCTCCTGCAGGAGAAACTTGCGCGGATTCAGGAAACCCTTTCCGCTTCAATGGATGATCCAGAGGACATCTCCCAGCTGGTCATCGGGATGGCTGGGAGCCAGTTCTTTGATGATATCTATTCACAAGGTTCTATGCGCAGCGGCAGTGGCCTTGCAGGCTGGTTTGACCAGAGTACTCAGCAGTTTGGCGGGCGTGATGCCGTTGAAACAGTGCGGGCAATGCTCGGGAATGTCGCTCGATACGATTTTCAGTCGGCAGGGGCGGAAATTCCCAAACTCGACCTTCCTGCATTGGAACCCTTCTTCCGCAACGCCATGGCGCTGGCAGGCCGTCGTGTTACGAAAGGTGACGAGGGCCTTTCAGTCGCTACACCTGAGGCTTGGCGAGGGAGCATCGAGCTACGCGACAGGTACGACGCACTCACCTTTGATCGCTTTATGCGCTCGGACCATTCCCTAACCAGGCTTGTTGGCGTTGGCCATCCTTTGCTTGATCGCGCAATATCGCACAGCATGGATCAGCCGGTGTTCCTGTCGCGTGCTCGCGGCATTTCAGCGCCACTTCTTGTAGCGCAAGTCGAGGACGAGATCACTGGCACTGGCGCTACAGTGCATAGGATCGTTGTTGGAATCGACGGCACCGGCGATATGGCCGTGGCGCTCCGCGATTGGGAGCTCCTGATGCGACTCAATGAGCTGGAGCCCATAGAGAATACCGAAGATTCACCCAGCCCTGCGGAGTGTGCGGCTCTGGATGAGTTGTGCGAGAAACTTGCAGCTACCGTCCTGGTTTCAGACCTTCCATTCAGGCGTCCCAAGCTCAGACGCATCATCGCACTCTTCCCGGAGCCCCAGTCGATCGACGGGTCTTCGATCAAACCATGAATGCACGAAGTGTCCAACGTGCTCTTGCGAATAAGAAAAGGCTGGACTTCAGGTCCAACCGCTCGCCCAGTCTGGGCAAGTTGAATTCGTTGGCTTACATGGGTCGGGTCCGATTGTACCGCTGGTCTTCAGGTCGAAAAGGCTTACGCGGCTGACCGTGTCAGCAAGTTGAGACTGAAGCGCGTCCCCGCAACCATCTTTACTTGCGCGCTCGGCAAGTCATGATGCGATCCTGCCCCCGCAACCAATATAAATGCCGCCCAAGGGCGGCTTTGCGCATTCAACACACACAAAAGCGAAAACCGCCACACCCGTGCAGGATTGAGCCCGGAGCCGTTTGCCTCTAGAGATCAGGCTCGCCGAGAAAACCAGTTCAGGGGCGCGACAGTGGACGTTCGTTTTGATCAGGGCACGCAACGCCCTCAGCCGTGCCTCTTCGCCCGCCCCCATGCGCTCATCGAGGCCCGCACCCTCGATGACGTCGCGCCGGCGCTCGATGCGCTCGACGCCGCACGCGCCGCAGGAAAATGGCTTGCGGGCTATGCGAGCTATGAGCTTGGCCATGCGCTCGAGCCGCGGCTGGAGCGGGCGATGCCCGAGGGGCGCGTGCTGCCGCTCCTGCGGTTCGGGGTCTATGACGGGCCCGAGCCCGCGCCCGATCTGCCCGCCCCGCGCGGCACGGTGGAGGAGTTCGCGCCGCGTTGGACGGCCGAGGATTACGCGCAGGCCTTCGCGCGGCTCCATGATTATATCGGCGCGGGCGATGTCTATCAGGCGAACCTGACCTTCCCGATCGATTGCACGGTCTCGGGCACGCCTGCCGAGATCTATGCCGCGCTCGTCGAGCGCCAGCCGGTCGGCCATGGCGCGCTTGTCGTGCAGCAGGATCTGCCCGCGCTTCTGAGCCGCTCGCCCGAGCTTTTCTTCGAGACCGACGCCGAGGGCCTGATCACCACCCGCCCGATGAAGGGCACGGTCGAGCGCGGCGCGAGCCCCGAGGCCGACCGGGCCAAGCGCGACTGGTTGCAGGGCGATGTGAAGAACCGCGCCGAGAATCTGATGATCGTCGATCTTCTGCGCAACGATCTGAGCCGGGTGGCCGAGGTCGGCTCGGTGCGCGTGCCGCGGCTTTACGAGATCGAGAGTTATCGCACCGTCCATCAGATGGTGAGCACCGTCACCGCGCGGCTCTTGCCGGGGGTGGGGATCGGAGCGATCTTGCGCGCGCTCTTCCCCTGCGGCTCGATCACCGGCGCGCCGAAGCTGCGCGCGATGGAGATCTTGCGCGCGCTCGAACCCTTCCCGCGCGAGGTCTATTGCGGCACGATCGGCTGGGCGGCGCCCGATGGGCGGGCGTCGTTCAACGTTGCGATCCGCACGCTGATGGTGGCGGGGGGGCGCGGGGTGCTCAATGTCGGCGGTGGGGTCGTCTGGGACAGCACCGCCGGGGCCGAATATCAGGAGGCGCTGTGGAAGAGCCGTTTTGCGCAGATATCCCGCCGGGCACCCGGCTGATCGAGACCTTTGGCCTGTGGCCGGGCGAGGGCGCGCGGCGCTGGGGCGCGCATCGGGCGCGGCTGATCGGCGCGGCGGCGCGGCTTGGCTTTGCCTGCGCGCCTGAGCGGCTCGATGCGGCGGTTGCGGGGCTGGGCGCGCCGGTGGCGCCCTTGCGGTGCCGGCTGACGCTTGATGCGGGCGGCGCGGTCGAGATCACCAGCGCGCCGCTGGGGCCCGCGGCGGGGCGCTGGCGGGTCGCGCTCGCGCCCGAGCGGCTACGCGCCGCCGACCCCTGGCTTCGGGTCAAGACCACCCAGCGCGCGCTTTATGACCGCGCGCGCGCGGCGTTGCCCGCGGGGGTCGATGAGCTCGTCTTTTGCAACACGGACGGGGCGATCTGCGAGGGCACGATCACCTCGATCTTCGTCGAGATGCCCGACGGCGCGCGGCTGACGCCGGCGCTTGGCTGCGGGCTCCTGCCTGGCGTCCTGCGCGCCGAGATGCTCGCGCAGGGCTGGCGCGAGGCGCGTCTGACCCCCGCCGACCTCGCCGCCGCGCGGGCGGTTTTCGTCGGCAACAGCTTGCGCGGGCTGATCGCGGCGGAGTGGCTCGGCGCGCTCTGACGCGAATTTGGGCACCACTCCCGCATCGGTTGTTTGCGGCAACATGGCGCTTCACGATCTCTTGATTTCCCGCGCGAAGCGGGTCAGTCTCCTGCCCAGACATGGGGCGCGCGTCGCGTAAACCCCCATGCGCAAAAAGAAATCAGGACAGGGAGTCCGCCGATGAATACCCCCAACGCTTTCGTCAAGGCCACTGCGATCGCCGCGCTGATGGCCTGCGCCGCGCCGGCCGCGCTGCACGCCGGCACGCCCGCCGACACGCTCGTGCTCGCCGATGCGATCGACGATATCGTCTCGATCGACCCGGCCGAGGCCTTCGAATTCTCCGGCACCGATCTCAACAACAACCTCTATGACACGCTCATCGAGCTTGACCCGACGAAGCCGGGCGAGCTGGTCCCCGGTCTGGCGGAAAGCTGGTCCGTCTCGGACGACGGGATGACCTACACCTTCAAGATGAAATCGGGGATCACCTTCTCCTCGGGCAACCCGGTCACCGCGGAGGTCGCCGCGGCCTCGCTCAAGCGCGTCGTCAAGCTCGACAAGACCCCGGCCTTCATCCTCACGCAATTCGGCCTGACCAAGGACAATGTCGATGCGATGATCACCGCCGAGGGCGACACGCTCACGCTGAAGACCGACAAGGCCTATGCGCCGAGCTTCATCTACAACTGTCTGACCGCGGGCGTGGCCGAGATCGTCGACATGGAGACGGTGATGTCGCATGAGGTCAACGGCGACATGGGCAACGAATGGCTCAAGAGCAATTCGGCCGGCACCGGCGCCTATGTGCTCAAGAGCTTCAAGCCGAACGAGGGCTATATCCTGACCGCGCGCGAGGGCCATTGGCGCGGCGATGCGCCGATCAAGAACGTGCTGATGCGCCATATCCCCGAGGGCGCGACGCAGCGGCTCCTGCTCGAGAAGGGCGATATCGATATCGGCCGCGAAATGACCCCGGTCGATATCGCGGGCATCGAGGGCAACCCCGACATCACCGTCAAGAACGATGTCGGCGGCCAGATCTATTACCTCGCGATGAACCAGAAGGTCGCCGATCTGGCGAACCCGAAGGTGCTCGAGGCGATGCGCTATGCGGTCGATTACACCGGCATGACCGACACCATCCTGAAGGGCCAATGGGTGCCCCATCAGGCGTTCCTGCCGCAGGGTTTCCTCGGCGCGCTCGATGACACGCCCTATGCGCTGGATCTCGAGAAGGCCAAGGCGCTCTTGGCCGAGTCGGGCGTGACGCTGCCGCTCAATGTCTCGATCACGGTGCGCAACAACCCCGAGCGGATGGATATCGCGCAATCGGTGCAGAACACCTTCGGCCAGATCGGCATCAACGTGACCCTCGATGTCGGCGACGGCAAGCAGGTGCTCGAGAAATATCGCGCGCGCCAGCATGAGATCACGCTGCAGACCTGGGGCCCGGATTACCCCGACCCGCAGACCAACGCGTCGACCTTCGCCGACAACCCGGACAATTCCGACGAGGCCAAGGCCACCGGCTATCTCGCCTGGCGGACCGCCTGGGATCCGGGTGCGCTCAAGGAGATGACCGCCGCCGCGGTGACCGAGCGCGACACTGACAAGCGCAAGGCGATGTATGAGGAGATGCAGCGCATCCACCGCGACAGCTCGGCCTTCGTGACGATGTTCCAGCAGGCCCGCCAGGACGCGATGCGCGCCAATGTCTCGGGCTTCCATGCCGGCGGCGCGACCGATAGCGCGACCTACTGGCTGGTGACGAAGTAAGACCTTGCCGCGCCTCGGGCTCCCCGGGGCGCGGCGTTCAGACCGATGTCCGTGACCGACACCTCCCCCGCCTCCGCCACCCGGCATCTGCGCCCGCTCCTGAGCGGGCTCGTGACGCTGGCCTTCACGCTCCTTGGGCTCTTGCTCGTGACCTTCGTCATCGGCCGCGTGGTGCCGATCGACCCGGTGCTCTCGATCGTGGGTGAACGTGCCACGGCCGAGCAATATGCCGCCGTGCGCGACAGCCTCGGCCTCGATGAGCCGCTCTGGCAGCAGTTCCTGATCTATGTCCGCGATGCGCTGCACGGCGATCTCGGCCAGTCGATCCGCACCCGCGAGCCCGTCGTTTCCGAGATCGCGCGCTATTTCCCTGCGACGCTCGAACTCGCCACGCTCGGCACGATCTTCGGGGTGATCCTCGGCGTGCCGGCGGGGGTTCTGGCGGCGACGCGGCCGGGCACGCTCGCCGATCAGCTGGTGCGGCTGGTCGGGCTCGTGGGCTATTCGATGCCGGTGTTCTGGCTCGGGCTGATCGGGCTCTTGATCTTCTACGGGCATCTGGGCTGGGTCGGCGGGCCGGGGCGGCTCGACGCGGGTTATGAGATGATGCTCGAATTCACCATGACGCGCTACACCGGCGCGATCTTGATCGACAGCGCGCTCAACGGCGCGTGGGATGTGTTTGCCAATGCGCTCACCCATATCGTCCTGCCGGCGGGGATCTTGGGCTATGTCTCGATGGCCTATATCAGCCGGATGACGCGCAGCTTCATGCTGGGCGAGCTCAGCCAGGAATATATCACCACCGCGCGGGTGAAGGGCATGCCCGAATGGCGGGTGATCTGGGTCCATGCGATGCGCAATGTCTCGGTGCCGCTGATCACGGTGATCGCGCTGAGCTACGCCTATCTCTTGGAGGGCTCGGTGCTGACCGAGACGATCTTCGCCTGGCCGGGCCTGGGCAGCTATATCACCGATGCGCTTTTCGCGGCCGACATGCCGGCGGTTCTGGGCGGCACGGTGGTGGTGGGGGTGGCCTTTGTCACGCTCAACATGGTCTCCGACCTGATCTATCGTCTTGTCGACCCGAGGGCGCGCTGATGGCTTCGACTGCTCTGACCCGTTGGCTCACCGACCCGAGCCCGTCTTCGCGCCGCCAGGCCCGCCTTGGCCAGGCCTGGCTTGCCTGGCTGCGGCTCAAACGCAACCCGCTGGCGATGTTCGGCCTCGCGATCATCGTGGTGTTGTGCCTGATGGCGGTGGCGGCGCCGCTCTTTGCGACGCATGACCCGTTCATGCAGAACCTCGGCCAGCGGCTCTTGCCGCCGGGCACGCCGGGGCATTGGCTCGGCACCGATGATTTCGGCCGCGATATCTGGAGCCGGATCGTCCATGGCGCGCGGATCACGCTGACCATTGTCGCGATGGTGGCGGTGACGGCGCCGGTGCTGGGGCTCCTGATCGGCACGGTCGCGGGCTATTACGGCGGCTGGGTCGATACCGTCCTGATGCGGGTGACCGATATTTTCCTCGCCTTCCCGCGGCTGATCCTGGCGCTCGCGCTGGTGGCGGTGCTGGGGCCCGGGGTGCAGAATGCGGTGCTCGCGATCGCGCTGACCGCCTGGCCGCCCTACGCCCGCGTTGCCCGCGCCGAGACGCTGACGGTGCGCAACTCCGATTACATCGCCGCGGTGCGCCTGCAAGGCGCGGGGGCGGCGCGGATCATCTGGGGTCATGTCGTGCCGATGTGCCTGCCTTCGGTGATCATCCGCGTCACGCTCGACATGGCCGGCGTGATCCTGATCGCGGCGGGGCTCGGCTTCCTTGGGCTCGGCGTGCAGCCGCCCTTGCCGGAATGGGGTCTGATGATCTCCTCGGGGCGCAAGTTCCTCTTTGAACAATGGTGGGTCGCCACCATGCCGGGGCTTGCGATCTTCATCGTCTCGCTCGGCTTCAACCTTCTGGGCGACGGGTTGCGCGATGTGCTCGACCCGCGGAGTGCCTCGCGATGAGCCTTCTCAACATTGAAAACCTGCGCGTCACCTTCGCCACCGAAACCGGCCCGGTCGAGGCGGTGCGGGGCGTCTCCTTCTCGCTCGGCCGCGAGCGGCTCGGCATTGTCGGCGAGAGCGGCTCGGGCAAGACCATCACCGGGCGCTCGGTGCTGCGGCTGATCCGCCCGCCGGGGCGGATCGAGGCCGACCGGATGGAGTTCGACGGCATCGACCTCACCCGCGCCACCGAGCGGCAGATGCGCGCGCTGCGCGGCCCGCGCCTTGCGATGGTCATGCAGGACCCGAAATATTCGCTCAACCCGGTGATGCGGGTCGGCGCGCAGCTCATGGAGGGGCTCTTGCGCCGCGACCGGCTGGGCCGCGCCGAGGCGCGCCGGCGCGCCATCGAGGCGCTCGAGGCGGTGCAGATCCGCGACCCGGAGCGGGTGATGGAGGCCTGGCCGCATGAGCTCTCGGGCGGTATGGGCCAGCGGGTGATGATCGCGATGATGCTGATCCCGAAGCCCGATCTCCTGATCGCCGACGAGCCCACTTCGGCGCTCGATGTGACGGTGCAGGCGGAGGTGATGTCGATCCTCGACGGGCTGGTGCGCGAGCGCGGCATGGGGCTGATCTTCATCAGCCATGACCTGCGGCTGGTCGCGCGGTTTTGCGACCGGGTGCTTGTCATGTATCGCGGGCGCATCGTCGAGGAGCTCGCGGCGGGCGATCTTCTCGCCGCGAAACACCCCTATACGCAGGGGCTCCTCAATTGCCTGCCGCGGATCGGGGGGGCGCGCGCGCCTTTGCCGGGGCTGGATCGGACGGGGGCCTGGGCCAATGAATAACCTCATCGAAATCGAGAATCTCTCGGTCATTTTCGACGCCAAGGGCCGCAAGGTGCGCGCCATCGAGGGCGTGTCGCTCACCGTCGCCGCGCGCGAGAGCTACGGGCTCGTGGGCGAGAGCGGTTCGGGCAAATCGACGATCCTGCGCGCGCTGTGCGGGCTCGCGCCGATCTCCGAGGGCGAGATCCGCATCCATGGCAAAGCGCTCGCCCATCATGGCGCCAAGGCCTTCGCGGCGCGGGTGCAGATGGTCTTCCAGGACCCCTATGCGAGCCTGCACCCCCGCCACACGATCGACCGCACGCTCACCGAGCCGCTCGCGATCCATAGCATCGGCGGCTCGGATGCGAAGGTGGTGCGCGCGCTCGAGGATGTCGGGCTGCCCGCCTCGTTCCGCTTCCGCTACCCCCATCAGCTCTCCGGCGGCCAGCGTCAGCGCGTCGCGATCGCCCGCGCGCTGATGCTCGAGCCCGAGATCCTGCTCCTCGACGAGCCGACCTCGGCGCTCGATGCCTCGGTGCAGGCGGAGGTTCTGAACCTGCTCGCACGTTTGCGCGAGGAGCGAGGGCTGACCTTCCTGATGGTCAGTCACGACCTTGCGGTGATCGATCACATGTGCGACCGGGTGCTCGTCATGCAGCATGGCCGCGCGGTCGAAGAGCTGGTGCGCGACGACCTCGCCCATGCCCGCATGAAGACCGATTACGCGCGCAGCCTGTTCGAGGCTTCGGCGGACCGGATGCTCGACCCTGCGGGAAAGGACAGCGCATGATCCCCGTTTTCGATGGCCATAACGACCTCCTTTTGCGGCTCTTGCTCGCGCCTGAAAAGCGCGAGGAAATCTGGCTGACCGGCGAGGGGCGCGGCCATCTCGACCTGCCGCGGATGCGCGCGGGCGGCTTTGCGGGCGGGTTCTTCGCGATCTACCTGCCCTCGCCCGTGGCCCATGACGATGCCGAGCTGATGGCGCAGATGGAGACCCCGCCCTATGCGCTGCCGCTGCCCGATCTGAT
Organism: Rhodobacter xanthinilyticus; assembly: GCF_001856665.1. Classification (NCBI taxonomy): domain Bacteria; kingdom Pseudomonadati; phylum Pseudomonadota; class Alphaproteobacteria; order Rhodobacterales; genus Rhodobacter; species Rhodobacter xanthinilyticus. Next base: position 3,166,138 of record NZ_CP017781.1, on the reverse strand, counting down.
CCCGTTCCAGGCCGCGATCGCGCCCGCGATCGAGGCGGCGGGGCATCTGATGTGGATGGAGCGGGCCTCGGGCGGCGCGCTCCGGATCGTGCGCTCCGCGGCCGAGATCCGCGCCGCGATGGCCGAAGGTGTGATCGCCGCGATCCTGCATATGGAGGGCGCCGAGGCGATCGACGAGGATCTGAACGCGCTTCATGTCTTCCATGCGATGGGGCTGCGCTCGCTCGGGCCGGTGTGGTCGCGCCCGACGGTCTTCGGCGATGGCGTGCCCTTTGCCTATCCGTCCGCGCCCGATACCGGGCCGGGGCTGACCGAGGCGGGCAAGCGGCTGGTCAAAGAATGTAACGCGCTGAAAATCATGCTCGATCTGAGCCATCTGAACGAGAAGGGCTTCGACGATATCGCCCGGCTCTCGGACGCGCCCTTGGTCGCGACTCATTCCAACGCCCATGCGCTCACGCCCTCCTCGCGCAACCTCACCGACCGTCAGCTCGACATGATCCGCGAGAGCCGCGGCATGGTGGGCGTCAACTACGCGGTGGGCTTCCTCAACGAGGATGGCTGCCAGGACGCGACCCGCGGCTGGGCGCCGATGCTGCGCCACCTCGATCACCTGATCGCGCGGCTCGGCGAGGATCACGTCGGGCTCGGCTCGGATTTCGACGGCGCCGAGATCCCCGAGGTTCTGGGCGATGTCGCGGGGCTACAGGGGCTGATCGGCGCGATGCGCGACCATGGCTATGGCGCGGATCTCGTCGAGAAGATCGCCTATCGCAACTGGCTCGGCGTGCTCGAACGCACCTGGGGCGGCTGATCAGCCCTTGGTCAGGAGCGGCTCGATCGCCTGGGTGATCTCGGGCGCTTCGGGCTCGGTCGTGGCGCCCCAATGGCCCACGACCTGCCCCTCACCATCGAGCAGCACCTTGTTGAAATTCCACCCCGGCGCAAAGCCCGAGGTTTCCCGCACCCAGCGGTAGAACGGATGCGCCGCCGAGCCGCGAACATGTTCGATATCGGTCATCGGCAGGCTGAGATCGAAATTCAGCGCGCAGAACTCCTTCACCTCCTTGGCGGTATCGAGCTCCTGGCGGAAATCATCCGACGGCACGGCGAGCACGACAAGCCCGCGCGCCCCGTAGCGGTCTTGCAGGTCTTGCAGCCCGTCATATTGGGGCGTGAAGCCGCACATCGAGGCGGTATTGACCACCAGAACCGGCCGCCCGCGCCACTGGGCGGTGTCGATCGTGCCGCCCTCGATCGCGGGGAAGGTGAAGCTCGGCGCGGGTTCGGCGGCGAGCGCGGCGGGGGAGAGCAGCGCCACGGCGAGCGCGGCAAGACGAAGGCGAAGAGGCATCACGAGGCTCCGCGGATCAGGGTCATTCCCTTTATACGCAGGAGCGCGCAAATGGTTTCAATTTTGCCGCGAAATTATCGCGCCGCGCGGGAGAGCACGAGCGCGCGGAACCGGGCGAGCTCTTCGTCGGTGGGGCTGCGGCCGGTGAAGATCTCGACGTAATTGGCCACCCGCGGGATCCGGGTCTCGAGGCTCTCGGCGGTCTGCATCGCGATATAGCCGATCTGCACGAGATAGATCGCGCGGGCGCGCACATCGGCGTCGAGCGGGTCATGGCCCCAGTGCATCAGCATCGCGACGAGCGCCTCGAGGCGGCGGCTGTCGGCCTCATGCAGGCGCGCGCGCATCGCGGGGTCTTGCAGCGCCCAGCCCCGCGCCGCGAATTCCAGCCGCGAATCGAAGGTTTCGTCGAGAAAGCCCGCCGTCACGGTCAGCATCGCCTCGGTTTCGGTGGCGGCATAGCCCTCGCAGGCGGCGATCAGGGGCGCGGTCGTGCGCGCCGCCCAGAGCTCGGCCAGCGCCTCGAGGAGCGCCGCGCGATCCTTGAAGAACCAGTAAAACGACGTGCGCGAGAGCGCGAGGCGGGCGGCGAGCGGCTGGATCTTCACCGCGTCGATCCCGCCCTCGACGAGCGCGCCATAGGCGGCGTCGAGCCACAGCTCGCGCGAGCCGCGCCAGCCGGTCTCGGGGCCGGTCTCGGGATCTGGTCTGGGGGCCGTGGTCATCGGGCCAGTCTATCGGCGCGCCGGCGCGATCACAAGAACGCCGCGCGGCGGGCGGCGCGGGGGTGCGGCGAAGTGACTTAACGAAACGGTTTATTTTTTCGCGTCAGATGTGAGAGTGACGCCCGTAGGGGAGAAGGATCAGGGGGGAGAGCGGGATGCGCGACCGGGTTGGGATGATCGCGGCGGCGGGGCTATGGGCGCTCGGCGGGGCCGCGGCGGCGGAGGAGCCGCTCGCGGTGCGCGTGGTGCCCGCTCAGCCGGTGACGGCGGAGCTGCGGCTCGAGCTCACCGGCGAGGTCGAGGCGGCGGAGGCGGTGCCGCTCGGGTTCCGCTCCGGCGGGCAGATCCTCGAGATTGCGGTCGAGGTCGGCGAGACGGTCGCCGTCGGGCAGCTCCTTGGCCGGGTTGACCCGGCGCAGGCGCGCGCCGCTCTGGCCGCGGCCCAGGCGCAGCGCCGCGCCGCCGAGGCGACGCTGACCCAGGCCCGGCAGGCGCGCGAGCGCACCGAGGGGCTGACCGCGCGCGGGGCGATGACGCAGGCCGCGCTCGATGCGGCGCTCGAGGCGGAGCTGAGCGCGCAATCCACCGATGATCAGGCCCGCGCGGCTCAGGCCAAGGCCGCGCAGGCCCTGCGCGACACCGAGCTGCGCGCGCCCGTGGCGGGGGTGGTCACCGCGCGCTCGGCCGAGGCGGGCCAAGTCGTGGGCGCGGCGCAGCCGGTGATCACGCTGGCGCGGGCGGGGCGGCGGATCGCGGTGTTTCAGGTGCCCGATGCGCCGCAGATCTCCGCGTTCGCCGGCCGCGAGATCGCGCTGCGCAGCCTTGACGGGGCGGAGCGGCAGGTGCGTGCGGTGGTGAGCGAGATTTCTCCGGTGGTGAGCGCGCAGACCGGCACGGTGCGGATCAAGGCGGCGCTCGCCGAGGGGCCGGAGGCGCCCGGGCTCGGCGCGGCGGTGGCGGGGCGGCTCGATCTGCCGCTCGGGGCGGCGGTTTCGGTGCCGTGGTCGGCGCTCGCGGTCGAGGGCGGGCGCGCGGCGGTCTGGGTGGTGGACCCGGGCGCGGGGCGCGCGCGGCTCACGCCGGTCGAGGTGCTGCGCTACACCGATGAGCGGGTCGAGCTGTCCGGCGGGCTCGCGGCGGGCACGCTGGTCGCGGCGGAGGGGGCGCATCTGCTCTACCCCGGACGGCCGGTGACGGCGGTGGAGGGCGTGCGATGAGGGCGGCGATCCTGGTGGCGGTGGCGCTCGCGGTGGCGCCCGGGGCGGGGCGGGCCGAGGAGGCGCTGCGCCCGGTGGTTTCGGAAATCGTCACCTCGGAGGCCGCGCATCTGCGCTCCTTCCCGGGCGTGGTGGCGGCGCGGGTGGAGACCACGCTCGCCTTTCAGACGCCGGGCCGGATGCAGATCCGCCGGTTCTCGGTGGGCGACCGGGTGGCGCGTGCGCAGGTGCTCGCGCGGCTCGATCAGATCACCCTCTCCGAGGATGTCTCGGCGGCGCAGGCGGCGGTGAACGCGGCTCAGGCGCAGGCCGAATTCGCCGCGCAAAGCCTTGCGCGGGCTGAGGAATTGCGCCGCCGCGAGGTCGCCTCGGAGGCGGTGCGCGAGGCGGCGCAGGCCAAGGCCGATGCCGCGCGCGCGGCGTTGCGTGCGGCGCAGGCCGATCTCGTGCGCGCGGTCGATGCGGCGCGTTATGGCACGTTGCGCGCGCCGGCGAGCGGGGTCGTGGTGACGGCCTATGTCGAGCCCGGCACGATGGTCGCGGCGGGCACGCCGGTTCTGAGCCTCGCCACCGAGGAGGGGCGCGATGTGCTCATCGACGTGCCGCAGGAGGTGCTCGCCGTGATCGCGCCCGAGAGCCGGTTTGTCATCACGCCGCGGATCGAGGGCGGCGCGCCGATGGCCGGCACGCTGCGGCTGATCGAGCCGGTGGCCGAGGGCGGCACGCGGGCGCGGCGGCTGCGCATCGCGCTCGAGGATGCGGCGCGGGCGCCGCGGCTCGGCGCGCTCGTCGATGTGCGGCTCGATCTGCCGGAGGTCGCGGCGCTGAGCCTGCCGCGCGCGGCGGTGTTCGACATGGGCGAGGGCGCGCGCGTCTGGCGGGTGGGCCCGGGGCGGCGCGCCGAGGCGGTGGCGGTCACGCTCCTGCCGGGGCCCGAGGGGCGGGTGCTCGTCACCCAGGGCCTCGCGGCGGGCGATGAAATCCTGATCCGGGGGATCCATTCGGTCACCCCCGGCCAAGAGCTTGGCGCGAGGGAAGAATGATGGGCGGGTTCAACCTTTCGGACTGGGCGCTGCGGCATCGCTCGATGGTGTGGTTCCTGATCATCGTCTCGCTGGTCGCGGGGGTGATTTCCTACATCAACCTCGGCCGCGAGGAGGACCCCTCCTTCACGATCAAGATCATGACGATCTCGGCCGCGATGCCCGGCGCCACCGCCGAGGAAATGCGCGAGCAGGTCACCGACCGGATCGAGAAGAAACTCCAGGAGCTGCCCGACCGCAAATTCACCCGCTCGGAGACCTATCCGGGCCGCGCGATCGTCTATCTCGAGCTCAAGCCGCAGGTGCGCGGCGCCGCCGTCACCCAGACCTGGCGCAAGGTGCGCGACATGATGGCCGATATCCAGGGCGAGTTCCCGGCGGAATTCGCGGGCTTCGCCTTCAATGACAGTTTCGGCGACGTTTACGGCAATATCTACGCCTTCACCTATGACGGCTTCAGCCCGCAGGAGATCAAGGACCGGGTCGAGGAGGTGCGCTCGGCGGTGCTGACGCTGGCCGATACCGGCAAGGTCGAGATCCTCGGCGCGCTCGATCCGGTGGTGCATGTCGAATTCTCCGCGCGAAAGCTCGCGGCGCTGGGCCTCGACCGGGCGGCGGTGCTCAACACGCTCGCCGCGCAAAACGCGATCGTGCCCTCGGGGGTGATCCGCACCGAGGGCGAGATGATCGCGGTGCGGCTGAGCGGGCAGTTCGCCTCCGCCGAGGAGCTCGCCGGCGCGCCCTTGCGGGTGGGCGAGACCTTCTTCACGCTGGCCGATGTCGCCGAGGTCAGCGCGGGCTATGAGGACCCGCCCGCCGCGCTTTACCGCTATAACGGCCAGCCCGCGCTCGCGCTGATCATCGGCATGCGTCAGGGTGCCAATATCCTCGCCTTCGGCACCGAGCTCGAGGCGCTGATGGCGCGGGTCGAGGCGGGGCTGCCGGTCGGCATCGGGCTGCACAAGGTCGCCGATCAGCCGCGCGTCGTCGAGGAGTCGGTCAACCATTTCCTGCGCGCGCTCGCCGAGGCGGTGGGGATCGTGCTGCTGGTCAGCTTCGTCTCGCTCGGGATGCGGGCGGGGCTCGTCGTCACGATGTCGATCCCGCTGGTGCTCGCGCTGACCTTCGTGATCCTCGATCTGATGGGGGTGACGCTGCAACGGATCTCGCTTGGCGCGCTGATCATCGCGCTCGGGCTGCTGGTCGATGATGCGATGATCGCGATCGAGACGATGATCGCGCGGCTCGAGCTCGGCGAGAGCCTGACGAAGGCCGCCTCCCATGCCTGGAGCTCGATCGCCTTCCCGATGCTCTCGGGCACGCTCGTCACCGTGGTGGGCTTCATCCCGATCGGGCTGAACTCGAGCCAGGCGGGCGAATATACGCTCTCGCTCTTCTATGTGATCGCGATCTCGCTGTTGCTGTCCTGGGTCGTCGCGGTGCTCTTTGCGCCTCTGCTCGGGGTGACCTTCCTGCCCGCGAAGCTGCACCATGAGGCGCATCGCGCCGGGCCCTTGCGGCGCGGCTTCCGGCGCATCCTGCGCGCGGCGATGGCGGCGAAATGGCTGACCATCGGGCTGACCTTCGCGGCCTTCGGCGCGGCGATGTTCGGGATGCGCTTTGTCGAGCAACAGTTCTTCCCCGCCTCCGACCGCCCCGAGCTTCTGATCGACGTGACGCTGCGCCAGAACGCCGCGATCGGCGCCACCGATGCCGCGATGGCCGAGATCGAGGGCTTTCTCGCGACCCGCGGCGAGGAGGTCGCCTATTGGTCGAGCTATGTCGGGCGCTCGGCGCCGCGGTTCCTGCTCTCGCTCGATATCCCGACGCCCGCGCCCTATCTCGGGCAGATCGTGGTGATGACCAAGGGTCTCGAGGCGCGCAACGCGCTGCGTGCGGCCTTGCAAGAGCACATGAAGGACCGCCCCGGGGTCGATGTCTTCATCAAGACGCTCGAGCTCGGGCCGCCGGTCGGCAAGCCGGTGCAATACCGGCTGATGGGGCCTGATCGCGATGTGCTGCTCGCGCAGGCGCGGGGGCTCGCAGAGAAGATCTCGGCCGATCCGCGGCTGGTGCGGATCATGCTCGACGAGGGCGAGCCGGTGCGGGTGGCGCGGGTGGTGCTCGATCAGGCGCGGCTGCGCCAGCTCGGGCTGACGCAAAAGGAGGTCGCAACCTCGCTGCAGGCGATGTTCGAGGGCTTCAGCGCGACCGAGCTGCGCGCCGGGCGCGACCTTGTCGATGTGGTGGTGCGCGGCGCCGCGCAGGACCGCTCCTCGATCGAGGCGCTCAGCTCGTTGCAGCTGATGAGCCCGGCGGGCGAGCCGGTGCCGCTTCTCTCCTTCGCGCGGCTCGAATGGCAGACCGAGGCGCCGGTGATCCATCAGCGCAACCGCGTGCCGGTGATCACCGTGAAGGCCGCCATCGACGGCGGCGCGCAGCCCGCCACCATCGTCAAGGATCTCGCGCCGATGATCGCCGAGGTCTCGGCCGGGTTGCCGCCGGGCTACCGGATCGAGGCGGGGGGCGTCGCGGAATCGAGCGCCGAGAGCCAGGCGCCGATCATCGCGGTGGTGCCGTTGATGGTGCTGCTCATGCTCACGCTGGTGATGATCCAGATGCAGAGCTTCCGGCTGATGTTCATCGTGCTGGCGGTGGCGCCTTTGGGGATGATCGGCGTGGTCACGGCGCTCTTGCCGGCCGGCGCGCCGCTGGGCTTCGTCGCGATCCTCGGCGTGCTCGCGCTCGTCGGCATCCTGATCCGCAACTCGATCATCCTGATCAACGAGGTCGAGGTCTTGATCGGCGCCGGCAAGAGCCGCTGGGAGGCGGTCTTCGAGGCCTCCGACAGCCGCGCGCGCCCGATCTTGCTGACCGCCGCGGCGGCGAGCCTCGCGCTCATCCCGATCTCGCGCGAGGTGTTCTGGGCGCCGATGGCCTTCGCGATGATGGGCGGCATCATCGCGGGCACGCTGATCACGCTGCTCTTCGCGCCGGCGCTTTATTGCGCGGTGTTCCGGGTGCGCCCGCCCGCGCCCGGGGCGCCTTAAAGGCTCATCCAGCTCTGCTCCACGACCGCCTCCATCGCGACATAGCTCGAGGTGGCGTGGACATGGGGCAGGGCGGAGATCTTCTCGCCCATGATCCGCCGGTAATCGGCCATATCGCGCGAGCGGACCTTGAGAAGGTAATCGAACCCGCCCGCGATCATGTAACATTCCTCGACCTCGGGGATCGCGCGCACCGCCTCGTTGAAGGCGCGCAGCGCGCGTTCGCGCGTGTCGCTCAGGCGCACCTCGAGATAGGTCACATGGGTCAGCCCGAGCTTGAGCGGCGAGAGAATCGCGCGGTAGCCGGTGATCAGCCCGATCTCCTCCATCGCCTTGATCCGCGCCGCGACCGGGGTTTTCGACAGCCCGACCTTGCGCGCCAGCTCGGTCGTCGAGATCCGGGCATTGGCGACGAGCTCGGCCAGAATCCGTTTATCGGTGGCATCAAGGTCCATGATCTGAATCCTGTCAGAATTTCGGTCGATTTCACTGCAAAATCGCATATCCTTGGTCACATCGTCCAGATCGATTCGGCTAGTTCTCATGGAAATCCAAGGAGTTTCCCATGCAGCAGACCCCGATCCCGTTCCCGAGTTTCCCCACCCTCGAGGGCCCCGAGGCCAAATTCGCGCCCGAGGGCGCGCTGCTGTCGCGGCTCGTCGCCGAGGCCGGGATCACGGCCGAGACCCGCGCGGCGATCTCGGCGCGGGCGGCGGAGCTGATCGGGCGGATCCGGCGCGAGGCGAAGCCCACGCTGATGGAGCATTTCCTCGCCGAATACGGGCTCTCGACGCGCGAGGGCGTGGCGCTCATGTGTCTGGCAGAGGCGCTGTTGCGGGTGCCTGACGCCGAGACGATCGACGCGCTGATCGAGGACAAGATCGCGCCGGCGGAATGGAACAAGCACCTCGGCACCGCGGCCTCCTCGCTCGTCAACGCCTCGACCTGGGCGCTGATGCTGACCGGCAAGGTGCTCGACGATGATCAGCCGGGCGTGGCGGGCACGCTGCGCGGGCTGATCAAGCGGCTCGGCGAGCCGGTGATCCGGGTCGCGGTCGGGCGGGTGATGAAGGAGATGGGCCGGCAATTCGTGCTCGGCGAGACGATCGAGAAGGCGCTCGAGCGCGCCCGCACCCGCGAGGCGCAGGGCTTTACCTACAGCTATGACATGCTCGGCGAGGCGGCGATGACCGCGGCTGATGCGCGCCGCTACGAGGAGGCCTACAGCCGCGCGATCGCCGCGATCGGCAAGGTCGCGACCCATGGTTCGGTGGTCGCGAACCCGGGCATTTCGATCAAGCTCTCGGCGCTGCATCCGCGCTATGACGTGGCCAATGAGGCGCGGGTGATGGCCGAGCTCGTGCCGGTCGTGGTGCGGCTCGCCGAACAGGCGCAGGCCGTCGGCATCGGCATGCATATCGACGCCGAGGAACAGGCGCGGCTGAGCCTCTCCTTCGAGGTGATCGAGGCGGTGATGGCCGCGCCCTCGCTCGCCGGCTGGGATGGGCTCGGCGTCGTCGTGCAGGCCTATGGCAAACGCGCGGGCGCCGCGATCGACGCGCTTTACGAGATGTGCGGGCGCTACGATCGCAAGATCTCGGTGCGGCTGGTGAAGGGCGCCTATTGGGACGCGGAGATGAAGCTCGCGCAGGTCGAGGGGCACCCGGGCTTCCCGCTCTTCACCTCGAAAGTGGCGACGGACGTCAGCTATATCTGTTTGGCGAAGAAGCTTTTCGCGATGGGCGACCGGATCTTCCCGCAATTTGCCGGGCACAACGCCCATACCGTCACCGCGATCCTCGAGCTGGCCGAGGGGCGCCCCTTCGAGCTGCAGCGCCTGCATGGGATGGGCGAGCGGCTCCATGATATCGTGCTGAAGGAGACGCAGGGGCGCTGCCGGATCTATGCGCCGGTGGGGGCGCATCGCGATCTTCTGGCCTATCTCGTGCGGCGGCTTCTGGAGAACGGCGCGAACTCGTCCTTCGTGCATCAGATCGTCGATGAGAGCGTGGCGCCCGAGGCGATCGCGCGCGACCCCTTCGCCGCGCTCGAGACGGCGCGGGCGCCGGCGGGGCTCGTCGCGCCCGAGGCGATTTTCGGCGCGGGCCGGGTCAATGCGCGCGGCTTTGATCTCTCGGATGCGCGGGTGATCGAGGAGATCGAGGCGGCGCGGTCGGTGAGCCTGCCCGATGCGGCGCCGATCACCGTGTCGGCGCCTTCAGGCGAGACCCATCCGGTGCTCAACCCGGCGACGGGCGAGGCGGTGGGCTGGGTGGTCGAGGCCGATGCGGCGACGGTCGCGCGCGCGCTCGACGATGCGCGGCCCTGGGGGGCGGCCCCGGCCGAGCGCGCCGCGGTGCTGCGCCGCGCGGCCGATCTCTACGAGGCGAATTACGGGCTGATCTTCGCGACGCTGGCGCGCGAGGCGGGCAAGAGCTGGGGCGATGCGGTGGGCGAGCTGCGCGAGGCGGTCGATTTCCTACGCTATTATGCGCGCGAGGGGGAGGCCGCGACGGCGCCCGCGCGCGGCTTGATCGCCGCGATCAGCCCCTGGAACTTCCCGCTTGCGATCTTCACCGGGCAGATCGCCGCGGCGCTGATGGCAGGGAACGGGGTGCTGGCCAAACCCGCCGAGCCGACGCCGATGATCGCGGCGATCGCGGTGCGGCTGATGCACGAGGCGGGCGTGCCGGCCTCGGCGTTGCAGCTTCTGCCGGGGCCCGGGCGCGTGGTGGGCGCCGCGATCACCTCCGATCCGCGGATCAAGGGGGTGGTCTTCACCGGCTCGACCGAGACCGCCCAGACGATCGCGCGCACCATGGCCGCGAACCTCGCGCCCGGCACGCCGCTGATCGCCGAGACCGGCGGGCTCAACGCGATGATCGTCGACACGACGGCCCTGCCCGAACAGGCGGTGCGCGATGTCGTGGCTTCGGCCTTCCGCTCGGCGGGGCAACGCTGCTCGGCGCTGCGCTGCCTCTATGTGCAGGAGGATGTCGCGCCGCATCTGATCGAGATGATCAAGGGCGCGATGGAGGAGCAGGCGCTCGGCGATCCGTGGGATCTCGCGACCGATATCGGGCCGGTGATCGACGCGCGCGCGAAGGCCGGGATCGAGGGCTATATCGCCGCCCATGCCGATTGGGTGATGCACCGCGTTGCGGCGCCCGCTGCGGGCACGTTCGTCGCGCCGACGCTTTTGAAGGTGCGCGGGATCGAGGATCTCGAGCGCGAGATCTTCGGGCCGGTGCTGCATCTGGCGACCTACAAGGCGGGCGAGATCGACAAGGTGGTGGCGCGGATCAACGCGCGCGGCTTCGGGCTGACCTTCGGGCTCCATACCCGGATCGACCAGCGCGTGCAGGATGTCGCCGAGGCGATCCACGCCGGCAATATCTACGTCAACCGCAACCAGATCGGCGCGGTGGTGGGCAGCCAACCCTTCGGCGGCGAGGGGCTTTCGGGCACCGGGCCGAAGGCGGGCGGGCCGCTTTACCTCGCGCGGTTCTTCGCGGCGCCCGAGCAAGCGGCGGGCGAGGATGCGCCCGAGGCGCCGGCCGATCTCGGCGCGCTGCGGGCGGCGCTTGCGGGTTTTGTCGCGGCGAAGGTCGGCGAGGAGCTGATGCCGGGCCCGACGGGCGAGCTCAACCGGCTGAGCTTCTACACCCGGCCGCCGGTGCTCTGCCTCGGCCCGGGGGCGGCGGCGCGCGCGGCGCAGGTCGCGGTGGTCGAGGGGCTTGGCGGGCGCGCGGTCGCGGTCGAGGGGGCGCTCTCGCCCGAGGCGCTGGGCGGGCTCGAGGGCTTTTCGGGCGCGCTCTGGTGGGGCGAGGCGGCGCGCGCGCGGGCCTATGCGCAGGCCCTGGCCGAGCGCGCGGGGCCGATCGTGCCGCTTTTGACCACGGCGCCCGATCGCGCGCATGTGCTCCATGAGCGGCACCTGTGCGTCGATACGACCGCGGCGGGCGGCAACGCGGCTTTGCTCGCGGGCTGAGAAAACACACTTGACGCTGCGGCGGTTTCGCCGCAGCTTGCGGCCACGTCAGGGGAGTCCCGCCTAGGGGACTGAGAGGCTGATTGGGGGCAACCCCGGTGAAGCGACCCTTCGAACCTGACCCAGTTGATACTGGCGTAGGAAGACCGGAAGCCGCCTCCCCCCTGCCAAGCACGGGTGGCCCTTTCGGGCCATCGGGCCCGCTTCGCTGCAACGCAGCATGGGCCGTTTGGCCCCTTTCTATCCTGTTGGCCTGGGTCTCATCGCTTGAGGAGACCAGATGACCAAGACCCCGTCCCCCCGGATCACCACCGGCGCGCTGCCCGGTTCGCGCAAGGTCTATCACCCCGGCGTAGCCCATCCGCTGCGCGTGCCGATGCGCGAGATCTGCCTGAGCGGCGAGGCGCCGCTGACCGTCTATGACAGCTCGGGGCCCTATACCGACCCGGGCGCGCGGATCGCGGTGGCCGAGGGGCTGCCCGTGGTGCGCGACTGGCTCGCGGGGCGCGCTGATCTCGAGGCCTATCCGGGCCGCGCGGTGACCGAGGCCGACAACGGCTTTGCCTCCGGCGCGCGGCTCACCCCCGCCTTCCCGGTCAAACGCGCGCCGCGGCGCGCGCGGGCGGGCGCGGTCACCCAGCTCGCCGCAGCGCGGGCGGGGATCATCACCCCCGAGATGGAATTCGCCGCGATCCGCGAGAACGAGGGCCGCATCGCCACCCGCCCGCGCGATGGCGAGGCCTTTGGCGCCGAGATCCCCGACCTCGTGACGCCCGAATTCGTGCGCGCCGAGATCGCCGCGGGGCGCGCGATCATCCCGGCCAACATCAACCACCCCGAGCTCGAGCCGATGGTCATCGGCCGCGCCTTCAAGGTCAAGATCAACGCCAATATCGGCAATTCGGCGGTGACCTCCTCGATGGAAGAAGAGGTCGAGAAGATGGTCTGGGCGATCCGCTGGGGGGCCGATACGGTGATGGATCTCTCGACCGGGCGCAATATCCACAACATCCGCGACTGGATCTTGCGCAACGCGCCGGTGCCGATCGGCACGGTGCCGCTCTATCAGGCGCTCGAGAAGGTGGGCGGCGTGGCCGAGGATCTGAGCTGGGAGATCTTCCGCGATACGCTGATCGAACAGGCCGAGCAGGGGGTGGATTATTTCACCATCCACGCCGGGCTGCGGCTCGCGCATATCCCGCTGACCGCGCGGCGGGTGACGGGGATCGTCTCGCGCGGCGGTTCGATCATGGCGAAATGGTGCCTGCACCACCACCGCGAGAGCTTTCTCTACGAGCATTTCGAGGAGATCTGCGCGATCTGCCGGGCCTATGATGTGAGCTTCAGCCTGGGCGACGGGCTGCGGCCGGGCTCGATCGCGGATGCCAATGACGCGGCGCAATTTGCCGAGCTCGCGACCTTGGGCGAGCTGACCAAGATCGCCTGGGCGCAGGAGTGTCAGGTGATGATCGAGGGGCCGGGCCATGTGCCGATGCACAAGATCAAGGCCAATATGGAGGAGCAGATCGCCCATTGTCAGGACGCGCCCTTCTACACGCTCGGGCCGCTGACGACCGATATCGCGCCGGGGTATGACCATATCACCTCGGCCATCGGCGCGGCGATGATCGGGTGGTTCGGCACGGCGATGCTCTGTTACGTCACGCCGAAGGAGCATCTCGGCCTTCCCGACCGCGATGATGTGAAGACCGGCGTGATCACCTACAAGCTCGCCGCGCATGCCGCCGATCTGGCCAAGGGCCACCCGGGCGCGCAGGCGCGCGACGATGCGCTCAGCCGGGCGCGGTTCGAGTTCCGCTGGGAGGATCAGTTCAACCTCGGGCTCGACCCGGATACCGCCCGCGCGATGCATGATGAGACCCTGCCGGCCGAGGCCCACAAGGTCGCGCATTTTTGTTCGATGTGCGGGCCGAAGTTCTGCTCGATGCGGATCAGCCAGGATATCCGCGCCGAGGCCGAGCGGCAGGCGGGGCTTGCCGGCATGGCCGAGAAATTCCGCGAGACGGGCGAGATCTATGTCGCGGCGGAGGGGGCGGAATGATCGTCTCGGTTCTGGGGGCGGGGGTGGCGGGGCTCTGCGCCGCGACCGCGCTCGCCGAGCGGGGGGCGCGCGTCGAGGTGATCGACCCGAGCCCCGATCTGGCGGGGGCCTCGTGGTTTGCCGGCGGCATGCTCGCGCCCTGGTGCGAGGCCGAAGCTGCGCCTGAGGCGGTGTTCGTGATGGGCCAGGGCGCGCGCGATTGGTGGGCGGCGCGGGTGCCCGGGGTGGTGCAGGCGGGCACGCTGGTCGTGGCGCCGCCGCGCGACGGGGCGGAGCTTGCGCGGTTCGCGCGTGCGACCGGGGGGCATGAATGGGTCGACCCCGGCGCGGTCGAGCCCGATCTCGCGGGGCGGTTCGCGCGCGGGCTCTTTTACGCCGAGGAGGCGCATCTCGATCCGCGCAAGGCGCTCGCGGCCCTGCGCGCGCGGCTGCGCGAGCTCGGCGCCGAGCTGCGCTTTGGCGAGGGCGCGCGCCCGCGCGGGCGGGTGGTGGATTGTCGCGGGCTCGGGGCGCGCGAGGAGGTGCCTGGCCTGCGCGCGGTGCGCGGCGAGATGCTCATGCTGCGCTGCGGCGATGTCGCCTTCGCGCGGCCCGTGCGGCTCCTGCATCCGCGGTTTCCCTGCTATCTCGTGCCGCGCGGCGAGGGGCTCTTCATGCTCGGCGCGACGATGGTCGAGAGCGAACGCCCGGGCCCGATCACCGCGCGCGCGGCGATGGAGCTGCTCTCGGCGGCCTATGCGATCCACCCCGCGCTCGCCGAGGCGGAGGTGGTTGAAACGGGGGCGGGGCTGCGCCCGGCGCTCCCCGACAATATCCCGCGGGTGATCGCGCGCGACGGGCGGATCTGTGTCAACGGGCTCTATCGCCACGGTTTTCTCGCCGCGCCTGCGCTCGCCGAAGAGGTCGCGCGGCGGCTTTGTGAGGGGGGCGCCGATGCGCATTGAGCTCAACGGGGAGACGGTCGAGACCGGGGCGGAAACGCTGGCCGATCTACTGGCCGAGAGGGGGCTTGGCCCCGAGGGCGTGGCGACCGCGCTCGATGGCGCTTTCGTGGCGCGTGCCGCGCGTGCGGCGGCGCGGCTTGCGCCCGGGGCGCGGGTCGAGGTTCTCGCGCCGATGCAGGGAGGCTGAGATGTTTTACGATTTCGACCCGGGCTCGCGGCTGCTGCTCGGCACCGCGCAATATCCCTCGCCCGCCGTTCTCGCGCAGGCGATCGCGGCCTCCGGGGCGGGGGTGATCACCGTCTCGCTGCGCCGCGAGGGGCCGGGCGGCGCAGCCTTCCGCGAGCTGATCGCCGCGAGCGGCCGGCGGATCTTGCCCAATACCGCGGGCTGCCATAGCGCGCGCGAGGCGATCACCACCGCCCAGATGGCGCGCGAGGTTTTCGCCACGCGCTGGATCAAGCTCGAGGTGATCGGCCATGCCGACACGCTCCAGCCCGACCCCTTCGCGCTTCTCGAGGCGGCGCGGGTGCTCTGCGCGGAGGGGTTCGAGGTCTTCCCCTACACGACCGAGGATCTGATCCTCGGCGAGAAGCTCCTCGAGGCGGGGTGCCGGGTGCTGATGCCCTGGGGCGCGCCGATCGGCTCGGGGCAGGGGCTGCGCAACCGCGCGGGGCTGGCCACGATGCGGGCGCATTTCGCGGGCGTGCCGCTGATCATCGACGCCGGCATCGGCGCGCCGAGCCAGGCCGCCGAGGCGATGGAGATGGGCTTCGACGGCGTGCTTCTGAACACCGCCGTCGCCAAGGCGCGCGACCCGGTCGGCATGGCGCGCGCCTTCGGGGCGGCGGTGGCGGCGGGGCGGGCGGCTTTCGAGGCGGGGCTGATCGGCGCGCGCGACATGGCCGCGGCCTCAACCCCGATCTTCGGTCTGGCGGAGCTTTCCTGATGCGGCTCGATCCTTTCTATCTGATCGCCGGTTCGGCGGGTCTGCTGGAGCGTCTGGTGCCCCTCGGCGTGCGCACGGTGCAGCTCCGCGCCAAGGGGCTCACGCCCGAAATGCTGCGCAGCGAAGCGATCCGCGCGCGCGATTGCTGCGCAGCATCTGGCGCCGATCTGATCCTGAATGACGCTTGGGAGCTCGCGCTCGATCTGGGGATCGGGGCGGTGCATCTGGGCCAGGAGGATATGGAGACGGCGGATTTTGCTGCGCTGCGGCGAGAGGGCGTGCGCTACGGGCTCTCGACCCATGATGAGGCCGAGCTTGCCCGCGCGCTCGCGCTTTCGCCCGCTTATGTGGCGCTCGGGCCCATCTATCCGACGCGTCTGAAGGCGATGAAATGGGCGCCGCAGGGGCTCGATCGGCTGGCGGATTGGAAGGCGCTGGCGGGCGCGGTGCCGCTTGTCGCGATCGGGGGGCTGGTGCCCGAGCGGCTGGCCGGGGTGTTTGGCGCGGGCGCCGATAGTGCGGCGGTGGTGACCGATATCGCCCAGGCGCCCGACCCGGAGGCGCGGGTGCGCACCTGGCTCGCGGCGACGGAGGCGTGGCGATGAGCCGCTACGCACGCCAGGAGATCTTGCCCGAGGTGGGCACCGCCGGTCAGGCGCGGCTCGGCGCGGCGCGGGTGTTGGTCGTGGGGGCGGGCGGGCTCGGCGCCGCCGCGCTGCCGCTCTTGGCGGGGGCGGGGGTGGGCGCGCTGCGGCTCGTCGACCCCGACCGGATCGAGGAGAGCAATCTGCATCGGCAGGTGCTCTACCGGATGGCCGATCTCGGCGCGCCAAAGGCCGAGATCGCCGCGCGCGAACTTCTGCGCCTCAACCCCGGGGTGGCGGTCGAGGCGCGCGTGGCCCGGCTCGATCCGGGCTCTGCGCCGGGGCTCGTCGAGGGGGTCGGCCTCGTGCTCGACCTCGCCGACAGTTTCGCGGTGACCTACACGCTCTCCGATCTCTGCGCGGCGCGGGGGCTGGCCCTGGTCAGCGCCTCGGCGCAGGGTTGGCGCGGCTATGCGGGCGGGTTTTGCGGCGGCGGGCCGAGCTATCGGGCGCTTTTCCCCGAGCCGCCCGCGCGCGCCGAGAGCTGCGCGGGCGGCGGGGTGATGGGGCCCGTGGTCGCCGCGCTCGGCGCCACGGCGGCGCAGATCGCGCTCTCGATCCTGCTCGGGCGGGGCGGGCTTGCGCGGCTCGTCACGATGGATTTCGCGCGCTGGCGGATGGGCGGGTTTCGCTTCGAGGGCGCCGAGGAGCCCGCCACGCCCCTGCGGTTCATCGCGGCGGCCGAGATCGGCGCGGGGGATTGTGTGATCGACCTGCGCGCGGCGGCGCCGGGGGCGCCGGTGCCCGGGCGGCGGGCGGTCTTTGTCTGCGCGAGCGGGCTGCGGGCGTGGCGGGCGGCGGCGGCGCATGTGGCGGCGGGGGGGAGGGCGGCGATGCTCGCGGCGGGGGAATGAGCGCGGTCTTGCTGATCGGCGGGCTCGATTCGAGCGGCGGCGCGGGGCTCTTGCGCGATGTGGCGGCGGCGGCGGCGCAGGGCGTGGCGGCGCGGGTTGCGGCCACGGCGGTGACGGCGCAGGGCGCGGGCGGGGTCTGCGCGCTGGCGCCGGTGCCGCCCGAGGTGGTCGCGGCGCAGATCCGGGCGGCGGGGGCGGTCGGCGCGGTGAAGATCGGGATGCTCGTCGATGCGGCGCGGGTGGCGGCGGTGGCCGGGGCCTTGCCGCGCGCGCCGATGGTGCTCGACCCGGTTCTGGATGCCAGCGCAGGCGGCGCGCTTCTCGATGGCGGGGGCTTGGCGGCGCTGCTTACGCGTCTGGCGCCGCGGGCGGCGTTGATCACCCCGAACCTGCCCGAGCTTGCGGCGATTGGCGCGGCGCTGGGCGCCTCGGACCCGGTCGCGGCGCTTCTGGCGGCGGGCTGCGGGGCGGTTTTGGTGAAGGGCGGGCATGGCGCGGGGGCGGAGGCCGTCGACCGGCTTTATCAGCTCCGCGGCGTCACCGATTTCGCCGCGCCGCGCCGGGCGGGCGCGCTGCGCGGCACGGGCTGCGAGCTCGCCTCCGGCATCGCGGCGGGGCTGGCGCGCGGGCGGGGCTTGGCCGAGGCGACCCGGGCGGCGAAGGCGGCGGTCAGCGCGCGGTTCGCGGCCTTGCCGGCGGGGGGCGCGGGGGGCTAGGCTGGCGGCGAGAGGGTAGATAGGGGGCGCCGTGAGCCTGGCTTTGCTGATTTCCGCGGCGGTTCTGGCGCTGCATGGCGCCGCGATCTGGCTTGCGGCGCGGGCCATCGCCGGGGCGCGCACGCCGCAGGGCGCGGTCGGCTGGACGGTGTTCCTGCTCGTGCTGCCCTATCTCGCGGTGCCGGCCTATCTGGTCTTTGGCGATTTCCGCTACCCCGAGCGGCTGCGCGCGCGCCAGCTCTCCGAGATCGCGGCGCGGGGGGGCGCGCGGCCCGCGGCGCCGGGGCCGGCGGGCGACGGGCTGGTGGCGGGGTTCGAGGCGATCGCCGGGCAGGCCGTCACCGAGGGCGCCGAGGCGCGGCTCTTGATCGACGGGGCCGCGTTTTTCGACGCGCTGTTCGCCGAGATCGCGCGGGCCGAGCGCTATATCCTGATCGAGACCTATATCCTGCGCGATGACAGCCTCGGGCGCGATCTCGCCGGCGCGCTGATCGCGCGGGCGCGGGCGGGGGTGCGGGTCGCGGTGCTCTATGACCCGTTCGGCAGCTATGGGCTCGGCCGCGCCTATCTGGCCGAGCTGCGCGCCGCGGGCGTCGAGATCGTCAACTTCCATGCGCGCCATGGCGGGCGGCTCGGCGCGCTGCCGCGGGTCAATTTCCGCAACCATCGCAAGATCGCGGTGATCGACGGGCGGGTGGGGTTCACCGGCGGGGCGAATTTCGGCGCCGAATATCTGGGGCCGACGCCGCGCTTCGGGGCGTGGCGCGATACGATGGTGCGGCTCGCGGGGCCGGTCGTGGCGCAGCTCCAGCTCGCCTTCGCGGAGGATTGGCATTGGGCGACGGGCGAGCCTCTCGCGCTCGACTGGGCGCCCGAGCCCGCGGGGGCGGCGCGGGCGCTGGTGCTGGCCTCGGGGCCCTCGGATCCGCGCGAGTCGGGCGGGCTCTACTTCGCGCAGGCGATCACGGCGGCGCGCGCGCGGGTCTGGATCGCCTCGCCCTATTTCGCGCCCGACCCCGGGTTGATGCAGGCGCTGCGGCTCGCGGCGCTGCGCGGGGTCGATGTGCGGGTGATCGTGGCGGGGCGGCGCGACCATTGGCTCGTCTGGCTCGCCGGGTTTGCCTTCCTCGAGGAGATGCGCGGCGCGGGGGTGCGGTTTTACCGCTACGGGCCGGGGTTCATGCATCAGAAGGTGGTGCTGGTCGATGAGGCGATGGCCGCGATCGGCTCGCACAATCTCGACAGCCGGTCGTGCAGGCTCAATTTCGAGGCCAGCGCGCTGATCTTCGACGAGGGCTTTGCGCGCGAGGTCGGCGCGATGCTGGAGGCCGATTTCGCCGCCGCCGGGCCCTGGGAGCGGCCCATGAAAAAGGCGCCGCTCGCCCTCCGGCTCGCGGCGCCTTTCGCGCGGCTCTTCGCGCCGATCCTGTGATCAGTCGTCCATCTTGAGCGCCGAGATGAAGGCCGATTGCGGGATCTCGACCTTGCCGAACTGACGCATCTTCTTCTTGCCGGCTTTCTGCTTCTCGAGGAGCTTCTTCTTCCGCGTGGCGTCGCCGCCGTAGCATTTCGCGGTCACGTCCTTGCGCATCGCCGAGAGCGTCTCGCGCGCGATCACCCGCCCGCCGATCGCGGCCTGGATCGGGATCTTGAACATGTGCCGCGGGATCAGCTCCTTGAGCTTCTCGACCATCGCGCGGCCGCGGCTTTCGGCGCGGTCACGGTGGACCATGATCGAGAGCGCGTCGACCGGCTCGTCATTGACCAGGATCGACATTTTCACGAGGAAATCCTCGCGATATTCGCTCAGCTGGTAATCGAAGCTCGCATAGCCCTTGGTGACCGATTTCAGCCGGTCGTAGAAGTCGAAGACGACCTCGGCGAGCGGCAGGTCATAGACCACCATCGCGCGCGAGCCGGCATAGGTCAGGTCGAGCTGGATGCCGCGACGATCCTGGCAGAGCTTGAGCACATCGCCGAGGTAATCGTCGGGGACCATGATCGTCGCCTTGATCCGCGGCTCCTCGATATGGTCGACATAGGTCAGGTCGGGCATGTCAGCGGGGTTGTGCAGATCGCGCACTTCGCCGTCCTTCATGTGCAGCTTGAAGACCACCGAGGGCGCGGTGGTGATCAGGTCGAGATCATATTCGCGCTCGAGCCGGTCGCGGATCACCTCGA
Organism: Rhodobacter xanthinilyticus; assembly: GCF_001856665.1. Classification (NCBI taxonomy): domain Bacteria; kingdom Pseudomonadati; phylum Pseudomonadota; class Alphaproteobacteria; order Rhodobacterales; genus Rhodobacter; species Rhodobacter xanthinilyticus. The sequence goes on along the minus strand of NZ_CP017781.1, from coordinate 3,146,410 downwards.
GGTGCAACAGCCCGAGGAAGCCGCAGCGGAAGCCGAAGCCAAGCGCGGCGGAGGTCTCCATCTCGTAGCTGAAGCTCGCGTCATTGAGCGCGAGTTTCTCGATCGCGTCGCGCAGCGCCTCGAAATCATTGGCGTCGACCGGGAAGAGGCCGCAGAACACCACCGGCTGCGCGGGTTTGAAGCCCGCCAGCGGCGCCGCGCAGGGTTTTTTCTCATGGGTGATCGTGTCGCCCACGCGGGTGTCGCGGACCTGTTTGATCGAGGCGGTGAAGACGCCGATCTCGCCCGGGCCGAGCTCGGCGATATCGACCATCTGCGGTTTGAGCACCGAGAGCTTGTCGATGCCATAGACCGCGCCGGTCTGCATCATCTTGATCCGGTCGCCCTTCTTGATCACGCCATCCATGACGCGGATCATGACGACGACGCCGAGGTAGGGGTCATACCAGCTGTCGACCAGCATCGCTTTCAGCGGCGCGCTGCGGTCGCCTTTCGGCGCGGGCAGGCGCTGCACGATCGCCTCGAGCACATCGGGGATGCCGAGTCCGGTTTTCGCCGAGATCGGGATCGCGTCGGAGGCGTCGATGCCGATGACATCCTCGATATTGGCCTTCACGGCCTCCGGGTCGGCGGCGGGCAGGTCGATCTTGTTGAGCACCGGCACGATCTCATGGCCCGCGTCGATCGCCTGATAGACGTTGGCGAGCGTCTGCGCCTCGACGCCCTGCGAGGCATCGACGACCAGAAGCGAGCCCTCGACCGCGCGCATCGAGCGCGAGACTTCATAGGCGAAGTCGACGTGGCCGGGGGTGTCGATCAGGTTCAGGATATAGGTCTGACCGTTCTTGGCGGGATATTCGATCCGCACGGTGTTGGCCTTGATCGTGATGCCGCGCTCGCGCTCGATATCCATCGAGTCGAGGAGCTGCGCCTTCATATCGCGTTCGGCCACCGTCCCCGTCATCTGGATCAGCCGGTCGGCGAGGGTGGATTTGCCGTGGTCGATATGGGCCACGATGGAGAAGTTACGGATGTGATCGAGATCGGTCATGATGGCCGGGATATGCGTGGAGAATCGCGTTTGGTCAATGGAGATTGAGCGCGCCTAGCGGATCGCGTCGAGAATTGGCTCGGCGGTGACGGCGGCGGGCTCCTGAAACGGGTTGCCCTGAACGAGCACGAGCGCCGAGGTCGGCGCCGAGGCGAGGGCGAAGATCGCGATCGCGAAGGTGCCGGCGCGGACGTTTTCCAGATGCACCGCCGCGATCGACAGGATCGTGAGGAAGCCGAGGATCGCCATGCCGAGCCATTTCAACGGGTTGAGGTGGGTCTGCATGAGGGCGACGCGCATGTCGTGGTCGTCGCGCAGGAGCATCACCTTGTCGAGGATCTGGCTTTGCACCGGATCGCCCGCGGCGGCGCGCAGCGCGGGGCTCGCGGCGAGGGCGAGCAGCGCATCGGCGGCGGCGCTGGCGGCGGGGTCGGCGTGGCTTTGCCGCAGGGCGCTGAATTCGGCCGCGGCGGCGGCGCCGTAGGTGGTGGCGGCGGCGGTGAGCTGGGCCGAGAGCGGCGCGCCGAGCGCCTCGGAGAGCACGATCAGGCTGCGCAGGCTGTCGGCCTCGCGAAAGACCGCATCCATCGCCCGGTCGCGTGAGGACCAGGTGTCATCGGCGATGAAGGCGAGCGTCAGCCCGAAGAGCATCGCATTGACGTTGATGAAGGGGGCGACCACGCCGCGATAGGGTTTGAGCCGATGGGCGACGGCGGGGCGCATCAGCGCGTGATCCACCGCCCAGACCGCAAGCCCCGTGCCCACCACCGCAAGCACCGCATAGCCCCAATGTTCCCATGCCAGCCAGTTCATCCGCCGCCCTCCGTTTGCCGCCCATATTCGCCGCCCTTGGCGCGCGCGCAACCGTCGCGAAGCAAAACGGCGCCCGAAGGCGCCGTCGGGGGGTTACTTTTTCCACTCCCAAGGCACGGTGAACTCGCCCAGCTTGTGTTTGAGCGCCGCCTCATCGACCGTGCCGGTGCGGGCAAGCTGCGCGACGAGGCCGCGTTTCTTGTCCTCGACCACCTCGGCGACCTCGGCCGCGAGCCCCGCCTCGCGCAGCGCCTCATCAAGCACCCGGCGGATCGCGCGTTTGCGCAGCTCGGGCTTGAAGATCTTGCCGACCGCGGTTTTCGGGAGTTCGGGCAGAACCTCGATATGTTTCGGGATCGCGGCGCGTTCGTGGATATGTTTCTTGGCATGGGCGGCGAGCTCGGCCTCGCTCAGCGCGGCGCCGGCGATCAGCTCGACATAGACGCAGGGCAGCTCGCCCGCGAAGCTGTCGGGCTGGCCGATGGCGCCGGCGAAGGCGACCTTCGGGTGGCTGAGCAGCGCTTCCTCGATCTCGGCGGGGTCGATATTGTGGCCGCCGCGGATGATCAGATCCTTGGCGCGGCCGGTGATCCACAGATAGCCGTCGGCATCGAGACGCCCGAGGTCGCCGGTGCGCAGGAAGCGGTCCTCGGCGAAGAGATCGTGGTTCTTGTCGGCCTCGGTATAGGTCGAGCCCTCGTAGACGCCCGGGTTCGCCACACAGATCTCGCCGATCTCGTCGGTGGCACATTCGATATAGCCCTCGCGCGTCGCGCGCAGGATGCGGACATGGCAATAGGGCAGCGGCAGGCCGACCGAGCCGACCTTCTTGTTGCCATCGGGCGGGTTCACCGCGACCAGACAGGTCGCCTCGGTCAGCCCATAGCCCTCGCAGACCTCGACGCCGGTGGCCTCCTTGAAGCGGTTGTAAAGCTCGATCGGCAGCGCAGCCGAGCCCGAGATCGCGGTGCGCAGCGAGGAGATATCGGCGTTCACCGGGCGCTGCATGAGCGCCGAGATCGCGGTCGGCACGGTGATCAGGAAGGTCACGCCCCAGCGCTCGACCAGTTTCCAGAAATTGTCGAAAACGCCCTCGCCGCGATAGCCCGCCGGGGTGGGCATCACGACATGTGCCCCGGATTCGATGGCGGACATCAAGATCGGGTAGGCCGCGAAAACGTGGAACAGCGGCAGCGGGCAGATCATCACATCGGTCTTGTCAAACAGCAGCGTGCCGCCGAGCCAGCCGTTGTAGATCATGCCGGAATATTTGTGCTGCGCGACCTTGGGCATGCCGGTGGTGCCGCCGGTGTGGAAATAGGCCGCGACCCGGTCGCCCTTGCTGTCGGCGAAGGTCAGCCGGTCGGCGGGCATCTTCGCCGCCTCGCGGTTGAGGTCGTAGACATCGGCGTGGTGCCTGGTCTCGAGCTTGGGGCGGATGAAGGGGACGATCCAGCTCTTCGGCGGCGTCAGGTAGCGGTTGAGGTCGATCTCGAGGATGGTCTGGACATTGGGCGCGAATTTCACCGCCTCGGCGGCCTTTTGCGCGATGTCGGTCTTCGGGAAGGGCTTGAGCGTGACGAGAACCTTGGCCTTCGTCTCGCGCAAGATCGCCGAGATCTGCTCGGATTCGAGCAGCGGGTTGATCGGGTTGACGATGCCGGTCACCGCGCCGGCAAGCAGCACGAGCGCCGTCTCGATGCAGTTGGGCAGCAGATAGGCGACGGTGTCGGTCTCGGTCACGCCGAGCTTGCGCAACAGATTCGAGATCTGGGTGACGCGGGCGTGGACCTCGGACCAGGTCAGCGTCACAGCCGGGTCTTTCGGGCCGGAGGTCAGCTGGAACGACAGCGCCGGGCGCGCGCCATGGGCGTCGCGGGTGCGGGTCAGGAACTCATACATCGTGGTGGCGCAGCCCCGCGCCTCCCACGGCATCTGCGCCTCGATCGCGTCGCGATCGGCGGTCGAAACAAAGCTCGGCATCTCGGTCTTCCTCCCTTGCCCGTTCCTCCGCGGGCTGACGCAGGATGCGACAAACCGCCCGGTTCGGGCAAGGGTGCGCGGGCCCCGCAACGTGACGTCATGGTCAACTTGACGCAGGGAGAGGGGCGGGCGGGCCCGGCCGGGGCGCCCGCCCGGGGATCAGGCCTTGCCGCCGGGGATGCGCAGCACCTGGCCGGGGTAGATCTTGTCGGGGTGGCTCAGCATCGGCTTGTTGGCCTCGAAGATTTCCATGTAGCGGTTGGCGTTGCCGAGCGTCTTCTTGGCAATGGCCGAGAGCGTGTCGCCCTTCACCACGGTGTGGAAGACCGCGTCCTGGGTATCGGCATCATCCTCGGTCTCGACCGCGGCCACGCCGCCGACATTGCCGACCGCGAGGATGATCTTTTCCTTGGTTTCGGCGTCAATCGCCTTGCCGGAGACCACGACCTTGTCGCCCTCGACCTTCAGATCCACGCCCGAGGCATCGAGCCCGAGTTCCTTGAGCTCAGCCTTCAGCACCTCTTCCTTCGGCGCCTCGCCCGCTTCGGCCTTCGAGCCGAAAAGCGATTTGCCGGCGTCTTTCACGAAATTCCACAAACCCATGTCTTACTCCTTTGCAAAAGGCTGGCCGGAGCGGCCCCAGCCAAGCTGCGGGCAGAGTGCAACAGACGCGCGACGGGCGACAGGGGAAATTTGCCGCGCCCGCCTCAGCCCCGACGGCGAAAAGAGCGTATTTGGGCCAAGAAGAAACGGCTGCGCTTCTTCTTGGCAAAAATACGCAAAATTCCGCAGGCAGGGCCGGGCGCGCCCTCAGGCGGGGGTGCCGTCGGTGAATTGCAGCCGCGCGAGTTCGGCATAGAGGCCGCCTTGGGCGACGAGTTCGTCATGGGTGCCTTGCGCGACGATCCGGCCTTCCTCGAAGACGACGATCCGGTCGGCGCGTTTCACGGTGGCGAGGCGGTGGGCGATGATGATCGTGGTGCGGCCCACCGCGAGGCGGTCGACGGCGGCCTGAACCTCGCGCTCGGAGGCGGCGTCGAGCGCCGAGGTCGCCTCGTCGAGGAGCAGGATCGGCGCGTCGCGCAGGATCGCGCGAGCGATGGCGATGCGTTGTTTTTGGCCGCCCGAGAGCATCACGCCGCGCTCGCCCACATAGGTCTCGTAGCCATCGGGGAGGGCGGTGAGGAAGTCATGGGCATGGGCGGCGCGGGCGGCGGCCTCGACATCGGCGTCCGAGGCGCCGGGGCTGCCGAAGCGGATGTTCTCGCGCGCGGAGGCGGCGAAGATCACCGGGTCTTGCGGCACGAGCGCGATGGCGTGGCGGAAATCGGCGCGCGCGAGGCTGCGCAGGTCATGGCCGTCGATCTTCACGGTGCCCGAGAGCGGATCCCAGAAGCGCTGGATGAGCTGGATCACGGTGGTCTTGCCGGCGCCCGAGGGGCCGACGAGGGCGACGGTCTCGCCCGGCGCGATATGCAGCGTGACGTGATCGAGCGCCGAGGTTTCCGGGCGCGAGGGGTAGTGGAAGACCACATCCTCGAAGCGGATCTCGCCACGCGCGGGCATCGGCAGCGGCAGCGGATGGGCGGGGTCTTGCACGCTGTCCTCGGTGGCGAGGAGCTCGACGAGGCGTTCGGTGGCGCCCGCGGCGCGTTGCAGCTCGCCCCAGATCTCGGAGAGCGCGCCGACCGAGCCTGCGACCATCACCGCATAGATGACGAATTGCACCAGCTCGCCCACCGACATCTCGCCCAGCCGCACATCGCGCGCGCCGACCCAGAGCACGCCGACGACGCCCGCGAAGACGAGGAAGATCACGATCATCGTCATGATCGCGCGGGTGGTGATGCGGCGCTGGGCGGAGGCGTAGCTCTTCTCGGTGACCTCGCCGAAATGGGCGCGGGTTTGCGGCTCATGGGTGAAGGCCTGGACTGTCTGCGCGGCGAGAAGCGCCTCGGAGGCGGCGCCCGAGGAATTCGCGATCCAGTCCTGGTTCTCGCGCGAGAGCCCGCGCAGGCGGCGCCCGAGCACCACGATCGGCACGATCACCACCGGCACGATCAGCAGCACGAGGCCGGTCAGCTTCGCCGAGGTGACGAGCAGCATCACCATGCCGCCCGCGAAGATCATCATGTTGCGCAGCGCCACCGAGACCGAGGAGCCGATCACCGAAAGGATCAGCGTGGTATCGGTGGTGATCCGCGAGATGATCTCGCCGGTCAGGATGCGCTCGAAGAACGCCGGGCTCATGCCGAGCACGCGGTCGAAGACGGCCTTGCGGATATCGGCCACCACGCGCTCGCCAAAGCGGGTGACGAGGTAGTAGCGCGCGCCGGTGCCGACGGCCAGGAGCGCGGTGATCACCAGCGCGGCGAAGAAATACTGGTCGAGGAGTTCCGCGCCTTGCTGGAAGCCATCCACCACGCGGCGCACCGCGATCGGCAGGATCAGGCTGATCGAGGCGGTGACCATCAGCGCGATCAGCGCGGCCAGCGCGATGCCCTTGTAGGGGGCGATGAACGGCCCGAGCCCCTTGAGCGCACCGATGCGCTTGGTGGTCGGACGGTCGTCGAGCGGTGCTTGCGGTCTGCGTGCCATCGGGTCCCCCTTTTGGCGCGGGTTTAGGGGCTCGCCCGCAGGGGGGCAAGCACGGATTGGTCGGAGGGCGGCGCCGGCGGCGCGCGCGCGATCATTTTTCAGCGACGGAACTGCGCCCGCCCGCCGTTCGACACGGCAATCGCAACCTGCACGACAGAGAGAAAAATGGTCAAGTTTTTCAACAGTTACGCGACACCGCTCACCACGGGGTTGTTTCTTGTATCGCTGATTTCGGGGGTGGCGCTCTTTCTCGGGCTCGGGCCGGCCTATTTTCACGGCATGCATGAATGGCTCTCGATGGTGCTGATCTTGCCCTTCGTGCTGCATATCTGGCGCAACTGGCGCCCGTTCCTGGGCTATTTCAAACGCGCGCCGATGGCGATCGCGCTGGCGGTCTCGGTGGCGGCGGCGGCGGCCTTCGTGGTGCCGGTCATGGGCGCCGAGGGGGGGCGCAGCGGGCCGCCGCAATTTGCGCTCGCGCATCTGGCGCTGGGCGCGCCGATCGCCGATGTCGCGCCGATCCTCGGGCTCGACGGGGCGGGGCTGGTGACGAAATTGCAGGGCCTTGGCTATACCGTCAGCGGCCCCGGGCAGACCCTTCTCGAGGTGGCGGCGGCCTCGGAGAAGAGCGAGATGGAGATCGCGGGGGCGCTCGTCGCGCCGCCGGCGGCGAATTGAGCGCGGCGCGGCAAGGCCTCAGGGGCCTTGCAGATCCACCGGATAGGCGGTGGTGTGCTTGATCGGCTCGAGCGCCATATGCGAGGTGATCTTGCGGATCGGCACGGCCGCGGTCAGCCGCGTGCAGAAGGCGTCGAAGCGCGCCATGTCGGGCAGGGTGAGGCGCAGAAGATAATCGCCCTGGCCCGCCACGCGCCACAGTTCCATCACCTCCGGGCTCGCCTCGATCGCGGCGCAGAAGCGGGCGCGCCAGTCGGGCGTCTGGTCGGCGGCCTCGAGGGTGACGAAGACGGTCAGCCCGAGCCCCAGCGCCTGCGGATCGGCGAGCGCCACGCGCCGCGCGATCACGCCGCTCGCCTCGAGTTTCTGGATCCGCTTCCAGCAGGGCGTCTGCGACAGGCCGACGCGCTCGGCGATCCGGGCCACCGGCAGGGTGGCGTCTTCCATCAGTTGCGCGACGATCTTGCGGTCGATCAGGTCGAGTGCGGTCATCGGTGCCTCCTCGGGTCGACTCACTATGCGCCATATCTCTCAAAAGTCTATCACTATTATCGTGATTATGGCCCGGGCGGCGGAATCCCGACCAGATCGACGTTGATTTGTGCCCATCGCGCCCGTAATGCTGGGCCATGATCACGCAGAAGATGAAATATGCGCTCAAGGCGCTTCTGGTTCTGGCCGATGAGGCCGGGGCCGAGGCGCCCGCGCCGCTGACGATCGAGGAGATCGCGACGCGCTCGGGCACGCCGAAGCGGTTTCTCGAGCATATCCTGCTCGATCTGCGCAAGCAGGGCGTGGTCGCCTCGATCCGCGGGCGCTCGGGCGGCTACAGCCTGCTCAAGGCGCCGCGCGAGATCTCGATCTCGGAGCTCCTGCGCCGGATCGACGGGCCGATCGCGCCGCTGCCGTGCCTGTCGCGCAGCGCCTATCAACGCTGCGAGGATTGCACCGACGAGGCGAGCTGCCGGATCCGCAAGGTCTTTGCCGAGGTGTTCTGGTCCTATCTGGTGCTGATCGATTCGCTCACGCTCGAGGATATGCTGCGGGCGGGCACCGGGCGGGATCTGCTCGAGGTCTGAGCGCCCCTGACCACAAGCCGCCGCGCCCCGCCTCTGGCGGGGTTTTTGATTTCGGGCGGGGCGGGGAGAAGAAACTCCTAAAATCACGACAAAGAAAGGCGAGAATATTCCCTTGATAATCACGATAAACCCGGTGGATATTTGAGGCATAAGCCGCCCCGCCAAAATGGCCGGCGCCGGCCAGGAAACAGACCACCACACCGTTGATTTGAAAGGAAAAGCCATGATCACGACGATTACCCTCAGCCGCCATGTCAGCGCCCAAGGCCCGATCATCGCGCGCCATGCCGATGGCCGTGTGACCATCGCCGATGGTCTGCGGCGGATCACCGGCTGGCCGATCGCCCGGCTGTTGCGCGCGTCGGCGCTTCTCGTCGCGCTCGGGCTTGCGGGCTTTGCGCCGCAGGGCGCGCGGGCGGAAACGCTGCTCAATGTCAGCTACGACCCGACGCGCGAGCTCTACCGCGAGGTGAATGCGGCGTTTTCCGATTGGTGGGTCGCGCAGGGCCATGAGGCGCCCGAGATCGAGACCTCGCATGGCGGCTCGGGGGCGCAGGCGCGCGCGGTTGTCGAGGGGCTCGGGGCGCAGGTGGTGACGCTGGCGCTCGCCTCCGACATCGACAAGATCGCGGCGGCGGGCAAGCTGCCGGCGGATTGGCAGGGCCGGCTGCCGCATAACTCGGCGCCCTATACCTCGACGATCGTGTTTCTGGTGCGCGAGGGCAATCCGAAGGGGATCACCGATTGGGGCGATCTGATCAAGGACGGCGTCGAGGTGATCACCCCCAACCCGAAGACCTCGGGCGGGGCGCGCTGGGCGTATCTCGCGGCCTGGGCCTGGGCGGAGAAGGCCGGCCGCGACCCGCGCGCCTTCGAGGCGGAGCTCTTCGCCCATGTGCCGGTGCTCGATACCGGCGCGCGTGGCGCGACGACGACCTTTGCGCAGCGCGGGATCGGCGATGTCTTGCTGGCCTGGGAGAATGAGGCGCATCTGGCGCTTGCCGAGCTTGGCGCGGACCGGTTCGACATCGTGGTGCCCTCGGTTTCGGTGCGGGCCGAGCCGCCGGTGGCGCTGGTCGAGGCCAATCTCGCGCGCCCCGAACAGCGGGAGCTGGCCGAGGCCTATCTGAACTTCCTCTATACGCCCGAGGCGCAAGCGATTGCGTTCAAACATTATTATCGCGCCTGGGATGCTTCGGCCGCGGCGGCGGAGGATGTCGCGCGGCTGCCGGCGCTCGATCTGGTCGATATCTCGCACTTCGGCGGCTGGGCGCAGGCGCAGCCCGAGCATTTCGGCGCGGGCGGGGTTTTCGATCAGATCTCGACGGCGAAGTGAGGGCGCGATGGCACGGTCATTCATCCAGCCCTCGCCGATGCCGGGGCTTGGGCTGAGCGCGGGGATCACGCTTGCGATGCTCGCGCTCGTGGTGCTGGCGCCGATCGGGGCGCTCTTGGTGCAGGGTGCGAGCCTTGGGGCCGAGGGGCTCTGGGCGGAGGTGAACCGGCCGCGGGTCTGGGCGGCGCTGGGGCTCTCGTTCCGGCTCGCGGCGCTCGCGGCGGCGGTCAATCTCGGGCTCGGGCTGGTGCTCGCCTGGGCGCTCGAGCGCTATGATTTCCCCGGGCGGCGGCTGCTCGATGCGGCGGTCGATCTGCCCTTCGCGCTGCCCACCGCGGTGGCGGGGATCGCGCTCACCGCGCTTTCCGCGCCGAGCGGGGCGTTTGGCGCGCTCGCGGCGCGGCTTGGCGGGCGCATCGCCTATACCGAGGCGGGGATTTTCCTCGCGCTGCTGTTTGTCGGGCTGCCGTTCGTGACGCGCACGGTGCAGCCGGTGGTGGCCGAGATCGACCGCGAGCTGGAGGAGGCCTCGGCCACGCTCGGCGCGGGGCGGCTCACCACGCTGCGCCGGGTGATCTGGCCGATGCTGATGCCCGCCGCGCTCACCGGCTTTGCGCTCGCGCTGGCGCGGGGGGTGGGGGAATATGGCTCGGTGATCTTCATCGCCGGCAATCTCCCGATGCAGACCGAGATCGCGCCGCTGCTGATCGTGATCAAGCTCGAGGAATTCGATGACGCGGGGGCGGCGGCGATCGGGGTGGCGATGCTCGCGATCAGTTTCGTGATGCTGCTCGCGATCAATCTGCTGCAGGTCTGGAGCCGGCGGAGGATGGGCGATGTCTGAGAGGTTGCGCGTCACGACCGAAGCGCCGGCGCTGCGCCGGGGGGTGATCGGTGCGGCGGGGGGGATCTTGGCGCTTCTGGTGCTGGCGCCGCTCGTGATGGTCTTTGCGCAGGCGCTGGCGAAGGGGCCGGGGGCGGCGCTCGCGAGCCTCGCCGCCCCGGAGGCGCGGGCCGCGATCCGGCTCACGCTCCTTGTCGCGGCGATCACGGTGCCGCTTGGCGCGGTCTTCGGGCTGGCGGCGGCGTGGTGGCTCACCCGCTTCGAGTTTCGCGGCAAGGCGCTCCTGATCTCGCTGATCGATCTGCCGTTTTCGGTCTCGCCGGTGGTGGCGGGGCTCGCGCTCGTGCTGCTCTTTGGCGCGAATTCGAGCCTCGGCGGCTGGCTCGTCGGGCAGGGGGTGCCGGTGATCTTCGCGCTGCCGGGGGTGGTGCTTGCGACGCTTTTCGTGACCTTCCCCTTCATCGCGCGCGCGCTCATCCCGGTGATGGTCGAGCAGGGCCGCGCCGAGGAGGAGGCGGCGCTGACGCTCGGCGCGGGGGGCTGGCGGGTGTTTTTCACCGTGACGCTGCCCAAAATCCGCGGGGCCTTGCTCGCGGGGGTGTTGCTCGCCAATGCCCGCGCGATGGGCGAGTTCGGCGCCGTCGCGGTCGTCTCGGGCAAGATCCGCGGCCAGACCGCCACCGTGCCGATCACCATCGAGATGCTCTACAACGAATATCTGACGGTCGCGGCTTTCGCGCTCGCCGCGGTGCTGACCGCGCTCGCCTTGCTCACCTTGCTTGCCAAAACCCTGCTCGACCGCGCCGGCCATGGCGCGGGCCTGAGCGGCCATTGAAAGGGCCTGCCATGCAGATCGAAATTGATGAAATCGCCAAGGATTTCGGCGCGACGACGGCGCTGCATCCGGTGTCGCTGTCAATCCCCTCGGGGGCGCTGGTGGCGCTGCTCGGGCCCTCCGGGTCGGGCAAGACGACGCTGTTGCGGATCCTCGGCGGGCTCGAGATCCCGAGCTCGGGGCGGGTGCTCTTCGACGGCGAGGATGCCACGGGGATGACCGTGCAGGAGCGCCGTGCGGGGTTTGTCTTTCAGAGCTATGCGCTCTTTCGGCATATGACGGTGGCGCAGAACATCGGTTACGGGCTCGCCGCGCGGCCGCGGGCCCGGCGCCCGTCGAAGGCCGAGATCGCGCGGCGGGTGGGGCATCTGCTCGCGCTGATCCAGCTGCCCGACATCGGCGCGCGCTACCCCGGCCAGCTTTCCGGCGGGCAGCGTCAGCGGGTGGCGCTGGCGCGGGCGCTGGCGATCGAGCCGCGGATGCTGCTGCTGGACGAGCCCTTCGGCGCGCTCGATGCGAAGGTGCGCCGCGAGCTGCGTCAGGGGCTGCGCGATATCCATGACGAGACCGGGCTGACCTCGGTTTTCGTGACCCATGATCAGGAAGAGGCGATGGCGCTCGCTGATCTGGTGGTGGTGATGTCGATGGGCCGGATCGAGCAGATCGGCCGCCCGCAAGACCTGCGCGCCCGCCCGGCGAGCGCTTTCGTGCGCGCGTTCCTCACCGTCTGATCTGCGCTGGGCGCAGGGCGGCTTGCCCGGCGCGGCAAATCGCGTGGTGGATCTTGAACTCGGCGCGCCCATGGGGGAGAGACGCGGGCATCCGCGCATCGGCGCCCCGCGGGGCGCTGAGCGCCGCATATCCGCGCGCCGGCCCCGCAAGGGCGGCGGTGCGAGGGATCAAAGGAGATCTGCGTTTGGAACTGCTACTGACTTTCTTCAATTGGCTCAACGGTATCGTCTGGGGCGTGCCGATGATCGTGCTGATCCTCGGCACCGGCCTTTATCTTCAGCTCCGCCTCGGCTTCATGCCGCTGCGCAAGCTCGTTTATGGCTTCAAGATGATCTGGAGGAGCCGCACGCCCGGCTCCGCGGCGGAGGGGGAGATCACCCCCTATGCGGCGCTGATGACCGCGCTCTCGGCGACGATCGGCACCGGCAATATCGCCGGCGTCGCCACCGCGATCGCGGTCGGCGGGCCCGGCGCGCTGTTCTGGATGTGGGTCACCGCCTTCGTCGGCATGGCCACGAAATACGCCGAGGTGGTGGTCGCGGTGAAGTATCGCGAGGTCGATGACAGGGGCGAGCATATCGGCGGCCCGATGTTTGCGATCAAGAACGGGCTGGGGCGGAACTGGCGCTGGCTCGCCACCGCTTTTGCCTTTTTCGGCGGGCTGGCGGGCTTTGGCATCGGCAACATGGTGCAGGCCAATGGCATCGCGAGCGCGATCGAGAATTCCTTCGGCGTGCAGACCTGGATCACCGGCGCGGTGCTGACCGTGCTCACCGGCCTCGTCGTGCTTGGCGGGATCAAGCGAATCGGCGCGGTGGCGGAGAAGATCGTGCCGTTCATGGCGATCGTCTATCTGATCAGCGTGCTCTTCGTGCTCGCGATCTTTGCCGGCAATATCCCCGCGGCGATCGTGACCATCGTTTCGGACGCCTTCACCGGCTCGGCGGCGGCGGGCGGTTTCCTCGGTGCCTCGATGATCCTCGCGATGCAAAAGGGTGTGGCGCGCGGCATCTTCTCGAACGAGGCGGGGCTTGGCACCGCCGGGATCGCGCAGGCCTCGGGCTCGACCTCCGACCCGGTGTTCTCGGGCGTGATCGGCATGATGGGGACCTTCATCGACACGATCATCATCTGCACGCTGACGGGGCTTGCGATCATGGTCACCGGCGTCTGGACGGGCGGCGAGACCGGCGCGCCGCTCTCCTCGCAGGCCTTCGAGGCGGCGATCCCGGGGGCGGGCAAATACATCCTGACGATCTGTCTGGCGCTCTTTGCCTTCACGACGATCCTCGGCTGGGCCTATTACGCGGAGAAATGCTGGCAGTTCCTGCTCGGCACGGTGAGCGAAAAGCCGTTCCGGCTGTTGTGGACGGTGTCGATCTTCTTCGGCGCGACGCTGAGCCTCGATTTCGCCTGGCTGGTGGCCGATACGCTCAATGCGCTGATGGCGATCCCGAACCTGATCTCGCTGCTCCTGCTCTCGCCGGTGATCGTCAAGCTGACGCGGGCGCATTTCGCCGCCGAGGCGGCCGGCCGGGGCTGAGCGACGGCCCCGGGCCGGGGGGGCGGGGTCAGCGGCCCTGCCAGACCGGCGCGCGCCGCTCAAGAAAGGCGCGCGCCCCCTCGCGGGCGTCTTCGCTCGCCATGATCTCGCGCAGCGTGCGGGCGTTTTCGGGCCAGAGCGGGGCGAGCTGCGCGGCCTCGGCGGCGCGGCTGAGCCGCAGCGTCTCGCGCACCGCCAAAGGCGCGTTGGCGGCGATTTCCTGCGCGAGCCCGAGCGCGGCGGCGCGCGCCGTGCCAAGGGCTGCGCGCCGCGCGATCAGCCCCAGATCCCAGGCCTCGGCGGTGTCGATCATCCGCCCGGTCAGCAAGATCTCGCGCGCCCGCGCCGGCGGGATCAGCGCGGCGAGCCGCAGCGCCCCGCCCGCCCCCGCGACCAGACCGCGGATCACCTCGGGCAGGCCGAAGCGGCTCTCCTCCTCGGCCACGATCAGATCGCAGGCGAGCGCGAGCTCGCAGCCCCCCGCGAGCGCCGCGCCCTGCACCGCCGCGATCAGCGGCTTGCTCCGGCGCGCCTCGGTCAGCCCGGCAAAGCCGCCCGGGCCGAAGAGCACCGCCTCGCCCTGACCGGCGCCGAAGGCCGCCAGATCCATCCCCGCGCAGAACACCGGCCCCGCGCCGCACAGCACGCCCACCCGCAGATCCGGGTCCGCCTCGAACCGCGCCAACGCCGCGGCAAGCCCCGCCGCCGCCGCGCCATCAATGGCATTGCGCCGCGCCGGGCGGTTGAGCGTGATCACCGCCACCGGCCCCTCGGCCTCGAACAGAACGGCAGAATCGGTCATTGGGAAATCTCCTCGATCAGGCGTTTGCGCAGCGCGCCGCGGATGATCTTGCCGGTGGTGGTCACCGGCAGCTCATCGACGACATAGATCGCGCGGGGGTATTCATAGGCGGCCAGGCGGGTGCGGACATGGGCGGCGATGTCCTCGCGCAGGGCGGGGCTGTCTTGCGCCCCGGCGCGCAGCTTGAGAAAGGCCGCGACGATCTCGCCGCGCAGCGGGTCGGGCTGGCCGACCACCCCCGCCATCGCCACCGCCGGATGGGCGATCAGACAATCCTCGATCTCGGCCGGGCCGACCCGGTAGCCGCCGGTCGAGATGATGTCATCGGCGCGGCCCTTGAACATCAGTCGCCCGTCGGGCCGGCGCAGGCCGCGGTCGCCCGTCACCAGCCAGCGCCCCTCCGGGCCGATCACGAATTTCTCCGCCGTGGCCACCGGCTGTTGCCAGTAGCCAAGGAACATCACCGGGTCCGGCGCGAGGATCGCGATCGCGCCCTCCACCCCGTCGGGCAGCCGCGCGGCGGTGGTCTCGTCGATCACATCGACACGGTGGCCCGGCACCGGCCAGCCCATCAGCCCGTTCTCCGGCGCCTCGAGCGCGCCGCAGCTCGACACGACCATGTTGCATTCGGTCTGGCCGTAGAACTCGTTGATCGTGACGCCGAGCGCCTGCCGCCCCCAATCGAGCAGCTGCGCCCCGAGCGGCTCGCCCCCCGACGCGACCGAGCGCATGTCGAGCGCCCAGCCCGCGCTCTCGGGGTCGGCCTTCATCAGCTTCAGCGCGGTCGGCGGCAAGAAGGCGTTGCGCACCCCGAAGCGGCGGATCAGATCGGCTGCCGCGCGGGCGGAGAATTTGCGAAACCGGCAGGCCACCACCGGCACGCCATGATGGAGCGCGGGCAGCAGCACATCGAGCAGCCCGCCGATCCAGGCCCAATCCGCCGGGGTCCAGATCCGGTCGCCCGGCTGGGGCAGGAAATCATGGCTCATCTCGACACCGGGCAGGTGGCCGAGCAGCACCCGATGGGCATGGAGCGCGCCCTTCGGGTTGCCGGTGGTGCCGGAGGTGTAGATCAGAAGCGCCGGCGCGTTCGCGCGGCTCGCGACCGGGGTGAACTCCTCCGGGGCGGCGGCGAGGGCGGCGTCGAAATCCTGCGCGCCGGCGGCCGGCCCGTCGACGGTGAAGACCGTCTCGAGATCGGGGAGATCGGCGCGGATCTCGGCGATCATCGGCAGGCTGGCGTGATCGGTCACGAGCACCCGCGCGCCGCTGTCGCGCAGCCGGTGCAGCAGCGCCTCGGGGCCAAAGAGCGTGAACAGCGGCAGCGAGACGCAGCCCGCCTTGAAGGCCGCGATATGGGCGATCGCGGTTTCGCGCCGCTGCGGCAGCAAGATCGCGACGCGGTCGCCCGCGCTGACGCCGTCGCCGCCCAGCCCGAGCCCGCGCAGCACATTGGCAAAGCGGTTCGAGGCCGCGCGCAGCTCGGCAAAGCTGGTCTCGCGCGCCGGGCCATAGCCATCCTCGCCGACCTCGATCAGCGCGATGCGCGCCGGGTCGGCCGCGGCCCAGCGGTCGCAGACATCGACGCCGATGTTGTAATGTTCGGGAATATCCCAGTGAAATGCCGACATGGTCGCGGCATAGCTCTCCTTGCGAGACAGCATGCGTTTCCTCCCCTTCGACGCCCCGTCGGGGGCGCCCTTCTCCGCGGAAAAGGGAGCGCATTCGGCCCGGGCTTGTCTATCGCCGGAAAAGTTGACGCTAGGGAAGGCAGATTGCGCCCCCGCGCTCAGGAGATCAGGAAGCGGTGGCGTTCCTTGCGGGCGACCTGTTGGAGATATTCCGACACGACACGCACCCGCGCGAGGTCTTCGGTGCTCTGGTGGCTGAGGATCCAGACGGTGCGGGTGAGCACACAATCCTCGACCAGAACGGGCTCGAGATCGGGGTCGTCGAGCGCCATGAAGCGCGGCAGGATGGCGAGCCCCGCGCCCTCGCGCACCGCCTCGCGCTGGGCGATCATCGAGGTCGAGGCGAAGCCCACCGGCGTGGTGATCCCGAGCTCCTCGAGATAGCGCAATTCGTCGGAAAACAGCATCTCCGGGATATAGCCGACGAGCCGGTGGTGGCGCAGATCGCGCAGCCGCTCGGGGCGGCCATAGCGGCGCAGATAATCGGGCGCGGCGAAGAAATGCAGGTGGTAATCGGTCATCCGCCGCGCCAGCAGCCGCCCGCTTGTGGGCAAGGCCAGATCGAGCGAGAGATGCACCTCCTGATGCGACATCTGGAACTGCCGCGAGCGCACCACGAGCGCGACATCGACATCGGGGTTGTCGCGCTGAAACCGGGCCAGGAGCGGCGTGACGACATAGGTGCCCAAGCCATCGGGTGCGCCGATCCGCACCATGCCCGCCAGCCGCCCGGCCTCGCCCACGATCTGCTCATGCACCCGGGTGCTCGAGCGCTCCACCTCCATCGCGATCGGCAACAGCCGCTCGCCCGCCTGGGTGAGCGCATAGCCCGCCTCGTCGCGGATGAACAATTGCGCGCCCACCGCTTTCTCGAGCGCCCGGATCCGGCGCGCCACAGTCGTCTGGTCGATGCCGAGCGCCCGCCCGGCCACCGTCATCCGCTTCAGCCGCGCCAGCGCTAGGAAAAATTTCAGATCGTTCCAGTCAAAAGTTGTCTGCATTTTTGCAACTTACCTCTGCACATTTACCCATGTCAAACGGCGCCAGACCGCCCTTTAATCACGATCGAGGGGAGGGGGACTGGTGCGGATCGCGCCGGTCGCCTGACATTTGGGAGGAAATCTAATGGTGCTGATCCGTCTCTTCGACGGGTTGAACGAGATTGTGGGCCGCGTCGTGGCCTTCGTTGCGGTCATCTTCGCGCTCATGATCATCTACGATGTGGTCCTGCGCTATGGCTTCAACGCGCCGACACTCTGGGCGTTCGATCTGACGAAACAACTCTACGGTTTTTACTTCATCCTGCTCGGCGGCTATGCGCTGCGCCATCAGGCGCATGTGCGCGTCGATCTGGTGACCGAAACGCTGCGGCCGGAGCCGCGCCGGGTGGTCGAGATCCTCGGCTATCTGATCTTCTTCTTCCCGTTCGCCTGGGTCTTCGCGACCCGCAGCTGGGAGTTCGCGATGCGCTCGCTGGCGCAAAATGAAACCACTTATGGCGCGATTCAGCTGCCGGTCTATCCGGTCAAGATCGCGATGGCGGTCGCGGCGGGGCTGTTGCTGGTGCAGGGCGTCTCCGAGGTGCTCAAACTGGTGTTGAACAAGCAGGAGCCGCCGCATGTCGGGTGAAGTCATTGGCCTGATCATGGCCGGGCTGTTGTTGCTCGGTCTCTTCATGGGGCATCCGCTGGCCTTCGTGCTGGGCGGCACGGCGGTGCTCGGCGCGCTGATCGCGGGCAAGCCGATGGTGCTCGGCATCGTTATCAACCGGATCTTCGGCGAGGTGCTCGACAATTACATCCTGATCGCGATTCCGCTCTTCGTGCTGATGGCGCGGTTCCTGTCCGACAGCGGCGTGACCGACCGGATGTTCGAGACGCTGCGGCTGTTGATGGGGCGGGTGACCGGCGGGCTTGGGCTCGCGGTGGTGTTCATCTCGATCCTGCTGGCCGCGACCACCGGCATCATCGGCGCCTCGATCACGGTGATGGGGGTGATGGCGCTCAAGCCGATGCTGCAATACGGCTATTCGAAGCGGCTCACGACCGGGCTGATCGCGGCCTCGGGGTGCCTTGGCATCCTGATCCCGCCCTCGATCATGCTGATCCTGATGTCGTCGAACTCGTCGCTTTCGGTGGGCGAGCTCTTTGCCGGGGCGATGGTGCCGGGCGTGGTGCTGGGGCTGCTGTATGCGGGCTATGTGGCGCTCGTGGCGCTTTTCCGGCCCGATCTGGCGCCGCCGGTCTCGATGGAGGAGCGCGTGCCGGTCTCGCAGCTCTTGCCGATGCTGCTGCTTGAGGCGCTGCCGCCGCTGGTGCTGATCTTCGGGATCCTCGGCACCATGCTCGCGGGGATCGCCACCGCCACCGAAGCCTCGGCGATCGGTGCGTTCCTGGCGCTTTTGATCGTGATCTTCCGCGGCAAGTTCGAATGGGCGACCTTCGCCTCGGCGCTGTGGGAAACCGGGCGGACCTCGGCGATGATCCTGTTCATCGTGGTCGGCGCGACCGCCTTCACCGGCGTGTTCAACATCACCGGCGGGCTGCATGCGGCGCAAAACATGATGCGCGGGCTCGACATGGAGCCGTGGATGCTGATCACGATGATGATGATTGTGATCTTCGTGATGGGGATGTTCCTCGACTGGACGGGGATCGTGCTGCTGTCCTTCCCGATCTTCCTGCCGGTGGTGCGGGAGATGGGGGTGAGCGAGCTGTGGTTCGTGGTGCTGACCGCGGTCGTGCTGCAGACCTCGTTCCTGACGCCGCCGTTCGGCTATGCGCTGTTCTACATGCGCGCGCTGGCGCCGCGCAGCATCAAGACCTCGGACATCATTCTCGGGGTGATGCCGTTCATCGGGCTGATCGTGGCGATGTCGCTCGCGCTCGCGCTCTTCCCGCAGCTGATCACCTGGCTGCCGGACACGCTTTACAACACCAAATGACCCAATTGCACTGACTGAGGAGGAGAAGTTGATGCAAACCAAGACCCTGAAAACCGGTGTGTTCACCTTGGCGCTGATCGGCGCGGGCGCGGTTGCCCAGGCCGAGACGAGCTGGCAGATGACCACCACCTGGCCCAATTCGCTCGAGCTGATCGAGATGGACAAGCATTTCGTCGATCTGGCGAACAAGCTGACCGCGGGCGAGCTGAAGATCGAGTTCTTCGAGGGCGGGAGCCTCGTGCCGGCGGGCGAAGTCTTCGGCGCGGTCGAGAGCGGCACGATCCAGGCCGGCGGCGACTGGCCGGGCTATTGGGCGGGCCGCGACCCGGCGTTCTCGCCGCTGGCCACCACCGCGAGCCTGTTCAACGCGGTCGATTATGTGAACTGGATCCAGCAATGGGGCGGCAAGGAGCTCTATAACGAGGTCTATGGCAAGTTCGGCATGGTCTATCTGCCCTATGCGGTGACCAACAACGAATCGGGCTTCCACACCAAGGAGCCGATCCGCACGATCGCCGATCTGCAGGGCAAGCGGCTGCGTCTGTCGGGGCTCGAGCAGGGGCGGCTGCTCAACCAGCTCGGCGGCTCGCAGGTGTCGATGGCGGGCGGCGAGATCTATCAATCGCTCGAGCGCGGGGTGATCGACGGGGCGGAATTCTCGACGCCCAACGTCGACTGGTCGGGCGGCTTCCAGCAGGTCACGAAATACTGGGCGACGCCGGGCTGGCACCAATCGGCCTCGATCTTCGGGGTGATGATCAACAAGCAGGCCTGGGAGGCGCTCAGCCCCGAGACCCGCGAGAAGCTCGAAATCGCGGCGGAGGCGAACCTGATGTGGTCGCTGTCCTTCACCGAGCGGCGCGCCAATGACGCCTACAAGCAGTTCAAGGAGGTCAACGAGATCACCCGCATGGATGACGCGGCGCTGGAGCAGATCCAGACGATGGCGAATGCGGTGATCGAGGAGGCGGCTTGCGAGAGCCCGAGCTCGGCCAAGATCTATCTGAGCCAGCTCGAATATCTGCAAGATTACTCGAACTGGCGCGCGGCTTCGGCGCCGTTCAACCTCGGCCGCAACCCCAATGGCCCGGATATCGAGAAGATCCGCGCCTGCGCGAGCAAGTAATCGGGAATGGGGCCTTCGGGCCCCATTTCGCTTTTGCGTCGGGCCCGGGGGCGGGGGCGGGGCGGCTTGATTTCGCCCGCGCGCGGTCTAGGCTCAGGGCCATGGACCGCTTTTCTCTCCCCGATCCGCGCTGCGGCTTTGCGCGCGCGCCCTCGTCGATGAAAAAGGCCCCGAGCGATGCCCGGGGCCTTGCGCCTTTGCGCGCTGCGCGATCAGTTCGCGGGCGGCATGATCACGGTGTCGATCACATGGATCACGCCGTTCGAGGCCTCGATATCGGCCGCGGTGATCTTGGCGTCATTGACCATCGCGCCGTCCTTGAGGGTGAAGGTCACCGGCGCGCCCTGCACGGTCTTGGCGGTCAGGCCCTCGGTCAGATCGGTCGATTTCACCGCGCCGGGGACGACGTGATAGGTCAGGATCCCGACGAGCTGATCCTTGTTCTCGGGCTTGAGCAGCGTGTCGACGGTGCCCGCGGGCAGCTTGGCGAAGGCCTCATCGGTCGGCGCGAAGACGGTGAACGGGCCCTCGCCCTTCAGCGTATCGACGAGCCCCGCCGCCTGCACCGCCGCGACCAGCGTGGTGAAATTGCCCGCCGAAACGGCCGTATCGACGATGTCACTCTTCTGGCCCTCGGCAAAAGCAGCCCCGGCAAGCATCAGCGTGGCGGTGGTCGTCAGCATCAGGTTACGCAGCATCTGGAAACTCCATTTTGTGGTCTGTCGGTTTTGCTCAGGCGGCATCCTCGGGCCGTCCATGATAGGGTTACGGGGCGGATCGGCGCGCGGATCATCGCCCCGGCGCGGCCTCACGCAGACGTTACGACGCCCCGGCGCGCGGCGGCGGAGGGGGCGCGATGAGGGCGCTGGTGCTGGGGGCGAGCGGCGGGATCGGCGCGGCGCTGGCCGAGGCGCTGCGCGCGGGGGGCGCCGAGGTGATCGGCCTGTCGCGGCGCGACGACGGGCTCGATCTGACCGACGAGACGCGCGTGGCGCAGGCGGCTGCGGGGCTCGCGGGCGAGTTCGATCTGATCGTGAACGCCATCGGCGCGCTGCAGATCGGCGCGCATGGCCCGGAAAAATCGCTCAGCGCCGTCACCGCGCAGGCGATGGCCGCGCAATTTGCGCTCAATGCCACCGGGGTTGCGCTGGCGCTGCGGTATTTCTCGCCGCTTCTGGCACGCGGGCGGCGGTCGGTCTTTGCCTCGCTCTCGGCGCGGGTGGGCTCGATCGGCGATAACCGGCTCGGCGGCTGGATCAGCTATCGCGCCGCCAAGGCCGCGCAGAACCAGATCCTGCGCACCGCCGCGATCGAGATCGCGCGCAAGCGCCCCGAGGCGATCGTGGTGGCGCTGCATCCGGGCACCGTCGCGACTGATCTGAGCGCGCCCTATGCCGGGCGCCATCCGACGATCACGCCGCAGCGCTCGGCGCAGGCGCTGCTCGCGGTGCTGGCGCGCCTGACGCCGGCCGAGACCGGCACGTTCTGGGATTGGAAGGGGGAGCGGGTCGAATGGTGAAGGCGCGGCGCAAATCGGATCTGCCGGTGAAGATCTGCGCGGTCTGCGGGCGCCCCTTCAGCTGGCGGCGCAAATGGGCGCGCGACTGGGAGCAGGTGCGCTATTGCTCGGAGCGCTGCCGGGGCGCGCGTGGGGGGGCGGCAAAACCCCGCCCGGACGCGGGCGCCTAGGCCGGCGGCGCTCAGGCCAGCTTGCGCAGCGTGTCGAGGCTGCACACCGTGGCATAGCCCATCGCGCGCTTCACCCCCGGCAAGAGCGCGGCGCCGGTCATCGCAT
This sequence comes from Rhodobacter xanthinilyticus, assembly GCF_001856665.1. NCBI lineage: Bacteria > Pseudomonadati > Pseudomonadota > Alphaproteobacteria > Rhodobacterales > Rhodobacter > Rhodobacter xanthinilyticus. The sequence goes on along the minus strand of NZ_CP017781.1, from coordinate 3,124,560 downwards.
AGCTCAGCTCGATCAGCCCCGCCTCGCCAAAGGCACGCCGCACCCGCTCGCGGTCTTCCGGTGCGTCGACCCGGTCGCGCACGACCGCATCCGCCAGCCGCGCCACCGCCGCCAGATCCTCGCCCAGCCCCGCATGATCTGCGCGCAGCGCCGCGCCGATCACCTCCGGCGAGAGGCCCGCGGCCTTGGCCAGATTGATCTCCGCCTCCACGCAGGTGCCGCAATCGGCGCTGATCGCCCCGCGCAGGCGCGCGACATGATAGGCCGCCGCCGGCACCTTCCGGTTCGGGTCGAGGAAGCCGAAGATCTTGCCGTAGCGCAGCATCAGCCCGAGGTCGGTCCGGGCGATCTGGCGCGCATAATCAAGCCGGACGCCGATGCGGGCCTCCGCCCGCGCGAGAACCTGCTGCAAAACCCACTGAATCATTTCGAAGATACCCTTGCGTCAGCCAATGCCCCGGACGCTAGCGGCTCAGCTCGCGGTCTGTAAAGCGGGCTGATGGTGTGGCTGGGGGATCGTGTCACGCCGGTTTGCAAGAGAGGCGCGTGAGAGCTTGGAGGCGGGTACCGGAATCGAACCGGTCTTCACGGATTTGCAATCCGCTGCGTAACCTCTCCGCCAACCCGCCAGCTCAAGGTGCAACTCACCTAATGGATCGCGCGCGCCCGCGCAAGGGGGCAATGCGTGTGGCTGAAACCTCGGAGCAACAGGGGGGCCGCGCGCGCGGGGGCGATGTCTGTGGCATGTTGCTCCGCACGGGGTTCTGTGGCAAAACGCCTCTCAGGCACATCCAGACCGAAGAGTTCAGACATGCAAGATTTCGCCACGCGCCGCACCATGATGGTGGATACGCAGGTCCGCCCCAATGACGTGACGAAATTCCCGATCATCGAGGCGATGCTCGCCGTCGCGCGCGAGGATTTCGTGCCCGCCGCGCGCCGTGAGGCCGCCTATGTCGGCGAGAACATCTCCGTCGCGCCGGGCCGGGTGATCCTCGAGGCTCGCAACTTCTCGAAAATGCTCGATGCGCTCGACATTCAGCCGACCGATCTCGTGCTCGATATCGGCTGCGGGCTCGGCTATTCGGCGGCGGTGATCGCGCGGATGGCGGAAGCCGTGGTCGCGCTCGAAGAGGGCGATCTCGCCGCGCAGGCCGAGGCGGCGCTCGCGCAGGCGGGCTGCGACAATGTCGCGGTGGTGGCCGGCGCGCTCGTCGAGGGCTCGGCCAAGCACGGGCCCTATGATGCGATCATCATCGAGGGCGGCGTCGAAGAGGTGCCGGCGGCGCTGCTCGCGCAGCTCAAGGAGGGCGGCCGAATCGCGGCGCTGTTCATGGAGGGCGCGCTCGGCACCGTGCGCATCGGCCGCAAGATCGATGGCGAGGTGAGCTGGCGCTACGCGTTCAACGCGACCGCGCCGCTGCTGGCGGGCTTTGCTGCGGCAAAAGGTTTCGTGCTCTGAGCGTGACAAAGCCTCGCCAGGGTCATATAGAATAAACTGAATGTCTGGGGCGCCGCGGCGGCCCGGCACCGCTCGACCGTAGAAGTCGAATGGCAAAACCCAGTGAGGACCGAGGCATGACGCGCAAGACCCTGAAACCCCTTTTGCTCGCCGTAACGGCGGTTGTCGGGCTGATCGCCGCGCCGGCCGTCGCGAGCGCCGAAACGCTCGCCGACGCGCTGGTTTCGGCCTATCGCAATTCGCACCTGCTCGAGAAGAACCGCGCCGTGCTGCGCGCCGCCGATGAAGATGTGGCGACCGCGGTCGCGGCGCTGCGCCCGGTGCTGCAATGGACGGCCGATTATGGCTACACCCGGCTCGACACCGCACCGAACCTTGATCGGCAATCGGGCAGCGTGTCGCTCGCGGCGTCGATGACGCTGTGGGATTTCGGGCGCAACCGGCTCGCGGTCGATATCCAGAAGGAATCGGTGCTGGCCACCCGCGAGGCGCTGCGCTCGGTCGAGCAAGATGTGCTGCTCTCGGCGATCAGCGCCTATACCAGCGTGAAGAGCACCGCCGAGCAGGTCGCGATCAACGAGAATTCGGTGCGCGTGATCGGCGAGGAGCTGAAGGCGACGCAGGATCGGTTCGATGTGGGCGAGGTCACCAAGACCGACGTGTCGCAGGCCGAGGCGCAGCTCGCCGCGGCGCGGGCCACGCTCGCGGCGGCGCGCGGGAATTATCAGGTCGCGCGGGAGGCCTACAAGGCGGCCGTCGGCCATTACCCGCAATCGCTCGCCGCGCTGCCGAAGGCGCCGAAGCTGCCCAAATCGCTCGACGAGGCGCGCTCGGTCGCGCTGCGCAATCACCCCGCGATCAAGCAGGCGCAACATTCGGTCTCGGCCTATGATCTGGCGGTGCAGGCGGCGGCGGCGCAGCGGCTGCCGAAGATCACCGGCTCGATGGCGCTGAAGAATGACGAGGGCGGCTACGAGACCCAGCAGGCGACGATCGGGCTGAGCCAGACGATCTATTCGGGCGGGGCTCTGCCGTCGGCACATCGTCAGGCGATCGCGAATGCCGCGAGCGCGCGGGCGACGCTGCAACAGGCAGGCGTTGAGCTCTCGGACAGCGTGGCGCAGGCCTGGGCGCAGATCGATGTCTATCGCGCGCAGATCCGCGCCTATGCCGAGCAAAGCCAGGCCGCGCAGATCGCCTATGACGGCGTGAAGGAAGAGGCCACGCTCGGCGCGCGCACGACGCTTGATGTGCTCGATGCGGAGCAGACGCTGCTCGATGCGCGGGCCTCGCGGATCGATGCGGAGGCCAAGCTGCAGGTAGCCTATTATCAACTTCTGTCTGCTATGGGTCTTCTGACGGTGACCGATCTGAAGCTCGGCATCCCGACTTATGACCCGGCGGCCTATTACAACGCCGTCAAGAATGCGCCCTATACCTCCACCCGCGGCAAGAGCCTTGACCGCGTGATGCAGGCGATCGGCAAGAACTGAGCCGCGGTTTCGGCCGGAGCGAAGCCCGCGGCAGTGTCGCGGGCTTTGTGCTGCGCGTTGTATCTCTGCCCGGCGGCGGAGAAATCGGGCGACGGGGCTGGACAGGCGGCCGCGCTCGCAGCAGGATTGGAGCATGATGTCTGAGCTCGGAAAACAGATCGAAATCGAAGACGTGCTTTCGTCGATTCGCCGGCTGGTGTCGGAGGATATCGCGGTGACGCATCGGCGCCCCGCGCCGGAGCCGGCGCCTGTCGAGGCGGCCGAGCTGCCGGAGGTCGAGGCGCTGGTCGAGGCGGTCCACAATGTGCCGGAGGTTGAGGTCGAGTGCCTCGTTCTGACCCCGGCGCAGCGGATCGGTGAGGCGGAGGCGGAGGCCCCCGAGGTGGCCCCTGAGCCCGAGCCGGAGCCCGAGCCGGAGGCGCCGCTCGCGCTCGTCGACCCGGCTTTCGATGGGGCGGCGGCGGCCGCGCAGGAGGAAGACATCGGGCAGGAGCTGAGCCGGCTCGAGTCGACGATCGCGCAGATGGAGGCGCTGGTCGCGGAGAACGAGATCGAGTTCGAGCCCGATGAGGGGCATGACTTTGCGCCGGAGGGGACCGAGCCGCTGACCGAGCTGCCGCCCGAGGTGGAGGCGGTCGAGGCCGCGCAGGCGCCCGATGGGGCGCAGGAGGAGGCGGCGATGGAGGCCGATGTGGCGCAGAGCCCCGAGCCTGTGGACGAGCTCGCCGAGGCGGTGTCTTACGAAGCGCCGGGCGACCCGGATTTGCAGGATGCGGCCTGGGCCGAGGCGGATGAGGCGCTCGATTGGAGCGACGAGCAGGAGGCGCCCACGCGGCTGCATCTGTCGGACGCGCATGTCGAGGCGCCGGCTGCGGCGGGGCTGCGCTCGAGCTACGAGAGCCTGCGCGAGGCGCTGGCCGAGGATGATCTCGATGCGGAATTCGCCGATATCGACGCGGCGGAGGAGGGCGGCCCCGATCTCGTTGCCGAGGGGCTGATCGACGAGGAGATGCTGCGCCAGATGGTGGCTCAGATGATCCGCGCCGAGCTGCAGGGCACTTTGGGCGAGCGGATCACGCGCAATGTGCGCAAGCTCGTGCGGCGCGAGATCCAGCGCGCGTTGACCAGCCGCGATTTCGAGTAACCTCTCGCGGCGCGGGAAAAGCAAAAGGCGCGCCCGCGGGCGCGCCTTTTCGCCATGCCGGGGCGGGGGTCAGGCCGCCTCGGCTTCTTCCGCCGCCATGCGACGTTCGCTCTCTTCGCGCGACAGCGCGACCGAGGTGCGCACGCCTTTGGAGACGAACTCCATCAGGCCCTTCACAACGCGCTCGTTCGGGTCGATCCCGGCGCAGGACAGCACCTCGCGCCCGTCACGCGAGCGCGCCCAGCGGGCGATCTGCTCGGGGCCGTTGCCATATTTCTTGTCATCGGCAATCGCATCATCGAGCGCGGCGAGAACGACGGCCGCAAAGAGTTTGCGGGCGCGTTGGCCTTGCTCGTAATTGAATGCGGAGCCGTCAACGAAATCGCGCATTATTCCGTCCTTTGTTATTGCTCTTGCGTTTCCTGGCGTGCAGAGCATCTAGGGCGCTTGGGCCCCGATTCGATATGCCCCCTAAGTCATGGCAGTCATGCGTCTAGCGCATACCTGTCACAGGATTTAGTCGCCCTCTCTCGTCGCAACCCGGCATATATAGACGCTTGGGCCTACCAATCAACCACGAGATCGCAAAAATCCGATAAACTTCGACGTGATTTCCGCCGCGGCCCGGGCGGGCGCAGGGCGGGATGGTCGCGCAAACGTGAACGCTAACGCCGCGCCGCGTCAGGGGCGGGTGAGGCGGGCAGTGCCGGCCAGCAGCGGCCCCTCGGCGCGATCAAACCGCAGATGCGCAAGCGCGAAGCCGCCGGCCTGGGTGTAGAGCGTGCCCGCCGCGCGGCCCTCGGCGTCGGTGATCTCGCTGCCCACCGGCGCCGCGCCCTCGATGCGCAGCCGCGCGAGGCCCTTGCGCAGCTCGGTCTTGTGTTTCATCCGCGCGGTGACCTCCTGGCCGACGTAACAGCCCTTGCGGAAATCGACGCCGTGCAGCCGCTCGAAGCCCGCCTCGAGGATATAGGTCTCGGGGGTTAGCTCGATGCCGGTTTCGGGGATCAGGTTCTCGACCCGGATCGCGTCCCAATCCGAGCCATCATCGCCCGTCTCGGCCCCATAGAGGCGCCAGCCGAGCGCGGGGTGGCGCGGGTCGGCCACGGCGCCTTCGGGGGCGGGGCCGGTGCCGCGCGCCACCTGGAGATCGCTCGGCGTGATCGTGACATCGGCGCGCAGCTTGTACATGGCGAGGCGTTTCACCGTGGCCTCGGCGAGGCTCTCGTCGATGTCGAAGAGCAGGCTGTCGCCCCGCGGCACGAGGAGGAAATCGGCGAGATATTTGCCCTGCGGCGTCAGGAGGGCGGCGTAAATCGGCCCCTCGGCGAGGCGGCGGGCGTCATTGGTGATCAGCCCTTGCAGGAAATGTTCGCGGTCCTTTCCGGTGATTTCATAGATCTTGCGCATCATGGCCTCCTGTCCGCGATATAGGGCGGGGCGGTTATTCGACCAGCTGCATCCGGCACAGGCCCGCATAGGTGCCGCCGCGCGCGAGCAGCTCGTCATGCGTGCCCTCCTCGACGACCTCGCCCGCGGCGATCACGACGATCTTGTCGGCGTCGCGCACGGTCGAGAGGCGGTGGGCGATGACGAGCGTGGTGCGCCCCTCGGCGAGGCGGTCAAGGGCTGCGGAGACCTTCGCCTCCGACGCCGTGTCGAGCGCCGAGGTGGCCTCATCGAGGAGCAGGATCGGCGCGTTGCGCAGCACCGCGCGGGCGATCGCGACGCGCTGGCGTTGGCCGCCCGAGAGCGCCGAGCCGCGCGGCCCCGCGGCGGTGTCGATCCCGGCGGGCAGCGCCTTGGTGAATTCATCGACATAGGCGGCCTCGAGCGCGCGCTCGAGCGCCTGTGCGGAGGCATCCTCGCGGCCGAGCAGGATATTCTCACGGATCGTCTCGTCGAAGAGCGCGGCCTCCTGCGCGACGGTCGAGAACAGTCCGCGCAGCTCGGCGAGGTCGAGCTCGCGCACATCCACGCCGCCCACGGTGACGCGGCCGGCCTCCGGGTCGATCAGCCGGGTGAGCAGGTTGAAAACCGTGCTTTTCCCCGCGCCGGAGGGGCCGACGAGGGCGGTGGTCTTGCCGGCCTCGGCGGTGAAGCTGAGGCCGCGCAGCACCGGCGTGCCGTCATAGGAGAGGCGCACATCTTCGAGGCGGATCTCGGTCGAGGCGGGCAGGGCGCGGGGCGCGGCGGGGCTTTGCACCGAGGGGCGGGTGTCGAAGAGGCGGTAGATGCGCTCGAGGCTGGCGGCGGCGGTCTGCCAGCTGCCGGCGAGGCCGCCGAGCCGGCGCAGCGGCTGGAAGGCCAGCGACATCGCGGTGAAGAACGACATGAACTCGCCCACCGTGCGCTCGCCCGCGATGATCTCGCGCCCGCCGAGCATCAGCACCGCGAAGAAGCCAAAGCCCGTGATCACATCGATCAGCGCGGGGATCAGCGATTGCGAGGCGGCCATCTTGATCTGCGCGCGGCGGACCTCGGCGACGATGCGGGCGAAACGGGTGCTCTGATAGCTCTCCATCCGGTTCAGTTTGACCGCCGAGATGCCGTGGAAGACCTCGTCGAGGCGGGTCGCGCGCAGGCCCTCATTGGTGCGCATCTGGCCGGTCTTGCGGCGGATATAGCGTTGCGCGGCGACCGAGGGCAGGATCAGGAGCGGCGCGCCGATCAGCGCGGCGAGCGTCCAGATCGGGTCGATCGAGATCGCGACGGCAAAGAGCGAGACGAGCGCCACCGCATCGCGGCCCGCGCCGGTGATGAAGATCGCCCAGACGCCCTGGACGGCTTGCGTGTCGCCCTGCACCCGCTCGATCAGCGCGCCGGGCGGGTTTTCCTGGAAGAAGCGTTGGTCGAGGGTGAGCATGTGGCGCAAAAGGTCCACCTGCATCGCCGTCGAGGTGCCGAGCGCCACGGCCGAGAGCAGCGTGCGCGAGGCGACCGAGGTCACCGCGCGGATCACGAAGAGCCCGAAGATCGCGCCGCCGACGAGCCAGATCATATCCGCCCGCCCGCCCACGAAGACCTTGTCGAAGAGCGGCTCGAGCATCCAGCTCAGCGCGCCAAGCGTCGAGCCCTCGATCACCATCAGGAGCGCCGCGAGCGCCATTTTCGGCCAATGCGGGCGCAGGTAGCCCGACCACATCCGGGCGAGCAGGTCGCGCGAGCCGTAAAGGGTAAGGGTGCGTGCCACGGTCGTCCTCGGGTTGGGTGGGCTTGGTCTAGCGTGAAAGCGCGGATGCGGCAAGCAAGGCGCGCCCCGCAAGGCGGCCCCCCGCCGGGCGGGCGTTGACCGCGCCGGGGCGGCGGCTTACCGATGGGGCACACAGAAGGAGACCCCCATGAGCCTCGCCCACGGCCGCCCCTACCTCGCCATCCCCGGCCCCTCGGCCATGCCCGACCGCGTATTGCGCGCCATGCACCGCGCTGCGCCCAATATCTATGAGGGCGAGATCGTCGAGATGACCGCACAGATCTTGGCCGATTTGCGCCGGGTGGCGCTCTCTTCGGGGCATGTCGCGATCTATATCTCGAACGGCCACGGCACCTGGGAGGCGGCGATCGCGAACCTCTTCTCGCGCGGCGACAAGGCGCTCGTGCTGGCGACGGGGCGGTTCGGGATCGGCTGGGCCGAGCACGCCCGCGCGATGGGGGTCGAGGTCGAGGTGGTGGATTTCGGGCTTCAGACGCCGGCCGACCCGGGCCGCCTCGAGGCCGCCTTGCGCGCCGATACCGCGCGCAAGATCAAGGCGGTGCTGGTCACCCATGTCGATACCGCGACCTCGATCCGCAACGATATCGCGGCGATGCGCGCGGCGATCGATGCGGCGGGGCACCCGGCGCTTCTGGCGGTGGATTGCGTGGCCTCGATCGGCTGCGATGAGTTCCGGTTCGACGACTGGGGCGTCGATGTGATGGTGGGGGCGAGCCAGAAGGGGCTGATGGTGCCGCCGGGGCTCGGGTTTGTCTGGGTCTCGGACAAGGCGGTCGCGGCCTGCCGGGGCTCGGATCTCGCGACGCCCTATTGGAACTGGAACCCGCGGATTTTTGCCGAGGCTTATTATCTGCATTTCGCGGGCACGGCGCCGACGCATCACCTTTTCGGGCTGCGCGAATCGCTGGCGATGATCCTCGATGAGGAGGGGCTCGAGAATGTCTGGGCGCGGCACCGGGCGCTCGCGGGCGCGGTCTGGGCGGCGTTCGATGCCTGGGGGCAGGGCGGCGATCTCGGGCTCAATGTCGCGGACCCGGCGTTCCGGGGCTCGTCGGTCACCGCGGCGCGGATCGGCGGCGGCGGGGCGGCGCGGTTGCGTGCCTGGGCCGAGCAGAAGGCGGGGGTCACGCTCGGGATCGGGCTGGGCATGGCCGAACCCGGCACCCCGCAGGCGGGCGATTTTCTGCGCGTGGCGCATATGGGCCATGTGAACGCGCATATGACGCTTGGCACGCTGGCGGTGATGGAGGCGGGGCTGAAGGCGCTCGGCATCCCGCATGGCGAGGGCGGGCTGGGCGCCGCCGCGGCCGCGATCGCGCGCGCGGCGGTCTGAGGGCGGTTTGATCGGCCGGGGGGTTACGGCTGGCCGTGTTTTTCGAGCCAGTCGACCATCCAGTCGATCTCCTCTTGTTGGGCGGCGATGATCTCGTCGGCGAGTTTGCGCACCTCCGGGTCGTCGCCGTAATCGCGCACGACCTTGGCCATCTCGATCGCGCCCTCGTGGTGGGGGATCATCGCGCGGACGAAATCCACGTCGGCGTCGCCGGTATAGGGCACGGCCATCGCCTCATGCATCTTGGCATTGGCGTTGATAAAGGCGGTCGTCGAGGGGGCGGCCTCGGCGGTGGCCTGGGCCTCGGCCATCGAATGGCCCATGTGGCTCTCCTGGGCATAGGCCCCGAAAGCGATCGCGAAGGCGATCGGGCTGAGCATGGCGATGCGGCGGGCGCGGGTGATTCTGCTCATCTGGCTCTCCTGTTGCGGTTGGCCAGAAGGTGCGGCAGGGCGCCGCATTGGGCAAATCACCAAGCGGCGAGCGCGCCGTGAGTCGCGCGCTTTCGCTCAGCCTTGGCGGGCGCGGGCGAGCGCGCCGGGCAGCGCGGCGGCAAAGGCGGCGAGCTCGGCCTCGGGGCCGCAGGAGACGCGGATGCAGCGATCGAGCGGCGCCACGCCCGGCATGCGCACGAAGATGCCTGCGGCGGTGAGCTCGGTCAGCACGCGGCGCGCGAAGGCGCCGTCCGCCCCGCAATCGATCGCGACGAAATTGGTGGCCGAGGGCAGGGCCGTGAGGCCGTTCGCGCGCGCGATCTCGGCGAGGCTGTCGCGCGAGGCCGCCACGAGGCGGTGCATATAGGCCGCCCAGGTCTTGTCGCCAAGCGCGGCGAGCGCGCCCGCCTGGCTGATCCGGCTCATGCCGAAATGGTTGCGCACCTTGTCGAAGGCCGCGATCAGCGGCGCGGCGCCGATCGCATAGCCCACCCGCGCGCCCGCGAGCCCATGGGCCTTGGAAAACGTCCGCATCCGGATCACGCGCGGGTCATCGGGGTCGACGGGCGCCGCCGTGCCCGCCGGGGCGAGCTCGACATAGGCTTCGTCGAGGATCAACAGCGTGCCCTCGGGCACCCGCGCGACCATCTCGGCCATTGCGGCGCCGGGGTGATGCGAGCCCATCGGGTTGTCGGGGTTGGCGATATAGAGGAGCTTCGGGGCGACCTCGGCGGCCTTGGCAAGCAGCGCCTCGGGGTCTTCGTGATCGCCGCGATAGGGCACTTTCACCAGCGTGCCGCCATAGCCCGCGACATGGAAATTGAAGGTCGGATAGGCGCCCTCTGAGGTCACCACCCGGTCGCCCGGTTCGACGGTCAGGCGCACGAGATAGCCCAAAAGCCCGTCGATCCCCTCGCCGACGATGATGTTTTCCGGCCGGCAGCCATGTTCGGCGGCGAGTGCGGCGCGCAGGTCGTGGTTCTCCGGGTCGCCGTATTTCCAGGCCTCGCCTGCGGCGGCGGCCATCGCGGCGATGGCTTTCGGCGAGGGGCCGAAGCCGTTTTCATTCGCGCCGAGGCGGGCGGCGAAGGGGCGGTGGGCGGCGCGTTCCTGGGCCTCCGGGCCGACGAAGGGCACGGTGGCGGGCAGGCTCTGGGCGAGGGCGGTGAAGCGAGGTCCGGTCATGCGATCTGCCTAGGGGCAAAGGCGGCGCCGGGCAAGGCGGTTTCGCAGCGTCATGCGCGCGGGGGGCGTGCGGGCGCGCTAATCTCGGGGCAAAGAGGAGGGTGTCATGGCACGTTTGACGATGGATGTTCAGGGCGGGATCGCGCAGGTGACGCTGGCGCGGCCGGAGAAGATGAACGCGGTCGATTTCGAGATGATCGACGCGGTGATCGCGGCGGGCGAGGAGATCGCGGCGCGCGCCGATATCCGCGCGGTGGTGCTCGCGGGCGAGGGGCGGGCGTTTTGCGCGGGGCTCGATGTGGTGAATTTCGCGCGGCTTGCGGCGGGGGGCGCGGAGGAGCTGATCATGCCGCGCAGCCATGGCGAGGCGAACCGGTTTCAGCAGTTCTCGCTGATCTGGCGGGCGCTGCCGGTGCCGGTGATCGCGGCGCTGCAGGGGGTGGCCTTTGGCGCGGGGTTCCAGCTCGCGATGGGGGCTGATCTGCGGATCGCGGCGCCGGGGACGCGGCTGTCGGTGATGGAGATGAAATGGGGGCTGATCCCGGACATGGGCGGGATGGTGACCTTGCCCGAGCTGGTGCGGGCGGATGTCTTGCGGCGGATGACCTATACGGCCGAGGAGGTGAGCGCCGAGGAGGGGCTTGCGCTCGGGCTCGTGACCGAGATCGCGGCGGAGCCCTTGGCGCGGGCGCGGGAGCTGGCCGAGGCGATCGCGGGGCGCAGCCCTTCGGCGATCCGGGCGGCGAAGCGGTTGATTTCCAAGGCCTATACGGCGGGCGCGGCGGAGGTTTTGCTCGCCGAGAGCCGCGAGCAGACCGATCTGATCGGCAAGCCCGACCAGATGGAGGTGATCGCCGCGAACATGGCCGGGCGCGCGCCGAAGTTCGGCTGAGGGATTTGCGTATTTGAGCCAAGAAGAAACGGCATGAAAAAGCCCCCCGGCCGCGCGGCGCGGGGGGGTTTTGGGTTCTGGCCCCGGGTCAGCCGAGATCGGCGAGGCGTTTGACCGCGGCGGCGACCTTGGCGGCCTCGTCGGTGCGTTGGGCGAGGTTGTCGCGGCTTTCCTCGATCACCTCTTCGGAGGCGTTGGCGAGGAATTTCGGGTTGTCGAGCTTGGCCTTGAGGCCCGCGGCCTCTTTCTCGAGCTTGGCGAGGGCTTTCTCGAGGCGGGCCTTTTCGGCCTTCACGTCGATCACGCCTTCGAGCGGCAGGCCGAAGAGCGCGCCGGCGACCGGGATCGAGATCGCGCCTTTCGGGATCGCGGTTTCGGTGATGCTGTCGATGCGCGCAAGGCGCAGGATCAGCGCCTCGTTGCGCGCGATGGCGGCGCGGGCGGCCTCGTCGGCCTCGGCGAGCACCATCGGCAGTTTCAGCCCCACCGGCACGCCCATCTGGGTGCGGCTCGAGCGGATCGTGTCGATCAGGTCGATCACCCAGTTCATCTCGCGGTCGGCGTCCGGGTCGACGAGTTCGGCCCCGTAGCTCGGCCAATCGGCATGGACGAGCATCTTGGCGCGCCCGCCTTCCGGGGCGGTCAGCGCCCAGAGCTCTTCGGTGATGAAGGGCATCACCGGGTGGAGCATGGTGTAGCACTGATCGAGCACCCAGCGCATGGTGGCGCGGGTTTCCTCGGCCTCGGGCCCGTCGAAGAGCGGCTTGGCAAACTCGACATACCAGTCGCAGACCTTGCCCCAGACGAAGGCGTAGAGCCCAAGCGCCGCCTCATTGAAGCGATAGGCGGCGAAGGCGGTATCGACGAGCTCGCGGACCTTGGCGGTTTCGCCGATGATCCATTTGTTCACCGTATGGGTGGGCGTGGGCAGGCCGGTGGCCGGGCCCTCGAAGACGCCGTTCATCTCGGCGAAGCGCGTGGCGTTCCAGATCTTGGTGCCGAAGTTGCGATAGCCGGCGATGCGGTCTTTCGAGAGCTTCAGCACGCCGCCGATCGAGGCCATCGCGGCATTGGTCATGCGCAGCGCGTCGGCGCCGTATTCGTCGATGATCTCGAGCGGGTCGATGACGTTGCCCGCGGTTTTCGACATCTTCTTGCCCTTCTCGTCGCGGACGAGCTGGTGCAGGTAGACGGTGTGGAAGGGCACCTGATCCATGACGGCGAGCTGCATCATCATCATCCGAGCGACCCAGAAGAAGAGGATGTCGGCGCCAGTGACGAGCACATCGGTCGGGAAGTACTTCGAGGTGCTCTCATCCCAGTTCGGCCAGCCGAGCGTGCCGATCGGCCAGAGGCCCGAGGAGAACCAGGTGTCGAGCACGTCGGGGTCGCGGTAAAGCTCTACCGTCAAGCCGCGGCCATCTTTATTGAATCCGATCTCACCCGACGGGGCGTCGGTGGCCGTAATCGTGTAGGTGCGCGGGTAATATGATTGTGCGAGCTTAATCGCTTCTTCTTTCGTCGGCGCACAGAAGGCAACGTCGTCCGTAGCTGGTTGCGTCAGGCCGGAGCCAGACGTCCAAGTCGCGATTCCGTCGCCATCGTCAGACATTTTTGGCCCATACCACACCGGGATCTGATGCCCCCACCAAAGCTGGCGCGAGATGCACCAGGGTTCGATGTTCTCGAGCCAGTGGTAATAGGTCTTCTCGCCCGCCTCGGGCAGGATCTTGGTCTCGCCGTTGCGCACCGCGTCGAGCGCGCGGCCGACGATCTTCTCGGCGTCGACATACCATTGATCGGTCAGCATCGGCTCGATGACCACTTTCGAGCGGTCGCCGAAGGGCTGCATGATCGGTTTGTTCTCGACATGGGGCACAAGGGTTTCGACCTCGTTGCCCTCGTCGTCCTTGGTGAGGGCCGTGGTCATCACCGCGAGGCCCTCGGCGTTGATCTGGGCGACGACGGCCTTGCGGGCCTCCATCCGGTCGAGGCCGCGCAGCTCCTCGGGGATCAGGTTCAGCGTGTCGATCTCGGCCTCGGTGAAGGCCGCACCGCGCGAGATCTCCATCGCGCGGCGCGCGCAATCCTCGTAGCTCGCGCCATCGGCGCGCATCGCGCCTTTGGTATCCATCAGCCGATACATCGGCAGGCCCGCGCGTTTGGCGACCTGATAGTCGTTGAAATCATGCGCGCCGGTGATCTTCACCGCGCCCGAACCGAAGGTCGGGTCGGGGTATTCATCGGTGATGATCGGGATCAGGCGGCGGTGCTCCTTCGGGCCCACCGGGATCTCGCAGAGCATGCCGACGATCGGGGCGTAGCGCTCGTCCGAGGGGTGCACGGCCACCGCGCCATCGCCCAGCATCGTCTCGGGGCGGGTCGTCGCGATCGAGATATAGTCGCGGGTTTCGCGGAGCGTGACGTTGCCCTCGGCGTCCTTCTCGACATATTCGTAGGTGGCGCCGCCCGCGAGCGGGTATTTGAAATGCCACATGTGGCCGGCGACCTCGATATTCTCCACCTCGAGGTCGGAGATCGCGGTCTCGAAATGGGGGTCCCAGTTGACCAGCCGCTTGCCGCGGTAGATCAGGCCCTTGTTATACATCTCGACGAAGACCTTGATGACCGCGTCGTGGAAGTTGCCCTCCTCGCCCGCCGGCGCGCCGGGGGCGCCCGACATGGTGAAGGCGTTGCGCGACCAGTCGCAAGACGAGCCGAGGCGCTTGAGCTGGTTGATGATTGTCGAGCCGTATTGGCCCTTCCATTCCCAGACCTTCTCGAGGAATTTCTCGCGGCCGAGTTCGGTGCGCTTGGGCTGGCCGGTCTTGGCGAGCTCGCGCTCGACCATCAGCTGGGTGGCGATGCCGGCATGGTCCTGGCCAGGCTGCCAGAGCGTGTCGAAGCCGCGCATCCGGTGCCAGCGGACAAGGATGTCCTGGATGGTGTTGTTGAAGGCGTGGCCGACATGGAGCGCGCCGGTGACATTCGGCGGCGGGATCATGATGCAGAAGGTTTCCGGGCGCGAGGCATTGGCGCCGGCCTTGAAGGCCCCGGCCTCTTCCCATTTCGCATAGAGGCGCGGCTCGGCCTCGCGCGCGTCAAAGGTCTTTTCCATCGTCATCGGTCACGTCCTTGTTGGGCTTGAGGCTCTTTAACGCGCGCGCCCTGCAAGGAAAAGCCTTTCTCGGCGGGCTCTGGCGCGCAGGGGACTCTGCCCCCTCGACCCTCACGGGCCTCCCCCCGGGATATTTGGACAGCGTTGAAGGGAGATCTCCTGCTCTTCAATGATGCCGAAATATCCCGGGGGTCCGGGGGCTGGCCCCCGGTCCGCGGGGTGGCTCAAACGGCGCGGTCGAGTTTGGTGGTGAGGTGGATCAGGCTTTCGGAGCCCTGCACGCCGGGGATCGCGCCGACCTCGTCGAGGACCTTGTCGAGCTGTTGGGTGGAGGTGGCAGCGATTTGCAGCAGCAGATCGACCCGGCCCGAGGTGGTCGAGATCCGCTCGACCTCGGGGATCGCCTTGAGCCGGTGCAGGATCGTCGGCTGGGCGCGCAATTCGATCTCGAGGAGCACGGTGGCGCGCAGCCGCCCCGCGCGCGCCGCCTCGCCGAGCTTGACGGTATAGCCCGCGATCACGCCCGCGGTCTCGAGCCGCTCGAGGCGCGCCTGGGCGGTGGAGCGCGCGACCTTCAGTTTGCGCGCGAGCACCGCGAGCGACATGCGCGCATCGCCCGAGAGGAGCCCGACGATGGCACGATCGAGGTCATCCATGGTTTGCCCTCAAATTGACCGGCAGTTTCGTCATTATAACGATATTTCGCAGCAAATATACCCTTTTGCACGGTGAGATTGTGCCTCATATGGCGCAGCATGAACTGACAGGAAAAGGGCGGCTCATACGCACCTGGCCTGGGCTTGGAAGCAACGCGCAAGCGTCTCCCAACCCGAGTAGGGGCAAGAGGTGGCTGCGCTCATTGGGAGGGAGAAACCAATGGGCCTGTCGAAGACGATCTGGACCAATCCGGCCGAGTTGATCGCGCATCGCCGCCCGGCGCAGCCGGTGCTGGTCTTTGCGCCCTCCGTGTTGCAGGCGACCGCGCGGCGGTTCATCCGCGGGTTTCCGGGGCTGGTGACCTATGCGGTCAAGTCGAACCCGGAGGAGGCGGTGATCGACAATCTGGTTGCGGCCGGGGTGCGCGGGTTCGACGTGGCCTCGCCCGCCGAGATCGACCTGGTGCGCCGCCTCGCGCCGGGTGCGGCGCTGCATTACAACAACCCTGTGCGCGGGCGTGACGAGATCGCGCATGCGGTGGCGGCGGGGGTGAAGAGCTGGTCGGTCGACGCGGCGAGCGAGCTTGAGAAGCTGATCGAGATGGTGCCGGCGGAGGGCTGCGAGATCTCGGTGCGCTTCAAGCTGCCGGTGGCGGGGGCGGCCTATGATTTCGGCGCGAAATTCGGCGCCGAGCCCGCGCGGGCGGGGGAGCTTCTGGCGCGGGTGGCGCAGGCGGGGTTCCGCGCTTCGCTGACCTTCCATCCGGGCACGCAATGCATCGACCCGATGGCCTGGGAGGCCTATATCCGCACCGCGGCCGAGATCGGGCGTGCGGCGGGGGTCGAGATCGCGCGGCTCAACGTGGGCGGCGGGTTCCCGAGCCACCGCACGGGCCCGGCGCCGGCGCTCGAGGAGATTTTCGCGCGGATCGAGCGCGCCAGCGAGGAGGCCTTTGGCGCGGCGCGGCCGGTTCTCGTCTGCGAGCCGGGGCGGGGGCTGGTGGCGGATGCGTTCAGCCATGTCACGCGGGTGAAGGCGCTGCGCGACGGCGCGCAGGTGTTTCTCAACGACGGGGTTTATGGCGCGCTGGCGGAGATGCCCTTGATGGGCAATCTCGAGCGGATCGAGGTCTATTCGCCCGAGGGGCTGCGGCGGATGGCGGCGCCGGTGGGGCGGGTGGTCTTCGGGCCGACCTGTGATTCGGTCGACCGGCTGCCGGGCGAGGTGCCGCTGCCGGGCGATCTCGAGGAGGGCGATTTCATCGTCTTTCATGGCCTTGGCGCCTATTCGACCGCCACCAACACCCATTTCAACGGCTTCGGCCAGCTCGAGATCGCGACGGCGATGACGCTCGGGCGCTGAGCGCCGGGCGTTGATAGCTCTTTTACGACCTTGTCCTATATTGAAGGGCAAGGTCGTTTTTATGGGCGGAGAGATGGTCGTGATGTTCCACTTGCCGCGCCGGGCAGCCTGATGCGCGGGCTGTTGCAGCGCCTCTGGGATCGGATGTTCCGGTCCGAGCCGACCGATCCGGGCGAGAGCCCTGCGGGGCGGGTCCGCGGTTCGGTCGATCATGTGATCTTGCTCGATGGCACGATGGGGGCCTTGAAGCCCGAGTTGTTGACCTCGATCGGGCTGATCTATCGGCTGTTGCGGCGCGCGGGGCCGCGCGTCTCGGTGCATTACAACAAGGGGTTGCAGTGGCATTCCTGGCGCGATCTGCATGATGTATGGTTTGGCTGGGGGGTGAGCCACCAGATCTTGCGGGCCTATGGCTGGCTCTCGATGCGCTATCGGCCGGGGGACCGGATCTTCTTGATCGGCTATTCGCGGGGGGGCTTTGCGGCGCGCTCGCTCGCGGGGATGATCGACCGGGCCGGCCTCTTGCGCCCCGAACATGCGACGGAGCGCAATGTCCGCCTCGCCTGGCGCTATTATGAGGCGCAAAAGCTCAGCCCGGTCGCGGGGATCTTTCGCAAGCGGTTTTGCCATGAGACGAGCCCGATCGAGATGGTGGGGGTGTTTGATTCGGTGCGCGCGCTCGGGATCCAGTTGCCGCTCCTGTGGGCCCTGAGCGAGCCGCGCTGGCGGTTCCACGATGACCGGCTCGGGCCTTCGGTCAACCACGGCTATCAGGCGCTGGCCTATCATGAGACGCGGCGGATCCTGACGCCGCTGATCTGGGATTCGACGAATACCGGCGCGAACCGGATCGAGCAGGTCTGGTTTCGCGGCGTGCATGGCGATATCGGCGGCCAGCTTGGCGCCTTCGAGGCGGCGCGGCCGCTGGCGAATATCCCGCTCGTGTGGATGCTCGAGCGGGCCGAGGCGCTGGGCCTCGCGTTGCCGCCGGGCTGGCGGGCGGAGTTCCCGACCGACCCGGACGCGCCCTCGGTGGGCTCGTGGCGGTTCTGGGGGCGGTTCTTCCTGATGCGGGGCGCACGGGTGGTGGGGCGCGACCTCTCCGAGCGGCTTCATGAAACCGTCTCGGTGCCGCGCCGCCGCTTTGCCTTGCCGTGGCGGGCGGGCTCAGCCGGCCTCGCCCATGACGAAGCAGGTCGCCGAGCCGGTGGCGTAAAGTTTGCCATCCGCCGCGCCCCGGATCTCGCCTCGGGCGACCCCGGTTGAGCGGCCCAGGTGCATCAGCTCGCCCACGCCGATCACCTCGGTGCCCACCGGGATCGCGCGCAGCATGTTGACCTTGTATTCGAGCGTGGTCTGGAACTGGCCGCGCGGCAGGCCGGTGATCACCGCGCAGGTCAGGCAGGTGTCGAGGATCACCCCATACCAGCCGCCATGCACCCCGCCAAAGGCGTTGGTATGCTCGAAGCCGGGTGTGCCGGTGACCTCGACGCGGCCGGGGGCGACGGCGCTGATGCGGTAATTCGTGGCCTTGGCGAGGGTGGTGGTGGGCACCTCGCCGGCGAGCATTTTCTGCATGTATTCAAGGCCGGAATACTGTTTGATCGCCTCGAGGGGCAGAAAATCGGCGGGGCTTTCGGCAAATCTGGTCATGGTGGTCCTCCCTTTCGGGCAGCGTAGCGACGCCGTGGCCGAGGGGAAGGCGCTGCGAAAATGCCGTAACGTCAAAAGGGGCCCGAAGGCCCCTTTGTCATGCGACGTTCGAGAGTTTGACCTCCGGCGCCACGCCGAGCGCGTGGCAGACATCGCGGGTCATCTGCGGGCGGTTGAGGGTGTAGAAATGCAGATCCTCGACGCCGCCCTGGATCAGGTTGTCGCAGAGCTCCGAGCAGAGCGCGGTCGCCAGAAGCTCCTCGCGGCCATCGCGGGTGGCGGCCTCGAAGGCCTCTTCGACCCAAGCCGGGATCGAGGTGCCGCAGCGCTGGGCGAAGGCTTTGGCGCCTTTCCACGACTGGATCGGCAGGATGCCCGGGATGATCTTCGCGGTGATCCCTTCCTTCTCGCAGGCGTCGCGGAAGCGGAAGAAGGTTTCGGCCTCGAAGAAGAACTGGGTGATCGCCGAGGTGGCGCCGGCTTCGCATTTGCGCTTGAGCCAGCGGACATCGGCGAGGGGGTCAGCGGCCTCGGGGTGCGGCTCGGGGTAGGCGCCGCAGCGGATCGTGAAGCGGCCATCCTCGGCCAGGGCCTCGATCAGCGCGACGGAGCTTTCAAACCCCTCCGGGTGGGGGGTGAAGCGGGCCGCGCCCTTCGGCGGGTCGCCGCGCAGCGCCACGATCTCGGTCACGCCGACCTCGGCGTAGGAATTGACGATCTCGAGCGTCTCGGCGCGGGTCGCCTCGACGCAGGTCAGATGCGCCGCGACATTGAGGCCGTAGTTCTTGTGGATCGTGCCGACGGCTTCGTGGGTGAGCTTGCGGGTGGTGCCACCGGCGCCGTAAGTCACGGAAACAAAAGAGGGTTTCATCGGCGCCAGGACCTGCGCGGTCTCCCACAGACGGAACGAGGCGTCGAGCGTCTGGGGGGGGAAGAATTCAAAGCTGATCTTCGGCGTGGTCATGGCGGGTTCCTTTCGTTGGGCCCCTTGTGCCAGATTCGCGGATGTGAGACAAATTCATAAACTTCAAGAAGGTTATGAGCCGGGCAACAAGATGCACCTCGAGTTTCGACATCTGCGCACGATCAAGGCGATCCATGATGCGGGCGGGCTCGCGCGCGCGGCGGATATCTTGCATATCACCCAATCGGCGCTGAGCCATCAGGTGAAGGGGCTCGAGGATC
Organism: Rhodobacter xanthinilyticus; assembly: GCF_001856665.1. Taxonomy (NCBI): domain Bacteria; kingdom Pseudomonadati; phylum Pseudomonadota; class Alphaproteobacteria; order Rhodobacterales; genus Rhodobacter; species Rhodobacter xanthinilyticus. The sequence goes on along the minus strand of NZ_CP017781.1, from coordinate 3,105,428 downwards.
AGGCGGGGGTCGAGCTGTTCGTGCGCCGCTCGAAGCCCCTGCGGCTCTCGGCGGCGGGGATGAAGCTGTTGCGGCTGGCCGAGCGGGTGCTGCCCGAGCTCGCCGCGACCGAGGCCGAGTTCGAGGCGCTGCGCCAGGGCCGCGCAGGGCGGTTGCATATCGCGATCGAATGCCACGCCTGTTTCGACTGGCTCTTTCCGGTGCTCGAACAGTTCCGCCGCGCCTGGCCCGATATCGACATCGACATCCGCCCGGGGCTCGCCTTCCAGGCGATGACCGCGCTCGAACGCGAGGAGGTCGATCTGGTGATTTCCTCGGACCCGGAGAAGATCGAGGGCGTCACCTTCAACCCGCTCTTCGATTATTCGCCGACCTTCATCGCCGCTTCGACGAGCCCGCTGGCGCAGAAGAACTTTGTCGTGGCCGAGGATTTCGCCGATCAGACGCTGATCACCTATCCGGTCGACCGGGCGCGCTCGGATGTGTTCTCGATGCTGCTCACGCCCGCGCGGGTCGAGCCGAAGGCGCATCGGCAGGTCGAGCTGACCGCGGTGATCTTGATGCTGGTGGCGGCGGGGCGGGGGGTGTCGGTTCTGCCCGATTGGGTGCTGCGCGAGGTGAAATATCAGCCCGATTACATCACGCGGCGGGTGACCGAGGCGGGGCTGACCAAGCGCCTCTATGCCGCGACGCGCGCCGAGGATGCGACCGAGCCCTTCATGGCGCATTTCCTGCGGCTGGCGCGGACCGAGCCGGTGAAACTCCAGCGCGCGTGAGCCCGGCGCGCCAAAGCCCTTGGAATCCAAGCCGCGCCCGTGTAAGCGAGGCGCTTGAGCCAAAGGAGTCCGCCCATGCAAGGTAGCGCAAATCTCAACCTGATGATCAAGGCCGCCCGCAAGGCGGGCCGGGCGCTGGTCAAGGATTTCCGTGAGGTCGAGAACCTGCAGGTCTCGTCGAAGGGCCCGGGCGATTTCGTCTCGAAGGCCGATCGTGAGGCGGAGCGGATCATCAAGGAAGAGCTGCGCGGCGCGCGTCCGGGCTATGGCTGGCTTGGCGAGGAAACCGGCGAGGATGCGGGCGAAGACCCGACCCGGCGCTGGATCGTCGACCCGCTCGATGGCACCACGAACTTCCTCCACGGCCTGCCGCATTGGGCGGTGTCGATCGCGCTCGAGCACAAGGGCGAGGTGGTCGCCGGGGTGGTGTTCGACGCGGCCAAGGATGAGCTTTATTACGCCGAAAAGGGCCTCGGCGCCTTCATGAACGAGACCCGTCTGCGGGTGTCGGGGCGGCGGCAGATGATCGAATCGATCTTCGCGACGGGCGTGCCCTTTGGCGGCAAATCGACCCTGCCGGCGACGCTGCAAGACCTCGCGCGGCTGATGCCGGTCTGCGCGGGCGTGCGGCGGTTTGGCTCGGCGGCGCTCGATCTGGCCTATGTGGCGGCGGGCCGCTACGACGGCTATTGGGAGCGCGGCATCCAGCCCTGGGATATCGCGGCGGGGCTGATTCTCGTCAAGGAAGCCGGCGGTTTCATCGGCCCGGTGCGCGAAGATCGCGATATTTTCGGCTCGGGCTCGGTGATCGCGGCGAATGGCGCGCTCTTTGAGCCGCTGTGCAAGATCATCCGCCAGCCGGCCTGACCGGGCCGCGACAGGGTGAACATAAAAAGAACACGCGGGCGTGTTGTTCACTTCTTGTTCACCCTGCTGTGACAGTCTCGACGCATCAACTTAGCGCGGGATGTCAACATGCTTCAGGATACGAATTGGATCAAAGCCGGCCGTCTCTATGCGGGGGCGCGTCCCGTGGGGGCGCTGTTTCCGCTCGAATCGGCGATGGATGAAATCGGCCGCGCGGCGCGCGATATCGCCTTTTGCGAGGCGGCCGAGGCGATCGCGCTGAACCGGATCTCGGCGCTCAAGGAGATGATCGCGGCCTGCGAGGCGGAGATCATGTTGCAAGACGATGATGTCGCGGCGGAGCTGCAATCGGCCTCCGAATCGCTGCGCGAGGAGCTGGCGTCCTTCGAGGGCACGCTGCCGCTCGAGCTCGATTTCCACGCGGATCAGCGCGATCAGGCGGTGGTGCGGATCATCGCGGCGCAAAAGCGGCTGCGCGGGTTCATCGCGCGCACCGATCAGGATGTGGAGCTCTTCGACCCCGCGCTGACGCGCGAAGAGGCGGTGACACTCGCCGAAGCCGCGCTGGCGCGCGCGCCCGAGGAGATCGTGCTCTCGGCGCGGGCCGAGGCGCGGGCCCGCGTAGCCGGCGCCCCGATCCCGATGCCGGAGGGCGAGGGCTATCACTTCACCCAACCCGAGGGCTGGACGGCCTGGCTCGCCACCCGTCTCGCGGCCTCGGCCGGGGTGACGCTGCGCCGCGCCGGCGCTCGCTGAGCGCGCTTGGCGGGGCCGGTCGCCCGGCCCCCGCGGCTCAGTCGCGCTTGGGGATCATCAGCCCGCGCTGCACGGCCGGGCGCGCGAGGAACCGCTCGAGATAGGCGGGCACATGGGCGAGCTTGTCCCAGCCGGTGAGGTCGCCCGCCTTGTAGAAGTCGCGCAGCGTCCGCAGCCAGGGCGCGATCGCGATATCCGCGATCGAATAATCCCCCGCGATCCACTCACGCCCCGCGAGCGCACCGTCGATCACCTTCAGGAGCCGCTCGCTCTCCGCCCGATAGCGTTCCTTCGGGCGCGGATCCTCGATCTCCTTGCCGGCGAAGGTGTGGAAGAAGCCGAGCTGCCCCAGCATCGGGCCGAGCCCGCCCATCTGGAACATCAGCCATTGCAGAACCTCGTAGCGGTTCGCCGCCGGCAGAAGCTGCCCCGATTTCTCTGCGAGGTAGATCAGGATCGCCCCGCTCTCAAAGAGGCCGAGCGGCTTGCCGCCCGGGCCGCTCGGGTCGAGGATCGCGGGGATCTTGTTGTTCGGGTTGAGCGACAGAAACTCCGACGTCATCTGGTCGTTGGTATCGAAGCGCACCAGATGCGGCTCATAGTCGAGCCCGATCTCCTCCAGCATGATCGAGACCTTGACGCCGTTGGGCGTGGGCAACGAGTAGAGCTGAAGGACATCGGGCCGGGTCGCGGGCCAGCGTCGGGTGATCGGGAAATCTGACAGGTCGGCCATGGGGGTCTCCTTTTCCTGCGCCAAGCGAAGCAGAAATTCCCCCCAAGGAAAAGATGCGAGCCGGCAAAATTCGTGTTAACCCTGACCCGCCGCGCCTCTCCATGCGGCTTGCTAAGGGGCAGTAAATGATCAAAGAGTTCAAGGATTTCATCGCCAAAGGCAATGTCATGGACATGGCCGTTGGTATCATCATCGGCGCGGCCTTCACCGCGATCGTGACGTCGCTCGTCGCCGATCTGATCAACCCGATCATCGGTGTGATCACCGGCGGGATCGATTTCTCCAACCTGTTCGTCAACCTCGGCGAGGGCGAATTCGCCTCGCTCGCCGCGGCGCGCGAGGCCGGGGCGCCGGTCTTCGCCTATGGCTCGTTCATCACCGCGGTGATCAATTTCCTGATCATCGCTTTCGTGGTGTTCCTGCTCGTGAAGGGCGTCAACCGGCTGAAAGACGCGGCCGTCGCCAAGCCCGAGCCGGCGCCCGCCGCGCCCACGGGGCCGAGCGAGCTCGATGTGCTTCTCGAGATCCGCGACGCGCTGAAGAAATGAGGAAAAGGCCCGGCCCTGCGCCGGGCCTTTTCTTACATCGCGAGCGCATCCGAGCCGGTGATGAACGGCAGGCCGAGCGCGCGCCCCACCGCCGGGCAGGTGATCTGGCCGGCGTGGACATTCAGCCCGTTGAGCAGATGCGGATCCTCCGCGCAGGCCCGTTTCCAACCCTTGTCAGCGAGTTCGAGCAGGAACGGCAGCGTCGCATTGCCGAGCGCCTGGGTCGCGGTGCGCGCCACCGCGCCGGGCATGTTCGCCACGCAATAATGGATCACACCGTCGATTTCGTAGATCGGGTCATCATGCGTGGTGGCGTGTGAGGTCTCAGTGCAGCCGCCCTGATCGATCGCGACATCGACGATCACCGCGCCCGGCTTCATCCGCCCGAGCATCGCGCGGGTGATCAGCTTGGGCGCCTTCGCGCCCGGGATCAGCACCGCCCCGATCACGAGATCGGCTTTGTAAACAAGGGCTTCGGTCGTCGCCTTGCTTGAATAGGCGGTGCGGAAGAGGCCGCCATAGAGCTCGTCGAGCTGGCGCAGCCGCGGGATCGAGCGGTCGAGGATGGTCACATCCGCCCCCATCCCGGCGGCGACCCGCGCGGCCTGCGTGCCGACGACGCCGCCGCCGATCACCACGACCTTGGCCGGCGCCACGCCCGCGACCCCGCCCATCAGCACGCCGCAGCCGCCGTTCGCCTTTTGCATCGCCCAAGCGCCCATCTGCGGCGCGAGCTTGCCTGCCACCTCCGACATCGGCGCGAGCAGCGGCAGCGCGCCGTTGCGGTCGGTCACCGTTTCATAGGCGATGCAGGTCGCGCCGGATTTGACCAGATCGCGGGTCTGATCGAGGTCGGCGGCGAGGTGCAGATAGGTGAAGAGCAGCTGATCGCGGCGCAGCATCGCGCGCTCCTCCGCCTGCGGCTCCTTCACCTTCACGATCATGTCGGAGGCGGCAAACACCCCCTCGGCATCGCGCAGGATCCGCGCGCCCGCCTCCTTGTAATGGCCGTCGTCATAGCCCGACCCGGCCCCCGCGCCGCTCTCGATGAGCACCTCATGGCCCCGCGCGGCGAGCTCCGTCACCGCCTCGGGCGTCAGCCCGACGCGATATTCCTGTGCCTTGATCTCCCGAACGCATCCGACTTTCATCGGCTCCGCCTCTGGTTGTCCCCAGGTTCAGCCTGCGCCCGATCTGTTGAAATTGTGTTGAATTTGCATTGATTTCCCCGGCTCTTCGCGCGCATATCTTCGGCCTGAGACCGAAATTGCCGAAGAAGATTGCGCGCCCATGAGCATTGACGCCACAGATCGCCGGATCCTCACCGTTTTGCAAAAGCTCGGGCGGATCTCCAACGCCGAGCTGTCCGAGCGGGTGAACCTCTCCGCCTCGGCCTGTCACCGCCGCGTGCAGCGGCTCGAGGAGGAGGGCTATATCCGCGATTATGTCGCGCTGCTCGATGCCCGCAAGCTCGGCCGGCCGACCACGGTTTTCGTCGAGATCACGCTCTCGGGGCAGGCCGATGAGGTGCTCGAGGCCTTTGAGCGCGAGGTCAAGAAGATCCCCGATGTGCTCGAATGTCACCTGATGGCGGGCTCGGCGGATTATCTTCTGAAGGTCGTGGCCGAGGATACCGAGGATTTCGCCCGCATCCACCGCGCCAAGCTCGCGCGGTTGCCCGGCGTGCAGGGGATGCAATCGAGCTTCGCGCTGCGCACGGTGTTCAAGACGACCGCGCTTCCGGTTTAAGCGCGCCAGAACCGCGGCAGCGCGAGCACCAGGATCGCCAGCAGCCCGAGCCGGCCGAGCAGCATCGCGAGCGTCATGATCCAGGTCGCGGTGTCGTTGAAATCGACCATCGTGCCGGTGCGCGCCACCATCGGCCCGATCCCGAAGCCGATATTGCCCAGGCACCCCCAGATCGCGAAGAGCGCCGAGGTCAGATCCACCCCCGCCATCGAGAGCGCGACCGAGAGCACGCCGAGCGACAGGATATAGCCGGTGACATGCAGCATGAGCGGGTAAAGCGTGCTGTCATCGAGGGTCTTGCCGTCGTAGCGCGGCTGGATCACCCGATGCGGCGCGCGCAATTGGCGCAGCGCGGTGTGGATCGCGGCAAAGACGATCTGGACCCGGAAGACCGAGAGCGCGCCCGAGCTCGAGCCGGTGCAGCCGCCCACCAGCCCGATCAGGAAGGCCGCCACCACCGCGAAGGAGCCCCAGGCCTCGATCCCGCTCACGCCAAAGCCGGTGCCGGTGAGCACCGAGGCGAAGTTGAACGAGGTCTCGCGGAAGATCTGTTCGAGCGGCAGATCCTCATGGGTGAGCCGGTAAAGCACTATCATCGCGGTGAAATAGCCATACCAGCGCAGGAAGGCGCGGGTCTGCGAATCGCGCCAGAGCGGGCGCGGGTTGCCCTGCACGAGCTGGAAAAACCGGATATAGGGCATCGCGCCGAGCAGCATCGAAACGGTGCCGACATATTGCGCCGCCGGCGACCAGACCGCGAAATTCGCGTCATAGGTGCCAAAGCCCCCCGTCGCGATCGCCGCCATCGCATGGATCAGCGCATCGAGCGGCGGCAGCCCGCAGCCCAGAAACGCCAGCGTGCAGATCAGCGTCAGCCCGGCATAGACCTGCAGCAGCGAGATCGCGATATCGCGCGCGCGCGGCAGCACCTTGCCCAGCGTGTCGAAGCCCTCGGTCTGGAAATAGCGCATGCCGCCGATGCGCATGACCGGCAGGAAGATCATCGCGACAAAGGCGATCCCCAGCCCGCCCATCCAGTTCAGCATGCCCCGCCACAGCACCACCGAGCGCGGCAGTTCCTCGAGCCCGGTGAAGACGGTGTAGCCCGTCGTCGTGATGCCGGAGACCGCCTCATAATAGGCGTCGGTATAGCTCACATCGGGTTTGCCGAGGATGAAGGGTAGCGCGCCGAAGGCCGGCACCACGATCCAGATCGCGGCGGTGAGCAGATAGGCCTGGCGGATCGTGAGGCCATGGCCGCTGTCGACCCGCGAGGCGAGCGCAAGCAGCGCGCCGAAGAGAATCGTGATCACCGCGGCCTCGAAGACCTGCGCCCAGTTCGCGTCGGCGAGCGAGAAATCGAGCCAGGCCGGCGCCAGCATCGTGACCCCGAGCGCCAGCAGGATCAGGCCGAGATGATGAAAGACAGGACCGAAATCGGGCATGATGACCGAGCCTTTGACCTTGCGCGCCGCCCGCGCAATTCACGACCGCGTGAGAACCAAAAAACCCCCGATGGCGGGGCCCCGGGGGTTGATCGGTGCGGATAAACCGCCAGCATTTTCAGGCTCTTAGAGAGCGCCTTCGCGCTGAGCTTTCTTCCGCGCCAGTTTACGGGCACGGCGAACGGCTTCAGCTTTCTCGCGCGCTTTCTTGACGGACGGCTTCTCGAAATGTTGCTTGAGCTTCATTTCACGGAAAACCCCCTCGCGCTGAAGTTTTTTCTTCAGAGCACGAAGCGCCTGTTCGACGTTATTGTCGCGAACGCTGACCTGCATGTGGTGTCACCACCTTCCTAAGTTAGAGTTGCATCAGTGTGCAGGAAGCGGCCATATAGCAAGGAAGCCCGGCTTTGTCTACGGCCCAGTTCGAGGATAATCCCATGAAAAACGACCATTTGGACGTGGATCGGCTGAAGGCCGAATTGCTCGGGGCGATTACCCCGCATGTGCCGTTCGAGGGTTGGTCGGAGCCCGCTTTCCGCGCGGCGGTGGCCGATCTCGGCGTCGATGAGGCGCTGGCGCGGATCGTGTGTCCGCGCGGCGCGGTGGATCTGGCGGTGGAGTATCACCGCGCGGGCGACCGGGCGATGGAGGCGGCGATCGCGGCGGCGGATTTCACCGGGATGAAGTTTCGCGACAAGATCGCGGCGGCGGTTCTGCTGCGGCTCGAGGCGGTCGATCGCGAGCTCGTCAGCCGCGGCGCCTCGGTCTTCGCGCTGCCGCAAAACGCCGCCACCGGCAGCAAGCTCATCTGGGAGACCGCCGACCGGATCTGGGCCGCGCTGGGCGACACCAGCCGCGATTACAACTGGTATACCAAGCGGATGACGCTCTCGGCGGTCTATGGCGCGACGGTGCTCTTCTGGCTCGGCGATGACAGCGAGGGCGGGGTCGAGACGCGGGCGTTTCTCGATCGGCGGATCGAGGGCGTGATGACCTTCGAGAAGGTGAAGGGCAAGGTGCTCGGCCTGCCGTTCCTCAAGGAGATGCTCGGCGCGGTGAAGGCGCCCGAGCCTGCCGACTTGCCCGGGCGGATGGGGGGGGCGCGATGAGCCTGCCGAGCCTGATGCGCGCGGTCGAGATTTCGGCGCCGGGCGGGCCGGAGGTTCTGCGCGCGGTGACGCGGGCGGTGCCGGTGCCGGGGCCGGGCGAGATCCTGATCGAGGTGGCCTATGCGGGCGTCAATCGCCCCGATGCGCTGCAACGCGCGGGCGCCTATCGCGCGCCGCCGGGCGCCTCGGATCTGCCGGGGCTCGAATGTTCGGGGCGGGTGGCGGCGCTTGGCCCCGATGTGGCGGGCTGGGCGGTGGGCGATGCGGTTTGCGCGCTTTTGCCGGGCGGGGGCTATGCCGAATATGTGGTCACCCCCGCGGCCCATGCGCTGCCGGTGCCCGAAGGCGTCAGCCTGCGCGATGCGGCCTGTCTGCCGGAGACCTGTTTCACCGTCTGGTCGACGGTGGTGATGCGCGGTGGGCTGGTGGCGGGGGAGCGGTTTCTCGTCCATGGCGGCTCCTCGGGGATCGGCACGACCGCGATCCAGATCGCCACGGCGCTCGGCGCGCGGGTCTTTGCGACGGCCGGCTCGGCGGAGAAATGCGCGGCCTGCGAGGGCCTCGGCGCCACCGCGATCAACTACCGCGAGGCGGATTTCGTCGAGGTGCTGCGGGCCGAGGGCGGCGCGAATCTCATCCTCGACATGGTTGGCGGCAGCTATATAGCGCGCGATATCAAGGCCTTGGCCGATGACGGGCGGCTGGTCTTCATCGCGTTTCTGGAAAGCCCGAAGGCCGAGATCAACTTCGCGCAGATCATGTTGCGCCGCCTGACGGTCACCGGCGCGACGCTGCGCCCGCAATCGGACGCCGCCAAGGCCGAGATCGCGCGGGCGCTCGTCGCGCAGGTCTGGCCGATGGTCGAGGCGGGCAAGCTGCGGGTGGTGTTTGACAGCGAATACCCGCTCGAGGAGGCCGCCGCCGCCCATGCGCGGATGGAAAGCGGCGCCCATATCGGCAAGATCGTGCTGAAGCTGCGCTGATCAGCGCACCCGCTCCATCAGCGCGTTGGTCATCGTGCAATCGCGGATCACATCGGCCCCGCATTTGCGCGGGGTCAGATCGCGGGTGAGGCAGATCCGCGCCTCCTGAATGCGGCCCTCGGCGCAGGTGATGGTGATCCCGTCGCGGGTGAGGCCGGGGTTCGCCTCGAGAAACGCCTCTTCGACGACCTTCGCGGGCAGCCGCACATCCTTCGGCAGGGCTTTGAAAACCTGTGGGATTTCAATGCTTTCATAGGCCGCGCGGGCGGTTGCATAATACTCGGCGGCGGAAAGGCCGGCGCAGCGGCCGTGTTTCTTCCATTGATACCAGGCCGCGCCATCGGAGCCCATGATATCCTCCATCGCCGCCGATTGCGCGCGCGAGGGGTCGCGGGCGGTGGTGCGGCAATAGCTTGGATAGCCCGCCTCGTCCTGCGGCCAGAGCCCGTGCAGCACGAAGCTCGCGTCATTGGCCGGGTCGCATTGCGCCGCGCCGCGCCCCGCGCCGTCGGTCGCGCACCAGCCCGGCGACCACGAGAGCGCGAGGACGTAATAGTCGAAATCCCCCGCGCGCTCGCCCTCCGCCCGGGCGATGGGCGCCGCAAGCGCGAGGCCCAGGGCGCAGATCGCTAAAACTCTCATTTTCTCTTCCCTCGCAGTGGATTTCTGACTATATACGCCCCAATTCCCCACCAGAAATGGACCGCGGCCCGGGGGAACCGAGGCCGCAGCCGGTTTCTCGGCACGGGAGAGATTTGTAAAGGATGGCTCCGATGACCAACAAGCCCCTGATGGCCAAAGCGACCGCCGTTTGGCTGGTGGACAATACGACGCTCAGCTTCAAGCAGATCGCGGATTTCTGCGGCATGCACGAGCTTGAAGTGCAGGGCATCGCCGATGGCGACGTGGCGGCGGGCGTGAAGGGCTTCGACCCGATCGCCTCGAACCAGCTCGACCAGAAAGAGATCGACAAGGGCGAGGCCGACCCGCTCTACAAGCTGCGGCTGAAGTTCAACGCCGCCGCGGTGGGCGAGGACAAGCGCCGCGGGCCGCGCTACACGCCGCTCTCGAAGCGTCAGGACCGCCCGAACGCGATCCTGTGGCTGGTGAAATTCCACCCCGAGCTCGCCGATGCGCAGATCGCGCGGCTGGTGGGCACGACCAAGCCCACCATCGCCTCGATCCGCGAGCGCACCCACTGGAACATCCAGAACATGACCGCGATCGACCCGGTGGCGCTCGGCCTGTGCCGGCAATCGGAGCTCGACAGCGAAGTGCAGAAGGCGGCGAAGAAACGCGCGGCCGAGGGCGTGATGTCGGATGACGAGCGTCGCAAGCTGGTCTCGACCGAGCAATCGCTCGGCATGTCGGACGAGCCGCGTCTGCCGTCCTCGATCGCGGGGCTGGAGAATTTCACCCTGGGCGGTGGCGCCGTCGAGGAAGAGCGCGAAGATCCGAAGGATTTCTCGGATGCCGACAGCTTCTTCAACCTGCCGCATGGCGATGATGAGGATGAGGACGACGACGATCGCAAGTGATCGGCGCCCGGACCGCAAGAGCCGCCCTTCGGGGCGGCTTTTTCGTCAGTCGGGCGGGGTGAGCGAGGCGAGGATCTTGGTCAGTTTGGCGCGCGCGCTCTGCCGGTCCTGCACGCTGTCATGCTCGGGCGAGACGACGATCTCCGCGAGCCGGTAAGCCTCTCGCACGGCGGCGATGGGTTGCGGTCGGGCCTTCCCGCGCGGTGCGGCGAGACGGGCGGAAGAGCTGGCGGCGCGAGCGAGCGACATCGTGATCTCCAATCGGCAATTGGTGGGGGCATCATCCCCTCTCCCCGCGATCACCCTCGCACAGCGGCGACCTTCATGCCTTGATCTGCGTCATATTGGCGCGGGGCCCGAAGGCCTCGCGCCGAAATTTTCCTGAACCTGTCTCGGTTTGGCGTCAGATCGAGAGGCAGATATATTTCATCTCGAGGTAATCCTCGGTGCCGTGATGCGAGCCTTCGCGGCCGAGGCCGGATTGCTTGACGCCGCCGAAGGGCGCGACCTCGGTCGAGATGATGCCGGTGTTGACGCCGACGATCCCGTATTCCAGCCCCTCTTGCACGCGGGTGATGCGGCCGATGTCGCGGGCGTAGAAATAGCTCGCCAGACCGAAGATCGTGGCGTTGGCTTTCTCGATCACCTCTTCCTCGGTCTCGAACTTGAAGAGCGGCGCGACCGGGCCGAAGGTTTCCTCGGTCGAGACTTTCATCTCCTGCGTCACGCCGGTGAGCACGGTCGGCTCGAAGAAGGTGCCGCCGAGCGCGTGGCGTTTGCCGCCGGTGACGACCTGGCCGCCGCCGGCGAGCACGTCGGCGATATGGTCCTCGACCTTGGCGACCGCCTTGTCGGAGATCAGCGGGCCGGTGGTGGTGCCCGCTTCGAGCCCGTCGCCGATGTTCAGCTTCGCCACCGCGGCGGCGAGTTTCGCGGCGAAGGCGTCATAGACCCCGGCCTGCACATAGATACGGTTCGCACAGACGCAGGTCTGGCCGTTGTTGCGGAATTTCGACATCATCGCGCCCTCGACCGCGGCGTCGAGATCGGCGTCGTCGAAGACGATGAAGGGCGCGTTGCCGCCGAGCTCCATCGAGCATTTCATCACCTGATCGGCGGCCTGGCGCATCAGCACGCGGCCGACCTCGGTCGAGCCGGTGAAGGTCAGCTTGCGCACCGTCGGGTTCTCGCAGAATTCCTTGCCGATGTCGGAGGCCTTGGTCGAGGTGATCACCGAGAGGATCCCCTTGGGCAGGCCCGCGCGTTCACCAAGCACCGCGAGCGCGAGCGCCGAGAGCGGGGTTTCCGCCGCCGGGCGCGCGACGAAGCCGCAGCCGACCGCGAGCGCGGGGCCGCATTTGCGGGTGATCATCGCATTGGGGAAGTTCCACGGCGTGATCGAGCCGACAACGCCGATCGGCTGTTTGATCACCTGGATGCGCTTGTCGCGCATATGGCCGGGGATCGTCTCGCCATAGATGCGCTTGGCCTCTTCGCCGAACCATTCGATGAACGAGGCGCCATAGGCGATCTCGCCCTTCGCCTCGGCGAGCGGCTTGCCCATTTCGGCGGTCAGGATCGCGCCGAGGTCGTCCTGGTTGGCCATCATCAGCTCGAACCATTTGCGCAGCACGCCGGCGCGTTCCTTGCCGGTGCGCGCGGCCCAGTCCTTCATCGCGACGCGGGCGGCCTCGATGGCGCGGGCGGTTTCGGCGCGGCCCAGATCGGGCACCGAGCAGATCACGTCGCCGCGCGCGGGGTTGAGCACGTCAAAGCGCGCGCCGTCATCGGCCTCGACCCATTCGCCCGCCACGAAGGCGCGGGTTTCGAGAAGGGTCGGGTCCTTGAGAAGCGATTTCAGGTCGGTCTTGGTATCGAGCATGAGGGGGTCTCCCGCGAGGATGGGCTTTGCGCGAGGGAACCATGCGCGCGCGGGCTTGTCCATCCGCCGCGGTGGCAAGCCGGGCGCGGGGATTTGCCAAAAGGGCGGGGTCAGGTGCCGAAAAGGTGGGACCAGGTGGGTTGCAGATCGCCCGGCTGTGGCGTCGCGGCATAAACCGCGCGGGCGATGGCGCGGGCCAGCGTGCAGGCCGCGGCATGGCCGAGCGCGAAGGTGTCGAGGGCCTCGGCGAGGGGTTTTTCGCCGGTCGCGGCGGCAAAGACGAGATCGCCGTCGAGCGGCGTATGCGAGGGCACGAGCGCGCGCGCCATCCCGTCATGGGCGGCGATGGCGAGGCGCTGGGCCTGCGCCTGGCTGAGCGCGGCATCGGTCGCCACGATCGCGATGGTGGTGGCCTCGCCGGTGCGTTTCATCGGGCGCGGTTCCTCGGTGGCGGGGTAGGCGCGCGCGGGGCCGCGCCCGCCGAATTCCGCGTCGATCTCCCAGGGCGCGGCCCAGAAATGCCCGCTCTCGCCCACCGTCGCGGAGCCCAGCGCATTGACCGCCACAAGCGCGCCGACCGTCAGCCCGTTGCCCAGCACCGCCGAGGCCGAGCCGAGCCCGCCCTTGAGCCGCCCCGTCATCGCGCCATAGCCCGCCCCGGCCGAGCCGATCTCGAATCGTGTGCCCGCGCCCGCAAAGGCCGCCCGCCCGAGCCCGCGATAGGGGTTCTCGGCCCAGCCCTTCTCGCCGCCGTTCAAGAGATCGAAGAGGATCGCGCTCGGCACGATCGGCACAAGCGCAGGCCCGACCGCAAAGCCCCGCCCGGCCGCGGCGAGCGCCTCCATCACCCCCGAGGCCGCGTCGAGCCCGAAGGCCGAGCCGCCCGAGAGCACCAGCGCGTCGACCTCCTGCACGAGCTTGTCGGGGGCGAGCAGATCCGTCTCGCGGGTGCCGGGCGCGCCGCCCATCACATGCACCGCGGCCGTGAAGGGGCGCGCCGCGCTCAGCACGCTGACGCCCGAGCGCAGCCGCGCGTCATGGGCGTTGCCGACGACCAGCCCCGCGACATCGGTGATCAGGTTGAGCGGGCCGGGGCGCATCTGGGTCTCCTCGCGTTTGCCCAAGCCTCGGCGCGGTCGCGGCCCGGGTCAACCCCCTTGCGCGGCGCGCGCGCCTCTGGCAGCATCTGCGCGACCGCGACGATGGCGTCGTCGCAGGAGGGGCACCTCCGAGGTTGGCGGGCAACCGCCGTTCGTCCTGAACGCCGGGATCTTTCGGGGTCCCATGGCCCCACAGGAGACTAAGATGCAACGCCCTGATTTCTATATCTGCGAAAACGGCGAAAAGGTGGTTCTGCCCTTTGCGGCGGCCGAATATGAGGCGCGGCTCGGGGGGCTGCGCGCGGCGATGGCGGCGGCCGGGGTCGAGGCGGCGGTGCTGACCTCGATGCAGACGATCGCCTATTACTCGGGCTTTCTCTATTGCTCCTTCGGGCGGCCCTATGCGCTGGTCGTCACCGCCGATGCCTCGACCACCGTTTCGGCGGGGATCGACGCGGGCCAGCCCTGGCGGCGCAGCCATGGCGCGAGCCTGACCTATACCGACTGGACGCGGGATAATTACTGGCGCGCGATCCGCCATCTGATCGGCGAGGGGCGCCGGCTCGGGATCGAGGCCGATCACCTCACCCTCGAGGCCTCGGCCAAGCTCGATACCTTCCTCAAACCCGCCGCCCGGGTCGATATCGCGCCCGCCAGCATGCGCCAGCGGATGGTGAAATCCGCCGCCGAGATCGCGCTGATCAAACAGGGCGCGGCGGTGGCCGATATCGGCGGCTACGCGATCCGCGAGACGATCCGCGAGGGGCTGCGCGAGATCGACGTGGCGATGGCCGGGCGCGACGCGATGGAGGCGGCGATCGCCGAGCGCTTCCCCGATGCGGAATATCGCGACACCTGGGTCTGGTTCCAATCCGGGCTGAACACCGATGGCGCGCATAACCCGGTCACCGGGCGGCGGCTGCGGCGCGGCGATATCCTCTCGCTCAACTGCTTCCCGATGATCTCGGGCTATTACACCGCGCTCGAGCGCACGATGTTCGTGGGCGAGGTCGATGCGGCCAGCCTGACGATCTGGGAGGCCAATGTCGCGGCCCATGAGCTCGGGCTCGGGCTTTTGAAACCCGGGGCGAGCTGCGCCGAGGTGACGGCGACGCTCAACGCCTTCTTCGAGGAGAAGAACCTGCTGCAATACCGCAGCTTCGGCTACGGCCACAGCTTCGGGGTGCTCTCGCATTACTATGGCCGCGAGGCGGGGCTCGAGCTGCGCGAGGATATCGAGACGGTTCTGGCGCCGGGGATGGTGGTGTCGATGGAGCCGATGGTGACGATCCCCGAGGGGCGCCCCGGCGCCGGCGGCTACCGCGAGCACGATATTCTCGTGATCGGCGAGGACGGCGCGGAGAATATCACCGGCTATCCCTACGGGCCGGCGTTCAACGTGGTGGGGTGAGGGGCAGGGGGCGCTGCCCCCTCGACGCTCGTCGTTACGCAATCGTCATGGCTTGGTCGCGGAGATGTTACCGCGCCCGGGCATGGCTCCGCTCAGCAAATGACGGAGACACCGATGATGATGCGACTTTCGCTCGGGGCTGTGCTTGCCCTGACCACGGCTCTGCCCGCTGCGGCCGAGATGAGCTTCAACCGGGTGGCGGCTTTCGCGACGCCCCTGAACATGGCGGCGGGCGAAGACACCGCCCGCGCCACCTCCGCCGAGATCATCGCCGCGAGCGAGGACGGGATGCGGCTGGTTTACACCGACAGCCTGCTTGGCGTGATCGGCATGGTCGATATTGCCGAGCCTGCGGCGCCGAAGCCGCTTGGCGCGATCGACATGAAGGGCGAGCCGACCTCGGTTGCGGTGGTGGGCGACATGGCCTTTGTCGCGGTGAACACCTCGGAAAGCTATGTCGCGCCCTCGGGGCGGCTGGCGATGGTCGATCTGGGCAAGGGCGCGGAGGTCGGCTCCTGCGATCTCGGCGGCCAGCCCGATTCGGTGGCGCGCGCCAAGGATGGCAGCTTCCTCGCGGTGGCGATCGAGAATGAGCGCGACGAGGATCTGAACGATGGCGATCTGCCGCAGATGCCGGCGGGCTATCTGGTCAAGCTGCCGCTCAAGGCGGGTGTGGCGGATTGTGGCGCGGCTGAGCGGATCGAGCTCACCGGCCTTGCGGGCGTTGCGGGCGACGACCCGGAGCCCGAATTCGTTGACATCAACGCGCTCGGCGAGATCGTCGTGACGCTGCAGGAGAACAACGAGATCGTGGTGATCGGCGCCGATGGCAAGGTCGCGGGCCATTTCAGCGCGGGCACGGTCAGCCTCGAGGGGGTCGACACCAAGAAGGACGGCAAGCTCGATTTCACCGGCGCGCTCAGCGATATCCCGCGCGAGCCCGATGCGGTGAAATGGATCGACGAGGATCATTTCGCCACCGCCAACGAGGGCGACTGGAAGGGCGGCTCGCGCGGCTGGACGATCTTCAAGAAGGACGGCACCGTCGTCTATGACAGCGGCAACACCTTCGAGCGCGCGCTGGCCCAGATCGGGCATTTCCCCGAGGGCCGCGCCGCCAAGAAGGGCGTCGAGCCCGAATCGGTCGAGGTGGGCGCGTTCGACGGCCAGCCGCTGGTGTTCATCGGCTCCGAGCGCGGCTCGATCGTGGGCGTCTATGACGTGAGCGATCTCACCGCGCCGAAGCTCCTGCAGCTCCTGCCCTCGGGGGTCGGCCCGGAGGGCTATGCCGCGATCCCGGCGCGCGGGCTCTTGGTTTCGGCCAATGAGACCGACCTTGGCGAAGATGGCGGCGCGCGGGCGCATGTGATGATCTTTGCGCGCGCCGAGGCCGCGGCCTCCTATCCGACGATCACCTCGGCGGGCAGCGCCGAGCTGATCGGCTGGGGCGCGCTTTCGGGCCTTGCGGCGGATCCGGCGGAGCCGGGCAAGCTCTATGCGGTCTCCGACAGCGTTTATGGCGCGGCGCCGACGATCTTCACCCTCAATGCCACGCAAAAGCCCGCGAAGATCACCGGCGCGACCGTGGTCACGCGCGGCGGCGAGGCGGCGCAGCTGATGGATCTCGAGGGGATCACCCCCGATGGCGAGGGCGGGTTCTGGCTCGCCTCCGAGGGGCGGTCGGACAAGATGATCCCGCACGGGATCGTGCATGTCGATGCCAAGGGCAAGATCAAGGAACAGATCGGCCTGCCCGCCGAGCTCGCCGCCGCCGAGACGCGGTTTGGCTTCGAGGGGATCGCCAAGCTCGGCGAGACGCTCTGGATGGCGGTGCAGCGCGAATGGGCCGATGACCCGAAGGGCATGGTCAAGCTGGTGGCCTACAACACCGAGACCAAGGACTGGGGCGCGGTGCACTACCCGCTCGAGCCGAAGGGCGCGGGCTGGATGGGGCTTTCCGAGATCACCATCCGCGGCGATTACGCCTATATCGTCGAGCGCGACAACCAGCTGGGCGACCTCGCCAAGGTCAAGAAGATCTTCCGCGTGAAGCTCTCCGAGATGGTGCCGGCGGCGCTGGGCGGCGATCTGCCGGTGGTGACCAAGGAAGAGGTGCGCGACCTGATCCCCGATCTGGCGGGTTATGGCGGCTATATCGTCGACAAGGTCGAGGGCTTCACCATCGACGCCGCGGGCGAGGGCTTTGTCGTGACCGACAATGACGGGCTCGACGACAGCTCGGGCGAGACCTTCTTCTTCTCGATCGGCAAGGTCGAGTGAGGGGGCGGCGCGGGGCCCGGCTCCGCGCCACTTTTGCCACGCTCGGGGGCCGCAAGGCCCCGGGCATCTTGACGCGGGCGCGCGGGCTTGGGCAGATGCGTGAAAGGGCCAGTTGCTCGGCCCGGTGACGTTGCCAAGGATGCTGCCCCGTGATCCGACCCGTTTTGCGCGTTTTGCGCCCCGCTCTTCTTGTGTCCGCCCTCGCTGTCGCGCTCGCCGCCTGTGGCGCGCCGCAGACCGCGCCCACCGCGACGCCGAGCACCGCCAATATCCCGGCCGAATATCAGGCCCGCCCCGATGGCGATATCACCATCCCGGCGGTGAGCCCGGCCTATCTCAACGATCACAACCGCCGCCAATGGGTCGATTACAACGGCCCCGAGCGCGCGGGCACGATCGTTGTCGACCCCTATGCGCGCTATCTCTACCATGTCGTCGAGCCCGGCCGCGCGATGCGCTTTGGCGTGGCGGTCGGCAAGGCGGGCAAGGGTTTCAAGGGCAGCGCCACCGTGCGCCGCAAGGAGCAATACCCCTCCTGGACGCCGACCAAGAACATGGTGCGCAACGACCCCGATCTCTACGGGCCGCTCGCGGGCGGGCTGAAGGGCGGGCTCGACAACCCGCTCGGTGCGCGCGCGCTCTACCTCTACCGCGGCGGGCGCGACACGATGTATCGCATCCATGGCACGATGGACCCGAGCTCGATCGGGCGGGCGACCTCGGCGGGCTGCATCCGGCTGTTCAACCAGGACATCATCGACCTCTATGACGAGATGGATCTGGGCACGCCGGTGAAGGTGCGCACGCTCTCCGAGAGCCTCGAGCTCGAGGGCGAGATGGTCGAGCTGCACACCGGCTATCTCGTGCCCGCGACCGATACCGCCGCGATTGCGGCTGATCAGGCGGCTTGGGAGGCGGGGCAGATCGTCGACCCGGCGGTGGCCGAGGCGCAATCGCATGCGGCCGCGGTGGCGGCGGCGGAGGCCACGGCCGCGGGCAAGACCCCGGTGCCCTACGACCCGACGAAAAGTGCTGAAGAGCGCGAGGCGCTGTTGATCGGCGCGAATTGAGACGAGAGGCCCGGGCCGGCGCCCGGGCCTTTGCTTTCATCGGTAGAGGATGACGTAATCCTTGCGGATCGTCTCCAGCACCTCCCAGGTGCCGGTGAAGCCCGAGCGCATCACGAAGGAATCGCCCGCGCCGACCTCGAGGCGGGAGCCGTCATCGCCCTCGATCACCGCGCGGCCCTCATGGATGCGGCAATATTCCCATTCGGTCATGGTGACGCGCCATTTGCCCGGGGTCGAGGTCCAGATCCCGCAATAGAGGCCGGCGTCGTCCTCGAGGTTCCAGGTGGTGTGCAGCGGGTCGCCCGAGACCAGGGTTTCGGGCTCGGGGCGGGTGATTTCGGGCTCGATGGCGCCGATTTCGAGTTTTTCGAGAAGCATATCGTCCTTTTGGGTGGTGAGAGCCGGGGCGCCGCCCCGGACCCCGGGATATTTGGGCATCATTGAAGGGGGAAACGTGGCGGCATTCTCCCTCGGGGTGCCGCGGCGCGGCATAGTTATCTTTGCATTTCCGCGCGCGGAGGGCTAGGAGACGGGCAAGGGAGAAGGAGATTGCGATGAGCGCTACCGGAACCACGCGGCAGAAGATGCCGTCGGATATTGCGGCGATGAAGGGGCAGGCCCCGATCGTCTGCCTGACCGCTTACACCACCCCCATGGCGCGGATGATGGACGCCGAGGTCGATGTCGTCCTGGTGGGCGATTCGGTGGGCATGGTGCTGCATGGGCTGCCCTCGACGCTGGGCGTCACGATGGAGATGATGATCCTGCACGGGCAGGCGGTGGCGCGCGGGCTCGCCCAGGCGTGTCTGGTGATCGACATGCCGTTCGGGAGCTATGAGGAGAGCCCGGCGCAGGCGTTTCGCAACGCGGCGCGGCTGATGGCGGAGACCGGCGCGGGGGCGGTGAAGCTCGAGGGCGGGCAGCACATGGCCGAGACGATCGCGTTTTTGGTGGCGCGCGGGATCCCGGTGATGGCGCATATCGGGCTGACGCCGCAATCGGTCAACGTGTTTGGCGGCTACAAGGTGCAGGGGCGCGGCGACGATGGCGCGCGGCTGGTGCGCGATGCGCAGGCGGTGGCGAAGGCTGGGGCCTTTGCGGTGGTGCTCGAGAAGGTGCCGGCGAGTTTGGCCGACCGGATCACCGCGGAGATCGCGATCCCCACGGTGGGCATCGGCGCCTCGGCGGGCTGCGACGGGCAGGTGCTGGTGGTCGATGACATGCTCGGCCTCTTCACCGCGTTCAAGCCGAAATTCGTCAAGCGGTTCGGCAACTTGGGCGAGGCGGGGGCGGCGGCGATCGCGGCCTATGCGGCCGAGGTGCGCGCGCGCAGCTTCCCGGCGCCCGAACATGTGTTTGCCGACGAGGTGAAGAAATGACGCAGGTGATCCGCTCCTCGGCGGAGCTGCGCGACAAGGTTGCGGCGTGGAAGCGCTCGGGGATGCTGGTCGGGGTGGTGCCGACGATGGGGGCGCTGCATGACGGGCATATGAGCCTCGTGCGCGAGGCGCGCAAACAGTCGGACCGGGTGATCGTGACGATCTTCGTCAACCCGATGCAGTTCAACAACGCCTCCGATCTCGAGAAATATCCGCGCGACGAGGCCCACGATCTCGCGATGCTCGAGGCCGAGGGGGTGGATGTGCTCTTCGCGCCGGGGGTGGATGAGGTCTACCCCGACGGCTTCTCGACCAAGATCTCGGTCGCGGGGGTTTCCGAACCGCTGGAGGGCGCGTTCCGGCCGGGCCATTTCGACGGGGTGGCGACGGTGGTGGCCAAGCTCTTCGGCATGACCCAGGCGGGGCGGGCGTTCTTCGGCGAGAAGGATTGGCAACAGCTGCAGGTGGTGCGCCGGCTGGTGGCGGATCTCAACATCCCTGTGCGGATCATCGGCTGCCCGACGATCCGCGAGGCCGACGGGCTGGCGATGTCGTCGCGCAACGTGCGCCTGACCGAGGCGGAGCGCGCGCAGGCGCCGGCGCTTCATGCGATCATGCAGGCGGCGGCGGCGCGGATGCGCGCGGGCGTGAGCGTGCAGGGCGCGCTTCTCGATGCTCAGGCCGAGATCCTCGAGGCTGGCTTCCGGGAGGTCGAATATCTTGATCTGCGCACCGCAGAGGGGCTGCGCCCGGCGGCAGATCTTGCCGAGCCCGCGCGGATGCTGGTCGCGGCCTGGCTCGGCGATGTGCGCCTGATCGACAATATCGCGGTGTGAGCCGGGGCTGGGGGCGCTGCCCCCTCGCCCGTTCCGGGCTCACCCCCGGGATATTTGGACATCATTGAAGCGCAAAGCCTGATTTCAACGATGCGGAAATATCCTCGGGGGGTGAATGCCGGAGGCAGAGGGGGGCGGAAGGCCCCCCTGCGCGGGTGCAAAAGGCGCCTCAGTTCCCGAGTTTGGCGTGGACTTCGTCGAGATCGACTTCGCCGGTCGGCATCTTGTTGTCCGGGTCGTCGAAGTCGTATTTGAAGAGCTGGAAATCCTTCTTGTAGATTTCCCACACAAGATGGCGCGAGAGATCGTCGAAATACTCCGAGATCTTGTGGATGCGCTTCGGGCCATGGCCCTCGGATTCGTTGAACTTCGGGATCGCCTTGATATCGACCGGCACCGGGGTCTTCACATGATCGAGGACCGATTGCATGCCGTCGTTGAACTTCTCGGTGAAGAAGATGTTGTCGTAGCGCCCGCCGTTGACGATGAAGGTCGAGATATGGCCCGACATTGCGGACCAGTGGATATCGGGCTCCATCGGGCGGCGCCAGCGGATGGTGTCGCGCGCGAAGAGCAGGAAGCGGCGGAAGGATTTGATCTGGTCGAAGTCGAACCCGTCCTCGGGGCTGCCGACCTCGATGCCGTATTTCTGCACGAGCTGCGGCACGAGGTTGCCGCGGTAGCGTTTGCCGTTGCGCTGGATGCCGGCGATCTTGTCGAAGAACGAGCTCAGGATCCGGCCGTAGGGGTTGCGCACGCAGGTGAAGGCGTAGCTCTTGTGGCCCTTCACATTCTGCTCGATCGGTTTCTGGCTCTCGGCCTGGGACCATTTGTGCAGCCCCGCGGTCGAGTCGTGAATGTCGCCATCAAAGAAACGACCGTGATCGGAATAGAACATGATCTGCCCGATCGAGGAGCAGGCGCATTTCGGGACGACCCGATAGACCATGCTCTCGCTCTCGGTCATCCACGTGCCGGGAAAACCCATTTATCAGCCTCCGTTATCGCCGCGCCCCCGGATCGAAACCGCAGCGTAATAATTACATCCTAAAAATCAAAGAACCTCTGTCATTTCAACGTCCTTTGACGCTATCAAGGCAGATAATGACTGAACCAGACCCCGGCTTGTTTCCGATATGGCAAAAATCGCCTTCATCTTGCTGACCCACAAGGACCCTGACGGGATCATCAAACAGGCGGAGCGGCTGACGGCAACGGGCGATTATGTCGCGATTCATTTCGATGCGCGGGCGAAGGCGGCCGATTACGCGCGCATCCGCGATGCGCTCGACTCGAACCCCTCGGTGGCCTTTGCCCGGAAGCGGCTGAAATGCGGCTGGGGGGAGTGGAGCCTCGTCGGCGCGACGCTCGAGGCGGTCAAGGCCGCGGTCGAGGCCTTCCCGGATGCGACGCATTTCTACATGCTCTCGGGCGATTGCATGCAGATCAAGACCGCCGAATACGCCCATGAGTTCCTCGAGCGCGAGGATGTCGACTATATCGAGAGCTTCGATTT
This sequence comes from Rhodobacter xanthinilyticus, assembly GCF_001856665.1. NCBI lineage: Bacteria > Pseudomonadati > Pseudomonadota > Alphaproteobacteria > Rhodobacterales > Rhodobacter > Rhodobacter xanthinilyticus. The sequence goes on along the minus strand of NZ_CP017781.1, from coordinate 3,083,450 downwards.
CTTCGCCTCCGACTGGATCAAGACCGGGATCAAGGAGGAGCGGCTGATCTACCGCCACTGGTTCAACGAACGCGGGCGGAAATGGTTGTTTTACAAGAGCATGGAGCTGCAGCGCGCCCTGGGGCTCGCGCGTCGGGTGCCTGAGGACATCCAGATGATGATCGGCTCGCAATGGTGGTGCCTGCGCCGGCGCACGGTCGAATGGGTGCTCGATTTCTGCCGCGAGCGGCCCGATGTGATGCGGTTCTTCCGCACCACCTGGATCCCCGACGAGACGTTTTTCCAGACCATCGTGCGCCATGTCGTGCCCGAGCGCGAGATCCGCACCCGCACGCTGACCTTCCTGATGTTCACCGATTACGGGATGCCGGTGACCTTCTACAACGACCATTACGACCTGCTGCTCGCGCAGGATTTCCTCTTCGCGCGCAAGATCAGCCCGGATGCGGCGGAGCTGAAGGCGCGGCTCGGGCTCTTGTGGGGCGAGCGGGGCGTGGCCTTTCCGCGCTCGAACGAGGGGCGGGCGCTGTTCACCTTCCTCTCCGGGCGCGGGCGCATCGGGCGGCGGTTCGCGCCGCGCTTTTGGGAGACCGAATCGAGCCTCGGCCGCGGCCGGCAGCTCTTCATCCTTGTCTGCAAGAAATGGCATGTCGCCAAACGTCTCGTCGACCAGATCCGCGCGCGCACCGATCTGCCGGCGGTCGAATATCTCTTCAACGAGGAGGGCGGCTTGCCCGATCTGGGCGGCATCGAGCGCACCGTCGAGAAGCGCAACCGCCATCGCCGCGCGCTCCTGCGGATGCTCTACGACCATTTCAAGGACGAGCGGCTGATCCTCTGTCTCGATCCGGCGGCTTTCGACTTGATGCAGGATTTCACCGGCGACAAGGCCGAGGCGCGGATCCTCGAGATCGAATGTGACTTCACCGATGATTATCTGATCGGCCATGCCCAGCGGGTCGGCCTCGCCGGCGCCGAGACCCCGCGCGAGGTGATCGACCAGCTCTTGCCGACGATCCGCTATGATCTGAAGTTCGAGAGCGACCGGATCCGCGACGCGGAATTCCCGAAATTCGAGCGTATCCGCCAGAGTGCCTCGGTCGAGGCCAATGGCGCGGCGCTCGCGCGGTTTCTCGGCATCGACGAGGGGCTTGCGCGCGAGATCATGGCGACCGATTATCTGTTCGTCGATTGAGGAGACCTGCCGTGGCCTATGTCTATGATCCGAGCAATATTTTCGCGCGCATCCTGCGCGGCGAGATCCCGAACAACACGGTTCTCGAGACCGATCACACGCTCGCTTTCCGCGATATCGCGCCGCAAGCGCCCGATCATGTGCTGGTGATCCCGAAGGGGCCTTATGTGACCTTCGATCACTTCATCAACGAAGCCCCCGAGGCCGAGATCGTCGATTTCTACCGCACCGCGGGGCAGGTCTGCAAAGTGCTCGGCATCGAGCCCGGCCATGGCGGCGCGGGGTTCCGCGCGATCACCAATTCGGGCGAGAACGGCGTGCAGGAAGTGCCGCATTTCCACCTCCATATCCTCGCCGGGCGCAACCTCGGCCGGATGCTCGGCCGCGGTTGAGCCCCTTGCCGGGGCGCGCGGGGGCTCTTGCCCCGTGCGCCCCAATCGCTAATATGCGCGGCCAAATGGCGCAGCCGCGCCGCATCGCCAGCCGGAGCCAGCCCATGAGCCTTGCCGCCCCCGAGACCCAAGTCGTGACCACCTGGAAAGTCGCCTGCGACGGCGGCGAAGGCGCGCTCGGCCATCCGCGCGTCTATCTGACCATCCCGCATGACAGCGGCGAGGTCGAATGCCCCTATTGCGACAAGAAATTCGTCATCGACCGCGATCACGCGCATGATGACCACTGAGCGGCGCTGATCGCGCGCGCGGGGCGGCCTTCGGGCCGCCTTTTTCATTGCCCTTTCGGGTTTTCGCGCCCGCGCGGCTGTGGCACAACGAACCGTCACGGCAACGGAGGGTCCCATGGCGTTTGGCAAAGGCTGTCACCTGCATCTGATCGACGGTTCGGCCTTCATCTTCCGCGCCTATCACGCGCTGCCGCCGCTGACGCGCAAATCCGATGGCCTGCCGGTGGGCGCGGTCGCGGGCTTTGCCAACATGCTCTTCAAATATATCGAGGACGCGTCCGGCCCCGATGCGCCGACCCATGCGGCGGTGATTTTCGACCATAGTTCCAAGACCTTCCGCAACGAGATCTACCCCGCCTACAAGGCCAACCGCCCGCCTGCGCCCGAGGATCTGCGCCCGCAGTTCCCGCTGACCCGCGAGGCCACGCGCGCCTTCAACCTGCCCTGTCTCGAGACCGAGGGGTTCGAGGCCGATGACATCATCGCCACGCTCGCGCGCGAGGCCCGCGAGGCCGGCGGGCGGGTCACGATCATCTCGTCGGACAAGGATCTGATGCAGCTCGTCGGCGGCGGCGTCGAGATGCTCGACGCGATGAAGAACAAGGTGATCGGCCCCGATGAGGTGGTCGAGAAATTCGGCGTCGGGCCCGAGCGGGTGATCGATGTGCAGGCGCTGGCGGGTGATTCGGTCGATAACGTGCCCGGCGCGCCGGGGATCGGGCTGAAGACCGCGGCGCTTTTGATCAACGAATACGGCGATCTCGAGACCCTGCTTGCGCGCGCCGAGGAGATCAAGCAGCCCAAGCGCCGCCAGACCCTGATCGACTTCGCCGAGCAGATCCGGGTCTCGAAACGGCTCGTCACGCTCGAGGATCACGCGCCGCTGCCGGTGGCGCTCGACAGTCTCGAGATCCGCGACCCGGAGCCCGAGGTGCTGATGAACTTCCTCAATGAGATGGAGTTCCGCACGCTGACGAAGCGGGTGGCGGATAAATTCGGCGTGGCGGCGCCGACCTTGCCCGCGATCGCGCCGGGCGGCGGGGCCGATGCCGCCGAGCGCTGGGCGCGGGGGGCGGCCCCGGCCGCGCCCGCCGCGCCGGTCGCTGCGCCCGAGGCGCCGTTCGACACCGCCGCCTATACCGCGATTTCGACGCGCGAGGAGCTCGCCCGCTGGCTCGAGGCGGCGCGGGCGGAGGGCGTGCTCGCCGTCGATACCGAGACCACCTCGCTCGATGAGATGCGCGCCGAGCTGGTGGGGGTGTCGCTTGCGCTCGCGCCCGGCCGCGCGGCCTATATCCCGCTGGGCCATCGCGCGGGGGGCGACGATCTCTTCGGCTCGGCCGAGCTCGCGCCCGGGCAGATGCCGATGGAGGAGGCGCTCGCGCTTCTCAAGCCCGTGCTCGAGGACGACAGTGTCCTCAAGATCGGCCAGAACATGAAATATGATCTGAAGATCCTCGCCCGCCACGGCATCCGCGTCGCGCCCTTCGATGATACGATGCTGATGAGCTATGCGATGTTCTCGGGGCTGCATGGGCACGGGATGGACGAGCTCTCCGAGCGCTATCTCGACCACCGGCCGATCCCGATCAAGGAGCTGATCGGCTCGGGCAAGAGCCAGATCACCTTCGACCGCGTGCCGGTGGATAAGGCCGTCGCCTATGCCGCGGAGGATGCCGATATCACGCTGCGGCTGTGGCGCCGGTTCCGCCCGATGCTCGCACCCGCGCGCGCCACGACGATCTATGAGACCGAGGAGCGGCCGCTCGTGCCGGTGCTCGCCGAGATGGAGATGGCGGGGGTGCGCGTCGATACCTCGGTGCTCGCGCGGATGTCGAACGCTTTCGCGCAGAAGATGGCCGGGCTCGAGGCCGAGATCGCCGAGATCGCGGGCCAGCCCTTCAACGTGGGCTCGCCCAAGCAGCTCGGCGAGATCCTGTTCGACCAGATGGGCGTGCCCGGCGGGCAGAAGGGCAAGACCGGCGCCTATGGCACCGGCGCCGATGTGCTCGAGGATATCACCACGATGGAGGGCCAGCCGGTGGCGGCGCGGCTCGCCTCGGCGGTGCTCGACTGGCGCGCGATCTCGAAGCTGAAATCGACCTATACCGACGCGCTGCAGGGCCATCTCAACCCCGAGACCGGGCGGGTGCACACCTCCTATTCGATCGCCGGGGCGAACACCGGGCGCCTCGCCTCGACCGACCCGAACCTGCAAAACATCCCGGTGCGCTCCGAGGAGGGCCGCCGCATCCGCGAGGCCTTTGTCGCGGGGCCGGGGATGCGGATCGTCTCGCTCGATTACAGCCAGATCGAGTTGCGCATCCTCGCCCATGTCGCCGATCTGCCGGAGATGAAAGAGGCCTTCCGCCAGGGCGTCGACATCCACGCGATGACCGCCTCGGAGATGTTCGGCGTGCCGGTCGAGGGGATGGACCCGGGTGTCCGCCGCCAGGCCAAGGCGATCAATTTCGGGGTGATCTACGGGATCTCGGGCTTCGGGCTCGCGCGCAACCTGCGTATCCCGCGCGCCGAGGCGCAGGGCTTCATCGACCGCTATTTCGAGCGCTTCCCCGGCATCCGGCGCTACATGGACGACACCATCGCCTTCGCGAAAGAACACGGTTACGTCGAGACCCTGTTCGGCCGGCGCATCCACACCCCCGAGATCAACGCCAAAGGCCCCGGCGCAGGCTTTGCCAAACGCGCCGCGATCAACGCGCCGATCCAGGGCGCGGCGGCAGATGTGATCCGCCGCGCGATGGTGCGCATGCCCGAGGCGATCGCGGGCCTGCCCGCCAAGATGCTCCTGCAGGTCCATGACGAACTGATCTTCGAGGTCGAGGCGGGTGCCACCGGCGCGCTGATCGAGACCGCCCGCCGCGTGATGGAAGGCGCCGCCGACCCGGCGGTCCGCCTCTCCGTGCCGCTTGTCGTCGATGGCGGCGAGGGGGCGAGCTGGGCCGAGGCGCATTGACCCCGCCGCCCCGCAGGCGGAGAGTGCGGCTGCCTCCGGCGGGGATATTTCCGCATCGTTGAAGAGCGGGCCTCTTTCCGTTTCAATGATGCACAAATATCCCGGGGGAGGCCGCAGGCCGGGGGCAGCGCCCCCAGAACGCGCGCGAAAGGATCTCGACATGGCGCATGATCACCACGGCCACCACCACCCGCACGCCGATCATGGCGACCGGCAGGTGGCCTTCGCGGTGGCGATCAACGTGCTTTTGACCGTCGCGCAGGTGATCGGCGGCTATCTCGCGGGCTCGGTCGCGCTGATCGCCGACGGGGTGCATAATTTCTCCGATGCGGCGGCCTTGGTGCTGGCCTTTGGCGCGCGGCGGATCGCGCGGCGGGCGCCCGATGCGGCGATGAGCTTCGGCTATGGCCGGGCCGAGGTGGTGGCGGCCTTGGTCAATTATGTTGCGCTGATCCTTGTCGCTCTTTGGCTTCTGGCCGAGGCCTTGGGGCGGATGGCCAACCCGCCCGAGGTCGAGGGCTGGGTGGTGGTCTGGCTCGCGGGGCTCGCGCTCGTCATCGATCTGGGCACCGCCGCGCTCACCTTCCGGCTCTCGCGCGAGAGCCTGAACATCCGCGCGGCCTTCCTGCACAACCTCGCCGATGCCGGGGCCTCGGTCGCGGTGATCCTGGGCGGGGTGGTGATCTTGCTCTGGGATTGGCGGCTCGTCGATCCGATCCTGACGATCGGCATCTCGGCCTTCATCCTGTGGCATGTGGTGGCTGATCTCGGGCCGGTCCTGCGGATCCTGATGCTCGGCGCGCCGCGTCATCTCGACGAGGCCGAGGTCGCCGCGCGGCTCGGGGGGCTTGCGGGGGTCGAGGAGGTCCATCACCTCCATCTCTTCGAGATCGAGGAGGGGCGCGCCGCGCTCGAGGTGCATCTGGTGCTCGCCGAGGGGGCCGATTTCGCGCCGCTGATCGCGCAGGCGAAGGCGATGCTCGCGGCGGAGTTCGGGCTCGCCCATGCGGTGATCGAGCCCGAGACCCGCGCGGGGGGCTGCGCCGACCCGGAGGGCGCCTGTCTCAGGCGGTGAGCCAGCCGAGCCCGTCTTCGGTGCGCGCGGCGGGGTTGTATTCGCCGCTGACGTAGCCCTTGTAGCCGCCCTTGTCCAAGGCCTTGAAAAACGCCGGATAATCGATCGCGCCTTTCACCGGCTCATGGCGCCCCGGGTAGCCCGCGACCTGCACATGCACCGCCCGCGCGCCGTATTTCGCCCAGGCCCCCGCGGCATCCTCGGTCAGCATCTGTGCGTGATAGGCGTCGAATTGCAGGTTCAGGTTCGCCGCCCCCACCGCATCGAGCACCTCGATCGCCAGATCGAAACTGTCGAGGAAATAGCCCGGCATGTCATGGCGGTTGATCGGCTCGATCGTCAGGCTCCAGTTCGGCGCCCGCGCCGCGGCCCATTTCAGGTTCTCGATATAGGTCTGGCGCGCCACCGCGCCCTCGGCCTTGCCCGCCATGATATGGATATGGCGCGGCTTGAGCACCTCGGCAAAGCGCAGCGCGCGGTCGAAATCGCGGCGAAACCGCGCCTCGAGGCCGGGCACCGCGGCAAAGCCGCGCTCGCCGCCCGCGTAATTGGGCGGCGGCACGTTCATCAGCGCGAAGGTGAGGTCGTTCATCACCAGCTGATAGCGCAGCTCCTGCGCGGAATTGTCATAGGGAAAGAGGATCTCGACCGCATCGAAGCCCGCGGCCTTGGCGGCGGCGAAGCGCTCCATCATCGGGCGCTCGGTGAACAACATGGTCAGGTTGGCGCAGAATTTCGGCACGTCAAAGATCCGCCATCGGAATGATCGGGAAGAAGGCGCCGCCCGAGCGCAGGCCGAGCCACTCGGCGCCGTCATGGGCCCCCGGCGTGGCGATATCGACGAGCCGGTAGAAGGTCTTGCGGTCGATCAGCGCCTCGAGGCCCGCGCGCACCATCACATAGGGCGAGGGCTCGCCATCGGCCGCGCGGGTGACGCGGATCGGGTGCTCGGGGCCGGCGGTGACCTCGTCGCCGACATTGGTGGTGAAGGTCAGGCTCTGGCCCTCGCCCGCGCCCGAGACGGTGCAATCGACCGCCACGAAGGGCGCGTCGACCACCCGGATGCCGACTTTCTCGACCGGCGTGACGAGGAAATACTTGCCCTCCTCGCGCTTCAGGATCGAGGCGAAGAGCCGCACCAGAGGCGCCCGCCCGATCGGCGTGCCGAGATAGAACCAGGTGCCATCGCGGCGGATCTCCATGTCGAGATCGCCGCAAAATGGCGGGTTCCACAGGTGCACGGGCGGCGGGCCCTTCTTCGTGGCGCGGGTGGCGGCCGCGGCCAGCCCCTCGGCGGAGGGCTTCACGGCATTTTGTGTCGGCTCGGTTTCGGTCATCTGCTCTTTGCGGTTGGGTCCGGGGCGGATATCTGTTTGAGTTGAGACTATAGCGTCGAGGGAGCGTTTGTCATGTCCGAGCCGGTCGATCTGGTTGCCGAAATCGAAATGCTGGGCGCGAAACTCGCCGCCGCGCGGGCCTCGATCAACCGCCGCTTCATCGGCCAGGAGCGGGTGGTGGAGCTGGTGCTCGCCTCGCTGCTCTCGGGGGGGCATGCGCTCCTTGTCGGTCTGCCGGGGCTCGGCAAGACGATGCTGGTCGAGACGCTCTCGACGGTGATGGGGCTGTCCTCGAGCCGGATCCAGTTCACCCCCGACCTGATGCCTGCCGATATCTTGGGCTCCGAAGTGCTCGAGACCGCAACCGATGGCAGCCGGGCGTTCCGCTTCCTCGAGGGGCCGGTGTTCTGCCAGCTCCTGATGGCCGATGAGATCAACCGCGCGAGCCCGCGCACGCAATCGGCGCTTCTGCAGGCGATGCAGGAGCGTGAGGTCACCGTCGCGGGGGTGCATCACCCGCTCGGCCGGCCCTTCCATGTGCTCGCCACGCAAAACCCGATCGAGCAGGAGGGCACCTATCCGCTCCCCGAGGCGCAGCTCGACCGCTTCCTCGTGCAGATCGATGTCGACTACCCCGACCGCGCGACCGAGCGCGAGATCCTGCTCGCGACCACCGGCGCCGAGGAGGGCGCGGCGGTTGCCGTCTTCACGCCCGAGGAGCTGATCGCGGCGCAGGCGCTGGTGCGGCGGATGCCGGTGGGCGAGCGCGTCGTCGAGGCGATCCTCGATCTCGTGCGGGCCTGCCGCCCGGGCGAGCCCGAGGCCGCGGGCATCGCGCGTGACGCGCTGGCCTGGGGGCCGGGCCCGCGGGCGGCGCAGGCGCTCATGCTCACCGTGCGCGCCCGCGCCCTGATCGAGGGGCGGCTTGCGCCCTCGGTCGAGGATGTGCTCGCGCTCGCGCGGCCGGTGCTCAGCCACCGGATGGCGCTCAACTTCGCGGCGCGGGCGCGCGGCGAGACCGTCTCGGCGGTGATCGCGCGCGTCGCGGCCGAGGTCTCGGGCCTTGCCGAGGCGGCCGAGTGAGCCTTCCGCCGCCCGATCCTGCGCTCGATCTGCGCCGCGCGGCCGAGGCCGAGGCGGGGGCGCTGCCGGCGCTCTTGCTCGCGGCCGAGCATCTGGCGGCGACGGTGCAGGGCGGCGGCCATGGCCGGCGCCGGGCCGGCGCGGGCGAGGAGTTCTGGCAATATCGCGCCGCCCATGCGGGCGATGCGGCGCGGTTCATCGACTGGCGCCGCTCGGCGCGGTCGGATGCGCAATTCGTCCGCGAACGCGAATGGCAGCTCGCGCAATCGGTGCATCTGTGGGTCGATGACGCGGCCTCGATGCGGTTTTCGGGCGCCCCCGAGGGCGCGCGCGCCCGCCCCGAGAAAGCCGCCCGCGCGCGGCTTTTGGCGCTGGCGCTGGGCGTCCTGATGATCCGCGCGGGCGAGCGGGTGGGGCTCACGGGCCCGCTTGTGCCGCCGCGCCCGGGGCGCGCGCAGCTCCTCGCGCTCGCCAGCCATCTGAGCGCCCCCGCCCCGGCGGGCGAGTATGGCGCGCCCGAGGTGGCGGGCGTGTCCTCTGGCGCGCGGGCGGTGTTTCTCTCCGATTTCCTCGGCGATCTCGCCCCGCTCGAGGCGGCGCTGGGCGCGCTTGCGGGGCGCGGGGTTTCGGGCGTCCTGATGCAGGTTCTCGACCCGCTCGAGGAGGAATTTCCCTTCGAGGGCCGCACGGTCTTCGAGAGCATGACCGGGGCGCTGAGCCATGAAACCCGCGAGGCCGGCGCGCTGCGGGCGCGCTATCTCGCGCGGCTGGCGGAGCGGCGCGCGGCGCTCGCGTCGCTGGCCCGCGCGGCGGGGTGGCAATTTTCGACCCATCACACCGGGGCGCCCGCGCAGGGCGCGCTGTTGTGGCTCTGGGCGGCGCTTGAGCGGGGGGCGCGATGACCGTTCTCGGCCCGCTCGGCTTTACCGCGCCCTGGCTTTTGCTCGGGCTTCTGGCGCTGCCGGTGCTGTGGTTTTTGCTGCGCGCGGTGCCGCCCGCGCCGGTGCGGCGGCGCTTCCCCGGGGTGGCGCTGCTGCTTGGCCTCGCCGATGAGGAGGCGCAGGCCGAGCGCACGCCCTGGTGGCTTTTGCTCCTGCGGATGGCGGCGCTCGCGGCGGTGATCCTCGGCTTTGCGGGGCCGGTCCTGAACCCGGCGGTCGAGGCCGCGCCGGGCGGGCGGCTCTTGATTGTCGAGGATGGTTCCTGGGCCTCGGCGCGCGATTGGCCCGCCCGCGCCGAGCGGATGGAGCGCGCGCTCACCGAGGCCGCGGCGGCCGGGCGCCCGGCGGCGGTCTTGATCCTCACCGATCCCCCCGGCGGCGCGCCGGCGTTCACCGATGCGGGCGATCTCGCCGCGCAGCTCCCTGGTCTTGCGCCCAAACCCTGGGAGCCCGGCGCCGCCGCGCCGCCCCCGCCCGAGGGCGCGTTCGAGACGCTCTGGCTCTCCGACGGGCTCGCGCGCGAGGGGCGCGAGGCGCTTGCCCGCGCGCTTTTGGCGCGCGGTGCGCTGCATGTCTGGCAGCCCGAGGCGCCGGTGCTCGCGCTGGGCCGCGCGCGGGTCGAGGGGGCCGAGGTTGTCGTGCCGCTCAAGGCCTCCGCCGCGCCGCTCACGCCGCTCGATCTGCGCGCGGTCGGCCCCGATCCGGCCGGGGTGGAGCGCGAGCTTGCCCGGCTCAGCCTCGCGCCGGGCGAGGCCGAGGCGCGGTTCGATCTGCCGCCCGAGCTGCGCAACCGCGTCGCGCGGTTCGAGATCGCGGGGCTGCGCAGCGCGGGGGCGGTGAGCCTGACCGATGATGCGGTGAAGCGGCGCAAGGTCGCGTTGGTGGGCGCGGGGCCCGCGCGCGAGGGGCTCGCGCTTCTCGATCCGCTCCATTACCTGCGCGAGGCGCTCGCGCCCTCGGCCGATCTGCTCGAAGGCGCGCTCGAGGATATGCTCGCGGCCAAACCCGATGTGATCGTGCTGGCCGATAGCGCGCCCGGGCCCGCCGCCGACCGGCTCGCCGAATGGGTCGAGGAGGGCGGGCTTCTCCTGCGCTTTGCCGGGCCGCGGATGGCGGCCGAGGATGCGGCGGCCGATCCGCTCTTGCCGGTGCGGATCCGGGCGGGCGGGCGCACGGTCGGCGGCGCGATGAGCTGGGGCGCGCCGCGCAAGCTCGCGCCCTTCGCGCCGGGCTCGCTCTTCGCCGGGCTCGCCGTGCCCGAGGAGGTCGAGGTGCGCGCGCAGCTGATGGCCGAGCCCGGCCCCGAGCTCGCCGAGCGCAGCCTCGCGAGCCTTGCCGACGGCACGCCGCTGATCACCCGCGCGGCCTTCGGGACGGGCGAGATCGTGCTTTTCCATGTCACCGCCAATGCCGAATGGTCGAGCCTGCCGCTCTCCGGGCTCTTCCCGCAAATGCTTGCGCGGCTTGCGATTTCGGCGCGGGGCGCGGCGGCGCCGGGGGGGAGCGAGCTCGCCGGGCGGGTCTGGCAGCCGCTGCGGCTCGTCGATGCGTTTGGCCAGGTGTCGGGGGCCGAGGCGGCCGCCGGGGTCGCGGGCGAGGATCTCGCCGAGGCGCTCAGCGCGGGCCCGGGCGCGGCGACCCCGCCGGGGATTTACGCCGCCGAAGGCCGGGCGGTGGCGCTCAACGCGGTGCCGGAGGGGCGCGCGCTCGCGCCCGCCACCTGGCCCGCCGGGGCGCAGCGCGAGGTCGCGAGCGCGCTCGCGCCGATGCCGCTCAAAGGCGCGGCGCTCGGGCTTGGGCTCGGGCTTTTGCTCCTCGACATCCTCGCCGCGATGGCGGTGTCGGGGCGGCTGCGGGGGCCACGCGGCGCGGCGCTCGGGCTTCTTCTCCTCGCGCTTTGGCCCGTGCTCTGGCCAGTGCCCGGGGCCCGCGCCGAAGACGCCATGCCCGAGGAGCGCGCGATCGCCGCGGCCTCGAATGTCGTGCTCGCCGCGATGCCGTCGGGCGACGCCGAGGTCGACCGAATCGCGCTCGCCGGGCTGCGGGGGCTCTCCGATACGCTCGCGATGCGCACCACGGTCGAGCCCTCCGAGCCGATGCAGATCGACCTCGCGCGCGATGATCTGGCGCTCTTTTCGCTGATCTACTGGCCGGTGACCGCGGGCCAGCCCGCGCCGAGCCCCGAGGGTTATGCCAAGCTCAACCGCTATCTGCGCGGCGGCGGCATGATCCTCTTCGACACCCGCGACGCCGATCTCGCCGAGATGAGCGCGACCCCGGCGGGCCAGCGCCTGCAGGCCCTCGCCGCGCCGCTCGATATCCCGCCGCTCGAGCCGATCCCGCCCGATCATATCCTCACCCGCACCTTCTATCTGCTGCAGACGTTCCCCGGCCGCTATGATGGCTCGATCTGGGTCGAGGCTGCGCCGCCTGAGGCCGCCGCCGCCGAGGGGATGCCGTTTCGCCAGCTCAACGACGGGGTGACGCCGGTGGTGATCGGCGGCAATGACTGGGCCGCGGCCTGGGCGCAGGATGCGCGCGGGATGCCGATGTTCCCGGTCGGGCGCGGGCTCTCGGGCGAGCGTCAGCGCGAGGTCGCGCTGCGCTTCGGGGTCAATCTGGTGATGCATGTGCTGACCGGGAATTATAAGTCCGATCAAGTGCATGTGCCCGCGCTTTTGGAAAGGTTGGGGCAATGAGCGCCGTCTCGCTGGGGTTTTCGCCGCTCTTGCCCTGGGCGGTTCTGGCGGTGCTGGCGGCGCTTGCGGCGGGGCTCGTCGCGCTCGCGGTCTGGCGGCGCCAGCCGGGCGCGAGCCTGCGCGCGCTCGCCGCGATGGCGCTTCTGGCGGCGCTCGCGGGGCCCGCGGCGCTGCGCGAGGATCGCGCGGCGCTCAAGGATATCGTGGTGCTGCTCGATGACCGCACGGCCTCGCAAAGCCTCACCGACCGCCCCGCCCAGACTGATGCCGCGCTCGCCGATCTGAGCGCGCAGATCGCCGCGCGCCCGGGGCTCGAGCTGCGCCGCGTCACGCTTGGCGATGGGCCGGAGAACACCGGCACGCGCCTTGGCGCCGCGCTCGCCGAGGCGCTGGCCGCCGAGCCGCGCGGCCGCGTCGCCGGCGTGATCGCGCTCACCGATGGCCAGGCCCATGACGCCGCCCTCGCCCCCGACCTGCCCGCGCCGCTGCAGATCCTGCTCACCGGCCACCGCGCCGATTGGGATCGCCGGCTCGTCATCGAAACCGCCCCCGCCTTCGGCATCATCGGCGAGGCGCTCTCGATCCGGCTGCGCATCGAGGATCTCGGGCCGCGCCCGGCGCGCATCCCCGCCCGCGCGCAGATCTCGATCGCGATCGATGGCGCCGCGCCGCAGGACTATGAGGTCGAGACCGGCCGCGATCTCGAGCTGCCGCTGACGCTCGAGCATGGCGGGCAGAACGTCGTGCAATTCACCGTCGCCGCCGCGCCGGGCGAGCTGACCGAGGCCAACAATTCCGCGGTGGTGCAGATCAACGGCGTGCGCGATCGGCTGCGCGTGCTCCTCGTCTCGGGCGAGCCGCACCCGGGCGAGCGCACCTGGCGCAACCTCTTGAAATCCGACCCGGGCGTCGATCTGGTGCATTTCACCATCCTGCGCCCGCCGGAAAAGCAAGATGGCGTGCCGGTCTCCGAGCTCTCGCTGATCGCCTTCCCGACGCGCGAGCTCTTCATCGACAAGATCGACCAATTCGACCTGATCATCTTCGACCGCTACGGCGAGCGCGGCATCCTGCCCGCAAATTACTTCGAGAATATAACGCGTTACGTCGAGAACGGCGGCGCGATCCTGGTCTCGGCGGGGCCGGAATTCGCCACCGTCGAGAGCCTCTGGCAGACCGATCTCGCCGCGATCCTGCCCGCGCGGCCCACCGGGCGGGTGTTCTCCGAGCCCTATCTGCCGCGCCCGACCGAGCTTGGCCTGCGCCACCCGGTCACCGCGGGGCTGACCGGCGCGCCGCCGGTTTCGGGGGCGGCGGAGGGCGCGCATTGGGGCCGCTGGCTGCGCCAGATCGAGCTCACCGCGCCGAGCGGCGAGGTGGTGCTGAAAGGCGCGCGCGAGGCGCCGCTTCTGGTGCTCGCACGCGCGGGCAAGGGGCGGGTGGCGCTTCTGGCCTCCGATCATCCCTGGCTGTGGGACCGCGGCTATGAGGGCGGCGGGCCGCAGCTCGAACTGCTGCGCCGCATCGCGCATTGGGAGATGAAAGAGCCCGATCTCGAGGAGGAAGCGCTTTATGCCGAGCTCGAGCCGGGCAGCCTCGCGCTGACCGTGGTGCGGCGCACGATGGCGCCCACCGCCGCGCCGGTGACGGTGACGGGGCCGGATGGCAAGATGGTCGAGCTCGCGCTGCGCGAGGCGGGCGCGGGGCGGTTCAGCGCGACCTGGGTGGCGCCGGGGCCGGGGCTCTACCGGCTCAAGGAGGGCGATCTCGAGCGCGTCGTGGCGCTCGGCCCGGCGAGCCCGCGCGAATTTGAAAACCCGATCCCCTCGGGGGCGCCGATGGCGGCGGCGGTCAGGGCCTCGGGCGGCGGGGTGAGCTGGCTCGAGGACGGGGTGCCGAGCCTGCGGGAGGTGCGCCCGGGGCGGGTCTCGGCGGGGGCCGGCTGGATCGGGATCACCCCGCGCGGCGCCTCCGATCTGCTCGAGGTGCGGCGCAGCCCGCTTCTGCCGGAATGGGCGTGGCTCGTGATCGCGGCGGGGCTCGCGGTGGCGGCCTGGGCGCGCGAAGGGCGGCGGCTGCGGCGGGTCTGAGGGCGGATTTGCGTATTTGGTCAAAGAAGAAGCGTGAGGGGTTTCTTCTTGGCCTAAATACGCCCCCGCCGGAGGCGTCCGACAGATCTCTCAGGCGGGCGGGTTTTCGAGAAGCGCCTGCCGTGCCACCGAGGCGAATTCGCGCCGCCAGAGCATCCCGAAGGTGAACAGGCTCGCCCCGATCAGCGCCCAGGGCCCGAGCAGCCAGGCGAGCGAGGCCAGCGCGAAATAGACCGCGCGCAGGCCGCGGTTGAAGCTTTTCGCGGCATTGATGTTGAGGCGCGCGGCCTGCTCGGCGCGGGGATAGGCGAGCGGGTCGGTGGCATCATTGGGCACCGCCGCCATCGCGATTGCGGCATAGGAAAACAGCCGGTGCGACCAGACGAATTTCAAGAACGCATTCGCCCCGAACAGAACCGCGGTGAGGATCCGCGTCTCCCAAAGCAGTTTCGGCCCCGAGGCGAGCGCGAATTCCTGTGCGAGATCGGTGAGTTGTTCGGGGTTGCCGATCAGCGCGAGGCCGCCGCCGATCGCGATCAGCGCGGTCGAGGCGAAGAAGGTCGTCGATTGGCGCAGCCCGTCGATCATCGCGCTGTCGAAGATCCGCGGCTGGCGGGTGACGAGCTGGCGCATCCATTCCCGGCGGTAGCCCTCCATCAGCTTGCCGACCGAGGGGCGATGGGCGGGCGGGTGCTCGGTCAGGTGCCCGATCAGCAGCCAGGCGCCGACGAGGGTGACCAGCGCGGTCAGGTCAAGGGGCCCGAGCGGGCCGATATGGAAGGTCTCGATCATGGTGTGAGCCTAGCCGAGCGCCGTCGCGCTTGCCAGATGGCATGATTGGTTATAATTTCTGACCGGACGGGAGGAAAACCATGGATATGCCCAGCCCCAACGCGCGCGTTCTGGCGCGCAAGGCCGAGATCGTGGCGCGGCTGCGCGCCGCTTTGCCCGCCGATGCGGTGATCGACGCGCCGGAGGCCACGCGCGCTTATGAATGCGATGCGCTCTCGGCCTATCGCTGCGCGCCGATGGCGGTGGTCTTGCCGCGCACGACGGCGCAGGTTGCGGCGGTGCTGAAGATCTGTGCGGCGGAGGGCGTGCCGGTGGTGCCGCGCGGCGCGGGCACGAGCCTTGCGGGCGGCGCGATGCCCTCGGCGGATTCGGTCGTTCTGGGGCTCGCGCGGATGAACCGGGTGCTCGAGGTCGATTATGCCGACCGGGTGATCCGGGTCGAGGCGGGGCGCACGAACCTCTCCGTCACCGGCGCGATCGAGGGCGAGGGGTGGTTTTACGCGCCCGACCCCTCGAGCCAGCTCGCCTGCGCGATCGCGGGGAATATCGCGATGAACTCGGGGGGCGCGCATTGTCTGAAATATGGGGTGACGACGAACAACCTGCTGGGCGTGACGCTCGTCACCATGGCGGGCGAGGTGGTCGAGATCGGCGGGCCCTATGCGGATGCGGGGGGGCTCGATCTGCTCGGGCTGATCTGCGGCTCGGAGGGGCAGCTCGGCGTGGTGACCGAGGCCTGGCTCAGGATCTTGCCCAAACCTGAGGGCGCGCGGCCGGTTCTGATCGGGTTTTCCGCCAATGAGATCGCGGGCGCCTGTGTCGCCGATATCATCCGCGCGGGCGTTTTGCCGGTCGCGATCGAGTTCATGGACCGGCCCTGCATCGTCGCGACGGAGGCCTTTTGCCACGCGGGCTACCCCGATTGCGAGGCGCTTTTGATCGTCGAATGTGAGGGTTCGGAGGCCGAGATCGCCGAGCAGCTCGGGCTGATCCGCGAGATCGCGGCGCGCCATGACCCGGTCGAATTCCGCGAGGCGCGCGACGCCGAGGAAGCGCGCAGGATCTGGCTTGGCCGCAAATCGGCCTTCGGCGCGATGGGGCAGATGGGCGATTACATGTGTCTCGACGGCACGATCCCGGTCTCGAGCCTGCCCGAGGTCTTGCGCCGGATCGGGGCGCTCTCGCGCGAGTATGGGCTTGAAGTTGCGAATGTTTTTCACGCCGGCGATGGCAATATGCACCCGCTGATCCTCTACAACGCCAACGCGCCCGGCGAGCAGGAGCGCTGCGAGGCGCTTGGCGCGGAGATCCTCAAGCTCTGTGTGGCGGTGGGCGGCTGTCTGACCGGCGAGCATGGCGTGGGGATCGAGAAGCGCGATCTGATGGAGGTGCAATTCGCGCCCGAGGATCTGGAGGCGCAGATGCGGGTGAAGGATGTGTTCGACCCGGGCTGGCTGTTGAACCCGGCCAAGGTGTTTCCGCTGCATGTGAGCGCGGCGCGGCGGGGGGCGATGTGATGCGGGTGACCTGTGAGGCGGATCTGGCCGAGGCGATCCGCGGGGCGCGAGCGCCGCTTGCGGTCCGCGGTGGCGGCACGCGGGGCGGCGCGGCGGCGGGGCTCGAGGTCGCGATTTCGGGGATCTCGCTTTATGAGCCGGGCGCGCTCACGCTGATCGCCGGGGCGGGCACGCCCCTGGCCGAGATCGAGGCGGCGCTCGCGGCGGAGGGGCAGCGGCTGCCCTTCGAGCCGGCGCGCTGGGGCGGGCTTCTGGGCCTTGCGGGCGAGAGCACGATCGGCGGCGTGGTGGCGGCGAATGTCTCCGGGCCGCGGCGCGTGCAGGCCGGCGCCTGCCGCGACAGCCTGATCGGGGTGCGCTTTGTCGACGGCACCGGCACGGTGGTCAAGAACGGCGGGCGGGTGATGAAGAACGTCACCGGCTATGATCTGGTGAAGCTGATTGCGGGCAGCCATGGCGCGCTCGGCGTCTTGAGCGAGGTTGCGTTCAAGCTCCTGCCCGCGGCGCCGGCGCAGGCGACGGTGGCGATGGATCTGGCGCCGGGCGCGGCGGTGGCGGCGCTGGCGGCGGCGCTGGGCTCGCCCTTCGATGTCTCGGGGGCGGGCTGGTTGCCCGGGGTCGGCGCGATCGTGCGGGTCGAGGGGCTGGCGCGCTCGGTCGCCTATCGGGCCGAGCGGCTGACCGCGCTTCTGGCGCCGTTTGGCGCGCGGCAGATCGAGGGCGCGGGGCTCTGGGCGGACCTCGCCGAGGTGCGGCCTTTCCATGGCCGCGCGGGCGATCTCTGGCGGCTCTCGATCCGGCCCTCGCAGGCGCCCGAGGTCGTGGCGCGGATCACCGCGGCGGGCGGCGAGGTGGTGCTCGATTGGGGCGGCGGTCTCGTCTGGGCGCGGATGCCCGAGGGCGCCGATCTGCGCGCGCTCGCGGCGCCCTACAGCGGCCACGCGACCTGCCTGCGCGGGGCCGCGCCGCGCTTTGAACCCGAACCCGCCGCCGTCGCCGCGCTCAGCCGCGCGCTGCGGGCGCGCTTTGACCCGCGCGGCATTTTTACCCCGGAAGGCGCGCTCTGATGCAGACGAATTTCACCCAGGACCAGCTCGCCGACCCCGGCCTTGCGCGCGCCAACGAGATCCTGCGCGCCTGTGTGCATTGCGGGTTTTGCACAGCGACTTGCCCGTCTTATCAAGTGCTTGGCGATGAGCTCGACAGCCCGCGCGGGCGCATTTACCTGATCAAGGAGATGCTCGAGACGGGCCGGCCCGCCGACGCCGAAACCGTGCGCCATATCGACCGCTGCCTGAGCTGTCTGGCCTGCATGACGACCTGCCCCTCGGGGGTGCATTACATGCATCTGATCGACCACGCCCGCGCCCATGTCGAGAAGACCTATCGGCGGCCGCTTCTCGACCGGCTGTTGCGCTTTGCGCTGGCCAAGATCGTGCCCTATCCGGGGCGGTTCCGGCTTGCGATGCGCGGCGCGCGGCTCGCGCGGCCCGTCGCGCGGCTTCTGCCCGATGCGCGGCTCAAGGCGATGGTGGCGATGGCGCCGCCAGTGCTGCCCAAACCTTCCGAGAGCGACCGCCCGCAGGTCTTCGCCGCGATCGGCGAGCGGCGGCACCGGGTCGCCTTGCAGATCGGCTGTGCGCAGCGCGCGCTCGATCCCGATATCAACGACGCCACGATCCGGCTCCTGCGGCGGCTTGGCTGCGAGGTGGTGATCCCCAAGAATTTGGGGTGCTGCGGCGCGCTTTCGCATCATATGGGGCGCGCGAGCGAGAGCCACGCCCAGGCCGCGCGCAATATCCGCGCCTATCTGGCCGCCGGGCCGCTCGATGCGGTGATCATCAACACCTCGGGCTGCGGCACCACGGTCAAGGATTACGGGCATATGTTCCGCACCGGGCCGCTCGCCGCGGAGGCGGCCGAGGTGGCGGGGCTCGCGCTCGATATCTCCGAGTTTCTCCAGCAGATCGGCCTGCCCGAGGGCGCGCCGAAGGGGCTGCGGGTGGCCTATCACGCGGCCTGTTCGCTGCAACACGGCCAGCAGGTCAAGACCGCGCCGAAGGATCTGTTGAAACGGGTGGGTTTCGAGGTGGTGGAGCCCGCCGACAGCCATCTGTGCTGCGGATCGGCGGGGACGTATAACCTGCTGCAGCCCGAGATTTCGGCCGAGCTGAAGGCGCGCAAGGTCGCCACCCTCGAGGCGCGGCGCCCGCAGGTGATCGCGGCGGGGAATATCGGCTGCATGATCCAGATCGGCTCGGGCACGGCCGTGCCGGTGGTGCATACGGTCGAGCTTCTCGATTGGGCGACCGGCGGGCCGAAGCCGCGCGCGCTCGCGGATCTGCCTTAATCTCGCCGCAGGGGCGCGTTAGCCTCGGGGCATCCAGAAGGAGTTCCGATGCTGCGCCTTGCCCTCGCCCTGATCCTGCTCGCGCTGCCCGGCCTCGCCCAGGAGGCGCCGACGCGGCTCGAAACGCTCGAGACCGGCTCGGACAGCCGCGGCTGGGAGGCGGTGGGGCGGCTCGAGCTCGGCGCGAGCTTCTGCACCGGCACGCTGATCGGCCCCGATCTCGTGCTGACCGCGGCGCATTGCCTCTTCGACAGCCTCTCGGGCAAGATGATCCCGACCGATCAGATCCAGTTCCGCGCGGGTTGGCGCAACGGCCGCGCGGTGGCCTATCGGGGCGCGCGGCGGGCGGTGGCGCATCCCTCCTATCAATATCAGGGCGCCGACAAGATCGACCGTGTCGCCTGGGATCTGGCGCTGATCGAGCTCGATCAGCCGATCCGGCTGCCGCAGCTGCGCCCCTTCGGCCTCGATGGCCCGCCCGCGCCGGGCGAGCATGTCGAGGTGGTCTCCTATGCCCATGACCGCGCCGAGGCGCCGTCGCTGCAAAAATCCTGCACCGTGCTCGAGCGGCCCGCCGATGTCGTCTTGATGGATTGTTCGGTGGATTTCGGCTCCTCCGGGGCGCCGGTTTTTGCGATCCGCGCGGGGGCGCCGCAGATCGTCTCGGTGATCTCGGCCAAGGCCGAATACAACAAGACCCCGGTGTCGCTCGGCACGCTGGTGGGCCGGGTCGCGGATCTGAAGGCCGCGCTGAACGCCCGCGCCGCGCCGCAGGCCGCGCAATTCTCCCGCCAGGGCGGGGCGAAATTCGTCCGCCCCTGAGGCGGATGCAGGGCTTGAAACCGGCTTTTGCGCTCCCCAACTCTTCCTCATCGGGGCGCCACAACGGGCCCCGGCGCCGCGCCCGGAGGGGCGGGCTTTCCATCGCTCAAGTGAGGATGACATGCGCAATTTCGATCTTTCGCCGCTTTACCGCGCGACCGTGGGCTTTGACCGGGTCGCCGATCTGATGGACCGGGCGCTGGCCGCTGATCTGGCCCAGCCGACCTATCCCCCCTATAACATTGAGAAAACCGACGAGAACGCCTATCGGATCTCGGTCGCCGTCGCGGGCTTTGGCTCTGATGAGCTGAGCGTCGAGCTGCGCGAGGGGGCACTCATCGTCGCGGGCCGCAAGGCCGAGGATGTGACGCCGCGCAGCTATCTGCATCGCGGCATCGCGACGCGCGCTTTCGAGCGCCGCTTTGCGCTGGCCGATCATGTGAAGGTCACCGGCGCGAGCCATGCCGACGGGATGCTCCATATCGAGCTCGTCCATGAGGTGCCCGAGGCACTCAAGCCCCGGCGCATCGAGATCACCGGCCCGGCGAAGGGGACCGCGGTCGAGACGGTCGAGGCCTGATCCCGGCCCGAGAGACGCGGCGCGCGAGGCCCCTCGCGCGCCCTTTTCAGGCGCGCAGCGAAAGTTCGTCGCGCGCCAGCACCACCGATTTCAGGATCGCATGGCACCCCACCCCGGGCGCGAGGCCAAGCGCCGCGACCGAGCGCTGGGTGAGCCGCGCGAGGATCGCGCTTTGCCCGAGCCGGATCTGCGCCCAGGCGCGGCCGCCGGGCTCGGCCTCGATCCGCTCGATCACGCCGGGCAGGATGTTGAGCGCCGAGATCTGTTCGGGGCGGGTGCGCGCGATCATCACGTCGCTGGCGTGGATGCGCAGGCGCACCTCGGCGCCGGGCGGGGCGGCGAGATCGGCGATGAAGAGGGGGCCGGCCTCGGTCTCGAGGCGGGTGAGCCCGTCGGGCGCGGTCTCGGCCACGCGGGCGGGCAGGACGGCGCCCGCCTGATCGGCGCCGAAGAGCCCGGCGAGCCCCGGGTCGGCGAAAATCTCCGATGTCGGGCCGATCGCGCGGGCGCGGCCCTCAGCCATCAGGATCACGGTTTGCGCGAGCCGCGCGACCTCGGCCGCGGAATGGCTGACGTAGAGGACCGGCAGGCCCGCCTCGCCGAGGCGCTCGAGAAACGGCAAGATCTCGGCCCGGCGCGGGGCGTCGAGCGCGGCGAGGGGTTCGTCGAGGAGCAGGATGCGGGGCTTCGAGAGCAGCGCGCGCCCGATCGCCACGCGCGCCTTTTCGCCGCCCGAGAGCGCGGCGGGGCGGCGGGTGAGAAGCGCCTCGATGCCGAGCAGCGCGACGATCTGGTCAAACCCCGGCCCGGTGGCGCCGCGCGGCGCAAAGCGCGCTCCATAGGTCAGGTTCGCGCGCACGTCGAGATGCGGGAAGAGCCGCGCGTCCTGAAACACATAGCCCACGCGGCGCGCCTCGGGCGGCAGGCAGAGCCCGCGCGCGGTATCGAGAAGCACCTCGCCCGCGCAAACAATACGCCCGGTCTCGGGGCGCAGAAGGCCCGCCACCGCGTTGATCACGCTGGTTTTGCCCGCGCCAGAGGGGCCGAAGAGCGCGGTGACGCCGGGCGGCGCGGCAAAGCGCAGGTCAAGCCGCAGCGCGCCGAGCGGGTGGGAGAGGGCGACCTCGAGCATCATGCCCCCCGGATCCGCGCCGCGACCCGGCGCGCGATGAATTCCGAGGCGAGCAGCGCGCCGGTTGCCACCGCGACCGAGATCAGGGCGAGCCGAGCGGCGGCGGCGCTCGCCTCGGGGCCGGGCACCTGAAGGGCGGTGTAGATCGCCGAGGGCAGGGTCTGGGTCTGGCCCGGGATGTTCGAGACGAAGGTGATCGTCGCGCCAAACTCGCCCATCGCCTTGGCGAAGGCGAGGATCGCGCCGGCGATCACCCCGGGCGCGATCAGCGGCAGCGTGACGGTGGCGAAGACCGCGAGCGGGCGGGCGCCGAGCGTGCGCGCGGCCTCCTCGAGGCGCGGGTCCACCGCCTCGATCGCGAGGCGGATCGCGCGGACCATCAGCGGAAAGCCCATCACCCCCGCCGCGAGCGCCGCGCCCGTCCAGCGGAAGGCGAAGACGAGGCCGAAGGTCTCTTCGAGAAAGGCGCCGACCGGCCCCTTGCGGCCAAAGGCGAGCAGCAGGAAATAGCCGGTCACCACCGGCGGCAGGATCAGCGGCAGATGCACGAGCAGGTTGACCGCGCCGCGCAAGGGGCCGCGCCCGCGCGCCAGCCACAGCGCCACCGCCACCCCCGGCGGCAGCGCGCAGACGACCGCCACCGCCCCCACCTTGAGCGAGAGCAAAAGCGCGGTGAGTTCCTCGGGGGTTAGCCCCATCATTCCTCCGTGAGAACCGTGAAACCTTGCGATTTGAAGACGTTGGCAGCCTCGGGGCCGGTCAGGAACTGCTCGAACGCGGCGGCGGCCTGCGGGTGGGGCGCGGCGGCGAGGCGGGCGGCGGGGTAGGTGATCGGCGGGTGGCTCTCGGCGGGGAAGGTCGCGGCGAGATGCACGCGCGGCTCGGCGGCGGCGTCGGTGGCGTAGACGACGCCATAGGGCGCCTCGCCGCTCGCCACGAGCGCCAGCGCCGCGCGCACGTTATCGGCCTGCGCGACCTGCGGCGCGAGCGCGCCCCACAGCCCCAGGCTCTCGAAAGCCGCCTTGCCATATTGGCCCGCGGGCACCGAATCGACCAGCGCCATCGCCAGATGCTCCTGGCCGAGCCGCGCGGGCAGATCGGCGAGCGCGACCTCGCCCGCGGCATGGCCGACGAGCACGAGCCGGTTGCCCAGGAGATCGCGCCGCGAGCCCGGCGCCAGCGCGCCGCCCTCGGCCACCGCATCCATCCAGTTCGGCGCGGCCGAGATGAAGAGATCGGCCGGCGCGCCCGCGAGGATCTGCTGGGCGAGTTTCGAGCTGCCGGCATAGGAGATCACGGCGGTGTTGCCGGTCTTCTCCTGCCACTCGGCCGCGACGGCATCGAGCGCGGTTTTCATCGAGGCGGCGGCGAAGATCACCACCTCCTCGGCCTCGGCGGCCGCGGGGGTGAGCAGGGTGAGGGCGAGGAGAAGGGCGCGCATCGGGGGCTCCGTTGTGTTTCGTCGGACATAACAGGCGCGGCGCGAACCGGGCAAGCGTTATTTCTCGTCGGACATATCCGGGCGGATGTGGCGCCCGATCGCACCGATCTCCGCCGCCCCCTCTGTCGCAAGCCGCGCCTCGAGCCGCCGATAGGCCGCGAGCACCTCCGCGCCCGCCTCGGTCAGATGCGCGCCGCCGCCGCGCGCGCCGCCGCGCGCGCTCGCGACCAAGGGCTCGGCAAAGCCCGCGTTCATCTCCTCGACGAGGCTCCAGGCGCGTTTGTAGCTCATCCCCATCCGCCGCCCGGCGGCCGAGATCGAGCCCTCCGCCGCGATCCCCTCGAGCAGGTCGGCCTTGCCCGGGCCAAACATCAGCGGCCCGAAATAAAGCCGCAACATCATACGGGTCGGGTCCATCGCGCCCTCCTTTTGGCCTAGCCTGCCCGGCGCGCGCCGCCGCCGCAAGGCCTTGCGCGCGCCCGCGGTCTCTGTCAGCTTCGGGGCCTTCACGGGGGGGATCATGCGCCTGTCGATTGCTTTTCTGGTGCTGGGCTATGTGCTTAGCCAGTTCTACCGCGCCTGCCTCGCGGTTCTGACGCCGACCCTCAAGGCCGAGCTCGGCGCCGATGCGGGCGATCTCGCGGTGTCGCTGGGGCTTTGGTATGTCGCCTTCGGGGTGATGCAGATCCCGGTGGGCGAGGCGCTCGACCGGATCGGGCCGCGGCGCACGGCGGGGTGGCTGCTGGCGCTCGGCGGGGCGGGCGGGGCGGCGGCTTTCGCCATGGCCGAGGGGCCCTGGGGGGTGCATGTCGCGATGATGCTGATCGGGGTCGGCTGCTCGCCGGTCTTGATGGCGGGCTATTACATCTTCGCGCGCAGCTTCGCGCCGGCGATGTTTGGCACGCTGGCCGGCGCGATGCTCGGCACGGGCAGCCTCGGCAATCTCGCCGGCGCGGCGCCTTTGGCGGCGGCGGTCGAGGCCTTTGGCTGGCGCGGCACGCTGTGGGGGCTGGCGGTGGTGACGGCGGTGGTCGCGCTCGCGATCCTGACCTTAACCCGCGACCCCGAGCGCGTCGCCCATGCCGGCCCGCGCGGCTCGGTGCTCGATATCCTGCGGCTGCCGGGGTTCTGGATGCTCCTGCCGATGACGGCGGCGAATTACACCGCCGCGGCGGGGATCCGGGGGCTCTGGGCGGGGCCCTATCTCGACGCGGTGCATGGCGCGGATGCGGCGCTGATCGGGCAGGTGACGCTGGTGATGGGGCTCGCGATGATCGCGGGGAATTTCGCCTATGGCCCGGCCGACAAGATCTTCGGCAGCCACAAACGGGTGGCGCTCCTGGGCAATATGGTGCTCGCCGGGGCGATCGCGGTCTTGTGGCTCGCGCCGGGGATGGGGCTGTGGCAGGCGACGGCGGTCTTTGCGGTGATCGGCTTCTTTGGCGCGACCTTCCCGGTCTTGATGGCGCATGGACGCGCGTTCTTCCCCCCGCATCTTGTGGGGCGCGGGGTCACGCTCCTCAACATGTTCTCGATCACCGGGGTCGCGGCGGCGAGCTTCGGCTCGCGGCCCGTCTATGAGGCGGCGGCGCATCTGCCCCCGGCCGAGGCCTTCGGGCGGCTCTTTCTGTTCTTCCTCGTGCCGGTTTGTCTCGGCCTTGCGGTCTATCTCTTCGCCCGAGACAAACCCGACGCCGCGCGCTAGAACACGCCCATGACCCAGATCGATGTCATCGCCCCGAACCTCAAGCGCCGGCTCTCCGGCGTCACCGCGACGGTGGTGCGCCTCGTGCCGCTCCAGGCCAGGCTGATCGGCATCGCGGCGACGGGGCCGGGGCTGCCGCCTTCGGTGCCGCATGTGCCGCTCTGGCGGGTGCCGTTCCTGCCGCGGCGCCGCCGGGTCTGGCATGCGCGGCGCAATACCGAGATGTTGCTCGGGCTCGCGCTGAAGACGCTGGCGCGGATGGATCTCAAATTCGTCTTCACCTCGGCCAGCCAGCGCCGCCACACCGGCTATACCAAGTGGTTGATTTCAAGGATGGATGCGGTGGTGGCGACGAGCGCGCGCACGGCGGGTTATCTCGAGCGCCCGGCGCGGGTGATCTTGCACGGGATCGATACCGCGGGCTTTGCGCCGCCGAGCCACCGCGCGGCGCTGCGCGCGCGGCTTGGCCTGCCCGAGGGGGTGCTGGTCGGCTGCTACGGCCGGATCCGCGCGCAAAAGGGCACCGACGCTTTTGTCGAGGCGATGATCGGGCTCTTGCCGCAGCGGCCGGGGGTGACCGCGCTCGTCATGGGCCGCGCGACCGAGAGCCATGGCGCCTTTCTCGAGGGGCTGAAGGCGCGGGTGGCGCAGGCGGGGCTTGGCGGGCGGATCCTGTTTCTGCCCGAGGTCAGCGTCGACAAGATGGCCGATTGGTATCGGGTGCTCGATCTCTATGTGGCGCCACAGCGCTGGGAGGGGTTCGGGCTGACGCCGATCGAGGCGATGGCCTGCGGGGTGCCGGTGGTGGCGACGCGGGTCGGCGCCTTCGAGGAGATCGTGACGCCCGAGACCGGCGCGCTCGTCGCGCCCGACGATATCGGGGCGCTGGCGGCGGCGGTGGCGCCGTTTCTCGACGATGGCGCGCGGCGCGGCGCGGCCTCGCAGGCGGCGCGGGCGCGGGTCATGGAGCGGTTTCGCATCGAGGGCGAGGCGGAGGCTCTGGTGGCGCTTTACCGCGAGCTTTTGGCGTGAGCCGGGCGGGGTTTTACCTCGCGCGGCTGATGCGTCGCGAGGCGCCGATCGCGGCGCTGTCGGTGCCGCAGGCCGCGCTTCTCAATGATCTCGCCGGGCGGCGGGTGGCGCTGGTGGGCAATGCGCGCGCGCTCTCCGAGAGCCAGTTGGGCGCCGAGATCGACGGCCATGATCTGGTGATAAGGATCAACCGCGCGCCGATGCCGGCGGCGGCGAGCCACGGGGCGCGCACCGATTGGCTTGCGCTTGCGACCCGGCTGGGCGGGGCGGATCGCGCGCGGATCGGTGCCGCGCGCTATCTGTGGATGAGCCACAAGAGGAAGCGCCTCGATTGGGCGACCGCTTCGAGCCCCGGGTTTTACCTGCATCCGCTGGCCGATTACGCGGCGCTCAAGGCGCGGCTCGGCGCGCAGCCTACCACCGGCGCGATGCTGATCGATCTGCTTGCCCGCGCGCCGCTGGCGGGGCTGCGGCTTTACGGCTTCGATTTCATGGCCTCGCTCTCGCTCTCGGGCGGGCGCCGGGCCGAGCAGACGCCGCATGATTTCGCCGCCGAGGCCGCGATGGTCGCCGATCTGATGGCGCGGGATTCGCGCATCACCTTGGCGAAATCGTAGCGAATCCCTTTCCAAATCGGCGCGTTTCCGCTAAGCGGCCTCGTTCTTTCGAGAAGGAGGCCTTAGATGGGCTACAAAGTCGTCGTCGTCGGTGCCACGGGCAACGTTGGCAAGGAAATGCTGAACATTCTCGCCGAGCGCGAGTTCCCGGTTGATGAAATCGCGGCGCTGGCGTCGCGCAAATCGCTGGGCACTGAGGTCAGCTTTGGCGACAAGACTTTGACCACCAAGGATCTCGACACCTTCGATTTCACCGGCTGGGATATCGCGCTCTTCGCGATCGGCTCGGATGCGACGAAGGTTTACGCGCCCAAGGCCGCGAGCCAGGGCTGCGTGGTGATCGATAACTCCTCGCTCTACCGCTATGACCCCGAGATCCCGCTGATCGTTCCGGAAGTGAACGCCGACGACGTCGTGCGTTACAAGAACAAGAACATCATCGCGAACCCGAACTGCTCGACCGCGCAGATGGTTGTGGCGCTGAAACCGCTGCATGACCGCGCGAAGATCAAACGCGTCGTGGTCTCGACCTATCAATCCGTCTCCGGCACCGGCAAGGAGGCGATGGACGAGCTTTGGAACCAGACCAAGGGCATGTATGTCCCCGGTCAGGAGGTTGAGCCGAAGGTCTACCCCAAGCAGATCGCCTTCAACGTGATCCCGCATATCGACGTGTTCCTCGACAGCGGCGAGACCAAGGAAGAGTGGAAGATGGTCGCCGAGACCAAGAAAATCCTCGACCCGTCGATCAAGCTGACCGCGACCTGCGTGCGCGTGCCGGTGTTCGTGGGCCACTCGGAAGCGATCAACATCGAGTTCGAGGAATTCCTCGACTGGGAAGAAGCGACCGAGATCCTGCGCGAGGCGCCCGGGATCCTCGTCGTCGACAAGCGTGAGGCCGGTGGCTACATCACCCCGATCGAATGTGTGGGCGAATATGCGACCTATATCTCGCGGATCCGTCAGGACAGCACGATCGAGAACGGGCTGAACATCTGGTGCGTGTCGGACAACCTGCGCAAGGGCGCGGCGCTGAACGCGGTGCAGATCGCCGAAGTGCTCGGCCAGCGCTGCCTCAAGAAGGGCTGATCCGGCCCTGAGCTGACCGGAATTTGAGGGCGCCGTGATCGGCGCCCTCTTGCTTTTGGGCGGGCAAGGGCGGAGCCTTCGCGGAGATTTTCCGGGAGGACCCCATGAAACCTGTTTCCCTGATCGCCGCGCTGTGCCTGTGCGCCGCGCCAGCCGCGCTGTTTGCCGCGCCGCTCGAGAAAGCCGCGGCGCCGGTCGCGGTGACGCTCTACCCCTGGGGGGCGGAGGTGACGCGCGCGCTCGAGGTTTCGGCCGCCGAGCCCGTCGAATATCTTGTGACCGGCCTGCCCGCGGGCAGCGATATGGCGAGCCTGCGGGTCAGCGGCGAGGGGCTCGAGATCGGCGCGGTGTCGTTGATCCATGACCGGCTGCCCGAGGGCACGGGCGCGGTGGTGCCCGAGGCAGTGGCCGCGGCGCGCGCGCGGGTGGCCACGGCGGAGGAGGCTTTGGCGGCGGGCGAGGACGGGGTTGCGGCGATCCGCGCCGAGGCCGAGGCCGCGCGGGCGCGGGCGGCGTTTCTGAGCGGGGCGGAGACCGGCGGGCTCTCGCCCAAGGCGCTTGGCGATCTGGCGGCGGCGGTGTCGGCCGGGGTGCTCGAGGCCAATCGCGCGGCGATTGCGGCCGAGGCCGAGGCGCGGCGCGCGTCCGTGGCGCTCGAGCCCGCCCGCGAGGAGCTTGCCGCGGCGCAAAAGGCGCTCGCGGCGATTGATCACCCGGGCGAGGCGGGCGACGCGCTTTTGGTGACGGTGAAGGGCGCGGGCGCGCTGAAGATCCGCAGCTATACCGATGCGGCGGGTTGGGCGCCGGCTTATGATGCGCGCATCGACCGGGCGAGCGGGGCGTTGACGCTCGATCGTTATGTGTCGGTGCATCAGGAGAGCGGCGAGGATTGGTCGGGGGTCGCGCTGACGCTCTCGACCGCGGCGCCCTCGGAGCGCGCCGCGCCCTCCGAGCTCTGGCCCGAGGCGCTGCGCTATGGCCCGCCCGAGCCGGTGGCCGCGCTGCGCGCCGAGAAGACGTTTGCCGCCGATGCCGAGCCGATGATGGAGGCCGCGCCCGCGCCGGTGATCGTGGGGGACGGGGTCGCGCAGCAGGGGGTGGCGCTGAGCTATGCCTTTGACGGGCCGGTCGATTTGCGCGACGGGGTCGAGGGGCTGCGGCTCAAACTCGGCGCGGTGGCGCTGAACGCCGATCTCTTCGCCGAAGCCGTGCCCTATTATGATGCGACCGCCTATCGGGTGGCGGAAGCCGAGAACACCAGCGGCGAGGTGTTGCTCGCGGGGCCGGCGATGCTCTGGGTCGATGGCGAGATCGTCGGCGCGACGGATCTGCCGCAGGTGGTGGCGGGCGACAGGCTGCGGCTCGGCTTTGGCGCGATCGAGGGGCTGCGGCTCACGCGCGTGACCGAAGACAGCGCCGAGGGCGGGCGCGGGTTGATCTCGAAAACCAATGAGCGCAGCGAGCGGGTGCGGATCGAGGTGAAGAACCTGACGGCCGAGAGCTGGCCGGTGCGGCTGATCGACCGGGTGCCCTATGCCGAGCAGGAGGATCTCAAGATCAGCTATGCCGCGACGCCCGCCCCGGCCGAGGAGGGCTACGAGGACAAGCGCGGGCTTCTGGTCTGGCGCTTCGATGTTGCGCCGGGGGCGACGCAGACGGTCAGCCTCGAGACCACGATCAACTGGCCCGAGGGGCAGATCCTGCGCTGAGCCTCAGGCGATGTCGCGCGCCACGGCCCCTTCCGGCGGCGGTTGCGCGCGCCGCCGCGGGATTGCGCCCGGGAAGGGCGCGCGAAACCGCAGCGTCAGATCGGCGAGCGTTTCGCCCAGATCGTCGAGCCAGAGGATGAACCGATCGGCGGGCCAGCTGTTGAGCGCAAGGCGATCGGCCCGCAGCCGCAGCACCACGCCCTCCTGGCGCAGCCGGTGTTGCAGATCGAGCCAGCCCGCGGCCCCGGCGAGCGCCTCTTGCACCGCCCTGGCCGCCATGAGGTTGGGGGCGAGGGCGGTCTCGCCCTCTGCCAATGTCGCGATCAAGGCTCGGCGGATGACCTCCGCCGGGGCGATCTGATCACCATGCGCGCGCGCCTCGATCCTTGCGATCAGGCTCACGGGCAGGCGAAGCGTGACGAGTCGGTGCTGTTCCATGCCCCGACTCTCCCGCGTTAAGCTTAAGATGCGATGAACGCCTCAGATCGGCTCGAATTCGCCCGTCGCCGGGTTGAGCTGGCTGAGCCCGCCCGAGCCGATGTCGTGCCACAGCCCGTGCAGCGTCATGTCGCCCTCTTCCAGCGCGGCCTGCACGAAGGGGAAGGTCATCAGGTTCTCGAGGCTGATCATCACCGCCTGTTTCTCCAGCGCGGCGACCTGCTCGGCCTCGGGGAGCTCCTTGACGTGCTCATAGCCCGGGCGAAGCAGGTTCAGCCAGGTGCCCACGAAGGAGGTCTTTTCCTCGAGCTCGGGCGCATGGCCGGTGCACATCGCATGGCAGCCCGCGACGCCGCCGCATTGCGAATGGCCGAGCACGATCAGATGCGAGACCTTCAGCGCCTTCACGGCATATTCGACCGCCGCCGAGGTGCCGTGGTGGTCGCCGTCCGGGTTGAACTTCGGCACCAGGTTGGCGATGTTGCGGTGGCTGAAGAACTCGCCGCTGTCGGCGCCGAAGAGCGAGGTCACATGGACCCGCGAATCGCAGCACGAGATGATCATCGCGCGCGGGCGCTGGCCATCCTCGGCGAGGCGTTTGTACCACGAACGGTTCTCGGCATAGGTGGTCGCCTTCCAGCCGAGATAGCGTTGCACGAGGTAAGTCGGCAACGGGCGCACATGTTCCTTCATCTCACGTCCCTTTCGATGATGGGCGATAGATAGGGCCGCCTCCGCGGGATTTCGAGATATTTTTTCGCGCCTCTCAACGATTTCTTGAGGCTTGGCGGGCATGTTTGGCTCAGGTCGTGGGGGCCTACGGATGCGGACGGTGCCGCAAAAGCGCGGAGGTTAGGGGTGGCGCAGATTGAACAATTCCGCTGTGATGAGCCGGTGAGGCTCGATCCGGATCGGATCGTGGTGCTTTATGCCGAGCTCGGGCAGGTGGCGGCGGAGCGGGTGATTTCCGCCGCGATGGAGGATCTGGCGGTGCATATGCTCGCCATCCAGGTCGCGCTCAAGGAAGGTCAGCCGGAGGTCTTCGATCAGGCCGCGCGCGAGATGGAGCATCTGGCGCGGCAGGTCGGGCTGTCGCTTCTGGCGCGCATCGCGCGGGATCTGCGCGGCTGTGTGGCGCGCGCCGACAAGGTGGGCCAGGCGGCGGTGCTCGCGCGGCTCGTGCGGATCGCGGATCGGTCGCTGACCGCGGTCTGGGATATGGCCGATATCGGCGGATAAGGGGCTTGCGGGGGCGGGCGGCGGCGTTACCTTGGGCGCGAGATTGCCTCAAGGAGAGCGCCGATGCCGCAGCCCGATCAAACCCCGCTGGCCGTTCTGACCGACCGCCCGGAGATGCGTTTCGCGCCGCAGGGGACTGCGGCGCTTTCGCTTTTTCTGATCGAGGCGGGGGCGGATCTGCCCGCAGCCCTCACCCCAGCGCAGGCCGCGTTCGCGCGCGCCCAAGGGTTTACCGGCGCGGCGGGGCAGCTTTGTCTTCTGCCCGGGGAGGCGGGCGTCGCGGGGGCGCTCTTCGGCTATGGCACGGCGCAGGCGCGCGTCAGGAAACGCTTCTTGCTCGCGCAGGCGGCGGCGGGCCTGCCTGAGGGCGCCTGGCAGATCGTGGGCGATCTGCGCGGGGCCGAGGCCGAGGAGGCCGCGCTCGGCTGGCTTCTCGAGGGCTATCGCTATGCCCGCTATGCGCCCGCGAAAGCGCCCTGCGCGCGGCTCGTGGCGCCGGCGGGGGTCGATGCCGCGCGGCTCGAGGCGATCGCGGCGGGCGAGGCGCTGACCCGCGATCTGATCAACACGCCGCCCAATGACATGGGCCCGGCCGAGCTCGAGGCCGAGGCGCGCGCGCTGGCCGCGGCCTTTGGCGCCGAGATCACGGTGATCACCGGCGAGGATCTGCTCGAGGCGGGCTATCCGCTGATCCATGCGGTCGGGCGGGCGAGCCCGCGGGCGCCGCGGCTGATCGAGCTGCGCTGGGGGGCGGAGGGGCCGGAGGTCGCGCTGGTCGGCAAGGGGGTGTGTTTCGACACCGGCGGGCTGAACCTCAAGCCGGGCAGCTCGATGGGGCTGATGAAGAAGGACATGGGCGGCGCCGCGACGGTGCTGGGGCTTGCGCGGATGATCATGGCGCTGGGGCTCGGGCTACGGCTGCGGGTGCTGATCCCGGCGGTCGAGAATTCGGTCTCGGGCGCGGCGTTCCGGCCGCAGGATATCTACATCTCGCGCAAGGGGTTGAGCGTCGAGATCAACAACACCGATGCGGAGGGGCGGCTCGTGCTCGCCGATGCGCTGGCGGCGGCGGATGAAGAGGCGCCCGATCTGATCTTGTGTCTGGCGACGCTGACCGGGGCGGCGCGGGTCGCGCTCGGGCCCGATCTGCCGCCCTTCTACACCGATGACGCGGCGCTCGCGGCGGCGCTGGCGCGCGGCGCCGAGGCCGTGGCCGATCCGCTCTGGCGGATGCCGTTCTGGGCGCCCTATGAGAGCCTGATCGAGCCCGGGATCGCCGATCTCGACAACGCCCCCGCGGGCGGTATGGCGGGCTCGATCACGGCGGCGCTGTTCCTGCGCCGGTTTGTCACCGAGACCGAGCGCTTTGCGCATTTCGACATCTATGGCTGGCAGCCGAGCGCCCAGCCCGGCCGCCCGAAAGGCGGCGTGGGCCAGGGCGCGCGCGCGATCCTTGCCGCTTTGCCGGAGGTTCTGGGCCTGTGAGCGACCGTCGTCTGACCCCGTTTTCGGGCCGTGTGGCCCATGAGAGCCTGCGCGGCCAGATCGAGGCGCCCGCCTTCACCGCGGGTGAGGCCGCGAGCCTGATCGCGCCGGTGGCCGATCTGTGCCCCGAGCCCGGCGCGCTGCGCGACCGCCAGCTGCTCTTTGGTGCCGCGCTCACGGTGATCGACCGCGCGGGCGAGGCGGTTTTCGTGCAGGCGGTTGCCGATGGCTATTGCGGCTGGGTCGCGGCGGCGGCGGTGGGCCCGGCGTGCGAGGCCTCGCATTGGGTCGCGGCGCCCGCCACGCATCTCTATCGCGAGGCCTCGATCAAACGCGGCGAGGTGGCGCGGCTCAGCCTCGGCGCGCGCGTCGCGGTGTTGGCCGAGACGGGCGGGTTTGCCCGCACCGCCGAGGGCTACATCCCCGCCCAGCATCTCGCGCCGCTCGCCGCCCCCGCGCCCGACCCGGTCGCGCTCGCCGAGAGCCTCCTCGGCACGCCCTATCTCTGGGGCGGCAATTCGCGCGACGGGATCGATTGTTCGGGCCTCGTGCAGGTGGCCTTCCACGCCGCCGGCCGGCCCTGCGCGGGCGACAGCGATCTGCAACGCGCGGATTTCGGCGATTACCTGCCCGCAGGCACGGCGCCGCGGCGGGGGGATCTCTTCTTCTGGCGCGGGCATGTGGCGATTGCGGTCTCGGGCGAGGTGCTCCTCCATGCCAATGGCCATACGATGAGCGTCGCCCATGAGGGGATCGCGGCCTGTCTCGCGCGGATCGAGGCGGCCGGGCAGGGGCCGTTTTACGGGATCAAGCGCCCCTGATCACTCGATCGGGCGGATCAGCTTGCGCTCGAGTACGCGCAGCACGGAGGCGAGATCCTGCCCGCGTTTGAGGATCTGGCCATCCATGCCGATCACCGCATACATGCCCTGGCGGTTGCGCAGCGCGGGGCGCTTTTCGATCCGGTAGAGCGGGTTTTCGGCGCTGCGCCGGAAGACCGAGAAAACCGCCACATCGCGCAGGAAGCTCATCGCGTAGTCGCGCCACTCGCCGGCCGCGACCATCCGCCCGTAAAGCCCGAGGATCGTGCCGAGCTCGGTCCGGTCGAAGGCGACCTGCTCGGGGGCAGGGCGCGGGCCGGGGAACGGGGTCGGGTCATGGATCGACATGACCGAATCGTGACACCGCCGGGCGCGCAAATCAAGGCCCGGCTGCGGCGGGATGTCGCGCCGCAAAAATGCCGTGAAAAGACCTCTGGAATGCCGGGATTCGCGCCCGGTGCTGCCGCGATCTGGGGGGATAAGTGACTTAGCGGAAAACGCTAACCCCCGGCGGTGCGGTCAACAGCCCCCACCCAGTTCGTGCCGTCGGGGCGCTTTTCGCGCCAAACCCCGCCTGCCAGGGCGGGGTTTCGCATTTGCGTGAGCGGGCGCGGCGCGGCTTGCCCCCGGCGGATTTAGCCCGAATAAATGGGCCAAAAGCCGGAGATTTCGCCCATGCGTCTTGCGCCCCTCGCCCTGCCCCTGCCCCTGGCCCTGAGCCTTGCCGTTCTGTCCGCCGCGCCCGCGGCCTTTGCGGGCGAGGATCCGACCGACCCGACCGTGCTCGCGCGGGTGCAGCTGATGCGCGCGATGAAGGCCGATCTCGCGGCGCTGGGCGATCTGGCGGCGGGGAAGGTGGCCTTCGACGAGGCCGCGGCCGAGGCGGCGGTGAACGCTTTTCTGGCGCGGGCCGACAAGGTCGAGGCGGCTTACAAGGACAAGGCCGATGACCCGGCCTCGGACGGGCTGCCCGATATCTGGACCGCGCGGGCCGAGTTCCGGCAAAAGGAAAACCGCCTTGTGAAGGCGGCGATGGGGCTCGAGTGGTCGAGCCCCGCGGCTCTGGCCGAGACGCTCGCGCCGGTGGCGGCCGCGTGCAAGGATTGCCACGGCCGCTTCCGGATGTGATCAGCCGCAGTCGATGTTGAAGATATTGCCGGCCGCGTCGAGGCGGAACACCACGCGCTGCGGGTTGTATTCCTGCGGCTCGATGCCGCGCCATTCGACGACATTGATCGCGCGGGTGATGCCGAGCGTCGGGATCACGCTCGCGGGTTGACCGAGCACGCCGATATGGTCGGCGGCGTGGCAGGTATCGGGCTCGCGCTGCTCGAGCGGGCCGGTTTGCGTGACCGCGGGGGTCATGTGCGGCGTCGGCAGCGGCTGCGGCGGGGTGTCCTCAACGGGCGACTGGCAGGCCGCAAGGCTCAGCGCGGCGGCGGCGATCAGGGAAAGGCGGATCAACATCTCGAACCTTCGGTTTGGGGTTGCATGCCCTGCGCGGGCGATCGGGAATTTATATAGCCCCGCGCGCGGGTTGAGAACCCGTGGCGCGGTATGAGGGGGCGCGGGCGATCAAATTCTCGGGAGAGTGTTGCCCAGATAGGCGGCGAGCGCGGGCGGCGGCGCGGCGAGCAGCGTCTCGGTCGGCGCGGGCGGCGCGGCGCGGCCCTCGGCGACGAGAATCGTCTCGGGGCAGAGGGTGCGGGCGTCCTCGGGGTCATGGCTGACCATCAGCACGGTGAGCGCCTCTTCGGTGGCGATTTCGGCGACGAGGGCGAGCATCTCGGCCTTCAGCGCGGGGCCGAGCGCGGCGAAGGGTTCATCGAGGAGGAGAAGCGGGCGCGCGCGCAGGAGCGCCCGGGCGAGCGCCACGCGGCTTTGCTGGCCGCCGGAGAGATCGGCCGGGCGGCGGGCCCCGAGCCCCGGCAGCCCGATGCGCGCAAGCGCCGCCTCGATCCGGGCGTGATCCGCCTTGCTCAGGCGCAGCCGCGGGTCGAGCCCGAGGCCGATGTTTTGCGCCACGCTGAGATGGGGGAAGAGGTTTTGATCCTGAAAGAGGATCGAGAGCGGGCGCGCGCCGGGGGCGAGGGGGCCGAGATCCGCGCCCTGCCAGAGCAGGCGCCCGGCGGCGGGGGCGAGGAAGCCCGCGATCGTGGAGAGGAGCGTCGATTTCCCCGCGCCGGAGGGGCCGATCAGCGCCACGCGGGCGTGCGTGGCGATGGTGAGATCGGCGCGGAGGGTGAAATCGCCCTGTTCGATCAAGAGGTTATCGAGGGTCAGCATGCTGTCCGATCCGGTCGAAGGCCCAGAAGAGGGCGAAGGTGAGGGCCATGAGCAGGCTCGCGGCGGCGGCGGCCTGATCCATCCGATAGGCGCCCATGAGCTGATAGAGCGCGAGCGGCAGGGTCTGGGTGCGGCCGTCCGAGAAGAGGGTGATGACGCCGAGGTCGCCCATCGAGAAGGCCGCCGCGATGCCCGCCGAGAGGCCGAGCGGGCGGGCAAGGCGCGGCAGCGTCAAGAGCCGCAGCCGCGCCAGGCCGGTGAGCGAGAGCGCGCTCGCGAGGCGGTCGTAATCAGCCTGCAGGCGGCGCACCTCGGGCAGCAGGAGGCGCAGCGCGAAGGGCAGGCTGAGGAGCGCGTTGGTCGCGAGCGTGACGGGCAGGGCGAGCGCGGGGGGGCTCACGAAGGGCCGCGCGATCAGGAACAGCCCGGTGCCGAGGACGAGGCCGGAGACCGCCATCGGCGCCATCCCCGCGGCCTCGGCCCACCGCGCGCGCGGCGCGGCGAGCGCAAGCGGCAGCGCGAGCGCAAGGGTGAGCGCGGTGGCGCCGAGCGCGAGGGCGAGCGAGGTCGCGCAGGCCGCCCAGATCGAGCCCGGCAGCGCGCCGAGCGCGGGCAGCCCGCGCCAGAGCAGCGCCGCGAGCGGGGCGAGCAGGAAGGCCGCCGCGAGGGTGATCAGCGCGGTGTCCTTGGCGCGCCGCGCGCCGGCCGGGGCGGCGAGGGGCTGCGCGCGATCAAGCCCCGCGCCGAAGCCCTCGGCGCGCGTCACCCGCGCCGCGAGCGCAAGCGCGGCAAGGCAGATCGCGACCTGCACCAGCGCCAGCGCCGCCGCGCGGGCGAGGTCGAAATCGAGCCGGAAGGCCTGATAGATCGCGAGTTCGATGGTGGTGGCGCGCGGGCCGCCGCCGAGGATCAGCGCCACCGCGAAGGAGCTCAGGCAGACCAGAAAGATCGCGAGCGCCGCGCCGGGCAGCA
Organism: Rhodobacter xanthinilyticus; assembly: GCF_001856665.1. Classification (NCBI taxonomy): domain Bacteria; kingdom Pseudomonadati; phylum Pseudomonadota; class Alphaproteobacteria; order Rhodobacterales; genus Rhodobacter; species Rhodobacter xanthinilyticus. The sequence continues at coordinate 3,047,344 of NZ_CP017781.1, read as the reverse complement.
CCGCGCGCAGCATCGGGCGCTCGAGATGGCGGGCGATCTCGCGCGGGCCGAGCCCGAGCGCCGCGGCAAGGCGCAGCCGTTCGGCCGGGATCGCAGCCCAGCCGCCGAGCACCATCCGCGTGGCCAGCGGCAGGTTGAAGAACACATGCGCAAGGATCACGCCGCCCGCGCCATAGACCGTGACCTCGGGCAGGCCGAGCGCGCCGAGCGCGCCGTTGACCCAGCCGCGCCGCCCGAACACCGCGATCAGCCCCATCACCGCGACCACGGTCGGCAGCAGGAAGGGCGCGCCCATCAGCGCGATCAGCGCGCCCCGCCCGACAAAGCGCCGCCGCCAGAGCGCGCGCGCCACCGGCACGGCGAGCGCGCAGGAGAGCGCGGCCGAGGCCGCCGCCTGCCAGAGCGTGAACCAGACCGCCTCGAGATCGGCCGGCCGGAGCGCGCCGAACCCGCCCGCGCGCCAGATCACGGCGCCGAGCGGGCCCGCGACCAGCGCGACCGCGACCCCCGCGGCCAGCGCCGCCGGGATTATTTGGCGAAGGCCGCGCGCCATTCTTCCAACGCGCCTTCGCGCAGCGCCTCGGCCTCGGTCTCGCTATAAAAGAGCGTCTTTTCCGGGCGCGGCAGGGCGGCGAAGCCCGCCGGCAGGAAGCCCTCCTTGATCACCGCCGGATAGGACCAGTTCGCGGTCGCGATCATGCCCTGAAACTCGTCCGAGAGGGTGTAATCGAGGAAGGCCTGCGCGAGGTCGGGCTGATCGGAGGTGGTGAGCTGGGCCGCGACCTCGGTGTAGAAATAATGCCCCTCGGGGAAGATCGCGGCGGCCTTGGTGGCGTCCTCCTCGGCGATCAGGTGATAGGCGGGCGAGGTGGTGAAGGAGAGCACCATGTCGACCTCGCCATCGGTGAAGAGGCCATAGGCCTCGGACCAGCCGGGCGTCACGGTCAGCACCTTGGGCGCGAGCTTCGCCCAGGCCTCGGGCGCCTTGTCGCCATAGATCGCCTTCACCCAGAGCACGAGCGCGAGGCCGAGCTCCGAGCTGCGCGGGTCTTCGATGGCGATCTTGAAGGCGTCGTCGGGGGCGTCGAGCAGCGCCTGGAAGCTCGCGGGCGGGGTGGCGAGGCGGGTCTTGTCATAGACAAAGGCGGTCTCGCTCCAGTTGAAGGGCAGGAAGGTCGCGTCGTCCCACGCGATCGGCAGGGTCAGGCGCGCGACATCCTCGTTATGGGGCGCGAAGAGGCCGGTGGCGCGGGCGCGCGCCATCAGATCGGTGGTCAGTCCGATCACCACATCGGCCTCGGTCTTGTCGCCCTCAAGCAGCACGCGCGGCAGCACATCGCCCGCGACGAAGTCGAGATCACAGCCGCAGCGCGCCTCGAAGCCCTTTTCGATCGCGGGGCCGGGGCCCCATTCGGAGGTGAAATAATCGGGGGCATAGACGGTGAGCACGGGCTTGTCAGCCGCCATCGCGGGGGTCGCGAGAGCGAGGGCCGCAAGCATCAGAGGGTATTTCATTAGTCTCTCCAATGGCTTGACGGGGGTCAGGCCGGGAGAGTGCGCCCGGATACCTTCCCTCCGCCGGTTCTAACCGGGTCAGGTTCAACGGGTTTGCTTGCGCATCTCAGCCGGGGGGCGGGCCCCCTCGGCACCCCGAGGTAGCGCGCAAGATAGGCGCGCGCGCCCGCGTTGCAAGGGAAATCGCTTGAGCCGCGCCCGCCCGGCGGCTATTTCGGCAGCAAAGGGAGGCGCCGATGAGCTACAACACCTTCGGACATATGTTCCGCGTGACCACCTGGGGCGAGAGCCACGGGCCGGCCCTTGGCGCTACCGTCGACGGCTGCCCGCCCGGCATCGAGATCTCCGAGGAGTTCATCCAGGTCTTCCTCGACCGCCGCCGCCCGGGCCAGTCGAAGATGACCACCCAGCGCCAGGAACCCGATCAGGTGAAGATCCTCTCGGGCGTCTTCGAGGGGCGCACCACCGGCACGCCGATCCAGCTGATGATCGAGAACACCGACCAGCGCTCGAAGGATTACGGCGAGATCGCGCGGCAGTTTCGCCCGGGCCATGCCGATATCACCTATCACCAGAAATACGGGCTGCGCGATTATCGCGGCGGCGGGCGGTCCTCGGCGCGCGAAACCGCGGCGCGGGTGGCGGCGGGGGGCGTGGCGCAGGCGGTGCTGAAGGCGCTGGTGCCGGGGCTCGTGATCACCGGCTACATGACCCAGATGGGCGCCAAACACATCAACCGCGAGCGCTTCGACCGCGACGAGATCCTGCGCAACCCGTTCTTCATCCCCGATGCCGAGGCGGTGGCGGAATGGAGCGATTACCTCGAGGCGATGCGCAAGGGGCAAAACTCGGTGGGCGCGATGATCGAGCTTGTCGCCGAGGGCTGCCCGCCCGGGCTCGGCGCGCCGATCTATGCCAAGATGGACAGCGACCTCGCCGCGGCGATGATGACGATCAACGCGGTCAAGGGCGTCGAGATCGGCGAGGGGATGGCGGCGGCGATGCTGACCGGCACCGAGAACGCCGATGAGATCGTGATGGGGCCGGAGGGGCCGGAATATCTGACCAACCACGCCGGCGGGATCCTGGGCGGCATCACCACGGGCCAGCCGATCGTGCTGCGTTTCTCGGTCAAGCCGACCTCGTCGATCCTGACGCCGCGGCGCTCGATCAACACCGCGGGCGAGGCGGTCGAGGTGGTGACGAAGGGCCGCCACGACCCCTGCGTGGGGATCCGCGCGGTGCCGGTCGCCGAGGCGATGATGGCCTGCGTGATCCTCGATCACCTGCTCCTCGATCGTGCGCAAACCGGCGGTATGCGCGGCGAGATTGGCTGAGCGCGGCGCCCGTGACGCTGCGGAGCGCGCGCGCGGGCGAGGCTGCGGCCTTGCCGTTTGGCGCGGCGCGGCGCTATTCTCGGCCATCGGGCTTTACCAGGGGGACGGGGGCGCGTGACCGAGGCAACGAAAATCCGCAAGGGCCGCAAATTCGGGCAAGTGCTCGACGGCGCGCGCACGATCTTTTTGCGCGACGGGTTCGAGGGCGCTTCGGTCGATGATATCGCGCGGGAGGCGGGGGTGTCGAAGGCGACGCTCTACAGCTATTTCCCCGACAAGAAGCTTCTCTTCATGGAAGTCGCGAAGGCGGAATGCGCGCGCCAATCCGAGGAAGCGGTGGAGATCACCCGCACCGGCGCGCCCGTGCGCGAGGTGCTGCGCGCGGCGGCCGAGCGGATCGTGGCCTTCATGACCTCGGATTTCGGGCAGGGGATCTTTCGGATCTGTGTCGCCGAGGCCGACCGTTTCCCGCAGCTCGGCCATGAGTTCTACCACTCCGGCCCGATGATGGTGCGCATGCGGCTTGTCGAGTATCTGCGCGAGGCGGTGGCGCGGGGCGAGCTCGCGATCGAGGATTTCGACCTCGCCGCCGATCAGTTCGCGGAGCTGTGCAAGGCCGATATCCACGCCCGGCTGATCTTCGGGGTCGATGCCTGCTGCGCGCCGCGCGATGTACAGCGCACGATCGACGGCGCGGTCGAGATGTTCATGGCGCGCTACGGCGCGAAGGGCTGATCAGGCGAGATCGCGCACGATCAGGTGGTTGCCGGGGCCCTGTTTGACCTCGAACCGGCCGGTCTTGCGCAGAAGGTCGGAGAGTTTCGCGCTGCCATAGGTGCGGGTGTCGAAATCGGGGCTCGCCTGGGTGATGAACTGGCCGATCTGGCCGAGCGAATACCAGTCTTCCTCGAGGCCGATGCGTTTCATCGCCGCGACGATCAGCGGGATCGCCTGCGCGGGGGAGAGTTTGGTCGAGGCGGGCGCGGGGGCCGCGGGCTGCGGGCCGCTCGGCGCGACGGCTTCGGGCTCGGCCTCAGGCGCGGACTCGGCGCCGAGGTTCTCGACATAGATGAAGCGTTTGCAGGCGTTGCGGAAGGCCTCCGGGGTCTTCTTCTCGCCGATGCCGAAGACATCGAGCCCCTGTTCGCGGATCCGCGAGGCGAGGCGGGTGAAATCGCTGTCCGAGGAGACCAGCACGAAGCCGTCGAAGAGCCCGGAATGGAGGAAATCCATCGCCGCGATCACCAGGCCGATATCGGAGGCGTTCTTGCCCTTGGTGTTGGAGAACTGCTGATCGGCGACCATGCCGAGCGCATTGACCTTGCGCGCCCAGCCCGCGAGCCGGGTCGAGGACCAATCGCCATAGATCCGCCGCACCGAGGCTTCGCCAAGCCCCGAGATCTCCTCGAAGATCGCTTCGGCATGTTGGGAGGGGATGTTGTCGGCGTCGATCAGGACGCACAGACGCGGGGCGCGGGTATTGGTCATGGGGGCTCCTTTGCGCCCAAGCTACCCGACCGAGCCCGCGCGCGCCATGACAAAAGAAAACGCGCCCCGGAGGGCGCGTTTCAAAGGCTTTGACCGCGTGGATCAGTGTTTGCCCTTGTGGGGCGCCCAGATCCGCTTGTTGCTCAGATAGAGCAGCGTGGTCAGCAGGCCGAGCAGGAGCACGGCGGTGAAGCCCATGTTCTTGCGCGCCATCATCTTCGGCTCGGCGGTCCACATCAGGAAGGCCGACACGTCCTCGGACATCTGTTCGACGGTCGCCGGGGTGCCATCTTCATATTCCACGAGCTCATCCGAGAGCGGCGGGGGCATGGCGATCCAGCCGGTCGAGAACACATGGTTCTCATAGTAGATCGCGCCCGCTTCCTCTTTCTCTTCGCCGGTGAAGCCGGTGAGCAGAGCGTGGATATATTCGGGGCCGCCGATGCCCTTGACGAGCTGGTTGAGGCCGGTGCCGTAGGGGCCGTGGAAGCCCGCGCGGGCCTTGGCCATCAGCGACAGGTCCGGGCCCATGCCATCCCCCACGCGGATCGGGAACATGTCCGTTTCCTTGCGCGGGCGCTCTTCGCCGGTTTCCTTGTCGATCGCCGGGTCGAGCTCGGCGGCAAAGCCGCGCACCCATTCCGGGTCCATTTCCGGGCCGCCCTTGTCCGACAGCGAGCGGATCGGCACGAATTTCAGGCCGTGGCAGGCCGAGCAGACCTCCCGGTAGACCTGGAAGCCGCGACGCAGCTGCTGCTGATCGTAGCGCCCGAAGGGGCTCTCGAACGAGAAGGCGAAGTCCTCAACCTCGGCGGTGCCCGAGGCGAAGGCCGCACCGGTGCCGATCGCAAGCGCGGAAACGGCAGAGATCAGAAGGTTTTTCATGATATCCGGTCCTATTCCTTACTCGGCCTTGGCGCCGTAGTGGTTATTGAAGTCTTCCTCGATCGTCGCCGGCATCGGCAGCGGCTTCTCGATCAGGCCGAGCACCGGCAGGATCACGAAGAAGTAGCCGAACCAGTAGGTCGCGCCGATCAGCGAGATGTAGGGATAGATCCCGTCGGTCGGCATCGCGCCCACCCACATCAGCACCACGAAGTCGATCGCGAGCAGCCAGAACCACCATTTGAACATCGGACGGAACTGGCCCGAACGGATGCGCGAGGTGTCAAGCCACGGCGCCAGCGCCATCGCGATGATCGCGCCGAACATCGCCAGCACGCCGAAGAACTTCGCGTCGACGATGCCGAAGGTGATCTTGTTGACCAGCATCACGACCCAGACGTCGGCGGTGAAGGCGCGCAGGATCGCGTAGAACGGCAGGAAGTACCATTCGGGCACGATATGCGCCGGCGTCGAGAGCGGGTTCGCCTCGATGTAGTTGTCGGGGTGGCCGAGGTAGTTCGGCATGAAGCCGACGACCGCGAAGAAGATCGTCACCACGAGCGCGAGCGCCACCAGGTCTTTCACCACGAAATAGGGCCAGAAGGGCAGGGTGTCCTTGGCGGCTTCCTCTTTCGAGCCACGGCGCACTTCGACCCCGGTGGGGTTGTTGTTGCCGGTGGTGTGGAAGGCCCAGATGTGCACGGCGACGAGGGCCGCGATCACGAAGGGCAGCAGGTAGTGCAGCGAGAAGAAGCGGTTCAGCGTCGCGTTGTCGACGGCCGGCCCGCCCAGCAGCCAATCCTGGATCGCCGGACCCACGCCGGGAATGGCGCCGAACAGGCCGGTGATCACGGTGGCGCCCCAGAACGACATCTGGCCCCACGGCAGCACGTAGCCCATGAAGGCGGTGCCCATCATCGCGAGATAGATGACCATGCCGACGATCCAGGTGATCTCGCGCGGGGCTTTATACGAGCCGTAGTAGAGGCCGCGGAAGATGTGGATATAGACGGCGAAGAAGAACAGCGAAGCGCCGTTCGCGTGGATGTAGCGGATCGCCCAGCCACCGTTGACGTCGCGCATGATATGCTCGACCGAGGCGAAGGCCAGGTCGACATGCGGGGTGTAGTGCATCACGAGCACGATGCCGGTGACGATTTGCAGCACCAGGCAGAACGCGAGGACGATGCCCCAGATCCACCACCAGTTCAGGTTCTTCGGCGTCGGGATCATGATGGTGTCATACATCAGACCGACGATCGGAAGGCGCTCATTGAGCCATTTTTCGAAGCCCGTCTTGGGCTCGTAATGGTCGTGCGGAATTCCAGCCATTCTTATGCTCTCCCTCAGCCGAGCTTGATCGTGGTTTCGTCGGTGAACGCCGCGATCGGGATATCGAGGTTGCGCGGCGCGGGGCCTTTGCGGATCCGGCCGGCGGCGTCGTAGTGCGAGCCGTGGCAGGGGCAGAACCAGCCGCCGAAATCGCCCGAATCGCCGAGCGGCACGCAGCCGAGGTGGGTGCAAACGCCCATCATCACGAGCCATTCGCCGGCTTCGTCGAGGGTGCGGTTCTCATCCGAGGCGTCGGTGCCCGGCTTGTTGGCGTTTTCCGAGCTCTGGTCGGTCAGCGTGGCGATATCGACGGCGCGGGCCGAATCGATGTCTTCCTGGGTGCGACGACGGATGAACACCGGCTTGCCGCGCCATTTCACGGTCAGCTGGGTGCCGGGCTCGATGCCCGAGATGTCGACGTAGATCGAGGCGAGCGCCTTGACATCCGCCGAGGCGTTCATCTGATTGACCAGCGGCCAGACGGCCGCACCGACAGTCACCGCGCCGGTGGCGCCGGTGGCATAGTAGAGGAAATCCCTCCGAGTGCCTGCGTGATCTTCTGCGTGGGACACGAATTTTCTCCCTTCCCGGGCCTGGGGTGAGGCCGATACGACGTTCCGGGCCGCACTATGTGCCGCCGAACATGGCCGCTCTTTAGCAATCACAACCCTGTCAGTCCAGCGGACAATAGCGCGCATCGTCTTGCAATTGCACGACCGCGACCCCCAAGTAACAGGGTTATCGCTAGCAGGCGCGCCGGCTCAGTCGGGCGCGAGCATGTAGCCCAGCCCGCGCACCGTCTGCAGATAGCGCGGCTCGCGCGGGTCGGGCTCGATCTTGCGGCGCAGCCGGGTGATCTGCACATCGATCGCGCGGTCGCCGCCCACGCTTTCCTCGGGGCTCGCCCCGGCAAGGCCCGCCCGGTCGCGGCCAAGCTCCTCGATGACATCGGCGCGACTCACGACCTCGCCCGCGCGCGCGGCAAAGATCCGCATCAGGGCCGCCTCGGTCGCGGTCAGCCGCACCGGGCTCTCGCCCGACCAGAGCTCGCCCCGGTCCTGATCGTAGCGCAGCGGCCCGAGGGTGAGATATTTCGGCCCGGCCTGCACCTCGCTCGGCACCCGGCGCAAGATCGCGTTGATCCGCAGCAGAAGCTCCTTCGGCTCGAAGGGCTTGGGCAGGTAATCATCCGCCCCCGCCTCGAGCCCCTCGATCCGCTCGCGCGTCTCGCCGCGCGCGGTCAGGAGCAGGATCGGCGTCACCACCCGATGCGCCCGCAGATCGCGCGTCAGCGTCAGCCCGTCCTCGCCCGGCATCATCACATCGAGCACGATCATGTTGAACTCGAGCCCGGCGAGAAGCCGGCGCGCATGGCCCGCATCGCGCGCCGCCGTCACCAGAAAGCCGTTGCGCGTCAAGAACTTGTGGAGAAGCCCGCGGAGCCGCTCATCATCATCGACGATCAGCAGATGCGGCGTTTGCAGCGCGATACCCATCAGGCGCCATCCTTCATCTGCTGATACTGGCGGCGCATGTCGGCATCCATCATCGCCTCGAGAACCTGGCGGAACCCCGCCACCGCCTGCGGCCCGGCGGCGCGATAGGCCGCGCGCATCCGCTCGCGCTGGGCGCCCGAAAGCTCGCGCTCGAGCGCCGATCCGGCCTCGGTCAGATAGAGATGACGCTCGCGCTTGTCGCGCTTGCCTACGCGGTTCTCGACCAGCCCGTCCTCGATCAGCGTGCGCAGGACGCGGTTCAGGCTCTGCTTGGTGACGCCGAGCACCGACAGGAGCGTGGTGACCGTCAGCCCGGGCTGGCGGTTGATGAAATGGATCGCGCGATGATGGGCGCGGCCATAGCCGTGATGGTCGAGGATCCGGTCCGGGTCGGCGGTGAAGCCGCGATAGGCGAAGAACATCGCCTCGATGCCCTTGCGCAGCTGTTCATCGGTCAGAAACAGCAGGGTTTCGCCGCCCTGCGGGGCAATGTCGGCCATCGCTCGTCCTCTCTTTTTGGTGATTTTATGTCAGCCTTGTTGACTTTCCAAGAATCAATATGTTACCGAGGCGCAGAATTTACGCAACTTTATGACCGCGGCGGACATAACTTGCGCAACTTTTGAAAAACCGGGGATCCGAAGGAGGATAAAATGGCCGGGGCTTATGATGATCGTGATGGCTGGATCTGGATGGACGGCAAGCTCGTTCCGTGGCGGGATGCGAATGTCCACATTCTGACCCACGCGCTGCATTACGCCTCGTCCGTCTTCGAGGGCGAGCGGTGCTATAACGGCAAGATTTTCAAAGGGGTGGAACATTCGGAGCGGCTGCGGCGCTCGGCCAATCTGCTCGACATGGAGATCCCCTATTCGGTCGAGGAAATCGAGGCCGCGAAATACGAGATGCTGAAGGCGAACGGCTGGACCGACGCCTATGTGCGCGCCATCGCCTTCCGCGGCGCGGGCGAGGAAATGGGCGTCTCGGCGATCCACAACCCGGTGCGACTCGCGATCGCGGGCTGGGAATGGGGCGCCTATTACGGCGATGCGAAGATGAAGGGCGCCAAGCTCGACATCTCGAAATGGCGCCGCCCGGACCCGAAGACGATCCCCTGCGAGGCGAAGGCCGCCGGGCTCTACATGATCTGCACGATGTCCAAACACGCCGCCCAGGCGAAGGGCTGCTCGGATGCGCTGATGATGGATTACCGCGGCTATGTCGCCGAGGCGACCGGCGCGAACATCTTCTTCGTCAAGGATGGCGAAGTGCATACGCCCAAGCCCGATTGCTTCCTCAACGGCCTCACCCGTCAGACGGTGATCGGCATGCTGAAGGAAAAGGGCATCACCGTGCATGAGCGCCATATCGAGCCGGTCGAGCTTGCCGGGTTCGAGCAATGCTGGCTCACCGGCACGGCGGCCGAGGTCACCCCGGTCGGCCAGATCGGCGATTTCCACTTCGAAGTGGGCGCGCTGACCCGCGATATCGCGGAAAGCTACGAGCGCCTCGTGCGCGCCTGAGCCTCAGGCCCAAGCCGAAACAGAAAGGCGCGCCCTTACGGAGGGCGCGCCTTTTCTTTCAGGCCTTGGGGAAGTGACCGGCGAGCGCCCTCAGGCGTCCTCCTGTTGCTCGCGATCAATCCGGAGGAACTCCTGAACCTTTCGCGCCGAGCGATCGACCGGACGTTCATTCAGTTCGGTAACCGCCGGGTGAACCCCTTCCTTGCGCGCGATATCGAGGAAATGCCGCATGCGGGCCTCGTCGTTGCGGTCGCGGGGTTGGTCGATGACGTGACGGGTCATAAGTGCCTCCTTCAGCTCATCTATGGAACAACCATAGCACGAGTCGCGCGAAATTGCACGCACCATCTTGCCGCAGGGTTGGCGCGGGCTCAGCCCTGCGGGGTCTGCGCCTTGCGCTGACGCTCGCGCGCGAGGCCGAGGCGGTGCTCGCGCCAGATGATCGAGACGCCCGCGAGGATGATCAGCGCAGCCCCCCCGAGCATCACCGCGGTCGGCGCCTCGCCGAAGATGAAATAGCCGATCAAAAGCGCGAAGATCATCGAGGCATAGTCGAAGGGCGCCACGATCGAGGCATCGGCGAAGCGATAGGAGGAGGTCAGGAAGATCTGCGCGATGCCGCCGAGCACGCCCGCGCCGATCAGGAGCGCGGCCTCCTCGGCGCTCGGCACGACCCAGCCGAAGGGCAGCGAGACGAGCGAGAGCACCGTCGAGGTCACCGAGAACCAGAACACGATCGCCGAGGTGCGCTCGGTCGCGACGAGCTTGCGGATGAAGACCTGCGCAAGCGCGGTGCAAAGCGCGCCGGTCAGCACCACCATCGCGCCAAAGGCCTCGCGGTCGGAGCCGTCATGCGCGGTGAAGCGCGGCGAGAGCACGATCAGCACGCCCACGAGCCCCAAAGCCACCGCCGAGAGCCGGAAGGCGCGGACCTCCTCGCCCAGAAACATCGCCGCGAAGATGACGACGAGGAGCGGGCTCGCATAGCCGATCGCGGTGACCTCCGGCAGCGGCAAGAGCCCGAGCGCGGCGAAGTTGAGCCCCATCGCCGCCGTGCCCGCCACGCCTCGCCAGACATGGCCCATCGGCCGCGCGACCCGCAGCCCCGTCGCCAGCTCGCCCCGCCAGGCCAGCCAGACAAGGATCACCGGCACCGCAAAGAAGGAGCGGAAGAACACCGTCTCCCCCGCGGGCACATGCTCGGCCGCCGCCTTGATCATCGCCGACATGACGATGAAGATCAGCACCGAGGCGAGTTTCAACCCGATGCCGAGGGCGGGGCGGTGCTGGAGCGTGGTCGAGGCGGGGGTCATGGCGCCAAGCTAGCGCAGGCGCGGGTCATGGCAAGGGCCGCTCGAGCCGCGCCACCGCCCAGGCCGCGGCCTCGGCGATCGTGGGGTCGGGGTCGTTCAGATGCGGCGCGGCGGCACCCGCGAGCGCCGGGTCACCCGAATTGCCGATCGCATAGAGCACATTGCGCAGCATCCGATCCCGCCCGATCCGCTTGATCGGCGAGCCCGCAAAGCGCGCCCGAAACGCGGCGTCATCAAGCGCGGCAAGCTCGGCCAGCGGCGGCGCCCCCACCCGCGCGGCATAGCCGATCTCGCGCGCTTCTGCCGCAAACTTGTTCCACGGACAGGCCGCCAGACAATCGTCACAACCATAGATCCGGTTGCCCATCCGCGCCCGCAACTCCTCCGCAATCGGCCCCCGGTGCTCGATGGTGAGGTAAGAAATGCAGCGCCGCGCATCCATCCGGTAAGGCCCCAAAAACGCCTCCGTCGGGCAGGCGGCGAGACAGGCCGTGCAACTCCCGCAATGGCCCCCCTCCGGCGCATCGGGCGCCAGATCCAGCGTCGTGAAAATCGCGCCGAGAAAGAACCAGTTGCCCAGATCGCGCGCCAGAAGGTTCGTGTGCTTGCCCTGCCAGCCGAGCCCCGCCGCCTCGGCCAAAGGCTTCTCCATCACCGGCGCGGTATCGACGAAGACCTTGATCTCGCAAGCAATCCCCGCCTTCGCCGCCGCGTCGATGAGCCACCGCCCGGTGCGCTTGAGCCGCCGCTTCACGAGGTCATGATAATCCTTGCCCTGCGCATAGACGCTGACCGCCCCGCGGCCCGGGTCCGCCAAAGCCGCGCGCGGGTCCATATCGGGCGCATAACTCTCCGCCACCATCAGCACCGAACGCGCCTCGGGCCAGAGCGCCGCCGGGTTGCCCCGCCACTCCCGCCGCTCCGCCATCCAGCCCATCTGCCCATGCAGCCCCGCTGCCACAAAGGCCTCGAGCCGCCCCGCCGCCTGCGGGATCGCATCGGGCCGCGTCACGCGCGCCTTCGAAAACCCCTCCTCCAGGGCCTTCGCGATCAGCCGCTCCTTGAACCCGGCCTCTTTCATCTTGCCTCAAATATCCTAGGGGGTCCGGGGGAGGATCCCCCGGCCGCGCTCAGAAATCGAGCTCGGCATATTGCGGCGAGGGCGGCAGCCCCGGCAACTGATCGGCCAGAAGCGAGCGGAACGCCGGGCGCGACTTGATCTTCGCATACCAATCCTTCACCGCCTCCGAGCGGTTCCAGTCGACATCCGAAATATAATCGAGACAGCTCAGATGCGCGGCGGCCGCAAAATCCGCGAGCGTCATCACATCGCCCGCCAGCCAGCGCCGCTGATCGAGCAGCCAGCCCATGTAATCGAGGTGGAACTTGATCGCCGAGAGCCCTTCCTTGACGGTCTTGCTGTCAGGGTAGCCCTTCTTCATGACCTTCTTCCAGACCCGCTCACCCATCACCTTGCGGGTGACTTCCTCGTTGAACTTGTCGTCGAACCAGGCGCAGAGCCTGCGCACCTCATAGCGGCCCTCCGCGTCGCGCGGGATCAGCGTGGGCCCCGGAACGGTCTCGTCGAGATATTCGCAGATCGCCTGGCTTTCGCTCATCACCCGCGCATCGAGCCGCAGAACCGGCACCTTGCCCGCCGGATTGCGGCGCAAAAACTCGGGGCTTTGCTCCCAGTAGCGCTCCTCGACCAGCTCGACCTCGATCTTCTTTTCCGCGAGCGTCAGGCGCACCTTGCGGCAGAAGGGCGAAAGCGCGACGTGATAAAGGCGGTTCATGCGAAAACTCTGGCTGTTCGGGTGTCATCCCCTGATAGCCCCGGGGGGCGGGCGGATCAATGCCCGGTTGCAGCGGCGGCCCCGGCGGCGGAATGCGTATTTTTGCCAAGAAGAAGCGGAGGGGGCGGGGCTTGGGGCCGCGGTCAGAACGCCCGCCGCGCGCGCAGCGCCGCCGAGATCGTGCCATCGTCGAGATAATCGAGCTCGCCCCCGATCGGCACGCCCTGGGCAAGCGAGGTGATGCGCACGCCCCGCCCCTCGAGGGTTTCGGCGATGTAATGCGCGGTGGTCTGGCCCTCGACGGTGGCGTTGAGCGCCAAGATCACCTCGCCCACCCCCTCCGCCTCGATCCGTGCGAGGAGCCGCGGGATGCCGAGCTCCTCGGGGCCGACCGCATCGAGCGCCGAGAGCACGCCCCCGAGCACATGATAGCGGCCCTTGAAGGCGCCGCCGCGCTCCATCGCCCAGAGATCGGCGACATCCTCGACGACGCAAATCTCGCCGGTCGCGCGGCCCGGCGCGGCGCAGATCTCGCAGCAGCCGCCCACCGAAATATTGCCGCAGATCTCGCATTCGCGCGCGTTTTCCGCGACTTGCGCCATCATCTTTGCGAGCGGCGCCATCAGCGCCGCCCGTTTGCGCAACATCTGCAACACCGCACGGCGCGCCGAGCGGGGCCCGAGCCCCGGCAGCCGCGCCATCAGCGCGATCAGCTCCTCGATCTCGCCCTGCGGCCCCGCCATGATCAGCCCGGAAGCTCCATGTCGGCGGGCAGGCCGAGCGCGGTGAGGAGCTTTTTCTGCTCCTCCTGCTCGCGGGCCTTGGCCTTGGCCTGGGTGTCCTTGATCGCGGCGAGGATCAGGTCCTCGACCACCTCTTTTTCCGAGGCGACGAGGATCGAGGGGTCGATCGAGAGCCCGGTCAGCACGCCCTTGGCCGAGGCGGTGGCGCGCACCAGCCCCGCGCCGGCCTCGCCGGTCACCTCGATGCGGGTGAGCTCCTCTTGCAGCGCGGCCATCCGCTCCTGCATCTCCTTCGCCGCCTTCATCATCTTGGCCATATCGCCAAGCTGGCCCAAGCCCTTGAACATGCTCGTCTCCTTAATTGTCCTCGAAAGGATCCCATTCATCCTCGACCTCGGGCAAAGCCTCGGCCTGGTGTTCCTGTGCGAGTTCGGCGGCGGTGGTGATCGCCTCGAACCTGGCCTTCGGGAAGGCCGCGAAAATCGCCTGCACGACCGCGCTTTGCGCGCGCGCCTCGGCCTCGGCGGCGCGGCGCCCGGCGTTGCGGGTCTCGGCGATGGTCTCGCCGCCGCCCTCGCTCACGATCGACACGCCCCAGCGCGCGCCCGTCCAGCCCATCAGCCGCTGCGAGAGCGTCGCGGCGAGGTCGCGCGGCGCGTCCTCGGTCGGCTCGAACTCGATCCGGCCGGGGGCATAGCGCACGAGGCGCAGACAATTCTCGACATCGAGGAGGAGCTTCACATCGCGCATCCGGCGGATGAGCTCACAAACATCCTCAAACCGCGCAAAGCGCGCGAGCGCGGTCTCGGCCTGCACGGCCTGGGCGAGAGCCGCGTTGCCCGCCCGCGCGATCGGCGCGCCAAAACGCGCGCGCATCGTGGTCGCGGCCAGGGGGCCCGCGGCCATCGTCGGCCCGCCCGCCCCGCCGCCGCCCGCCGCCGGGCCGCGCCCGCCGGCCTCGCCCGGGCCGGACTGGATCTTGCGCATCAAGGTTTCCGGGTCGGGCAGGTCGGCGACATGGGTCAGCCGGATGATCGCCATCTCGGCCGCCATCATCGTGTTGGGCGCGGCGCCGACCTCTTCGATCGCCTTGAGCAGCATCTGCCAGAGCCGCGAGAGCACCCGCATCGGGATCGCCGCCGCCATCGCCTGGCCGCGGGTGCGCTCCTCGGGGGGCACGGTCGGGTCCTCGGCGGCCTCGGGCGTGATCTTGATCACCGAGACCCAATGGGTGATCTCGGTCAGATCGCGCAGCACCGCCATCGGGTCGGCGCCGTCGGAATACTGGCTGCCAAGCTCAGTCAGCGCGCCGGCGGCATCGCCCTTCAGGATCATGTCGAAGAGATCGAGCACCCGGGCGCGATCGGCGAGCCCCAGCATCGCCCGCACCTGCTCGGCCGTCGTCTCCCCCGCGCCATGCGCGATCGCCTGGTCGAGCAAGCTCATCGCGTCGCGCACCGAGCCCTCCGCCGCGCGGGTGATCAGCGCCAGCGCATCGGGCGCGAGATGCGCGCTCTCGAGGCCTGCGATGCGCGCCAGATGCGCCATCATCACCTCGGGCTCGATCCGCTTGAGGTCAAACCGCTGGCAGCGTGACAGAACCGTGACCGGCACCTTGCGGATCTCGGTCGTGGCGAAGATGAATTTCACATGCGCGGGCGGCTCTTCGAGGGTCTTCAGGAGCGCGTTGAAGGCGCTCGTCGAGAGCATGTGCACTTCGTCGATGATATAGACCTTGTAGCGGGCCGAGGCCGCCCGGTAATGCACGCTCTCGATGATCTCGCGGATATCGCCGACCCCGGTGCGCGAGGCCGCGTCCATCTCCATCACATCGACATGGCGGCCCTCGGCGATCGCGCGGCAATGCTCGCAGACGAGGCAGGGCTCGGTCGTCGGGCCGCCCTGGCCATCGGCGCCGACACAGTTGAGGCCCTTGGCGATGATCCGCGCGGTGGTGGTTTTGCCGGTGCCGCGGATGCCGGTCATGATGAAGGCCTGGGCGATGCGCGAGGCGGCGAAGGCGTTCTTCAGCGTGCGCACCATCGCTTCCTGGCCGATCAGGTCGGCGAAGGTCGCGGGGCGGTATTTGCGGGCCAGAACCTGATAGCCGGTCGCGGGCGTGTCGGACATGCGCGTCTCCTGTCGTCGGGCGCAGTCTAGCCACGCCGGGCCCTGTGTCAAACCGATGAGGAGGAGGGTGAGAGGCTGGACATCGACCCAAGCGGGACTCGTTGCGGCTGCTTCCTTCCGGACCTGACCGGGTTGGCGAGGCGCTCGCCCGCGCCAACCTCTCGAGGGCTCATATAGGGGGGGCGCGCAGGATTCGCAAGCCTTGCCCCGCGACGAGGGCGCAGGGGGCGCTGCCCCCTCTGCCTGCGGCATTCACCCCCGGGATATTTTCGCATCGTTGAAGGGGAGGGGGCCTCTTCAATGATGTCCAAATATCCCGCAGGGGGTCCGGGGGCGGCGCACGCCCCCGGCGCTCTCAACCGGGGCTGCGCTCGGCCCAGCCCGCGAAGATCCGCTCCAGCGCGACGACGGCGTAGTAGAGAACGATACCGAGGAAGGCGAGCGCGATCAGCACCGCGAACATCAGCGGGTAATCGCCGTTCGTCTCGCCCGATTTGAAAAGCGCGCCGAGGCCGCGGCCATGGGGGGAGACGATTTCCACGAGGTTCGTGCCGATGAAGGCGAGGGTCACCGCGACCTTCAGCGCGCCGAAGAACTCGGGCAGGGTTTTCGGCAGGGCGATTTTCCGGAAGATCGTGAATTTCGAGGCGCCGAGGGCGGCCAGAATATCGCGATATTCGGGTTCGAGGGTGGAGAGGCCGATCGAGACCGAGACCGCGATCGGGAAGAACGAGATCAGGAAGGCCATCAGCACGGTGTTGAAATCATGCTGGCCGATGAAGAGGAGCGCCAGCACCGGCACGAGGGTTGCCTTCGGGATCGCGTTGAAGCCGACGAGGAGCGGGTAGAGCCCCTCGCGGGCGATTTTCGAGAACCCCATGACCATGCCCAAAAGCGTGCCCGCGACCACCGCGATGGCGAGGCCGAGCACCGTGCGCCAGAGCGTCTGCCAGCCCATCGTGAGGAACAGATGGCTGTATTTCCAATAGGCTTCGGGCAGGTCGGAGGGCGAGGCCATGACGTAATTGGGCCAGTCGTTGATCCAGACGATGCCCTCCCAGAGCATCAGGAAGACGAGGATCGCGAGCAGGGGGACGATGATTTTCTGGGCCTTGTCCATCAGTGGGCGCCTCCGTCGCGGCCTTGGGCGATGCGGATCTGGTCGCGCAACAGGTGCAGCATCTCGACGGCTTTGGGCTCGTAGAGGATGTCGATCGTGCGGTCGGCAGGCAGATCGACATCGAGCACATATTGGGTGCGCGCGGGGCGGCCCGAGAGCACGATCACCTGATCGCCGAGGAACACGCTTTCGCGCAGGTCATGGGTGATCAGGATGCAGGTGAAGGGCTCGGCCGCGCGCAGATCGCGCATCGTCTGCCACAGATCCTCGCGGGTGAAATTGTCGAGCGCGCCGAAGGGTTCATCCATGATCAGCACCTGTGGCTTGTGCACGATCGCGCGGCACAGGCTGGCGCGCTGGCGCATGCCGCCGGAAAGCTCGGAGGGGCGTTTCTTCTCGAAGCCCTTCAGCCCGACCATGGCGAGCAGATGCTCGGCGCGGGCCTCGGCCTCGGCGCGGGGCATCTTCGGCGCGACGATCTCGAGCGGCAGCATGACGTTTTCGAGGATCGTGCGCCATTCGAGCATGACCGGGTTCTGAAACGCCATGCCGACGGTCTTGCGCGGGCTCGAGACCTCCTGGCCGTCGAGCACGACCGCGCCTCCATCGGGGCGCATCAGCCCCGAGACGAGCCGCGTCAGCGTCGATTTCCCGCAGCCCGAGGGGCCGACGACCGCGCAGAACTCGCCCTGGCCGACCTCGACATCGAGCCCGTCGAGCACCGGCAAGAGCCCGTTGCGGGTCTTGTAGGCGTGTTTCACGCCCTTGATATCTATGAATTTTGTCATGCGCCCACCCCGGAAGAGGACGGGGGCCCGAAGGCCCCCGCCGGTTATTGCAGCATCAGGCTGCCATCTTTGGGCAGGTAGCTCGGGTCGAAATAGAGGGCCGCGTCGGGGGTGGCCTTGAACTCATAGACCGAGCCCGTCTGGTCGATCGCCTTGGCAAAACGCGCCGGGTCGACCGCGCCGATGCCGTGCTCCTTGACGTAATCGGTCAGCACGTTGTCCTTGATCGCCATCTCGAGGCGCCGGGTCTCGAGCGCCTTGTCGGCGGCGACATTGCGCGTCATCAGGCTGTCGATGGCGGTTTCGGGGGCGGAGATCGCGTCTTTCCAGCCCTTCGCGGTGGCGCGCAGGAAGCCGGTCACCACCTCGGGGTTGGCCTTGGCGAACTCGGTGTTGACGAGAATCGCATTGCCGTAAAGCGCGACGCCGTAATCGGCCATCAGGAGCACCTTGAGGTCGTCCTCCGGCACGCCGAGGCGGATCGAGGAGAGCGTCGAGGTGAAGGAGAAGCCGGTCACCGCGGCGACCTTGCCCTCGGCGAGCATCGGCTCGCGCACCGGGAAGCCGACCGGCTCGACGGTGATCTTCGTCATGTCGAGGCCCTGCTCGGCGGCAAAGATCGGGAACTGCGCCCAGGCGCCATCGGGCGGCGGCGCGCCGAGCACCTTGCCCTCGAGATCCTTCGGCGTCTCGATGCCGAGCGATTTGCGCCCGACCACCGCAAAGGGCGGCTTGTCATAGACCATCATCACCGCGGTCACCGGGGCGCCGGGGTTCTGGTCGAGGAATTTCATCAGCGAGTTGATGTCGGAAAAGCCGAACGGATAGGCGCCGGTCGCGACCTTCGGGATCGCGTCGAGCGAGCCCGCGCCCTCGGAGATTTCCACATCGAGCCCCTCGGCCTTGTAATAGCCCTTGTCGAGCGCGAGGAAATAGGGCGCCGCGGGGCCTTCGAATTTCCAGTCGAGCGTGAAGGGGATTTTGGTCTCGGCGAGCGCGGGGGCGCTCAGCGCGGTGCCGATCAGCGCGGCGGCGCCAAGCGCGCGCAGGGTGCGGTGGAACATCTCGATCTCCGTCTTTGGTTCGGGATGATCCTGCGAGCTTGCCGGGCGCGGCGTAAGGGCGGCGCCACGGTCGGGCGGCGCGGCGCGGGGTGAAAGCTTATCAAGCGGTCAAAAATTCAACCCATGCACAAATTTGCATCAAAAGGCGAAGCTCGCCGGTCAGAGATGCAGGCGAATCCGCAAGAACCCCTGCGTGTCGAGGCCGAGGGTCTCATGGCGGTAGGCGTCGATCTCGCCCAGAAACGGCGCCGCGCGGGGGCTGGTGCGGAACAGCACGCTGGTGCCCGGCATCGGCGCGAAGCGCCAGATCGGCCGGGGCGGGGTGCGCGGCACCGGCGAGGTGGCGCTCAGATGGGTGATCAGCGCATCGAACGAGGTTTCGGCGGGGCCGAGGTTGAGCGCGGGGCGCTGCGGGCGGATGAAATGGCCCGCGCCGGCGCTGCGATAGCTGTTGGTGGCGAGGATGAAGCGCGCCTGCGGGTCGAGCGGCGCGCCCTGAAACCGCAGATCGCGGATCCGGCGCGCCGAACCGTTGCGCAGCCGCCCGTCGGTGGGCGAAAACCGCGCGGGCTGGGTCAGGTCGATCTCATAGGTGAGCCCCGCGATCACGTCGAAATTGTAGCAGGGGAAGTCGAGGTTCAGCAGCTGTTGGTCGGCCCGGCCGGGGGTGATGCGGCGGAACATGCCCGCGGCGCGCTCGAGCCAGTCGCGCAGCTCGGCGCCGGTGAGTTCGAGCGCGCTGACGACATTGGGGAAGGCGTAAAGATCGGTGATATGGCGGATGGTGAGCGGGCCGGGGGGCAGCTCGAGGTAATGATCGGGCCCGCCGCGGCCGCCGCATTTGAACGGCGAGACCGCGCTCAAGAGCGGCAGCTCGGCCTGCGGGCGGCCGATCAGGCGGGCGCGGACATGGGCGGCCTGCGCCTCGGCGACGAGGGAGAGCGCGGCATCGGGGGCGATTTGCGAGAAGAAGCTGTGCAGCGGCGCCGTCAGCGTGCCGATCGCGCGTTTGGTATATCGCAGGGTTTCGCGGTGGGCCTCGGCGTTGAGCGCGAGGATCCCGGTGTCCTCGGCCACCAGCGGCGCGGCCGGGCAGCCCGGCGCGGGGCGGCGGCTGATCGCGCGCAGCTCGGTGCGGAAATCGCGGATCCGCCAGCCCGCCGGCCCCTCCTCGAGGGTGAGATCCATCACCCCCAGATGCGAGCCCCAGCGCCCCGGGATCATCGCGGGTTTGCCTGCCAGCGTGCCGCGCACAGGGTCGATGCCGCCGCCCTCGGCGATATCGGGGCCGGGGAAGCACAGGTGGTTATGGCCGCACAAGAGCACGTCGATCCCCTCGATCCGCGCCAGCGGCAGCGCGAGGTTTTCGTTGTCGCAATCGAGCTCGGGCAGCGGCAGGGCCGCGGCGATGCCGGTATGGGCCAGCGCGATCACGAGATCGGGCTTTTGCGCGCGCAGCGCCGGCAGATGCGCCCGCGCCGCCGCGAGCAGGCCGCGCGCCTCGAGCTGGCCCTCGAGGTGGATGCGGTCCCATTCGACGAATTGCGCGGGCAGGCAGCCGATCACCCCGATCCGCAGCTTGCGGCGCGCGCCGTGGCTGTCGGTGAGCTCGCGCTCGAGGATCGTCCAGGGCGGCAGCAGGGTCTCGTCCTCGGCCGGGGTGGCGCCGACGCGGCGTACCGCATTGGCGCAAACGAGCGGGAAGCGCGCCCCCGCCAGCGCGCGCCTGAGGAACCCGAGCCCGAAGTTGAAATCGTGGTTGCCCGGCGTCGCGGCGTCATAGCCCACCGCGTTCATCGCCGCGATCATCGGGTGGATCTCGCCCGGGCCAAGGCCGCGCACCTGCGCCCAATATTGCATCATCGGCGTGCCTTGCAGGAAATCGCCGTTGTCGAAGAGCAGGCTGGCCTCGACCTCGGCGCGAGCCTGCGCGATCAGCCCGGCGAGGCGCGCAAGGCCGACCGAGGCGCTGGGCGCGTTGGCGGCGTAATCATAGCCCTGGATATGGCCGTGCAGATCCGTCGTCTCGAGCAGTCGCAGCGATACGACCGGGGGCGCTGGTGTCTCGGGCTGGCCAGAGGGGGGCTGGTCAGGAGGTTCTGCCATCGAATTGCCTTCTGTCCGCGACGGATCGCGGGGGGGGGAGAGGGGGCGGCCCGGGGGCCGCAACTCAACCTAGGGTAGTTTTCCGCCGAGGCCCAGCCCTGAATTAACTCTCTGGCCCGGTTCAGCTTTTGGCGCGGCATCTGTGCAACGCTGCTGGTCAAGGCGCGCGGTCCGTGCCAAGAGAAAAGCGCTGTCGAGGAGGTTCTCATGCCGTCATCCGCGCCTGTTTCGCCCCGGCCGGGGCTTGCCTTCGAGGCTTCGGGGTTTGACCGCGCCGCGCATCTGCGCGCCGACCCGCAGGCGCTTGCCGCGCTGCGCGCCGCGGCGGCGATCTTGCCGGTCTGGCGCGGGCGGCCGCTCTTTGCGGGGCCGGGGGCGCGGGGCGTCTCGGGGCCTGTCGGCGCGGGGCTGGCGGCGCTCGACGCGGATCATGTGATCTTCGAGGCCAGCCGCGCGGAGATCTTCCTCGGGCTGTCCGAGGGCAGGGCGGTCTTTGCGCGCGATGTCTCGGGCTGGCATCCGGGCGGCGATCTGCCTGACCCGGAGGCGTTTTTCGACGCGAGCGAGCACAGCCACCCCGACCTGCCCGAAGGCGCGCGCTTTGCCGAGCTGCGCGGCCAGATGACCGCGCTCGACGCGCGCGCGGCCGAGCTTGCGGCGACGGCGCGGGGGCTTCTGACCTGGCACGCGCGCCATGGCTTCTGCCCGGCCTGCGGGGCGGCGACCGAGCCGGAGGCGGCGGGCTGGCAGCGGCGCTGCACCGGCTGCGGGGCGGTGCAATTCCCGCGCATCGAGCCGGTCGCGATCATGCTCGTCACCCGCGGCAATGCGGTGCTGCTCGGGCGCAGCCCCGGCTGGCCCGAGGGGATGTATTCCTGCCTTGCGGGGTTCATGGAGCCCGGCGAGACGCTCGAGGCGACGGTCGCGCGCGAGGTCTTCGAGGAGAGCGGCGTGCGGGTCGGGGCGGTGCGCTTCCTCGCCTCGCAGCCCTGGCCCTTCCCCGCCTCGCTGATGCTCGGCTGTCACGCCGAGGCGGTGAACGCCGAGATCACCCTCGACCCCGCCGAGATCGAGGATGCGCTCTGGATCAGCCGCGAGCGCCTCGCCGAGGTCTTTGCCGGCACCGACCCTGTGATCCGCGCGCCGCGCGCCGGTGCAATTGCGGGCTGGATGCTGCGGCAATGGCTTGCGGACCGGCTGGTTTGACGGCAAAGCTGCGCCAAAGCCCCAAGCCTGTCAGGAGAGCGCATGAAACTGTCGACGCGCGAGGATATCGAGCTGCCTGCCGAGGCGCTTTTCGACGAGCTGTGCGATGTGTCGCGGTTCGAGCGCGCCGCGCTCAAGCGGGGGGTGTCGCTCAAGCGGCTCGATACGCTTTCTGCGCCGGGGGCGGGGATGTCGTGGGACATCGGCTTCCGCTTCCGCGGCAAGCCGCGCCAGATCCTCGCCGATCTGCGCCGCTTCGAGCGGCCCGAGGCGCTTGATTACGCGGGCGAATCGTCCTCCTTCGCGATGGTGCTCGAGCTGCGGATGGTGGCGCTGTCGCGGTCGCGCACGCGGCTCGTGGCGGCGCTCGAGGTCAAGCCGCGCACGCTCGGCGCGCGGCTGATGATCCAGTCGGCCAAGCTCGGCCGCGCCAATCTCGAGCGCAAATTCGCCGAGCGGGTGAAGCTCTTCGCCCGCGCGCTCGAGATGAAGGGCGCCGCTGAGGGCTGAGATCAGTCGTTGCGGCGCCGGTCGGAGGGATAGACCCCGAGCAGGTTGAGATGCGCGGTGAAATAGCGCAGCTCATCGAGCGCGAGCGCGACATTGGGGTCTTCGGGGTGGCCCTCGATATCGGCGTAAAAGCGGGTTGCGGTGAAATTGCCGTCGACCATGTAGCTCTCGAGCTTGGTCATGTTCACGCCATTGGTCGCAAAACCGCCGAGCGCCTTGTAGAGCGCGGCGGGGATGTTGCGCACCTCGAAGACGAAGGTGGTCATCATCGGCCCCTCGCCGCGGCGGGTGAGATCGGGCGCGCGGCCCATGATCAGGAAGCGCGTGGTGTTGTGGCCGTGGTCCTCGATATCGCGGGCGAGCACCTCGAGGCCGTAGATCTCGGCGGCGAGTTCGGAGGCCAGAACGCCCTCATGCGGCGTGCGGCTCTCGGCCAGCGCGAGCGCGGCGCCCGCGCTGTCGGCGGCGGCGATGCCGGTGATGTTGTGGGTTTTCAGAAACCGCGCCGATTGCGGCAGCAGCACGAGATGGGCGCGCACCTTCTCCACCGCGGAAAGCGGCGTGCCCGGCAGGCTCATCAGCGAGATCCGCACCCGCAGGAAATGCTCGCCCAGGATATGCAGCCCCGATTCCGGCAACAGCCGGTGGATATCGGCCACGCGCCCATAGGTCGAATTCTCGACCGGCAGCATCGCGAGATCGGCGCGGCCCGAATTGACCGCCTCGATCACCTCCTCGAAGGTGGCGCAGGGCAGCGCCTCCATCTCGGGGCAGGTCTCGCGGCAGGCCTCGTGCGAATAGGCGCCCGGCTCGCCCTGAAACGCGATCCGTCCGGTTTTCATCTGGCTCATCTCGTCCTCCCTGCTCGTGCGGCCAGCCTTAGCGCGCGGGCGCCGGTGAGAAAAGCGGCATTCGCCGTGCGCGGGCCGCGGGGCGCGCGCGAAACTGCGAAAATCCGCCGCTGTTAGCGGGATCGGCGGGCGCGGCGCGGCAAAGATCCCTTGAAAGCGGGGGGCAAAGGCGGATACATGCGCTCAACTGAACAGCCATATCAGGGAAGAGCCATGTTCAAGAATATTCTCAAGGCAGTCGTGGGCGTGGTCGGCGCCGGGCTGTTCCTTATCGTCGTCTCGAAAGCCTCGGATGCCCTCTTCACCCTGAAGGCGCAGCCCACCGGCGAGAACGTCGTGGCGATGACCGCGGCGCCGGGCGGCGCGGGCGGCGATGCGGCCCCGGCGGAAGAAGAGGTGGCTGTCGTGCTCGGCGCGGGCGATGCGGCCAAGGGCGAGAAGGTGTTTGGCAAGTGCAAGGCCTGCCACAAGGTCGACGGCACCAACGCCACCGGCCCGCATCTCGACGGCGTTGTCGGCCGCGCGGTCGGCTCGGTCGCCGATTTCGCCTATTCGGATGGCGTGAAGGCCCATGGCGGCGTCTGGACGATCGAGATGCTCGACGCCTGGCTCGCCAAGCCGAAGGATTACATCCCGGGCAACAAGATGGCCTTCGCCGGCCTGCCCAAGGACGAAGACCGCTACAACGTGATCGCTTACCTGCAATCGATCAGCCAGTAAGCCGCGCAAGCCGCGCAAGGATCAGGCCGCGCCCCCGGGTGCGGCCTTTTTCGTTCTGCCTCACGCAGTTGCGCCTTGCGCCCGCGGGGCGGGGGCTTTTAGCTGGGCGAAAGCGATGAAGGGGAGGGCCGGATGGCGGTTGCACGGGCGGTTGAGATGCGGGCGGCGGGGCTGCGCGCGGGGCTGACGGGGCTGATGGTGGGCGCGGCGCTTCTGGCGGGGCTCGGCACGGCGCGGGCCGAGGAGGTGATCACGGCCTCCGCGATCGCGACGCTGGGGGAGCTGAAATATCCCCCCGATTTCGCCCATCTCGATTACGTCAACCCCGAGGCCCCGAAGGGCGGCGAGATCTCGGAATGGGCGCCGGGCGCGTTTGACAATTTCAACCCCTACACGCTCGAGGGCCGCGCCGCCGCGCTCTCCTCGATCGGGCATGAGACGCTGCTCACCGGCACGGCCGATACCGTCGGCGAGGCCTATTGCCTCTTGTGCGAGAGTTTCGACTATCCGCCCTCGAAGGATTGGGTGATCTTCACGCTGCGCGAGGGGATCACGTTTTCCGACGGCACGCCGATGACCGCCGAGGACGTGCTCTTTTCCTATGAACAGCTGCGCGACAAGGGGCTGTCGAGCTTCCGCGCGGTGGTGGCGCAGCAGATCGCCTCGGCCGAGGTGCTCGACGCGCGGCGGATCAAATTCACCTTCACCGCCGAGTATCCGCGCCGCGATATCATCCAGGCGGCGGGCGGGCTGCCGGTCTTCTCGAAGGCGCAGTTCACCCGCGACGGCATCGACCTCGCGAAATCCTCCGACAAACCGCTGATCGGCTCGGGGCCCTATCTGTTCGACAGCGCGCGCGAGGGGCGCACGGTGGTCTGGAAGCGCAACCCCGATTACTGGGGCGCCAAGCTGCCGATCAACCTCGGGCGGGCGAATTTCGACAAGATCCGGGTCGAATATTACGGCGATTATCAGGCCGCTTTCGAGGGGTTCAAGGCGGGCACCTACACGTTCCGCAACGAGGCCAGCTCGCTGATCTGGGCAACGGGCTATGATTTCCCGGCCTATCAATCGGGCGCGGTGGTCAAGGCCGCGCTGCCCGACGGCAATATCGCCTCGGGGCAGGGCTTCGCCATCAACCTGCGCCGCGCGCAGTTCCAGGATATCCGCGTGCGCGAGGCGCTCGGGCTGATGTTCAACTTCGAATGGTCGAACGAGACGCTCTTCTACGGGCTTTACGCCCGGGTGAACTCGATCTGGGAGAACTCCGATCTCGCCGCGACCGGCAGGCCCTCGCCGGAGGAGCGCGCGCTGCTCGCGCCCGTGGCCAAGGATCTGCCCGCGGGGGTGCTGGAGGCGCCGGCGGTCACGGCGCCGGTCTCGGGCGCGCGCCAGCTCGACCGGGGCAACCTGCGCAAGGCCTCGGCGCTCCTCGATGCGGCGGGCTGGGAGGTCGGCGCGGATGGCATGCGGCGCAACGCGGCCGGGCAGATGCTCAAGGTCGAGATCCTCAACGACAGCCAGACCTTCGACCGGGTGATCAACCCCTATGTCGAGAACCTGCGCGCGCTCGGCGTCGATGCCTCGATGGCGCGGGTCGATGATGCGCAATATGAAAACCGCAGCCGCAGCCATGATTACGACCTGATCACCGCGCATTTCGGCCAAGGCGAGATCCCCGGCGCGGATCTGCAGCAATATTTCGGCTCGGGGTCGGTGGACGATGTGTTCAACGCGATGGGGCTGGCGAACCCGGCCATTGACGCGCTGATCGCCAAGGTCGAGGCGGCGACGACCCATGAGGAGCTGGTGCCGCGGGTCCATGCGCTCGACCGGGCGTTGCGCGCGCTCCATTTCTGGGTGCCGCAATGGTTCAAGGCCACCCATACGGTCGCCTATTTCGACATGTATGAGCACCCCGAAACGCTGCCGCCCTATGCTCTGGGCGAGCTCGATTTCTGGTGGTATAACCCCGAAAAAGCCGAAAAACTGAAGGCCGCCGGGGCGTTCTGAGCGGGCTCAACGGAGAGGCAGGGCAGGCATGGGCGCCTATATCCTGAGGCGGTTGCTTCTGGTCATCCCGACGTTGATCGGGATCATGGTGATCAACTTCACGCTGACGCAATTCGTGCCGGGCGGGCCGATCGAACAGATCATCGCGCGCGTGCAGGGCGAGGCGGATGCGATGCGCAACCTCTCGGGCGGGGGCGATGCGGGCGCGGGCCAGGGCGGTGTCGAGGAGAGCGGCTATCAGGGCGCGCGCGGCATCTCGCCCGAGCTCCTTGCCCAGCTCGAGGTGCAGATGGGGTTTGCGCGCATCACCTGCCCGCCGGGCCATGCGCCCGATCTGAAAGACCCCGCCTGCGTGAAGGAAAAGATCCCCGCCTGGCAGCGGTTCTTCCTCATGATGGGCGATTATCTGCGCTTCGATTTTGGCAAGAGTTTCTTTCATAATCAGACGGTTGTGGAGCTTGTCCTCGACAAGATGCCGGTCTCGATCACGCTCGGGCTCTGGTCGACGCTGCTCGCTTATCTGATCTCGATCCCGCTCGGCATCCGCAAGGCGGTCAAGGACGGCACGCCGTTCGACACCTGGACCTCGGGCGCGATCATCGTCGGCTATGCGATCCCGTCGTTTCTCTTCGCGGTGATGTTGATGGTGCTGTTCGCGGGCGGGTCGTTTTGGAAGATCTTCCCGCTCAGGGGGCTGACCTCGGACAATTTCGCCGAGCTCAGCCTGATGGGCAAGGCGCTCGATTACCTGTGGCACATCTGTCTGCCGGTCGCCGCCACCACGATCGCGAGCTTTGCGACCATGACGCTGCTGACCAAGAACTCGTTTCTTGACGAGATCAACAAACAATATGTGGTAACCGCCCGCGCCAAGGGCCTGAGCGAGAGCCGCGTGCTCTACGGCCATGTGTTCCGCAACGCGATGCTGATCGTGATCGCGGGCTTCCCGGCGACCTTCCTCGGCGTGTTCTTCGGCTCCTCGATCATCGTCGAGACGATCTTCTCGCTCGACGGGCTGGGGCTTCTGGGCTTCCAGGCGGCGGTCGAGCGCAATTACCCGGTGATCTTCGGCACGCTTTACGTCTTCGGGCTGATCTCGCTCGTGGTCGGCATCCTCTCCGACCTGACCTATGCCTTCGTCGACCCCCGGATCGATTTCGAGCGGAGGCAGGGATGAGACTGAGCCCGCTCAACGCGCGCCGCTGGCGCAATTTCAAGGCCAACCGCCGCGCGCTCTGGTCGCTGGTGATCTTCGGCACGCTCTTCGTGCTTTCGCTCTTTGCCGAGCTTCTGGCCAATGACAAACCGATCCTGGTGAGCTACCGCGGCGCGCTCTACCTGCCGGTTTACAAATTCTACCCCGAGACCACCTTTGGCGGCGATTTCCGCACCGAGGCGATCTATCGCGACCCGGCGGTGCAATGTCTGATCGTGACCGGCGGGCGCGAGGAATGCTGGGATACGCCCGAAGACACGATGGCCGAGGCCCGCGCCACCGGCATGGTCGGCGGCGAGGCGGTGGAGCGCGGGTGGATGATCTGGCCGCCGATCCGCTACCATTACCGCACGATCAACAATGTCGGCGCCGCGCCCTCGGCGCCTGATGCCGCGCATTGGCTGGGCACCGATGACACCGCGCGCGACGTGCTTGCGCGGGTGATCTACGGCTTCCGCACCTCGATCCTGTTCGCGCTGATCGTGACCGCGGTGTCCTCGCTGATCGGCATCGCGGCGGGGGCGGTGCAGGGCTATTTCGGCGGGCGGGTCGATCTCGTGCTGCAACGGCTGATGGAGATCTGGTCCTCGACCCCCTCGCTTTACGTCATCATCATCCTCTTCGCGATCCTCGGGCGCAGCTTCTGGCTGCTGGTCTTCGTCACCATCCTCTTCGGCTGGCCCGCGCTCACCGGCGTGGTGCGCGCCGAATTCCTGCGCGCGCGCAATTTCGAATATGTCCGCGCGGCGCGGGCGCTTGGGGTCTCCGACCGGGTGATCATGTTCCGCCATATCCTGCCCAATGCGATGGTGGCGACGCTGACCATGCTGCCCTTCGTGATCACCGGCGCGATCTCCGGCCTCGCGACGCTCGATTACCTCGGCTATGGCCTGCCGAGCTCGGCGCCGAGCCTGGGCGAGCTTGTCCTGCAAGGCAAACAGCACCTGCAGGCGCCCTGGCTCGCCTTCACCGCCTTCTTCACCTTCTCGGCGATGCTCTCGCTTCTGGTCTTCATCTTCGAGGGCGTGCGTGACGCTTTCGACCCGCGCAAGGTGTTCAAATGAGCCGCCCCGATCCTGTTCTCGAGGTCTCGGACCTGCGTGTGATCTTCCGTCAGGACGGGCGCGATGTGCCCGCGGTCAAGGGGGTGAGCTTTGCCGTCGGGCGGGGCGAGACGGTGGCGCTGGTGGGCGAATCCGGCTCGGGCAAATCGGTGACGGCGCTCTCTTCGGTGGCGCTTCTGGGCCCGAATGCGCGGATCGAGGGCTCGATCCGCTACGGCGGGCGCGAGATGGTCGGCGCCCCGGCCGAGGTCTTGCGCGCGGTGCGCGGCAACGACATCTCCTTCATCTTCCAGGAGCCGATGACCTCGCTCAACCCGCTCCACACGATCGAAAAACAGATCGCCGAGAGCCTCGCGCTGCATCAGGGGCTGACGGGGGCGGCGGCGCGCGCGCGGGTGGTGGAGCTTCTCGCCCGCGTCGGCATCCCCGAGCCCGAGACGCGGCTCGCCGATTACCCACATCAGCTCTCCGGCGGCCAGCGCCAGCGGGTGATGATCGCGATGGCGCTGGCCAACGGGCCTGAGCTTCTGATCGCCGATGAGCCCACGACCGCGCTCGATGTCACTATCCAGGCGCAGATCCTCGCGCTTCTGGCCGAGCTCAAGCGCGATCTCGGCATGAGCCTGCTCTTCATCAGCCATGATCTCGGCGTGGTGCGGCGCATCGCGGACCGGGTTTGCGTCATGCAAAACGGCGAGATCGTCGAGCAGGGCCCGGCGGAGGAGATCTTCGCCAACCCGCAGCACCCCTATACGAGGAAGCTCCTCGCCGCCGAGCCGCAGGGCCGCGCCGAGCCGCTCGACCCGGGGGCCGAGGAGCTCCTCTCGGCCGAGGATCTGAAGGTCTGGTTCCCGGTCAAGCGCGGCTGGCTGCGCCGCACGGTCGGGCATGTGAAGGCGGTGAACGGCGCGAGCCTGCGGCTCAAGGCGGGCGAAACCCTAGGGATCGTGGGGGAATCTGGCTCCGGCAAGACCACGCTCGCGCTCGCGCTGATGCGGCTGATCGAGAGCGAGGGGCCGATCGTGTTTCTCGGGCGCGAGATCTCGGGGCTGGCGGCGCGGGCGCTGCGGCCCTTGCGGCGCGATATGCAGATCGTGTTTCAGGACCCGTTCGGCGCGCTCAGCCCGCGGATGACGGTCGAGCAGATCATCGCCGAGGGGCTGGGTGTGCATGGCGTCGAGCCCGGCCGCAACCGCCGCGAGATGGTCGCCGAGATCATGGAGGAGGTCGGCCTCGACCCCGCGGTGATGAGCCGCTACCCGCATGAATTCTCGGGCGGCCAGCGCCAGCGGATCGCGATCGCGCGGGCGATGATCTTGCGCCCGCGGGTGGTGGTGCTCGATGAGCCGACCTCGGCGCTCGACATGACGGTGCAGGTGCAGATCGTCGAGCTTTTGCGCGGGCTGCAGCGCCGCCATGGGCTGGCCTATCTCTTCATCAGCCACGATCTGCGCGTGGTGCGGGCGCTCGCGCATCAGGTGATGGTGATGAAGCGCGGCGATGTGGTCGAGCAGGGCAGCGCCGAGGAGATCTTTGCGCAGCCGAAAACCGCTTATACAAAGGATCTGATTGCCGCCGCGCTCGGAGAGATTGTTTGAAGATCCTGTTCGTTCACCAGAATTTCCCCGGCCAGTTCCCCCATCTCGCGCCCGCGCTCGAGGCGCGCGGCCATCATGTTCTGGCGCTGACGACCGAGACGAACACCCGCCCCTCGCCGGTGAAAGTGCTGAAATATCGCAAGCCCGCCGAGGTCAAGATCGAGCCGCGGCTGACGCGGATGTATGCCGATTGCGCCGAGCGGGGGCTGAAGGCGGCGCTCGCGGCGCGGCAGCTGCGCGCGCGGCACAATTATGTGCCCGATGTGATCTTTGGCCATTCGGGCTGGGGCGAGACGCTGTTTCTCAAGGAGGTCTGGCCCGAGGCGCGGCTCCTCGTCTATGCCGAGATGATGTATCAGACCTCGGGCCTCGACACCGATTTCGACCCGGAATTCGCCCGCCCGGCGTTCGAGTCGCGCGTTTCGACCACGGCGCGTTCGGCGCATCTGATCCAGTCGATGGTGCAGGCCGATGCCGCGCTCTCGCCGACCGAGTTTCAGGCCGCAACCTTCCAGCCCGAGTTCCGCCCGAAGATCACCGTCTGCCATGACGGGATCGATACCGCGCGGGTCTGCCCCGATCCGCAGGCGCGGCTCGCGATCCCGGGGACCGATCTGGTCTTCAAACCCGGCGATGAGGTGATCAGCTTCGTCAACCGCTCGCTCGAGCCCTATCGCGGCTATCACAGCTTCCTGCGCGCGCTGCCCGAGGTGCTGGCGGCGCGGCCCGGGGCGCATGTGGTGCTGATCGGCGAGGAGGGGCAGAGCTATGGCGCGGCGCCCGGCGGCGGGCGGAGCTGGAAGCAGATCTTCCTCGAGGAGGTCAAGGACCGGCTCGATCTGAGCCGCGTACATTTCCTCGGCCGCGTGCCTTACCCGACTTATCTGAGCCTGCTGCAGGTCAGCCGGGTGCATGCCTATCTGACATATCCTTTCGTGCTGAGCTGGTCCTTGATGGAGAGCCTCGCGGCGGGGTGCCATGTGATCGGCTCGGATACCGCGCCGGTGCGCGAGGTGATCCGGCCGGGCGAGAACGGGCAGCTCGTCGATTTCTTCGATATCAAGGGCTGGTCGGCGCGGCTGATCGAGGCCCTGGCCGAGCCCGAGCGCTTTGCGGCCCTGCGCGCGCAGGCGCGGGCCGATATCGTGGCGCGCTATGATCTGAACGCGGTCTGTCTGCCGCGGTTGATCGACTTCGTGGAGCGGGCCGGGGCCTGATCCGGCGTGCCGCGCTTGATGCGGCGGGGGGCGCTGCCCCCCGAGCCCCCCGGCGTATTTTTGCCAAGAAGAAACGAGGGGGCTTCTTCTTGGCGCAAATACGCATCTTTGCCCTCGGCGGGGCGCAGGTCTCAGATTGCCGAGCTGTGCCCGGCTTTCGACAGGTCGTAGGCGTCGAAATGGCGCGCGATCATCCGGGTCAGGGGGCGGCCCTTTTCCGGGATCGCGAGGCCTTCCGTGGTGATCTCGACCATATCCTCGAATTTCTCGGCGCAGCTTGAGAACATCTTTGCGAGGGCGACCGGATCGGCGCCGTAGTCGCGGGTGAGTTCCTGGGCGGAGACCTTGAAATCGCACATCAGCGCCTCGATCAGCCGCGCGCGCATCTTGTCCTCGGCGGTGAAGACATGGCCGCGCGAGGTCGAGAAATGGCCGTCGCGGATCGCGCCGGTATGGGCGCCGGTCGCCGGGGCGTTTTGCGCATAGCCTTGCGGGAAGCGCGAGATCGAGGAGGCGCCCATGCCGACGAGCGCTGCGGCGAGGTCGTCGGTATAGCCTTGGAAATTGCGGCGCAGCAGGCCGTTTTTCTGGGCGATCGAGAGCCCGTCGGTGGGCAGCGCGAAATGGTCGATGCCGATTTCGTCATAGCCATCGGCGACGAAGAGCTTGCGCGCGACCTCGAAGAGTTCGAGGCGTTCTTGCGGGGTCGGCAGGTGATCCGAGGGGATCAGCGTCTGGCGCCGCGCCATCCAGGGCACATGGGCATAGCCGTAGAGCGCCACCCGGTCGGGGCCGAGCGAGAGCAGTTTTTGCACCGATTCCGCGATCTTGCGCGGGGTCTGGTGGGGCAGGCCGTAGAGGATGTCGGCGTTCAGGCTCTGCACGCCGCGTTCGCGGATCATGTCGACGGCGGCGCGGGTGACCTCATAGCTCTGGTCACGGCCGATGACTTCCTGGATCTGCGGGTCGAAATCCTGCACCCCGATCGAGGCGCGGTTCATGCCGCTTTCGGCGAGCGCATCCATCCGCGCCGCGTCGATCTCGTTGGGGTCGATCTCGACGGAGAATTCCGCGCCCGGGCCCATCGGCACCGCTTCGAAGACGGCGCCGGCCACGCGGCGCATCATGTCGGCGGGCATGAGCGTCGGCGTGCCGCCGCCCCAATGCAGCCGCGAGAGCGTGACGCCGGGCGCGAGGCGCGCCTTGAGCATCTTCAGCTCGGCCAGCAGCGTTTCGGCATAGGCGCGCACCGGCTCGTCGCTCTGCGTGCCCTGCGTGCGGCAGGCGCAAAACCAGCACAGCCGCCGGCAGAACGGCACATGCATGTAGAGCGAGATCGACGCCCCCGCGGGGATGGCCTCGATCCATTGGGCAAACTCCGAAGGCCCCACATCATTGGCGAAATGGGGCGCGGTCGGGTAGCTCGTATAGCGGGGCACCCGTGCGTCGAAGAGCCCGAGCCGGGTGAGTTGCGATTCCTGTTCCATGCGCGTATCCTTACCGACAACACGCGCAACAGAATTTGACACAAATCAAGAAGACGAAATGGCTCACGACGACGTGCATCCGGTCTCCCTCGCCTGTGGAGACTGCCCTATCCGGCATCGTGCGGTCTGCGCGCGCTGTGAGACCGATGAGCTCGATGAGCTCGAATCGATCAAGTATTACCGCAGCTTCGAGGCCGGTCAGACGGTGATCTGGGCGGGCGACAAGATGGATTTCGTTGCGTCAGTTGTCACCGGGATCGCGACGCTGACCCAGACGCTCGAGGATGGGCGCACGCAGATGGTGGGGCTGTTGCTGCCCTCGGATTTCGTCGGGCGGCCCGGGCGCGAGGCGGCGGCCTACAACGTCACCGCGACGACCGACATCCTGATGTGCTGTTTCCGGCGCAAGCCTTTCGAGGAGATGATGGACCGCACGCCGCATATCGCGCAGCGGCTTTTGCAGATGACCCTCGACGAGCTCGACGCGGCGCGGGAATGGATGTTGCTTCTGGGCCGCAAGACCGCGCGCGAGAAGATCGCTTCGCTCCTTTCCATCGTGGCGCGGCGCGATGCCTCGATCAAGCTGCGCACGGCGACCGGGCGGATGACCTTCGATCTGCCGCTGACGCGCGAGGCGATGGCGGATTATCTGGGGCTGACGCTCGAGACGGTGAGCCGGCAGATTTCGGCGCTCAAGCGCGACGGGGTGATCGAGCTCGAGGGCAAGCGGCATGTGACGGTGCCCGATATGGACCGGCTCCTGCTCGAGGCGGGGGATGACGCCGACGGCGGCTTCCTGGTCTGAGCGCGGCCCCCGGCAGGACAGCGGCGCCCCGAAGGGCGCCGTTTTGCATCAATGCGCCATCAGGACCGGCACTTCGGCCATCTCGAGCATATGGCGCGTGGCCCCGCCCAGGATCGCCTCGCGGAAGCGCGAATGGCCATAGGCGCCCATCACCACGAGGTTCGCATCGGTGTCGCGGATGTGGCGGTTGAGCACGTCGGAGACCCGCGGCATGGTCTTGGCAAGCACCGAGACCTCGGCATGGACGCCGTGGCGGGCGAGCATCTGGCTGAGCTGGCCGCCCGGGTCCGAGCGTTCCGGGCCGTGGGTCGGCGGGTCGATGACGGTGATGTCGACCAGATCGGCCGCCTTGAGCACCGGCAGCGCCTTGCGGATCGCGCTCATCGCCTCGTTCGACTGGTTCCAGGCCACGACGACCTTCGCCGCCGCCACCGCGCCCGAATAGCCATCGGGGACGATCAGCACCGGCACCTGACCCTCGAAGAGCGCGGCCTCGACCACGGCTTCGAGCTCCTGCCCGCGGCCCTTGCCATAGGGGCGGCCCATGACCACCACATCGGCAAAGCGCGCGCGCAGCCCGACGATCGTCGCGATCGCGCCGATCTGCACCACGAGCGTCTCGGATGCCCAGCGGATGTCTTCCCCAGCCAGACGGTTTTTCACAGCCGTTTCAACGGCTTGCGCATCTTCCTGAGCCCGTTCGAGCGTTTCTTGCTGAACGAAGGCGGTGGCGCCGGCGTAGTAATAGCCGGTCTGCGTGCGATCGACGCCCATGCACAGCACATCGAGATGTGCATCCTGCCGCCGGGCCATGGCGATCGCTGTGTCGAGCTGCCAGCGGGCGGCTTCGGCATCGGTGACGATGGTGAGAATGGTTTTGTAAGACATGGCTGCCCTCCGCGCGTTTTCCAGATCGGATCCTAGGCGCCGGCGCGGCCCGATACCTTGACCCGGATCAATTTGCCGCAGAATCGCGGCGCCGGCGCGGCGGGGTCACGGGGGTGTGATCGGCGGAGCGCGGTGGCTGCAATTCCCGCTGCTCATATGGGGGCGCGCTTGACGCCTTGCCAGAGCAGCCGCATGGTAAATTTGCGTATGCGGCGAAACAGCTCACCGCAACGTGAAGGATTTGATGCAGATCAAGGCATCTGGCATACCCTATGACCACAAGGGCTACAGTCATGAATCTCTTGTCCGACATCCGACTCGGGCGGGGCAGGGGAGCAGACAAGACGAAGGGACGCACAACATGTGGGATTACATTAAGCTGATCGCGCTGGCGTTGGTTGCGGTGCTTGCCGCAATCGCCGCCTCGAACGCGCGCGATCTTGCGTATATGGTGAACGCGATCGAGGTCATGCTGGCCGCCGCCATCGCGTTCATCTGGGTGCTCCGCACCCTGGGGTCGGCTCCGGCCCCGCAAACGGAATATTTCGACGGCGTGGTTCGCGCTGGCGTGATCGCAACGACCTTGTGGGGCATCGTGGGCTTCCTGGTCGCGGTGATCATCGCCTTCCAGCTGGCCTATCCGGCGCTCAACTTCGAATGGGCCCAGGGCTACCTGAACTTCGGCAAGCTGCGCCCGCTGCACACCTCGGCGGTGATCTTCGCCTTCGGTGGCAACGCGCTGATCGCCTCGTCGTTCTATGTGGTGCAACGCACCTCGGCGGCGCGTCTCTTCGGTGGCGGCCTCGGCTGGTTCGTCTTCTGGGGCTACAACCTGTTCATCGTGCTGGCGGCTTCGGGCTACATCCTCGGCGCGACCCAATCGCAGGAATATGCCGAGCCGGAATGGTATGTCGACTGGTGGCTGACGATCGTCTGGGTCGCCTACCTGGTCGCGTTCCTCGGCACCATCATCAAGCGTAAAGAACCCCACATCTATGTGGCCAACTGGTTCTACCTGTCGTTCATCATCACCATCGCGATGCTCCATGTCGTGAACAACCTCGCGATCCCGGTCTCGATCTTCGGCTCGAAATCGGTGCAGGTGTTCGCCGGCGTGCAAAACGCGATGACCCAATGGTGGTATGGCCACAACGCGGTGGGCTTCTTCCTGACCGCCGGCTTCCTCGGCATGATGTATTACTTCGTTCCGAAGCAAGCTGAACGCCCGGTCTACTCCTACAAACTGTCGATCGTGCACTTCTGGGCGCTGATCTTCCTCTACATCTGGGCTGGTCCGCACCACCTGCACTATACCGCTCTGCCGGATTGGGCCTCGACGCTGGGCATGGTGATGTCGGTGATCCTGTGGATGCCCTCGTGGGGCGGCATGATCAACGGCCTGATGACCCTCTCGGGCGCGTGGGACAAGCTGCGCACCGACCCGGTGATCCGCATGATGGTGGTCTCCGTCGGCTTCTACGGGATGTCGACCTTCGAAGGCCCGATGATGTCGATCAAGGCGGTGAACTCGCTGTCGCACTACACCGACTGGACCATCGGTCACGTCCACTCCGGCGCTCTGGGCTGGAACGGCATGATCACCTTCGGCGCGCTCTACTTCCTCGTGCCGCGTCTGTGGGCCCGTGAGCGTCTCTACTCGCTCAAGCTCGTGAGCTGGCACTTCTGGCTCGCCACCATCGGCATCGTGCTCTACGCCGCCTCGATGTGGGTGACCGGGATCATGGAAGGCCTGATGTGGCGCGAAGTTGACAGCCAGGGCTTCCTCGTGAACGCCTTCGCCGACACCGTGGCCGCGAAGCACCCGATGTATGTGGTGCGGGGTCTGGGTGGTGTGATGTACCTGACCGGTGCCTGCATCATGGCCTACAACCTCTGGGCGACCGTCGCCAAGCAACCGCGTGCCGCGGCGGCTTCGGTGGCTGCTGTCCCGGCCGAATAAGGAGACCAGCACATGGCACTTCTTGATAAACACAGCGTCATCGAAAAGAACGCGACGCTGCTGCTGGTCTTCTCCTTCGCGGTGGTTACCGTCGGCGGCATCGTCGAGATCGCCCCGCTCTTCTACCTCGAGAACACCATCGAAAAGGTCGAAGGCGTGCGTCCCTATACGCCGCTGGAACTCACCGGGCGCGATATCTACATCCGCGAGGGCTGCTATGTCTGCCACTCGCAGATGATCCGCCCGATGCGTGACGAAGTGGAACGCTATGGTCACTACTCGCTCGCCGCCGAGTCGATGTATGACCACCCGTTCCAGTGGGGCTCGAAGCGGACGGGGCCCGACCTCGCCCGCGTCGGCAACCGCTATTCGGATGCGTGGCATGTGGACCACCTGACGAACCCGCAATCGGTCGTGCCGGAATCGGTGATGCCGAAATACGGGTTCCTCAAGAACCGCATGATCGCGCCCGAATTCATCGAAGACCGCCTGTCGACCGACTCGCTCGTCGGCGTGCCCTATACCTCGGAGATGATCGAGGCTGCCAAAGCGGACTTTGCCGCCCAGGCGGACCCGAACGCAGATACCGATGGGCTGCTTGCGCGCTACGGCGACAAGGTGAACGTCCGTAACTTCGATGGTCAGCCCGGCATCTCGGAAATGGATGCTCTGGTTGCCTATCTTCAGGTTCTCGGCACGATGGTCGATTTCTCGACCTTCGAACCCGTGGCAAGTCGCTAAGGAGGCAGGGGATGGACTACCATATCCTCCGGGAATTCGCGGATAGCTGGGCGGCGCTCGGCATGTTCGCCGTCTTCATCGGCGCGGTGCTGTTCATGTTCCGTCCGGGGTCGCGCAAGACCCACGAGGACACGGCAAGCATCCCCTTCCGGCATGATGACAAACCCGCCTGTTCTGGCGGCTGCTCCGGCGGCTGCAAGGACGACGGCGCCACGTTGTAAGGAGGCGTGGACGAAATGAGCAAAAAACCGACCAAGAAACAGGATGTCGAGACCACGGGTCACTCGTGGGACGGGATCTCTGAATACAACAACCCCCTGCCGCGCTGGTGGCTGTGGACTTTCTACGCCTGTATCGTCTGGGGCGTTGGCTATTCGGTCGCGATGCCGGCATGGCCGATCTTCCAGAGCGGCGCGACGCCGGGCCTGATGGGCGCGTCGACCCGGGCCGATGTGCAGGCGGAGATCGACCGTTACGCGGCGGCCAACAAGCCGGTCGAAGAGAAACTGGTCGCGGCCGATCTGACCCAGATCGCCAACGACCCGGAGCTCGCCGACTACACCCGTAACGCCGGGGCGGCCGTGTTCCGCACCTGGTGTGCGCAGTGTCACGGCGCGGGCGCGGGCGGCAACAAGGGCTTCCCGAACCTGCTCGACAACGACTGGCTCTTCGGCGGCTCGATCGAACAGATCTATGCCGACGTGCAGCACGGGATCCGCGATCCGCTCGATCCCGATACCAACCCGGCGGCGGCGATGCCCGCGCACCTGACCGATGAGATCCTGACCCAGGAGCAAATCGACCAGGTCGTGCAATATGTCCTGCAAATCTCGGGCCAGACGGCGGATGCCGCGGCGGCCACCGAGGGCGCGACGCTCTTCGCCGAAAACTGCGTTGCCTGCCACGGCGAAGACGCCAAGGGCATGGTGGAAACCGGTGCGCCGAACCTGACCGATGCGATCTGGCTCTATGGTGGCGATGTCGCGACCCTGACCCAGACCATCCAATACGGCCGTGCGGGCGTCATGCCCTCGTGGAGCTACGTCCCCGAAGGCGGCACCGCGCGCCTGTCGGAAGCGCAGATCCGCGCCGTCTCGGCCTATGTCCACTCGCTGGGTGGCGGTCAGTAACGAGATATTCGGGGGGGCCTCGGCCCCCCCGGGTAGCACCGGCGCCCCGTCCTGTTCGCGCGTTTCCTGGGGGCGCCGGTGTCTTTTTAGGGCGTGACTTCGGTCGCGCCTTTTCTATATTCAGGATATACCTTTGAGCGAAATCCGTTATTCGTCAAAGGTTTTGTGCGATCCTTGGCGCCTGGGCCCGCCCCGCGAGACGCCGTGCCGCGCAATACCTGTATCGGAAACCCGCCTTTTTGACGCATGTCAAAGTCTTTTGACCTGCGCCATAGGAGAAGGGACCGAACCTAGCCAGATCTAGCCAACGGAGAGAGTCGTGAGCTCCACCGAACATTCCGAACCGCCGCTCTATGCTGCCCGCGAACCGATTTTCCCCAAACGTGTGTCGGGCAACTTCCGCACGATGAAATGGGTGCTGATGGCGGTGATGCTCGGCATTTACTACATCACCCCCTGGATCCGCTGGGAGCGGGGCCCGGCGCTGCCCGATCAGGCGGTGCTCCTCGATCTCGCGAATCGGCGCTTCTTCTTCTTCATGATCGAGATCTGGCCGCATGAATTCTACTTCGTGGCGGGGCTGTTGATCATGGCGGGGCTCGGGCTCTTCCTGTTCACCTCGGCCGCGGGGCGCGTCTGGTGCGGCTATGCTTGCCCGCAGACCGTCTGGACCGACCTTTTCATCCTCGTCGAGCGCTGGGTCGAGGGCGACCGCAACGCCCGCATCCGGCTTCTGCGCCAGAAATGGGATGCCGAGAAGATCCGCAAGCGGCTGACGAAATGGACGCTGTGGCTGCTTATCGGCCTCGCGACCGGCGGCGCCTGGGTCTTCTACTTCACCGATGCGCCGACGCTGCTCAAGGAGCTGCTCAACGGCACCGCGCCGACGGTGGCCTATCTCACCGTGATCGTGGCGACCGCGACGACCTTCGCCTTCGGCGGCTTCGCGCGCGAACAGATGTGCATCTACGCCTGCCCCTGGCCGCGGATTCAGGCCGCGATGATGGATGAGGACACGCTCACCATCGCCTATCGCGAATGGCGCGGCGAGCCGCGTGGCAAGCTCAAGAAAGGCCAGACCACCACCGAGGGCCAGGGTGATTGCATCGACTGTAACGCCTGTTTCGCGGTCTGCCCGATGGGGATCGACATCCGCAACGGTCAGCAGCTCGAATGCATCACCTGCGGGCTGTGCATCGACGCGTGCAACGAAATGATGGACAAGATCGGCAAGCCGCGCGGGCTGATCGGCTACATGGCGCTCAAGGACGAAAATATCGAGCGCGCCGGCGGCCATCCGAAGAAGGTCTGGAAACATATCTTCCGGCCGCGCACGGTGCTCTATTTCACCCTCTGGGCGGGGATCGGCATCGCGCTGATCGTCGCGCTGTTCCTGCGCTCGCCGATCGATTTCAACCTGACGCCGAACCGTGACCCGCTCTATGTGGTGCAGGGCGATGGCACCGTCCGCAACATCTATACGATGCGGCTGCGCAACAAGAATGGCTCCGACACCACCTTCAAGGTCACCGTGACCGATCCGAGCGGCCAGCCGGTGCCGGATCTGACGCTGATCCTCGAGGGCGAGAGCGCCGCTGAGCTCACCGCTCCGGCCGATGAGACGCTCAACCAGCGCGTCTATCTCGAAGCCGCGCCGCGCTCGGCGCTGGCTCTGGCGGACCGGACCGATTTGCGTGTATGGGTTGAGGAAGTCGGCTCGCCCGCACGGGCTGCGGTCGGCACGGTCTTCAACGGCATGGGCAGGTAAGAATGGCCAAAGAGATTACCGGCAAGAAGGTTCTGGCCTTCGCGGTTGGCGCTTTCGGGATCATCATCGGGGTGAACCTCGTGATGGCCTGGCAGGCGGTCAGCACCTTCCCCGGGCTTGAGGTTCCGAACTCCTACGTCGCCTCGCAAAGCTTCGACAAGGAGCGGGCGGCGCAGGAGGCGCTCGGCTGGACGGTCGAGCCGAGCTATGAAAACGGCGTGCTGTCTCTTGTGGTGCGCGACAAGGCCGGGCTGCCCGCGCCGGTCGCCGAGCTCAAGGCGCTGGTCGGCCGCACCACCCATGTGCGCGCCGATGCCGAGCCGAAGTTCACCCAGGCCGGCGCGGTTTTCACCGCGCCGGTGACGCTCGAGCCGGGCGCCTGGCTGATCCATCTCGATGCCACGGCGGCTGACGGGACCGAATTCCGTCAGCGCATCGATCTCTTCATCGAGGGCTGATCCGATGACGGTCGCGCCGGTCGCCGGTTCCGCCGATCTGCGTGCCGCCGGGGCTGCCGACGGCGCCGATTTTTCCGAGGAGCACGTCTCTGCCTCGGCCTGCCCGGCCTGTCTGGCCGCGCCCTCGGCCGAGCAACTTGCGCGCTCGGGCGATCTGAAGGGCGCGCGGATCATGCTCTCGCTGCCCACCGCGCATTGCGCCGTCTGCATCACCGATGTCGAGCGCGCGATGGAGCGCCACCCCGGCGTGCGCTCGGCGCGCGTCAACCTCACGCTCAAACGCGTCTCCGTCGATGCCGAGGCGCAGGTGACCCCGGCCGAGCTGATCGAGACGCTCGACGGGATCGGCTACGAGGCCTATGAGCTCGACGCGGGTATGCTTTCGGCCACCGAGACCGACAAACGTGGCCGCGATCTGCTGATGCGAATCGGCGTCTCGGGCTTTGCCATGATGAATATCATGCTGCTCTCGATCGCGGTCTGGTCGGGGGCCGAGGCCGCTACGCGCGACCTCTTCCACTGGATTTCCGCCGCGATCGCGCTGCCGACCGTGGCCTTCGCCGGCCAGCCGTTCTTCGCCTCGGCCTGGGCCTCGCTCAAGGGCGGGCGGCTCGGGATGGATGTGCCGATCTCGCTCGCGATCATCCTCGCCTCCTCGATCTCGGTCTTCGAGACGATCAAACACGGCCATCACGCCTATTTCGACGCGGCGGTGATGCTGACCTTCTTCCTGCTCGTCGGGCGCTACCTCGATTACCGCACCCGCGCGGTGGCGCGCTCGGCGGCCGAGGAACTCGCCGCGCTCGAAGTGCCGCGCGCGACGGTGCTGCGCGGCGGCGCCGAGGTCGTGGTGCCGGTGGGCGAGCTCGTCCCGGGCGATCTCATCCGCGTGCGCCCCGGCGGGCGGATCCCGGCGGATGGCGAGGTGACCGAGGGCAGCTCGGAGACTGACCGCTCGCTCCTGACCGGAGAGAGCCTGCCGGTCTATGTCGGCCCCGGCGCGATGCTCTCGGCGGGCGAGGTGAACCTCACCGGCCCGCTCACCCTGCGCGTCACCGCCGCCGGCAAGGACAGCTCGCTGCACCGCATGGCCGATCTCGTCGCGATGGCCGAGAGCGCCAAGACCCGTTACACCTCGCTTGCCGAACGGGCCGCGCGCGCCTATTCGCCGCTCGTGCACCTGCTCTCCTTCACCGCGTTTGGCACCTGGCTGTGGCTGACCGGCGGCGATGTGCGCTATGCGGTCAATATCTCGGCGGCGGTGCTGATCATCACCTGCCCCTGCGCGCTTGGCCTTGCGGTGCCGGCGGTGGTGACGGCCGCCTCGGGGCGGCTCTTCCGGCGCGGGCTGCTGATCAAGGACGGCACCGCGCTCGAGCGCCTCGCCGAGGTCGACACGGTTGTCTTCGACAAGACCGGCACGCTGACCATGGGCGCGCCGGAGCCGGTGAACCTCGCCGATCTCTCGCCCGCGGAAATCGCGGCCGCGGCGGCGCTGGCCGAGGGCTCCTCACATCCGCTCGCCCGCGCGATCCATGCCGCGGCGGGGGCGCTCGGCGTGGCGCCCGCTCTTCTGGAGGATCTGCGCGAACTTCCCGGATATGGGGTCGAGGGCCGCCTTGATGGCCAGATCTTGCGGCTCGGGCGCGCCGATTGGGTCGGCGCCGAGGCCGGCGAAACGACCGCGACGCATCTGCGCATCGGCGCGGGCGCGCCGATCACCATCCGTTTTGCCGATAGCCTGCGCCCGGGCGCCGAGGAGGCGGTCGCGACCTTCCACGGCCAGGGCAAGCGGGTGCTGCTCGTCTCGGGCGATGTCGAGGGCGCGGTCGCCGCGCTCGCCGCGCGCCTTGGCATCACCGAATGGCGCGCGGGCGCCTTGCCGCAGGAAAAGGCCGCGCTCGTGGCCGAGCTGACCGGGCAGGGAGCGCGGGTCTTGATGGTGGGTGACGGGCTCAACGATACCGCCGCGCTCACCGCCGCCCATGTCTCGGTCTCGCCGGCCTCTGCGCTCGATGCGGCGCGCACGGCTTCCGATATCGTGCTGCTGGGCCAGGATCTCGCGCCGGTGGCCGAGGCCGCGCGCATCGCCGTGCTCGCCCGCCGCCGGATCAAGCAGAACTTCGCGATTTCCATCGCTTACAACATCGTCGCCGTGCCGATCGCGCTCGTCGGTCTCGCCACGCCGCTCGCCGCGGCCTTGGCGATGTCGACCTCCTCGATTACAGTGTCGCTCAATTCGCTGCGCCTGAAGTGAGCCCTGATGGAAGTTCTCGTCTACCTGATCCCGATCTCGCTGTTTCTCGGCGGCATAGGTCTCGTCGCCTTCTTCTGGTCGCTGCGCACGCGCCAGTATGACGACCCGAAGGGCGACAGCGAGCGGATCCTCTCCGACAAATACGACGATCACCCGCGGGCCTGAGGCGGCGGGCGGATCGGTCATCCCGAGCAGGAAGGGCCGGGCCTCAGGGCCCGATCACCGTGCAATCGCTGTCACGCGCGCTGAGCCGCGCGCAGGCCAGCTCCGCATCGGCCTTCGACAGCCCCACGAAATTCGCCTCGAACCCGGTCTTGCGGGTCGCGACCTTGCGCAGCGCATCGCCGAGCGTGTCGCTCTCCATCAAAGCCGTCTTCAGGAGCGCGCGTTCGGCGGCGTAATGCGAGGCGTATTTGCCCAGCGAAATGCCCCAGTTGCGCCCGCCCGAGGAGGAGGCGCGCGCCACCACCACCGGCGCCGCCTGCGGGGCGGGGGCCGGCGGGCTCAGCGCGGCGAGGATCATCGTCTCCGAGCGCGCCTGCGGCTGGGTGGCCATCTCGAGGGTCTCGGGCTGCGGCTGGGTGGTTTGCGCAAAGATCGGCTCGGAGGGCGGCGCATCGCCCTGCGCCTCGGCCTCGTCGAAATCGGCCATGGCGAGGGTTTCGGGCTGCGGCGCATTGGCCTGGATGAACTGCTCGCGCGCGGGGGCGGCGGCGGCGGGGCGCGGGGTGGCTTCGGTCGGGGCGGCGGCCACGACCTCGGTCACCGCCTCGATCGGCGCGGCAGGCGCCGCCGCCGGGGCGGCGTTCACGGCCGAGTTCAGCGCCAGCGCGATCGCCTCGCGGTCATGCGACACGACGCCGGGGCGGGCGATCGGGCGCGGGCTCGCGGCGGGCGCGGGCGTCACACGGATGGTCTTGGCGCTCGCGACCGGCACGGCGGCCGCGACCTCAACCTCGTCCTTCGGCACCTCGGCTTCGGCGATCAGGCCGAGCGGCGCGGGGCGTTTCTCCTCGACCTTGCCCGGCGCGCGGCCAAAGCCCATGTCGAGGAGTTCCGCCATCTTCGCGTTGCGCTGCGCGGTCGAAGTGCCGCCGAAGACGGTCGCGATGATGCGCTTGTTGCCGCGCTGCGCCGAGGCGGTCAGGTTGAAGCCCGCGGGCACGGTGTAGCCCGTCTTGATCCCGTCGGCGCCCTCATAGGCGTCGAGGAAACGGCGGTTCGTATTGGCGACCTGGGCGATCCCGGCATCGGCGGTGCGACGCGAGAAGATGTTGTAATATTGCGGGAAATCGTAAAACAGCCGGCGCCCGAGAACGGTCATGTCGCGCGCGGTCGAGAGGTGGCCGGCGCGGGTCAGGCCGTTGGCGTTCTTGAAAGTGGTGCTCTTCATGCCGAGCGCCTTGGCGGTCGCGTTCATCCGCGCGGCAAAGCGCGCCTCGTCGCCGCCGATGAAATCGCCAAGCGCGGCGGCGGCGTCATTGGCCGATTTGATCGCGGCGGCGCGGATCAGATAGCGGACCTGGATCTTCTGGCCGGGGCGCAGCCCGAGCCGCGAGGGCGGCTGGCTTGCGGCATGGGGGGTGACGGTCACCACCGAATCGAGGCTGATCTCGCCGCGTTCGAGCGCCTGGAAGGTGATGTAGAGGGTCATCATCTTGGTCAGCGAGGCGGGGTGCAATCGGGTGTCGGCGTTCTTGGCGTAAAGCACCTCGCCGGTGCGCGCATCCATCACGAGCGCCGCATAGGGCGCCGCGAAAGCCGCAACGGGAGCGATGATCAGGAGGATTGCCAACAGCCCATGACGGACCCAGCGCGCGAGCGTGGTCACGGTTCTTGCCCTTTTACTGCCTCTCGCCCCGATTGTTTTATGTGGGGCTTATCGGAGCAGCCTAGCACGGGTTTTCGATGCTGAAAACCGCCTAATTTCAATGTGTTTGACTGCGGCTTTTCTGCCATGACGCAAGATTTCGCGGCGCTGCGGCGGGGCTGCACCAAGGCTGGTGTTACTCCAAAGTGGCGATGATCGCGCGGAGCGTTTCGATCCCCTCGCCCTTCTCCGAGGAGGTCACCACGATCTCCGGGTGGGCGGCGGGGTGCTTCGCGAGCGCGCCCTTGACCTGGGCGATCACCTTCTCGCGCTCGGCCTTCGAGATCTTGTCGACCTTGGTCATCACCACCTGAAAGGTCACGGCCGAGCGGTCGAGCAGCGACAGGATCTCCTCATCGACCTTCTTCACGCCGTGGCGCGCGTCGATCAGCACGAAGGCGCGGCGCAGGTTCACCCGGCCGGAGAGATAGGCCTTCAGCAGTTCTTGCCATTTCTTAACGATATTGACCGGCGCCTCGGCGAAACCATAGCCGGGCAGGTCG
This sequence comes from Rhodobacter xanthinilyticus, assembly GCF_001856665.1. Taxonomy (NCBI): domain Bacteria; kingdom Pseudomonadati; phylum Pseudomonadota; class Alphaproteobacteria; order Rhodobacterales; genus Rhodobacter; species Rhodobacter xanthinilyticus. The sequence goes on along the minus strand of NZ_CP017781.1, from coordinate 3,002,446 downwards.
ACGAGATAGGGGCCGCCCTGGGTGGTGAAGAAGTTGATCTCCTGCGTGCGGCCGGGCGTGTTGGAGGCGCGCGCGAGGTTCTTGCGGTTGGTCAACGCGTTGATCAGGCTCGATTTTCCGACATTCGAGCGGCCCGCGAAACAGATTTCGACCCGGTCCGAGGGCGGCAGGCCGTTCATCGCGACGACGCCTTTGAGGAACTCGACCGGCGCGGCGAAGAGGAGCCGCCCGCGCTCGGCGGCGATCGGTTCGGGCTCGGGGGCGAGTTGGAATTGCAGTTGCATCAAAGCACCTCGACGCTGTCTCCGCGCCCGATGTCGCCGGTCTTCACGACCGTCGCATAGACGCCGAAATGGGTGTTGCCCCAAAGGCCGGTGAGGGTCGCGAGCGTCTCGTGATCCTCGCGGCCGGTTTCGGGGTTCGCGCAGGTCGCGCGGCAGCGGGTGATCGGCATGGCCACCTCGAGCTCGGCCTCGCCCACCCGCAGGCGGCGGCCGATCAGATCGCGCTCGGCGGCGCTCTCCCAGCCCTCGACCCAGAGGTTGCCGCGGAAGCGGTGCGGCGAAAGCGCGCGCCCCGCCGCGGCCGAGAGCGCGGCGAGCGAGCTGAGCGACAGGATCGAGATATAGGGCTCGCGCATGTCCGTGAGCGAAAGCCCCGCGACGCGCTCCATGGCGCGGGGGGCGGGGCGGTTTGCGGGCCAGAGCGGGCGCAGCCATTCGATCAGTTTCGCCTGATCGGCGGGGCTCTGCGGGTCGAGGCGCAGATGCCAGAGCTCGGGGTGGGTGAGCTCGATCGTGCCGTCCTCCAGGGTCCGCGCGGCGATGGCCATCAGCCCCGGCGCCGCGACGCCGCGGACGAAATTGCGTTTAGGCGCCCAATCGGTCAGCGGGCCCTCGAAGCTCGCCGCCTCATGCGAGAGCGCCCAGAGCCGGTCGAAAGGCAGAACGCGCCCCTCCGTGAGGGACGCGCTGCGGATTTCCTCGAAGCCGATCGACTTGATCGGATGTCGGAAGATATGGGCGAGCCGGGCGCTCATTTCTTCGGGTCGGCCGGCGTTTTCTTGGCGAAGCTCGACTTGATGTTATCGAAGAGCTCCGGGCGTTTGCCGTGCATCGTCATGATCGTGTATTGCTGGAGGAAGGTGATCGTGTTGTTCGCGATCCAGTAGAGCACGAGGCCCGAGGCGAAGCTGCCCAGCATGAACATGAAGATCCAGGGCATCCAGGCGAAGATCATCGCCTGGCTGGCATCGGTCGGCGCGGGGTTGAGCTTTTGCTGGAACCACATCGAGATGCCGAGCAGGATCGGCAGCACGCCCAGCGAGAACATGAAGAACATGGAGCCGGGTTCGGGCGTTGCGAAGGGCAGCAGGCCGAAGAGGTTCAGGATCGAGGACGGATCGGGCGCGGAAAGGTCGCGGATCCAGCCGATGAACGGCGCGTGGTAGAGCTCGATGGTGACGTAGATCACCTTGTAGAGCGAGAAGAAGATCGGGATCTGCAGCAGGATCGGCAGGCAGCCCGCGGCGGGGTTCACCTTCTCGCGCTTGTAGAGCTCCATCATGTCTTTCTGCATCGCGGCAGAATTGCCCTTGTTGCGCTCCTTGAGCGCTTCCATCTCGGGCTGCAGCTCCTTCATCTTCGCCATCGAGATGTAGGATTTGCGGGCCAGCGGGAAGACGAGGGCCTTGATGATGATGGTCAGCGCGATGATCGCCCAGCCCATGTTGCCGATCGCGCCATGGAGCCAGTGCAGCAGGCGGAACATCGGCTTGGTCAGGAAGTAGAACCAGCCCCAGTCGATCGAGTCGATGAAGCCCTTGATGCCGACATCGTTCTGGTAATGGCGGATCGCCTCCCATTCCTTCGCGCCGGCGAAGAGACGGGTCTCGGCCTTGCCGGTCGCGCCGGGGGCGACCTCGATCACCGGCAGGCGCGCCTCGGTCTGGTAGAGATCGGCGTTGGCGGTGTATTTGACGACCGAGGTGAAGGCGCCATCGATCGGCGCAAGCGTGGTCATCCAGTATTTGTCGGTAAAGCCGGTCCAGCCGCTTTCGGTGACCTGCGTGAGCTCGGCCTGACCTTCGGCCTCGATCGGGTCGAGCTTGGTGATATCCTTGTATTTCACCTCTTCGAGCTTGCCATCGCTCATCCGCACAGCGCCCTCGTGAAGGACGTAGACGCGGTTGCCCTCGGGGATGCCGTGGCGCGCGATGATCCCGTAGGGCGCGAGGCGCACCGGGGCGCCGGTCTTGTTCTCGACGCTTTGGGTGATGGTGAAAAGGTAGTCGTCATCGACCGCGATGGTGCGATGGAAGACGAGGCCGGCGCCATTGTCCCAGCTGAGCTCGAGCGGCGTCGCGGGGGTGAGCTTGGCGGTGGCCGGCGCGGTCCAGACGGTTTTCGGCCCGGGCACGAGCGCGGGGTCGAGCCCGCCCGCCGGGGCCCAGCCATAGACCGCGTAATAGGGGGTCGCGTTCAGCGCCGGGTCGTCGACCGGGGCGAGGAGGCGCACGAGCGGCGAGTCATCAGCCAGCGTCTCCTTGTATTTCTTGAGCGAGAGATCGTCGATGCGACCGCCCGAGAGCGAGATCGAGCCGGTCAGCGCCGGCGTGTCGATCGTGATGCGCCGTGCCGCGGGGCCGGTCGCCGCCGCGGTGTCGAGCGTCGCGGCTGCGGCCGTGTCGGCCTCCGCGGGCGCGGCCGGGGCCTCGGCCGTGGCGGTCTGCTCGGTCGCCGTCTCCGGCGCGACCGGCGCGGTCTGTTCGGGCGGGAAGAAATAGGTCCAGCCGATCAGCACCAGCGCGGAGAGCGCGGTTGCAGCGATAAGATTCTTGTTCTGATTGTCCATGAGGGGCAGTCCACCAACCTGTCCTTGGTTGGGGGTGGTTCAACAGAAGGGGGGGCGAAAGGTCAAGAGATTTTCCTGTAAAAGCGCTGCGACGGCATGAGAATGGCCGCCGGGAGCGAAAATTCTCCCCGGCGGCCCCATGAATTCCGAGATTCGTGGGCCTCACGGTCCTCGACGGCGCACGATCTGCGGCGTCGCGTCGAGCTTCGAGCGATGGTGCTCCGCCCATTGCTGTGTTTCATCGAGCGGCATCGGCGCGGCGATCGCTCGCCCCTGGACGTGATTGCAGCCGAGTTGCGAAAGCATCGCATGTTCGCCGAGGCTGCCGACGCCTTCGGCGATCGTCGACAGGCCGAGCCCCTCGGCCATCGAGATCATGGCGGCGACGAGTTGCTGTTGTTCGGGGTCGCGGTCGACTTTCTTGACGAAGCTGCGGTGGATCCGCAGACGCTTGGCGGAGGAGCGGCGGATCGCGCCGACGGAGATCGGCCCGGCGCCGAAACCCGCAAGTTCGATCTCGCAGCCCAGTTTGGCGCAAGCGGCGAGGTTGTGGGTGATGACATCCTCATTGAGGTTGGCGACCACCCCTTGTTGCAAGACGAGGCGGATCATGTTCGGGGGCAGCTCGAAACGGTCGAATTCCCATTTCAGCCGTTCGGCGAGTTTCGGGTTGGCCATCAGCTCGGGCGAGACGGGCAGCGAGATGGCCCCGAAGTTCTGCCCCTGGCGCGCCCATTCGCGCAGCGCGTTGAAACTTTGGAAGAGCATCACCTCGGCGAGGCGTTGGCGCAGCCCGACCGCATCGATCGCGGGCAGGATATGGGCCTCGGTCAGCACGCCGCGGTCGCGGTGCATCCAGCGCGGCACGGCCTGCATCCCGGAGATCTGGCCGGTGTCGGTGCTCAGCTGCGGTTGGAAAAATGCGATGATCTGTCCGCCTTCCAGCGCTTCGGCGACCTCGGAGGCGAGCGCGGAGCGAATCTTGACGCTGTTGTGCAGCTCGGTCGAATAGGCGCGGATCGCGCTCGGCCCGTTGCGGCGCGCCTCGTCGGCGGCGGTTTCGGCGGCCTCGAGCAGCGCGGTGCCGGTCTGGTCGGGGCTGCGGTTGAGCAGGCAAAAGCCGATATGCACGGTCGCCGCCACGGTGCGCGCCGAGATCGACAGCGGCGCCTCGCAGGCGACCTGCAGGCGCGCGGCGAGCTGGATCATGCTTTCGAGGTCGGCATGGGCGGTCGGGCACAGAACGATCGCGAAACGGGCGCCTTCGAGGCGCAGGACGCGATCGTTTTCGCGCAGCGCGCCGCGCAACCGCTCCGAGGTGCGCCGGATCACCTCGTCGAATTCCTGACGGGTCATGTGGCGGATCATCACCTCCTCCTCATCGATGCCGATGACGAGGCAGGTGGTGCTGCGCCCGGCCGTATGGGCGCGCTCGACATACCAGCCGAGAATCTCCGCGGCCTCTTCGCGCAGGGGCCGCCCGCCATCCTCGCGCGACAGTGCGGCTTCGGCCTCGGCGGTGCGCGCGTGCATCGGCCGGGTCGCCCAGGCGACCGCGAGCGCGGTGCCCGCGACGAGAATCAGCGCCTCGAGGCCGAACCAATAGCCCGCCAGGACAATCGCCGGAACAAAGACGGCCAGCTCGCGGCGGAGCAGGATCTCTCCCACCGTGCCCGAAATTCTTGCTCCCCCGAAACGCACCATATCAAACCTCTGTCGCAGCAGCGGAGGCCGAGCCCCCGGACAGGGCCAAATTAGGCGCGTTTGGTCAGCGAACCGTTAATCGGTATGGCCGAATCTGGGCACGGTTTGGTTAAAATCCTCGATTTTTGCACTTTCGCCGCGCATCAGCCCGGCGAAATCGAAGATCGAGGGATCGGCCAGATGCGAGGGCCGCACGTTCATCAGCGCGCGGAACATCACCTGCCGACGGCCGGGGCTGTTGCGCTCCCATCCGTCGAGGATCTGCTTGACCTGCTGGCGCTGCAAGCCGTCCTGCGAGCCGCACAGATCACAGGGGATGATCGGGTAATTCATTGATTTCGCGAACTTCTCGCAATCGGCCTCGGCCACGAAGGCGAGCGGGCGATAGACGAAGAGATCGCCCTCCTCGTTGAGCAGTTTCGGCGGCATCGTGGCCAGCCGCCCGCCGTGGAAGAGGTTCATGAAGAAGGTTTCGAGGATGTCGTCGCGGTGATGGCCGAGCACGACCGCCGAGCAGCCCTCCTCGCGGGCGATTCGGTAAAGGTTGCCGCGGCGCAGGCGCGAACAGAGCGAGCAATAGGTCCGCCCCTGCGGGATCTTGTCGACGACGATCGAATAGGTGTCCTGATATTCGATGCGGTGCGGCACGCCCATGTCTTCGAGGAATTTCGGCAGCACCGTCGAGGGAAAGCCCGGCTGGCCCTGATCGAGGTTGCAGGCGAGCAGGTCCACAGGCAGGAGCCCGCGCCATTTCAGCTCATGCAAGATCGCCAGCAGCGTATAGCTGTCCTTGCCGCCCGAGAGGCACACGAGCCAGCGCGCCCCGCGTTCGATCATGCCATATTTTTCAATCGCATCGCGGGTTTCTCGCACGATGCGCTTGCGCAGTTTCTTGAACTCGGTCGAGCTCGGCGCCTGGGCGAACAGCGGGTGGATCGGGGCGTCGTCCTCGTCAAGCATCGCTCTTCTCCTGTCGTTTTTGCGCGTCGAACTCCGGGTCGGCGCCGGGCACCGGGTCGTAGCCATGGCCGCCGAGCGGATGGCACGAGAGCACCCGTTTCGTCGCGAGATAAGAGCCCTTCAGCGCGCCGTGACGCTCCAGCGCCTCGAGCGCATAAGCCGAGCAGGTCGGCTGATAGCGGCAGCCATGGCCGACCCAGGGGCTCAAGAGCAGCCGATAGCCGCGCACCGGCAGCGAGACGAGAAAGGCGAGCGGGCTCATCCCTTGCCTCTCCGGCGGCCCTTTTGCGGGGCGGGGCGGGGGCGCGATTCGCGGGCGCGGGGGGAGTGGATCTCCTCGAGCGCGCGCTCGATATCCTTCAGGAGCGCCGCGAAATCGCGGCTCGCCGTCGCCTCGGGGCGGCCGACGAGCACATAATCCCAGCCCGCCCGGGCGCGGCCGGTGAGCACGAGCCGCGCGATCTCACGCAGGCGGCGCTTGGCGCGGTTGCGCGCCACCGCATTGCCGAGCTTTTTCGAGCAGGTGAAACCGACCCGCGCGAGGCCCGCGGCCTCTTCGGGCGCGCGGGCGCGGGCTTGCAGCAAAAACCCCGGCGTGCCGGCGCGCAAGGCACTGGCCGCGCGCAGAAAATCCGCGCGCTTGCACAGGGTTTCCAGTCGCTGTGCGACCTCAGGACATGACAAAACCGCCGGTGGGCACTCCGCTTCCCGGCCGATCTGGCCAGTCGCGGGAGCCTCCGGCGGCGTCATCGCTTGCCTGGCTTTCCCGGCCTTACGCCGACAGAACCTTGCGGCCCTTGGCGCGGCGGGCGTTCAGCACACGGCGGCCGCCTTTGGTGGCCATGCGGGCGCGGAAGCCGTGACGACGTGCGCGAACGAGGTTCGACGGCTGGAAAGTGCGTTTCATCGCGGTTACTCCGGGTTCTGTCTACGGTAGGGCTGCACGCTCACGAGGAGACGACAGCCGCTCATATTCGAGGCCCGGGCTATACGCGGGGGCGGATCACAAGTCAACGCTCGCGCGCAGATTTTTCGCCCGAAAGCGACGGCGGGGCGGGCCTGCGGCGTTTTCTCTGCATCGGCGGGCTTCCGCGCAGCCGATAGGGCCCCTATTTATTGCGCGAAGCGTTTGGTATCACTTGTAAAAGCCGCAGTTCGGCGGACAGCGGGGAAAGGCCCGCGATAGGTAGGATGGCGATCAACACTCTTTCGGGCCGGTTTCTGATTCTCACGACGATTTTCGTCGTGCTGGCCGAGGTTTTGATCCTTCTGCCGGGGCTGGCGAATTTCCGCGAATCTTATCTCCAGACCCGGCTCGAGCGCGCGCAGATCGCCTCGCTCGCGCTTTTGACCACCGATCAGATGATCGAACCCGATCTCGAGACCGAGCTTCTGGCCAATGCTGGCGTCTATAACGTCGTGCTGCGGCGCGATGCGGTGCGTCAGCTCGTGCTCTCCTCGCCGATCCCGAGCCAGATCGCGGCGAGCTATGATCTGCGCGAGACGCCGCCCTGGGTCCTGGTGCGCGATGCGCTGGCGCTGCTGATCGACCCGGAGAATCATGTGATCCGGGTGATCGGCGATCCGGTGCAGAAGGGCGGGCTCGTCATCGAGGTCACCATGCAGACCGGGCCGATGCGGATCGAGATGATCGAATACGGGCTGCGGCTGCTCGCGCTCTCGGCGGCGGTTTCGGTGATCACGGCGCTGTTGCTGTTCTTCCTCGTGCGGCGGCTGATGGTGGTGCCGATCAAGCGGGTGGTGGCGCATATGTCGGCCTATGCCGAGGCGCCCGAGGATGCGCGGCGGATCATCGCGCCCGAGGCCCGGATCGAGGAGCTGCGCGTGGCCGAGGAGGCGCTGGCCTCGATGCAACGCCAACTCACCGCCGCGCTCAAGCAAAAGGAGCGTCTGGCGCAGCTCGGTCAGGCGGTCGCCAAGATCAGCCACGATCTGCGCAATATTCTCACCACGGCGCAGCTTTTCGCCGACCGGATGGAGGATTCGCAAGATCCGGCGGTGCAGCGTGCGGCGCCGAAGCTGATGAATTCGATCGGCCGGGCGGTCAATCTGTGCGAGACCACGCTCGCCTTTGGCCGCGCCGAGGAGCCGCCGCCGACGCTCTCGCGCTTTGCGCTGGCCGCGCTCGTCACCGAGGTCGTCGAGGGCGAGCAGCCCCCCGCCGAGGCCGCGCAGATCGATTTCGTCACCGATGTGCCGCCCGCGCTCGAGATCCGCGCCGATCACGAACAGCTCTACCGGGTGATCTCGAACCTCGTGCGCAACGCGCGTCAGGCGATCGAGGCCACCGCCAAGCCCGGCACGATCGAGATCGGCGCGGGCGAGGAGCCGGAGGGCTGGTGGATCCGGGTGCAAGATACCGGCCCGGGCCTGCCGATGCGGGCGCGCGAACATCTCTTCCAGCCCTTCGCGGGCGGCGTGAAGAAGGGCGGCACCGGGCTTGGCCTTGCGATCTCGGCCGAGCTCGTGCGCGGCCATGGCGGGCGGCTTGAGCTCGTGCGCACCGACGAGACCGGCACCGAGTTCAAGCTCCACCTGCCGCATGAATTTTCGCCCGAGCCCGCGCCGGCGGGCTGACGGAAACGTGAGCCTCGTGCGTTTCATCTGCAGAAGATGATGCAGAGGATTTCATCATGTCTCTCCGGGCTTGGGCCACGCCGCTCGTTATCGGCGCTTTCGCGATCATGGCGCTCACGGGCGTCTTGATGTTCTTCCACCTCGATACCGCGACCATGAAGACCGTCCATGAATGGGCGGGGCTGGTGATGGTCGCGGGCGCGCTCGCGCATCTGCTGCTCAACTGGCGCGCCTTCACCACCTATTTCCGTCGGCCGCTGGCCAATGCGATCATGGCGGCGGGGGTGATCGTTGCGGGGCTGACCTTCGTGCCGAACCTGATCCCGGGTGTCGTCGAGGGCGCGGGGCTCGGGCCGGAGGTGGTGATCCGCTCGCTCGGCAATGCGCGCATCGATGTGCTGGCCGACCTCGCCGGCAAGGCGCCCGAGGCGCTGCAGGCCGAGCTGAAGGCCGCGGGCTACGGCGATCTGGCGCTCGATCAGACGGTGAAATCGGCCGCGCAGGGCGACGGCGGCGTGCTGCGCGGGATTTTGGCGACCGCGCTCGTGCCGAAAGCCGAATGAAACAAGGCGCCGCGCGCGCCGGGCGAAAGAAAATCGAAAAAGCCGGAATTTAGCCCTTGCATACCCCCGAAGCAGGGGCTAAATCCCGCCCTCACAGCGGACCCGTAGCTCAGCTGGATAGAGCATCAGACTACGAATCTGAGGGTCGGGCGTTCGAATCGCTCCGGGTCCGCCATTTCTTCCCAACATCATGAACCGCCTTGATGTCGCCCTCCGGGCGCCTGGGGTGGCGTTTGCGCGCGCGGGATCCGGGCGCCGTTTCCGCCGCCCGGACCGAGGGTTTCGCCTCGCTCAGCCCTCCTGCCGCAGCCCGAAGGCCGGCGGGTGGTAGACCTCGCCCGCGGGCGGTTCCGCGCCAAAGGGCAGGGCCAGGATGAACCGCGGCGGGCAGGCGCCCACCGTCAGCCCGGCCCCGGCGCGAAAGCCGAAGCGCGCATAATAGCCCGGGTCGCCGACCAGCACCGCGCCCTTGCAGCGCCTGCGCAGCCGGGCGAGTGCGGCGCGCATCAGCGCCCGGCCGATCCCCTGCCGGTGCCGGGCCGGGGTGACGGCGAGCGGCCCGATCAGCCCCCAGCCGCTCTCGGCGCCGATTCGCGCCTCGGAGGCGGCGAGATAGCCCACCACCGCGCCCGCCTCCTCGGCCACCAGCCCGAGGCGGAGCGCACCCTCGGCGCGCAACCGCTCGATGATCTCGGCCTCGGTGCCAGAGGCCTGCGGCAAAAGCCGCATCGCCTCGGTCACCACCGTTCGGATCTGCGCGAAATCCCCCGCGCGTTCGGTTCGGATCCGCATGTCAGCCCCCCTGGTTGTCAAGCTGCGCGCGCACCGAGAGGCGCCCCTTGCGCGAGATGCGATAGGGGCTGCCGGCGCGCGATTCGATCAGCCGTTTGCGCCGCAATCGGGCGAAGACGTTCAGGTCGAAATCGGCGAGAATCATCCCCTCGCGGGTGACGCAGAGCGCGGCGGTGACTTTCGGGCCGGTCTCCCGCTCATGGAGGATCCGGCCGCCCAGAGCCAGAACGTGCAACGCACGTTGTTCGTTTTTCGAGATATTCATGGAAGTCTCTGTGATGGACGTGAAAATTCACGCAGGCGCAGTGGCGCCCGGCGGTTTCTCGATCGCCGGCTCTCTGAAGTTCAGAGAGCCTTTTCACACAAGCTCTGACATCCAATCTCCATTGGGGAAGGGCGCGGGGTGCGCGCCGCTTCAAGGCCGACCTAGGCGCGCCGCCGGCCGGTTTCAACCGCCTCCCCCGCGATAAAAGCGCGCAACCGCGGCCGTAATGGGCTACTTGCGGCGGGCAAGATCGGCTTCCCGCCCGGCCGCGCGCTCAGCGCCGCGCCGGGAGTTGCACGAGAAACTGCGCCGCGAGCGGCAAGATCGCCGCGCCGAGCGCCGCCGTCTGGGGGCCGAGCGTCGCGGCATGGAGCGCGGGCAGCCCCGCGAGGTTCGCCTCGTCCGCCTCGAGATGGGCCGCCACCGCCTGCACCAGCGCGGCGCGCGCTGCGGGCGGGCGGCAGACAGCGATCACCACATGGCTGAGCGAAAGCAGCGCATCGGCGCTGCAGATCACCTGCGCGAGGGCCGGCGCCGCCTCCGCGCGCCAGCGGGTCTCGGCCTCGGGCAGCTCGGGCCAGCCGGAGGGCATGCCGCGCAGCGCCTCGGGCAGCGCGCCCTGCGCCGCCATCAGCTCGGCCAGCCGCCCGAGCGAGGCGCAGCCGTCAAGCGCCACAGAGCCGCCCGCGGGCGCGCAGACCTCGATCCGGCCGAGCGGGCGATGCACCCGCCCGCCCTGTAGCGGCTTGCCGGCCTGCACCACCGCGCCGCGGATCGTCTCGCGGATCTCGATATAGAGCAGATCGGCCGCCCCGATCGCGCTGCCAAGCGCCATTTCCGCGCGGCAGGCGGCGACGATATCCTGCTCGGCATAGATCGGCAGATCGGTCAGCTCGCGCAATTCCTCCGCCAGATCAAAGCGTTGCCACGCCGTTCGCGCCGCGGGTTCAGTGGCCCAGAGCCAGGGCTGATCGGGCAGCGCCACGCCAAGCCCGCGCAGCCGCACGCGCAGCGTTTCGGGCAGCGTCTGGGCCAGTTCGTCCAGCGCCGTGCGGGCAAAGCTCACGATCGTGTCGGGATGGGGCGCGCGATAGGCGCAGCTGCGGCTGGCGCGGATCGTGCCGAGAAAATCCATCAGCACCATCTCGGCGCTGTCGCGGCGGATCTGCAGGCCGAGCGAGAACGCGCCATCCTCGGCCAGCATCATCGGCACCGAGGGCTGGCCGATGCGCCCGCGTTGCGGCGCGCCGCGGCGCACGAGGCCCGCGGTCTCCAGCGCGCGCATGATCACCGAACAGCTTTGCGGCGAGAGGCCGGTGGCGCGGGCGATCTGGCTGCGCGGGATCGGGCCGACCTGGCGCAGCAGGCTCAGCACCAGCTTTTCGTTATAGGCGCGCATGTCGCTCTGATCTTTGCCGAGCGCGGCTCCGTCTCGCGGGCGGGGCAGGCGCTCAGAGCACATGGCGGCAAGCCCCGGGGCGGGGGCGGGCAGGGAGGGGCCGATACCAAGGGCCCGTGCGAACAATCACGGCGCGAAAAAATACAGAAATCTCGCGCCGCCCGAAAACAAGATGGGGAGCCACGTCTGAAAACTCCAGGTCACGCCAAAACCGGCGTCTGGAAAGAGTGCGACCGACCCGGGGGGCCTGTCAACGCTAACATTGCTTTCAGGTGTATCTTTCACGACAAGAACCCGCGCCCCGGTGGGGGCGCGGGTCAGCGCGGAAAGCCAGGCGATTACGCCTTGGGGCCAGCTTCCAGCGCATCCTCGAAGGTGCGCAGCCCGGTGCGGGGCGCCTGCACGAGCACGGCCATGTTGCCCGGCTTGTGCTCATTGCGCAGCATCTTGGTATGGGCCTGCGGGATCTGATCCCAGGGGAAGACCTCCGACATGCACGGATCGATGCGGCGCTCGATCATCAGCTTGTTGGCGGCCGAGGCCTGTTTGAGATGGGCGAAGTGCGAGCCCTGCAGGCGCTTTTGGTGCATCCACATGTAGCGCACGTCGAAGGTGCAGTTGAAGCCCGAGGTGCCGGCGCAGATCACCACCATGCCGCCCTTTTTCACCACCAGCGAGCTGACCGGGAAGGTCGCTTCGCCGGGGTGTTCGAAGACCATGTCGACGTTCACGCCCTTGCCGGTGATCTCCCAGATCGCCTTGCCGAACTTGCGCGCCTCTTTGAGCCAGTCGTTATACTCGGGCGAGTTGACCTTCGGCAGCTGCCCCCAGCATTTGAAATCCTTGCGGTTGATCACGCCCTTGGCGCCCAGGCCCATGACGAACTCGCGCTTGTCCTCATCGGAGATCACGCCGATGGCGTTGGCGCCGGCCGCGTTGATCAGCTGGATCGCGAAGGAGCCAAGGCCGCCCGAGGCGCCCCAGACGAGCACGTTCTGGCCGGGTTTGAGGTCATGGGGCTCATGGCCGAAGAGCATCCGGTAGGCGGTCGCGAGCGTCAGCGTGTAGCAGGCGGCCTCTTCCCAGGTCAGGTGCTTGGGGCGCGGCATGAGCTGTTGGGCCTGCACGCGGGTGAATTGCGCGAACGAGCCGTCATGGGTCTCGTAGCCCCAGATCCGCTGGCTGGGCGAGAACATCGGATCGCCGCCGTTGCATTCTTCGTCGTCGCCGTCGTCCTGGTTGCAGTGGATCACCACCTCGTCGCCCACTTTCCAGCGGGTGACCTTGTCGCCCACCTTCCACACGATGCCCGAGGCGTCGGAGCCGGCGATGTGGTAGGGCTGCTTGTGGCCGTCGAAGGGCGAGATCGGCACGCCGAGGCCGGCCCAGATGCCGTTGTAGTTCACGCCCGCGGCCATCACGAGCACCAGCACTTCATGGCTGTCGATTTCCCAGGTCGGCACCACTTCCACCTGGAAGCTCTGCTCGGGCTCGCCATGACGCTCGCGGCGGATCGCCCAGGCATACATGTTTTTCGGCACATAGCCGAGCGGCGGCATCTCGCCGATTTCGTAGAGGTCTTTCTCGGGCGCTGCGTAGGGCGCGATATTGGTGTTCACGTCGAGGGCCATGAGCATCTCCTGTTAGCGTCGCCGCGCCGCAGAATCGGGGCGGGTATGTCCGTTGAAATAATCTTGCGTGCGCAACAATGCAATGCCTGAGATTGTGATTTTGAAACTTTATGACCCCGCCGTTGCGTCGGGGCCAAAAAAACGGCCGCGCAATGCTGCGCGGCCGCATGACGCCCGGGGCGCGCCTCAGCGATAGGTGAAGGTCGCGACTTCGCAGATGTTGACGCCCTCGCGCACCAGTTCCTCGCCATCGTCGAAGACGGCCTTGAAATCGAACATGCAATAGCCGGTGGCATCGTCGAAATCGATCACGACGCTCTGGCCGGAGGGCAGCATGTCTTCGCCCAGGATGTCTTCTTGCCAGTCTTGCTCGCCGGAGTTCGAGCCGTAGAACTCGACGATCGTGAAGCCGGTTTCGTTCTCGATCGTGACCCGGCGGTCAAGCGCGAGGGCGGGGCTGGCGAGCCCCAGCAGGCCAAGGCCGACCACAGCGGCCTTGAGGGTGTTCAGGGAACGCATCTTGCGAGTCTCCAAAAGGTCAGAGCGAAGGACTGTCGATCGCCCGCGCTACAATGACATTTCTGTGATCGCGAACAAGGAAATTCGCCTCGCGCGCGGCGGGCGTTTCGGAAAGCCCGACCGATCGCCGCGCTTTGCGCAATGCCGCAGCGCGGCGAATTGACAGGGACACATTCTTTCGCTTATCAGGGATTGAATCGCAACTTTGTTGCGGAAAAAGGATTCGACTTTCCCCGGAGGCCGCCATGACCGAGACCACCAGACCCGCCAAGGACAAGCCCTGGCTGTTCCGCACCTATGCGGGCCATTCGACCGCCGAAAAGTCGAACGCGCTCTACCGGATGAACCTCGCCAAGGGGCAGACGGGCCTCTCGGTCGCCTTCGATCTGCCGACCCAGACGGGCTATGACAGCGATCATGTGCTCTCGCGCGGCGAGGTCGGCAAGGTCGGCGTGCCGGTGTGCCACTTGGGCGACATGCGCGCGCTCTTCCATGAGATCCCGCTCGAGCAGATGAACACCTCGATGACGATCAACGCGACCGCGCCGTGGCTTCTCGCGCTCTATATCGCGGTGGCCGAGGAGCAGGGCGCGGATGTCTCGAAGCTGCAAGGCACGGTGCAGAACGATCTGGTGAAGGAATATCTCTCGCGCGGCACCTATATCTGCCCGCCGAAGCCCTCGCTCGCGATGATCACCGATGTCGCCGCCTATACCCGCGAGCACCTGCCGAAATGGAACCCGATGAACGTCTGTTCCTATCACCTGCAGGAAGCCGGCGCGACGCCCGAGCAGGAGCTCGCCTTCGCGCTCGCGACGGGGATCGCGGTGCTCGATGACCTCAAGGTCAAGGTGCCGGCCGAGGGCTTCCCCGAGATGGTCGGGCGGATCTCGTTCTTCGTGAACGCCGGGATCCGCTTCGTGACCGAGATGTGCAAGATGCGCGCCTTCACCGAGCTCTGGGACGAGATCTGCCGCGAGCGCTACGGGATCGAGGAAGAGAAATACCGCCGCTTCCGCTATGGCGTGCAGGTCAACTCGCTCGGCCTGACCGAGCAGCAGCCGGAGAACAACGTCTACCGGATCCTGATCGAGATGCTGGCGGTGACGCTGTCGAAAAACGCGCGCGCGCGGGCGGTGCAGCTGCCGGCGTGGAACGAGGCGCTGGGCCTGCCGCGGCCCTGGGATCAGCAATGGTCGCTGCGGATGCAGCAGATCATGGCCTATGAGACCGACCTTCTGGAATATGGCGATCTCTTCGAGGGCAACCCGGCGGTGACCGCCAAGGTCGAGGATCTGAAGGCGGGCGCGCGCGCCGAGCTTGCGCAGATCGACGCGATGGGCGGTGCGATTGCCGCGATCGATTACATGAAGGGCCGGCTGGTCGAGGCCAATGCCGAGCGCATCGGCCGGATCGAGAGCGAAGAGACGATCGTTGTGGGCGTGAACCGCTGGCAACAGGGCGAGCCTTCGCCGCTGACCGCGGGCGATGGCGGGATCATGGTCGTCGACCCGGCGGTCGAGAAGGATCAGATCGCGCGGCTCGAAGCCTGGCGCGCGGGGCGCGACGAGGCCGCGGTGCAGGCCGCGCTCGCCGAGCTGAAGGCCGCCGCGGCGGCGGGGCAAAACGTGATGCCCGCCTCGATCAAGGCCGCGAAGGCCGGCGCCACCACCGGCGAATGGGCGGGCGTGATGCGCGCGGTGCATGGCCAGTATCGCGGCCCGACCGGCGTCTCGAAAGCGCCGTCGAACAACACCCGCGGCCTCGACGAGATCCGCGCGGCGGTGGACGAGGCTTCGGCGCGGCTCGGCCGGCGGCTGAAGTTCCTGGTCGGCAAGCCGGGGCTCGACGGCCATTCGAACGGCGCCGAACAGATCGCCTATCGCGCCCGCGATTGCGGCATGGATATCACCTATGACGGCATCCGCCTGACGCCCGAGGAGATCGTCGCCAAGGCGCTCGAGGAGGGCGCGCATGTGGTGGGGCTGTCGATCCTGTCGGGCTCGCATCTGCCGCTGATCGAGGAGCTGATGGAGCGGATGCGCGCGGCGGGGCTGGGCGATGTGCCGGTGGTCGTCGGCGGGATCATCCCCGATGAGGATGCGGCGCGGCTCATCGGCTATGGCGTCGCGCGGGTCTATACGCCGAAGGATTTCGAGCTCAACCGGATCATGTTCGACATCGTCGCCCTCGCCGCGCCGACGCCGGCCGCGGCCTGAGGCGCGCGCGCCGGGGGCGCTGCCCCCGGACCCCCGGGATATTTTTGGCAAGATGAAGGGGCGGCCTTTCATCTTGCTGATAAATATCCCCGCCGGAGGCATCCGCCCTCTCCGATTTCGTGCCTTTCGGATGCGGGCGAGCCCCTGTAAGGTCGCGCCATGACGACCCCTGCTTTGATATTTTCCGACGATCAGGCCGAGGCCTGGGATGCTGTGGCCGCGGCTCTCGAGGCGGCGGGCGTCGATATCGTCGGCGGCCATCTCGAGCCCGAGGGCGACGGGGCGCGGGTGCTTTCGGTGATCGGCAAGGCGGGTTCGGGCAAGACGATGTTGCTCGCGCAGCTTTACAAGGCGCTCGAGGAGGCCGGGGTCGAGATCGTCTCGGGCGATTTCGAGGGCAAGCGCCGGCGCGAGCGGCGCACGCTGGCGATTCTCGCGCCGACGAACAAGGCGGCGAGTGTGTTGCGCTCGCGCGGGGTGCCGGCGACGACGATCCACCGGATCCTCTATACCCCCGTCTATGACCCCGAATATGAGCGCATCGCCGAGTGGCTGGCGGGGCAGGGCGAGCGGCCGAACCTTGAGCTCTTGCGTCTCGATGGGCTGACCGAGGAGGCGCTCGACCGGGCCAAGGCGTTTTACGATCTGCATAAGTCGGTGCCGGGCGCTTTGGCGGCGGCGGGGCTGCGGGGGTCGGATTTCATCCAGGGCTGGAAGCGGCGCGAGGAGGGGCTCGATATCGGTTTCGTCGATGAGGCCTCGATGCTCGATGAGCGTCAGTTCGACGACCTGCGCGAGATTTTCCCGACGCTGGTGCTCTTTGGCGACCCCGCGCAGCTCGCGCCGGTGAACCAATCGGGCGAGATGTGTTTCGAGCGTCTGCCGGAGGCGGACAAGCATATCCTGCACCGGATCCACCGTCAGACCCAGGACAACCCGATCCTCGATCTGGCCCATGCGCTGGCCGATGAGAGCCTCGGCTTCGAGGCGTTCGAGCGGATGATCGAGGAGATTTCGCGCCGCGATGAGCGGGTGGTCTGGGCCGAGCGGGTGGAGAGCGATCTGATGGCGCGCTCGCCGGTGCTGGTGTGGCGCAATGCGACGCGGATCCGGCTGATCTCGGCCTTTCGCGCGGCCCATAATGCGCCGGCGGATGCGCTTTTGCCGGGCGAGCCGCTGATCTGCGACGGGATCGAGCTGCCGCTCAAGCACCGCAAGAAGCGGATCGATCTGGAGGCGCGGGGGCTGATCAAGGGCGCGCAGGTGGTCTATCTCGGCCCCGGCAAGAAGCCCGGCTTCTCGCGGCTGCATGTGCTCGGCGCCGAGGATCCGCGGCTCTCGGCGGCCTCGATCATCAAGATCGAGATGCCCGATGAGGAGGAGCCCTTCATCCCCTATGCGGCACGGATGGGGGCGGCGTTTCTGCATGGCGCGGCGGTGACGATCCACAAGGCGCAGGGCAGCCAATGGCCCGCGGTGCAGGTGTTCGCGCCCGATATCTATGCCGCCCATCGCGCGGGGCGGACGGAAGCGGGGATCCCGCTGTGGAAGCGCCTCGCCTATGTGGCGATCACCCGGGCCGAGCATCGGCTGTTGTGGGTGACACGGGCGCGGCTTGCGCGGCCCTCGGCGCCGCTCGGGATCGAGGATCTGCCGTCGGGGGCGGCGGCGCTGCGGCTCGAGCGCGAGGAGGAGTAGCGCGGCTCAGTTGCGCAGCAGGCGGAAGGCCTCGGCCGCCGCCCAGCCGGCAAAGACCGCGAGCGCGAGCGAGAGCGCGCCGTAGATCGCGGCATGTTGGCGCGAGAGGATATAGAGCCAGCGCTCCAGCCCGACGCGGCGCACATAGATCGCGGTGCGATATTGATCGACGACCGCGCCGCCGCGGGTGAGGAAGATCCGCGTCGTGTAATCGCCCTCGATCAGGTTCGCGGGCAGGTGGAAATCGGCGCGGAAGAGGGTGTTCTCGACCAGCCGCACCGCGCCTTCATCGACCCGGTAGAGCCCGTCCTCGGTGCGGATGCGCATCAGCGCGGCGGTGAAGGGGCGCGCGTCGGTGACCTCGATCGGCCCGGCGAAGGCGCGCAGCGCGAGCGGCACCGAGATGCGCTGGATCACATCGGTCTCGGGGGCGAGGATCTCGGCGAGCGGCGCCGAGGTCGCCACCGCGTAATAGCTCGGCGCCGAGGCCACGCCCACGGAATCGGTGTTCACCCAGACCCCGAATTCGCGCGATTTGCGCCGGATCGTGACCGGGCCATCGGGGCCCTCGAGGGTGACGATGACGCCGAGCGGGGGCCCCTCGGGCTCGGGCTCGGCGCGTTTCACCGCGCCATAGATCAGGATCTCGGAGCCGTTGAAGGAGGCGGTGATGCCGATATTGTCGTGGCTGAGCCCGGCGACGATATCCTCGGCGCGGGCGGGCAGGGCGGCGAGCAGGGTGAGGGCGAGCAGCGCGAGACGGATCATGGTTTGCCCCGCGGGATGGTGAGCGAGAAGAGATCGGCGGGGCGCAGGAGCAGGTCGAGCCCGAGTTTCACCGCCACCGCGATGACGAGGAGCGCGAGCAGCACGCGCAGCTGTTCGGCCTTGAGCCGCGCGCCGAGCCTTGTGCCGAATTGCGCGCCGACGACGCCGCCGAGGATCAGCAGGAGCGCCAGCATCACATCGACCGACTGGTTGGTGATCGCATGCATCATCGTGGTGAAGGCGGAGACGAAGATGATCTGGAACAGCGAGGTGCCGATCACGACTTTCGTCGGCATGCCAAGCAGATAGATCATCGCGGGCACCATGATGAAGCCGCCGCCCACCCCCATGATCGCGGCCAGAACGCCGACCGCAAAGCCCACCATGATCGGCGGGATCACCGAGATATAGAGCCCCGAGGCGCGGAATTTCATCTTCAGCGGCAGCTTGTGGACCCAGTTGTGCTGATGGCGTTTGACGCGCTTTTGGGTGCCGCGGCGCTGGCGGCGGATGGTGCGCAGCGCCTCTTGCAGCATCAAGAGCCCGATCGCGCCGAGGAAGACGACATAGGAGAGCTGCACCACGAGGTCGATCTGGCCCATGCGGGTGAGCAGGTTGAAGACCCAGATCCCCGCGGTCGAGCCGAGAAGCCCGCCGATCTGCAGCACGATCCCCATCGGCACATCGACCGCCTTGCGCTTGAACTGCGCGAGCACGCCCGAGACCGAGGAGGCGACGACCTGATTGGCGCCGGTGGCGACCGCGACGGTCGGCGGGATGCCGATGAAGAACAGTAGCGGCGTGATCAGAAAGCCGCCGCCCACCCCGAAGAGCCCCGAGAGCAGCCCCACGACCCCCCCAAGCCCGAGCAGGAGAAAGGCATTGACCGAGACCTCGGCGATGGGGAGGTAGATCTGCATGGCGGGTCCGGCTCGCGACTTGGGACCAGTGTTGCCCGCATGGGGGCGGCTGTCAAACCCCGTCTCGCCCCGGGGTCACAGGGCGCGCAGATATCGTCGCAGCACGCGCTCGAGCTTGGCCGCGCCCAGAGGCGCCATCGCCTTGGTGTGCTCATGGCTGATCGCCTCGGAGGAGAGGCCCGCGCCCATGTTGGTGATCACCGAAACGGCCGCCACCCGCAGCCCGAGAAACCGCGCGAGGATCACCTCGGGCACCGTCGACATGCCCACCGCATCGGCGCCAAGGACGCGCGCGGCGCGGATCTCGGCGGGCGTCTCGAAGGAGGGGCCGGAGAACCAGCAATAAACCCCCTCGGGCAGCTCGACGCCCTCGGCCGCAGCGGCGGCGGCGAGGCCCGCGCGCATCGCGGGGTCATGGGCCTCGGTCATCGGCACGAAGCGCGCGTCCGAGGGCTCGCCGATCAGCGGGTTCGTGCCGGCGAAGGCGATATGGTCGTTGAGCAGCATCAGCCCGCCCGGCGGGAGATCGTCGCGCAGCGAGCCCGCGGCATTGGTCAGGAGCAGGCTCTCGCAGCCGAGCGCCTTGAGAAGCTCGAGCGGCAGGCGCATCTCGGCGGGGTTGCCGTGCTCGTAATAATGCGCGCGCCCGCCGAAGACCGCGACGCGCACCCCCTCCAGATCGCCGATCACGAGTTTCGGGTTATGGCCCGAGACGCCCGCCTGCGGAAAGCCCGGAAGGTCCTCATAGGGGATCGCGGTGCCCGCGACCTCCTCGGCCAGATGGCCGAGGCCGGAGCCGAGGATCAGCCCGAGCCGCGGCGGCTCGGCGCCGGCGCGCGCCTGCACGAGGCGGGCGAGTTCAGCGCTCTTTGACATAGGGTTGGCCTCCGGCACGGGGGGGGATCGCGCGGCCGACAAAGCCCGCCAGAACGATCACGGTGAGGATATAGGGCAGCGCATCGAGCGCCGAGACCGGCACCGGGAAGCCGACGGTGCGCTCGAGCACATCGGGGCGCAGCGCCAGCGCCTGCAGGAAGCCGAAGAGCATCGTCGCCCAGAGCGCCGACCAGGGCCGCCATTTCGCGAAAATCAGCGCCGCGAGCGCGATATAGCCGCGCCCGGCGGTCATCTCGCGGCCAAAGCCCGCCTGCAGGCCGGTGGCCATATAGGCGCCCGCAAGGCCGCAGAGCACGCCGGTGATCAAAACCGCCGTATAGCGCAGCCGGAGCACCGAAACCCCCGCGGTATCGACCG
This sequence comes from Rhodobacter xanthinilyticus, assembly GCF_001856665.1. Taxonomy (NCBI): domain Bacteria; kingdom Pseudomonadati; phylum Pseudomonadota; class Alphaproteobacteria; order Rhodobacterales; genus Rhodobacter; species Rhodobacter xanthinilyticus. The sequence goes on along the minus strand of NZ_CP017781.1, from coordinate 2,982,303 downwards.
ATTCCGGGTTCTCGCCGACCGCGCGCAGCCGCAGCCCGAAGCGCGTGCGATAGAGCAGCCACCAGGTCCCCGGCACCGCCGCCAGCGCGACATAGACGAGCGCGGAATGGCCCGAGAGCACCTCGGCGTAGAAGGGGCCAAGGCCGGGGATCGCGCGCAGCGTCTCGGCGAAAGGCAGCTCGATCGGGTTGAACCGCGCCGCGCCGGTGAGCGAAGGGGTGCGCCCGCCTTGCTGGAAGAGCGATTGCGCGATCAGCACGGTCGCGCCCGAGGCCACGAAATTGAGCGCGACGCCGGAGATGAGCTGGTTGCCGCGGAAGGTGATCGAGGCGAGGCCATGGATCAGCGCGAGCGCCATCGAGGCGCCGATGCCGGCCAGAAGCCCGGCCCAGACCGAGCCCGAGAGCGCCGCTACCGCCCCCGAGGCCATGCCCGCCATCAGCATCTTGCCCTCGAGCCCGATGTCGAAGATGCCCGAGCGCTCGGAATAGAGCCCCGCGAGACAGGCGAGCAGCAAGGGCGTGCCGAGCCGCAGCGTCGAATCAAGGATTTGCAGAAGCGTTGCGTAATCCATCAGGCGGCCCTCCGCACGCGGAAGAAGGGGGCGAGCATCATCCGCACCATCGTGTCGAGCGCGCCCGTGAACAGGATCACGAGGCCCTGCAGAAGCAGCCGCAGCTCGATCGGGATCGTCGTCCAGAGGCCGAGCTCGGCGCCGCCCTGATAGAGAAAGCCGAACAGGATCGCCGCGAGGAAGATGCCGACCGGATGGTTGCGCCCCATCAGCGCCACCGCGATGCCGATGAACCCCGCGCCCTCGGCGGAGTTCTGCAACAGCCGCTCGGCCTCGCCCATGACGTTGTTGATCGCCATCATGCCCGACAGCCCGCCCGAGATCAGCATCGAGACCATGATCATTTTCGTCGGCGAAATGCCCGCATAGCGCGCCGCGGGCTCGGATTTGCCGAACGCCCGGATCTCATAGCCGAGCCGCGAGCGCCACAGGAGCAGCCACACCGCCCAGCAGGCGAAGACCGCGACGAAGAAGGTCACATTCGCGGGCACGTTCTTGGAGAAGATCGCCGAGAGGCCGGGGATCTCGCCAAAGGTCGGCAGGCTTGCGCCCGCGGGGAATCGGGCGGTGGCCGGGTCCATCTGGCCGGCCGGGCGCAGCACCTCGACGAGGAGGTAAACGATCAGCGCCGCCGCGATATAGTTGAACATGATCGTGGTGATGACGATATGGCTGCCGCGTTTGGCCGCGAGCCAGGCCGGCACCGCCGCCCAGGCCGCGCCGAACACCCCCGCGCCCAGGATCGCGGCCGGCAGCGCGAGCGACCAATGCGGCCAGGGAGCCGCGAGGCAGACCAGCGCGACGCCGAGCCCGCCGAGCTGCGCCTGACCCTCGCCGCCGATGTTGAACTGGCCCGCGTGATAGGCCACCGCGACGCCGAGCCCGGTGAAGATGAACGAGGTCGCGTAATAGAGCGTGTAGCCCCAGCCATAGGGCGAGCCGAGCGCGCCATTGACCATGATCGTGACGGCCTCGACCGGGTCGCCGCCGATCGCGAGGATGACCAGCGCCGAGATCGCCGCGGCGAGCGCGAGCGAGATCAGCGGCACGAGCACGAGATCGGCCCAGCGTGGCAGTTTGTCCATCAGGCGGCCTCCCCCGCGACCCCGGCCATCAACAGGCCGAGCTCGCGCTCATTGGTCTCGGCGGGCAGGCGCTCGCCCATGATCTGGCCGTCGAACATCACCGCGATGCGGTCCGAAAGCGACATGATCTCATCGAGTTCCACCGAGACGAGCAGCACCGCCGCGCCCGCGTCGCGCAGCGCGATGATGCGTTTGTGGATGAATTCGATCGCGCCGATATCGACTCCGCGGGTCGGCTGGCCGACGAGCAGGAGCACCGGGTTGCGCTCGATCTCGCGGGCCAGAACGATCTTTTGCTGGTTGCCGCCGGAGAAACTCTTCGCCGGCAGGTCGGGGATCGGCGGGCGCACGTCGAAGCGCTCCATCGCGCCCTCGGTCATCGCGACGATCCCGGCATTGTCCATCATCAGCGGGTTTTTCTGGTATTCGGGGCGGGTGTGATAGCCGAAGACCATGTTCTCCCAGGCGGCGAAATCGAGGATCAGCCCGTGGTGGTGGCGGTCCTCGGGGACATGGGCGATGCCGCGCGCGCGCCGGCTCTGGCCGTCGGAATGGCGGCCGGTCAGGTCGATCTCCTCGCCGCGGATCGCGACGCGGCCGGTGGCGCGGGCATAGCCGCCGAGCACCTCGAGGAGCTGCGACTGGCCGTTGCCGGCGACGCCCGCGATACCGAGGATCTCGCCCGCGCGGATCTGGAGCGAGATGCCCTTCAGCCGCGCGACCTTGTCGGCATCGATGACCCGCAGGTTCTCGATCTCGAGCACGGTCTCGCCCGGCCGGGCGGGGGATTTGGGCACATGCAGGAGCACCTTGCGCCCGACCATGAGCTCCGCGAGCGCCTCGGGCGAGGTCTCGGCGGTTTTCACCGTCGCGGTCATCTCGCCGCGCCGCATCACCGAGACGGTATCGGTTATCTCCATGATTTCGCGCAATTTATGGGTGATCATGATGATCGTCTTGCCCTGCGCGCGCAGGTTCGCGAGGATCCGGAACAGATGGTCCGCCTCGGCGGGGGTGAGCACGCCGGTGGGCTCGTCGAGGATCAGGATATCGGCCTGACGGTAGAGCGCTTTCAGGATCTCGACGCGCTGCTGGTGGCCTACGGAGAGGTTCTCGACCGTCTCGTCGGGGTCGACATCGAGCTCGTAATCCTCGGCGAGCTGGCGCAGCGCCTTGCGCGCCTTGGCCAGCGACGGGCGCAGGAGCGCGCCCTCTTCCGCGCCGAGAATGACATTCTCGAGCACGGTGAAATTCGGGACCAGCTTGAAATGCTGGAAGACCATGCCGATCCCGGCGCGGATCGCGGCCTGGCTGTCGGGGATCTGGGTCGGGCGACCGTGGATCACGATCTCGCCGGCATCGGCCTTGTAAAAGCCGTAGAGGATCGACATCAGCGTGGATTTGCCCGCGCCGTTTTCGCCGATGATGCCGTGGATCGTGCCGGGCATCACCCGGATCGAAATGTCCTTGTTGGCCTGCACCGGGCCGAAGGCCTTCGAGATGCCCTTCAGCTCGATCGCCGGAGCGGCAGTTTCCTGCCGCCCCGTTTGCATGTCAGAGCCCATCATTCCACCGGGCAGGTATTGTCCGCCATGTAGTCATGGACCGTGATCTCGCCCGATTTGATCTTCTCGGCGGCGGCGTCCACGGCGGCCTTCATCTCGGGGGTGACGAGGGCGGCGTTGTTGTCGTCCATCGCGTAGCCCACGCCCTCGGAGGCCAGATCCATCACGACAAGCCCGGTCGAGATCTCGGGGCCGGCCTTGAACGCGTCATAGACCGCGTTGTCGACGCGCTTGACCATCGAGGTCAGCACCTTGCCGGGGAACAGGTAGTTCTGGTTACTGTCGACGCCGATCGAGAGGATGTTCTCATCCGCCGCGGCCTGAAGCACGCCCATGCCGGTGCCGCCCGCCGCGGCATAGATCACATCGGCGCCCTGCGAGATCTGCGCCTTGGCGAGCTCGGTGCCCTTGACCGGGTCGTTCCAGGCGGCGGGGGTGGTGCCGGTCATGTTCTGCACGACCTTGGCCTCGGGCTTGGCGGCCTTCACGCCCTGCGCATAGCCGCAGGCGAATTTGCGGATCAGCGGGATATCCATGCCGCCGATGAAGCCGACCGTATCGCTCTTCGAGGCCATCGCGGCCATCATGCCGACGAGGTAGGAGCCCTGTTCCTCGGTGAACACGACCGAGCGGACGTTGGGCTGTTCGACGACCATGTCGATGATCACGAATTTGGTGTCGGGGTAATCGGGGGCGACGGTGTTGAGCGTGTCACCGAAGGCAAAGCCGGTCATCACGATCGGGTTCGCGCCCGACTCGGCCAGCCGGCGCAGCGCCTGTTCGCGCTGGGCCTCGGATTGCATCTCGAGCTCCTTGTAGGTCGCGCCGGTCTCCTCGGACCATTTCTTCGCGCCGCCATAGGCCGCCTCGTTGAAGCTCTTGTCGAATTTGCCGCCGAGATCGTAGATCAGCGCCGGGTCGGCCAGCGCCGCGCCCGCGCCAAGCGCCAGAACCGCTGCCGCGCCGAGAAACTGTTTCATCATCGTCATGGGTCACTCCCGGTCAGAATAAGGCGCCTCAACGGGGCGCGTTGGCGGGCGTTTTGCCCGCGGACCACGAGGATTAGGGCCTCGATTGCCGGGCCGGTCAAGCGCGTTTTTTGTCGGGTGACGTGGGGCTTGGCCGGAATTTGAGCGCTTGGTCAAACGCTGGGCGGTGCGATCTGGCGGCTCAGGACGAGCGCATCGACCGCCGCGCCCGAAGGCGCTTGGTAATAGCCCCGCCGGCGCCCCGATTCGACCCAGCCCGCCGCGGCATAGGCGGCGCGCGCCGGGGCGTTGGTCTCGGCCACTTCGAGAAAGGCGGTTTCGGCGCCGCGGGCGCGGGCGGCGGCCTCGAAGCGCGCCAGAAGCGCGCGGCCAAGGCCCTGGCGCCGCGCCGCGGGGGCGGTGCAGATCGTCAGCAGCTCGGCCTCGCCCGCGATCACCCGGCCGAGCACGAAGCCGGTGAGCGCGCCCGCGTCCGTGGTTTCGAGAAAGCAGAATTTCGAGGCGAGAAACGCGGCGAATTCGGCCTCGTCCCAGGGTCGCGGCATGGTGAAGCAGGCGCCATGCAGCGCGACGAGCTCGGCGGCCGAGGCGCTCACGGCAGGATCACCGGCGGCGGATCGGAGGGCGGCGCGGCATCGGCGCCGCGCAGGTAGAGCGGCGCGGGGCGCGCGAGCGGCGCGCCCGCGGCAAGCCGGCGCGCGGCGATCTGCGCGGTCGCCGCAATCAGCGCCTCGGGCGCCGCGCCCTCGACCTGCGGGCCGGCGGGCAGCGCCGCGCGGGCGATGAGCTCGGGCGCCTCGGCCCCGGTGTCGGTGAAGCGCTGGGCGTAAACCTCGTCGCGGCGCGCATCGAGCACCGCAGTGACCGGCCGCGCCGCGCCCTCGGCCGCGGCCTCGAGCGCGCTCACCCCGATCGCGGGCACCCCGAGCGCGAGCGCAAGCCCGCGCGCGGCCGAGACCGAGATCCGCACCCCGGTGAAATTCCCCGGCCCGATGCCGACGCCGATCGCGGCGAGATCGGCCCAGCCGAGGCCCTCGGCGGCGAGAAGCTCCTCAAGCAGCGGGATCAGCCGCTCGGCCTGGCCCTTGGCCATCTCCTCGACACGGGCCACGACCCGCCCGTCGGCGCGCAGCAAAGCGGCCGCGCAATGCGCGGCCGATGTGTCGAAGGCGAGGAGCGCGCCGTTATTGGGCAACGGGGCGGACCTCGGTGACCTCGGGGATATAGTGGCGCAGCAGGTTCTCGATGCCCATCTTGAGCGTCAGCGTCGAGGACGGGCAGCCCGCGCAGGCGCCCTGCATATGCAGGTAAACCACGCCGCGCTCGAAGCCGTGGAAGGTGATATCGCCGCCGTCCTGCGCCACAGCCGGGCGCACACGGGTGTCGAGGAGCTCCTTGATCTGCGCCACGATCGCGGCATCGGGGCCGTCATGATCGGCATGGCCGCCCGCCGCCGGGCCCTCGCCCTCCATCACCGGCGCGCCGGATTGGAAATGCTCCATGATCGCGCCGAGGATCGCGGGTTTGGCATGATCCCACGAGGTCGCGGCCTCTTTCGTCACGGTCACGAAATCCGAGCCGAAGAACACGCCGGTCACGCCCGGCACCGCGAAGATGCGCCGCGCGAGCGGCGATTTCGCGCCCGCCTCCGCGCTCGGGAAATCGGCGGTGCCGGTCTCCAGCACGGTCTGACCGGGCAGGAATTTCAGCGTCGCGGGGTTCGGGGTCGTCTCGGTCTGGATGAACATCTCGTGCCTCCTTGGCTTGAGGGACATATGCGCGCGCCGAGTGTTTTCGTCAAGTTTCGCGCCGCGGCAGATCGGCGCAGAGGGCTGTTTCTTCTTGGTCCAAATACGCAAAATTCCGGCCTCTCCGCGGCCCCGGCGCCGGAGTTTTGCGTATTTTTGCCAAGAAGAAACTCAGGTGATTTCTTCGAGTCGTTCCTTCGACATGTCGCCCGGCACGATGGTGAGCGGGCAGGGCAGCGAGCCCGAGTTGCGGCTCATCGAGGTGACGAGCGGGCCGGGGCCGGATTTGTCGGTGCCCGCGCCGAGGACGAGCACGCCGATTTCCGGGTCCTGGCGGATCACGTCGAGGATCTCGTTTGCCGGTTCGCCCTCGCGGATCACAAGCTCGGGGTCGACGCCCTGCCGGTCGCGCATCCATTTCGCGAAGACCTCGAAATGCGCCTCGATCCGGTCGCGGGCTTCCTGGCGCATGATCTCGGCGACGCCGATCCAATGTTGGTATTCTTCCGGCGGGATCACCGACAGGATCGTCACGCCGCCGCCGGTATGGGCCGCGCGCATCGCCGCATAGCGCATCGCGTTCAGGCATTCGCGGGTGTCGTCGAGCACGACGAGAAACTTGCGCATCGGGTCTTCCTCGTGGAGGGGGTTGCCCGCGCGATCATTGCGCGCGGGCGGTGCTTTGGCAAAGAGAAATCAGAGCGGCTGGGTCAGCGCCCACTCCATATAGACCTCGCGCGCCTTGCGGGTGGCGGGGCCATGGGCATAGGTCCGGTCGTCGAAGGCCTTGACGGCGGTGACTTTCGCGAAGTTGCCGGTCAGGAAGATCTCATCGGCGCTGCGGAAATCCTCGAGCGTCAGCACCGCCTCGTGCACCGTCTCGCCGGCCGCGCGCAGCAGGCCCATGACCCGTTTGCGGGTCAGCCCGGCGAGGAAGGTGCCGTTCGCGACCGGGGTGAAATACTCGCCGTCCTTGACCATCCAGACGTTGGCGGTGGCGGTTTCGGCGACATTGCCCATCGCATCTTGCACCAGCGCGTTGCCAAAGCCCTTGCGGTTCGCTTCGACGAGCATACGCGCGTTGTTGGGGTAGAGGCAGCCCGCTTTCGCGTTGCAGACGTTATCGGCCAGAACCGGGCGGCGGAAGGAGGTGGTGGTCAGCGTGGTCGCGACCTCCGGGTCGGGCATCGGCACCTCTTCGAGGCAGAGCGCGAAGCCCGTGGCGCCCATCGCCGGCGCGACGCCGAGATCGGAGCCGTTGAGCGCCCAATACATCGGCCGGACATAGACCGCCGCGCCGGGCGCATATTTGCGCAGGCCCTCGCGGGCGATCGCGACCATCTCCTCGGGAGCGACGGTCGGCGTGATCATCAGCGCCTCGGCCGAGCGGTTGGTGCGGGCGCAATGGGCCTCGAGATCGGGGGCGAGGCCGTCGAAGAGCCGGGCGCCGTCGAAGACCGAGCTGCCTTGCCAGATGCCATGATCGGCGGCGCGCATGACGGGGATATCGCCTTCGTGCCACTGACCTTCGAAAAACGTGCGGATATTCTTGCCGAAAGACATGGGGGCCTCCTTGAGTGGCGGCGATCTAAGCACCGGGGGCGGGCGAGGTCCAGCGGCGCGATTGTATCGGTGTCAAAACGGCTCGCGCGGGGCGGGGCGGGGTGGTAGGAGGGGGCGAGTTTGACCCGGAGAGCCGATGAGCGCCCTGATTTCGCCCCCGCCTGTGCCGCGCCTGTTGATCCTTGGAGGGACGGGGCGGCTTGGTGGGCTCTTGCGCCGGGCCTGGGGGGGCGGGGCCGAGGCCGGGATCGCGCCGGTCTGGCAGACGCGCGGGGCGGCGCCGGGGGCGGGGGATTGGCTGCGGGTTGATCCCTTGGCCGAGCCCGAGGCGCTCGCGGCGGCGGCGCGGGCGGCGGATGTGATCTTGTGTCTTTCGGGGGTGACGGCGGGCGATGCGAAGGCGTTGTCGCTGAACGTCACCCTGGCCGAGGCGGCGGTGGCGGCGGCCGAAGCGGCGGGCCGGCCGGTGTTTCTGGCCTCCTCGGCGGCGGTTTATGGCGCGGGCGCCCCGCCCGGGCCGGAGGGCTGGGCCGAGGGCGATGCGCTGGCGCCCGCGGCGCCTTACGGGGCGGCGAAGGCGGCGATGGAGGCGGCCTGTGGCGGGCGGCCGGGCATTGTGATCCTCCGGATCGGCAATGTCGCGGGGGCGGATGCGCTTTTGGGGCGGGCTGCGCCCGAGGGCGGGCGGGGGCTCGATATCTTCGCCGACGGGATCGGCCCGCGCCGCGCCTATATCGGGCCGCAGGCCTTGGCCCGGGCGCTGGCGCGGCTCACCCGGCTTGCGGCGGCGGGGGCCGATCTGCCTGCGGTGATCAACCTCGCGCTGCCCGGCACGGTGGCGATGGAGGCGCTGCTCACGGCCGCCGGCGCGCCTTACACCGCGCGCCCCGCGCCGCCCGGCGCGATCGCGGAGGTCGCGCTCGATTGCGCGCGCGCGGTGGCGCTTGGCCTTGTGCCCGAGGCGCCGGTGCGCGCGCCCGCGCTGATTGCCGATCTGATGTCCCTGCCCGATCCCGAGAGTTGAGATGACCCCGACCCGCCGCCTTGCCAAACGCCTCTTCGACCTCGCGCTCGCGGTGATCCTCGCGCCGATCCTGCTCACGCTGATGCTCGTGGTGCTCGTCACGCTGATGTTCACCGAGGGGCGGCCCTATTTCTACGCCGCCGAGCGGATGAAAAGCCCGACCAAGAGCTTCCGGCTGTGGAAGTTCCGCACGATGACGGTGGTCGAGGGCGACGCGGGCGTTTCCGGCGGCGACAAGGCCGCGCGGATCACCCGGATCGGGCGGATCCTGCGCAAGACCCGCGGCGACGAGCTCCCGCAGCTTTGGAACATTTTCAAGGGCGATCTGAGCTTTGTCGGGCCGCGCGCACCCTTGCGCGAATATGTCGAGCGCTTCCCCGAGGTTTACGCCGAGGTGCTCCAAACGCCCCCCGGCGCCACCGGCATCGCCTCGCTTTATTATCACCGCCACGAGGAATGGCTGCTCAAACGCTGCACCACGCCGGAGGAGACCGACCGGGTCTATTGCGAAAAATGCATCCCCGCCAAGGCCCGGCTCGACCTGATGTATCGCGATCATGCTTCCGTTTGCTTCGATTTTGTGCTTGTTTGCCGCACGATTAAGCGCGTTTTGAGCTGATTTCCGCCTTTCGCAGGCGCAGCATGTTGATTGAAAGACTGTGGCGGGTTAGCTTGGCCGGGCTGGTCGGGGCCCGCCCGATGGAATTGGTTGTCGAATGATCCGCAAGGTAATCTCTCTGACCCGCAGCCAGAAGACCCGGCTTTTGCTGGCCTCGGATATCTTGCTGGTGCCGGTGGCCTTTGCCTCGGCGATCTTGCTGCAACATGATGGTGGTGAGGGGCTGGTGCGCGCGCTGGCCGAGCACTGGGGCTTCTTGCCGATCCTGATGTTCGCGGCGGGCGCGCTGAGCGTGATGCTCGGGCTCAGCCGGGTGCGGCTGAAGGATTACGCGGGCGGCGCGATCGGGCGCACGGCGGGGCTCTCGGCGCTGCTGGGGCTGTTTTCCTTCCTGCTCTCGGGGATCAGCGAAAACGGCATGGCGCTCGGCTTTCATGTGGTCTTCGCGCTGGTCTATTTCGTCGGCTATTTCCTGGCGCGCCATGCGATGTATTGGGTGCTCACCGAGATCTACCTGCGCTCGCATGTGGTGACGCGGGTGGCGATCTATGGCGCGGGGCGCACCGGGCTCACGCTCGCCACCGAGCTGCGCCAGCACCCGCAGATCATGGCCTATGCCTTTCTCGACGATAACGCCACGCTGCACGGGATGACGGTGAACGGCCTGCCGGTTTACCCCGGGGTGCATGTGCAAAAGGTCATGGAGACCTACAAGATCAACCGGGTGATCCTGGCGATGCCTTCGGTGTCGTTCGACAAGCAGAGCTTCATCTCGAAGCGGCTGGAGAAGCTCGGGGTCGAGGTGCAGACGCTGCCCTCCTTCGCGCAGCTTCTGGGCGGCGAGGAGCTGATGGGCAAGCTGATGCCGACAGGCCCCGCGGCGCTTTTGGCGCGCGACCCGCTCGATGAGGCGCTGAGCTCCGGCTGCGCGGCCTATCGGGGCGCGAATGTGCTGATTTCCGGCGGGGGCGGGTCGATCGGGCTTGAGCTTTGCCGTCAGGTGCTGGCCTGCCGGCCGGCGAAACTGGTGCTCTTCGAGCTCTCCGAGCTTGCGCTTTATACCGCCGAGGCGGAGATGCGGCTCCTGGCCGAGACGGTGGGCTGCGAGATCGTCCCGGTGCTCGGCACGATCGCCGACGGGGTGCAGGTGGCGCAGGTTCTGGCCGCCCACCGGATCGACGTGGTGCTGCATGCGGCAGCTTACAAACATGTGCCGCTGGTCGAGATGAACGCGCGCGCGGGGCTTGCCAACAACGTGCTGGGCACCGCGGTTCTTGCGCGTGAGGCGCGCGAGGCGGGGGTGAAGCGCTTCGTGCTCGTCTCCTCGGACAAGGCGGTGCGGCCGGGCAACCTGATGGGCGCCTCGAAGCGGATGGCGGAGCTGATCGTGCAAGATCTCTCGGCGCGCTCGAACCGGACGATCTTCTCGATCGTGCGCTTTGGCAATGTGCTCGGCTCCTCGGGTTCGGTGCTGCCGCTCTTTCAGGGCCAGATCGCGCGCGGCGGGCCGATCACGCTCACCGATGAGCGGGTGACGCGCTATTTCATGACCATGCAGGAGGCGGCGCGGCTGGTGCTGCTGGCGGGCAGTTTCGCCGAGGGCGGCGAGGTCTTCGTGCTCGACATGGGCAAGCCGATCCGCATCGGCGATCTGGCGCGGCGGCTGATCAAGGCGGCGGGCTATACCGTGCGCGACGCCGAGAACCCCAATGGCGATATCGAGATCGTCACCACCGGGATGCGCCCGGGCGAGAAGCTCCATGAGGAGCTGATGGTGCGCAAGGGCGCGCAGACCACCGCGCACCCCAAGATCATCCGCGTGCGCGAGGACAGCCTTTCCGAGATCGAGATGGCGGCGGCGCTGCGTGATCTGCGCGAGGCGCTCGAGCAGGGCGGCGAGGCGGCGGTGATCGAGGTCGTGGCGCGGGCGGTGCGGGAATATAACCCGCAGAGCCTGCCCGCCGAGGCGGTGCAGATGCAGATCGCCAAGGCCCGCAAGGCGCTGGAAAAACCGGCCGAGTGATCAGGCGAAAGGGTCGGTCTCGTAGCTGACGCCGCTCAGGTAGAGCCCTTGCGGCGGGCAGACGGGCCCGCAGGCGGCGCGGTCGCGCGCGGCCAGCGCCGCGGCGACATCGCCCGGCGCCCAAGCCCCCGCGCCCACCCGCTCCAACGTGCCCACGATCGAGCGCACCTGGTTGTGCAGGAAGCTGCGCGCGCGCAGGTAGAAGCGGAATTCGCGCCCGTGCGGGATCTCGAGCTCCTCGATGCGGATCTCGTCGAGGGTCTTCACCGGGCTCGCCGCCTGACAGATCGAGCTGCGGAAGGTTGTGAAATCGTGATGCCCGACGAGATGGGCCGCGCCTGCGCGCATCGCGCTTGCGTCGAGCGGGTTCAGGACCTGCCAGACCCGGCCGCGCTCATGCACCATCGGCGCGCGGCGCTGCACGAGGCGGAAGAGATAGCGCCGCTCCTGGGCCGAGAAGCGGGCGTGGAAATTCTCCGCCACCCGCGCCGCGGCGAGGATTGCGACGGGCGCGGGCTTGAGGTGGAAGTTCAGCGCCTCCGAGAGGCGAAACGGGTCCCAATCCTTGGCGAGATCGACGGTCGCGACCTGCGCGGTGGCATGCACGCCCGCATCCGTGCGCCCCGCCGCCGCGATCGTATGCGCTCCGGGCTCGAGCCGGCCGAGCGCGGCCTCCACCGCGCCCTGCACGGAAGCCTGATCGGCCTGCCGCTGCCATCCGGCAAACGGGGCCCCGTCATATTCGATCTTGAGCGCAAATCTCGGCATAGCCGCCCATAGCGCGGGGCGGGCCGTGCTGCAAGCGGCGCGCGCTTCCCCCTAACAATTCGCCCCCCGCGCGCCTATCTTCGGGGCAGGAGCATGAAAGGGCGCAGAACTTGGGACTTTCCGACCTTGCCGACGGCCTGACGCGCAGCCTCGAGGGGCTGGGCGCCTCGGTCTCCGAGACGCTGTTCGAACCGGTGATCCGGCTCGGGGTGACGGGGCTTTCGCGCGCGGGGAAGACGGTGTTCATCACCTCGCTGGTCGCGAACCTGCTTGACCGGGGGCGGATGCCGGGGCTGGTCGACGCGGGCGCGATCCGCGCGGCGTTCTTGCAGCCGCAGCCCGACGACACCGTGCCGCGCTTCGATTACGAGAGCCATCTGGCCGCGCTGACCGGCCCCGCGCCGCATTGGCCCGAGGGCACGCGGGCGGTCTCCGAACTGCGGCTGAGCTTCCGGGTGGCGCCCTCGGGGGTGCTTGGGGGCTTGCGCGGGATGCGCACGGTGCATCTCGATATCGTCGATTATCCGGGCGAGTGGCTGCTCGATCTGGGGCTGATGGACCGCAGCTTTGCGAATTGGTCGGCGGGCGTGCTCGCGCGGATCGCCGCGCGGCCGGGCGGCGCGAAGTATCTCGCGGCGCTCGGCGCGGCGGATCTGGCTGCGCCCTTCACCGAGCCCGCCGCGAAGGCGCTGGCCGAGCCCTTCACCGCCCATCTCGAGGCCGCCCGCGCGGCCGGGTTCTCGGATTGCTCGCCGGGGCGGTTCCTGCTGCCCGGCGAGCTTGCCGGCTCGCCGGTTCTGACCTTCGCGCCGCTGCCCCCGGGCGAGTGGCCGAAGGGCTCGCTCGGCCGCGAGATGGCGCGCCGCTATGACGCCTACAAACGCGAGGTCGTGCGGCCCTTCTTCCGCGATCATTTCGCGCGGATCGACCGGCAGGTGGTGCTCGTCGATGTGCTCGGCGCGATCCACGCCGGGCCTGCCGCGCTCGAGGATCTGCGCGCCACGATGGCGGGGGTGCTGGCGGCCTTCCGGCCCGGCGCCTCGGGGTTTCTCGCCTCGCTGCTGGGGGGCAAGCGGGTCGAGCGGATCCTCTTCGCCGCGACCAAGGCCGACCATTTGCATCACAGCCAGCACGCCCGCCTCGCCGCGATCACCGCGGCGCTGTTGCGCGAGGCCAAGGACCGCGCCGATTTCGCCGGCGCCGAGACCGCGGCGATGGCGATCGCGAGCCTGCGCACCACGACCGAGGAGGTGCTCACCCATCAGGGCGCCGCGCTCGATGCGCTGCGCGGGCGGCTCACCGATGGCCGCTCGGTCGCGCTTTACCCGGGCAGCCTGCCCGAGCAGCCCGCCCAGCTTCTCGGCCCCGCGCGCGAGGGCGCGCCGCGCTGGCTCGACGCCGATTTCGCGATCATGGATTTCGCGCCCGCGCCGGTCGTGCTGCGCCCGGGCGAGGGGCCGCCGCATATCCGGCTCGACCGCGCGGCGCAATTTCTGATCGGGGACAAGATATGAGCGACAAACCCGTCTTGATCGAGCTCGAGGCCGCGCCCGCCTCGCCGGCGGAGGCGCCGCCGGTGCCAGAGGCCGCGCCCGAGGGCCGCGCGATGCAGGCCGCGGTGCGGATCGCGGCGCGCCCGCCCTCAAGGCTCGGGCGGTTCTTCTGGCAGGCGGCGGCGGCGCTCGTGGGCTTTCTCGCCTCGGTCGCGGCCTGGCGCTTCGTCGAGGGGCTCTTTGCCGCGAACCCGGTGCTGGGCTGGGTGGCGACGGGGCTCTTCGGGGCGTTCTTGCTCGCGGCGGCGCTCCTTGCGGCGCGCGAGCTTGCGGCGTTTGCGCGGCTCAAACGGCTTGATCGGGTGCACAAGGCGGCGCTGGTGGCGGCCGATAGCGGCGATCTGGCGGCGGCGCGGCGGGTGGTGGCGCAGGTCTCGGGGCTTTACGCGGGGCGGGCCGAGTTCGATTGGGCGCGCGCGCGTCTCAAGGAGCGCGGCGCCGAGGAGCTCGACGCCGACACGCTCTTGCGCCTTGCCGAGACCGAGCTGATGGCGCCGATCGACGCCGCTGCGCGCCGCGAGGTCGAGGCGGCGGCGCGGATCGTGGCGACGACGACCGCGCTCGTGCCGCTCGCGCTGGCCGATGTCTTCGCCGCACTGACCGCGAATTTGCGGATGATCCGCCGCGTGGCCGAGCTTTACGGCGGCCGCGCCGGCAGCCTCGGCAGCCTGCGCCTCGCGCGCGCGGTGATGACCCATCTCGTCGCCACCGGCGCGGTCGCGGCGGGCGATGACCTGATCGAGACGGTGACCGGCGGGCATCTCTTCTCGAAACTCTCGCGCCGCTTCGGCGAGGGGGTGGTGAACGGCGCGCTGACCGCGCGGGTGGGCCTCGCCGCGATCGAGGTCTGCCGGCCCTTGCCGTTCCGCGCGCTCGCCCGCCCGCGCGTCACGAACCTGACCTCGCGCGCCCTTACCGGCCTCTTTTCGCGCGAGAAATCCGAAAGCTGAGCGATCGCGCCTTCCCGATGTTCTCTTTTCGTGCTAATCCTGCGGGAACGAAACGAAAGGGCGGGCAGATGCGGGTGATCGGGATCGATCCGGGGTTGCGCAACCTCGGCTGGGGGGTGATCGAGATGACCGGCTCGCGGCTGAGCCATGTCGCGAATGGGGTGATCCATTCGGCGGGCGAGGATCTGGCGCTGCGGCTCGTGGCGCTCCATGCCGGCCTCACGGCGGTGATCGCCGCCCATGCGCCAGAGGCCGCGGCGGTCGAGCAGACCTTCGTGAACAAGGATGCGGTGGCGACGCTGAAGCTCGGCCAGGCGCGGGGGATCGCGCTGCTCGCGCCCGCGCAGGCGGGGCTCGCGGTCGGCGAATATGCCCCCAACGCGGTCAAGAAGGCGGTCGTGGGCGTGGGCCATGCCGACAAGACCCAGGTGCAGCATATGGTCCGCCATCAGCTCCCCGGCGTGGTCTTCGAAGGCCCCGATGCGGCCGATGCCCTCGCCATCGCGATCTGCCACGCCCATCACCTGCAATCGGCCCGCCGCGCCAATGCCGCGCAGCTCGGCCGCACGGCGGGGGCCTATTCGGCGCGGAGGGCGGGCGCATGATCGGCCGTCTCGCCGGCGTCATCCTCCACCGCGCGATGGATCATGTGATGATCGATGTGCGCGGCGTTGGCTATATCGTGTATGTCTCGGCCCGCACGGCCCAATCCCTGCCCCCGGTCGGCGAGGCCTGCGCGCTCTACACCGACCTCCTCGTGCGCGAGGATCTGCTCCAGCTCTTCGGCTTCCAGAGCCTCTACGAGAAGGAATGGCACCGCCTCCTGACCTCGGTCCAAGGCATCGGCGCGAAAGCCTCGCTCGCCATCCTCGGCACGCTCGGGCCCGAGGGCCTCGGCCGTGCGATCGCGCTGGGCGATTGGGCAGCGGTGAAATCGGCCCCCGGCGTCGGCCCGAAACTCGCGCAGCGCGTGGTGATGGAGCTCAAGGACAAGGCGCCCACCGTGATGGCGATGGGCGGCGCGCTCACCGTCGATGCCGCGCCCTCCGATGAGCTGATCGAGCCCGCCCCCAAACCCCGCACCCGCCCCGCCGCCGCGCCCAAGGTGAATTTCACCGCCGAGGCGCTCTCGGCGCTCACCAACCTCGGCTATGCCCCCGCCGAGGCCGCCGCCGCCGTGGCCGAGGCCAGCGAAAACCCCGAGGCCACCGATACCGCCAAACTGATCCGCGCGGCGCTGCGCCTGCTTGCGCCGAAGGACTGATCCCTTCATCTTGCCGGAAATATCCCGGGGGTGCGGGGGCAGAGCCCCCGTCGCCGCCCGCCCCACAGAGACCCCTGAGCGATGACCGAGCCCGACCCGACGCTGCGCCCCGACCGCCTGCCCGAGGACGCAGACCGCGCCCTGCGCCCGCAGGCGCTCGAGGAGTTCGTGGGCCAGGCCGAGGCCCGCGCCAACCTGCGCGTCTTCATCGAAAGCGCCAAGATGCGCGGCCAGGCGATGGATCACACGCTGTTCCACGGCCCCCCCGGCCTCGGCAAGACCACGCTCGCGCAGATCATGGCGCGCGAACTTGGCGTCAATTTCAAGATGACCTCGGGCCCGGTTCTGGCCAAGGCGGGCGATCTCGCCGCGATCCTGACGAACCTCGAGGCGCGCGATGTGCTCTTCATCGACGAGATCCACCGCCTAAACCCCGCCGTCGAAGAGGTGCTCTACCCCGCGATGGAGGATTTCGAGCTCGACCTCGTGATCGGCGAGGGCCCGGCGGCGCGCACCGTGCGTATCGAGCTGCAACCCTTCACCCTCGTCGGCGCGACCACGCGTCTGGGCCTGCTCACCACGCCGCTGCGCGACCGCTTCGGCATCCCCACCCGGCTGCAATTCTACACCGAGGATGAGCTCGACCTGATCGTGGCGCGCGGCGCACGCCTCCTCGGGGTCCCCGCAGACCCCGCCGGCACCCGCGAGATCGCGCGCCGCGCGCGCGGCACGCCGCGGATTGCCGGGCGGCTCCTGCGCCGGGTCGTCGATTTCGCGCTGGTCGAGGGCGATGGCCGGCTGACCCGCGCGATCGCGGATCGCGCGCTGACCCGGCTCGGCGTCGATCACCTCGGGCTCGACGGCGCCGACCGGCGCTATCTCGGGCTGATGGCCGAGCATTACGGCGGCGGGCCGGTGGGGGTCGAGACGCTCTCGGCCGCGCTCTCCGAATCGCGCGATGCGATCGAAGAGGTGATCGAGCCCTACCTCCTGCAACAGGGCCTCGTCGCGCGCACCCCGCGCGGGCGGATGCTCGGCGCGCGCGCCTGGCGCCATCTCGGGCTCGAGGCGCCGCCCGCGCCCGGCGCGCCGCAGGGCGAGCTCTTCGGCGAGGGCTGAGACATTCCGCCCGGTTGCCGGGGCGGGGGCGGCGCGCTACCTCCGCGCCAAAGGAGACCGCGATGACCACCCTGCCGCCCCCTCGTTTCGAGATCACCGAGGCCGAGATCGACCGCGTCGTCGCGCGGTTCTACATGCGCGTGCGCGCCCACCCCGAGCTCGCGCCGATCTTCGCCGCCCATGTCGGCGACTGGCCCGCGCATGAGGCCAAGATCGCGCGGTTCTGGAAGGGCGCGATCTTGCACAAGCCGGGCTATGAGGGCTCGCCGATGATGGCGCATCGCCGCGCGGGCAATGTCGCGCCCGGGCATTTCCCCGATTGGCTGGGCGCCTTCGACGCGGTTCTGCGCGCCGAACTGAGCCCCGAGGCCGCGGCGGGCTGGTCGGCGCTCGCGCATCGCATCGGCCAGGGGCTGCGGATGGGCGTTTCCGACATGGGCGCGCCGAAAGGGGCGGTGCCGAGCCTGCGCTGAGGCGGGGCGCCGTCAGGCGGAAATCAGTGATGTCAGGGGGGGAGAGTGGTGAGCCGTGCAGGATTCGAACCTGCGACCCACTGATTAAAAGTCAGTTGCTCTACCAACTGAGCTAACGGCCCACTTCTCTGCGCGACGCTGGGTTTCCCCATTTTCCCTTTCGGGGCAAGACCTTGGCTTTTCGCATCCGGCGTCGCCCGGGGGCGAAACTTTCTGCGGCGGGCCGAGGCGCGTCGTGTGCGGCTCTCTAAAGGGCCGGGCCGGAGGGGTCAAGGGAGAATCGAGAGAAAATTTCGACGACTGGAAAAAATTTCGGCGCGGGCTTATATCGCGGCCATGGAAAACCAGCCCCTCCCCGCCGCCGGACTTGCCTTCTTCAAGATGCATGGGCTCGGCAATGATTTCGTGGTGATCGATGCGCGCTTTGGCGCGGACCCGGTCACGCCTGCGCTCGCGCGCGCGCTCGGTGACCGCCATCGCGGCGTGGGCTTTGATCAGCTTGCGGTGATCAAACCCGCCGAAGGGGCTGATTTCAAACTGGAATTCTGGAATTCCGATGGATCGATGGCGGGGGCTTGCGGCAATGCCACGCGCTGCGTGAGCGATTACATGATGCGCGAGCTCGGCCGCGATTCGGTTGAACTGGTGACCGCGCGGGGGCGGCTCGCGGCGCGGCGGCGCGCCGACGGGCTCGTCTCGGTGAACATGGGCGCGCCGATTCTCGAGGCGGCGGCGATTCCCGTGGCGGGGGATCCGATGGCGCTGCCGCTCGCGGGCGGGCCGGTCGCGGTGGGCATGGGCAACCCGCATTGCATCTTTTTCGTCGCGGATGCCGAGGCGGTCGATGTGGCGGGCGAGGGGCCCCGGATCGAGCAGGATCCGCTCTTCCCCGAGCGCACGAATGTCGAATTTGCCTCGCTTCTCGGGCCCGATCATCTGCGGATGCGGGTCTGGGAGCGCGGCGCGGGGATCACGCTGGCTTGCGGTTCGGGCACCTGCGCGACCGCGGTGGCGGCGCATCTCAAAGGGCTGACCGGGCGGCGGGTGATGGTCGATGTCGATGGTGGCCGGCTCGAGATCGACTGGCGCGAGGATGGGGTCTGGATGACCGGGCCGACGGCGCATGTCTTTACCGGGTCGCTGACCCCCGCATTTCTGGCAAGCCTATGAAACCGCCCGTCTTTTCCACGCTCGGCTGCCGTCTCAACGCCTATGAGACGGAGGCGATGAAGGAGCTCTCAGTGGCTGCGGGCCTCGAGGGCGCGGTGGTGGTCAACACCTGCGCGGTGACGGCGGAGGCGGTGCGCAAGGCCAAGCAGGAGATCCGGCGCCTCGCGCGCGAGAACCCCGGCGCGGCGGTGATCGTGACCGGCTGCGCGGCGCAGACCGAGCCCGAGACCTTCGCCGCGATGCCCGAGGTCACCCGGGTGATCGGCAACCACGAGAAGATGCAGGCCGAGACCTGGGCGGGGATCCGCGCCGAGCGGGCGGGCCCCGATTTCATCGGCGAGACCGAGAAGGTCACGGTCGACGACATCATGGCGGTGAAGGAAACCGCGGGGCACCTGATCGACGGTTTTGGCCGGCACCGCGCCTATGTGCAGGTGCAAAACGGCTGCGATCACCGCTGCACCTTCTGCATCATCCCCTTCGGGCGGGGCAATTCGCGCTCGGTGCCGGCGGGGGTGGTGGTCGAGCAGATCAAGCGCCTCGTCGGGCGGGGGTTCAACGAGGTGGTGTTGACCGGGGTCGATCTGACCTCGTGGGGCGCCGATCTGCCGGGCACGCCGCGGCTTGGCGATCTCGTGATGCGGATCTTGCGGCTGGTGCCCGATCTCGCGCGCCTGCGGATCAGCTCGATCGACAGTATCGAGGCCGATGAGAATCTGATGCTGGCGATTGCGACCGAGCCGCGGCTGATGCCGCATCTGCATCTGAGCTTGCAGCATGGCGACGACATGATCCTGAAGCGGATGAAGCGGCGGCACCTGCGCGACGATGCGATCGCGTTTTGCGAGGAGGCGCGGCGGCTGCGGCCGGGGATCGTGTTCGGCGCCGATATCATCGCGGGGTTCCCGACCGAGACCGAGGCGATGTTCGAGAACTCGCTCAAGCTGGTCGAGGACTGTGGGCTGACCTTCCTGCATGTCTTCCCCTATTCGGCGCGCAAGGGCACGCCGGCGGCGCGGATGCCGCGGGTGCCGGGGCCGGCGATCAAGGAGCGCGCGGCGCGGCTGCGGGCGGCGGGGGAGGCGGCGCTCGGGCGGCATCTGGCGGCGGAGGTCGGCGCGCGGCGGATGGTGTTGACCGAGGGCGCGCGGCTCGGGCGGACGGAGTTTTTCACCGAGGTCGCCTTCGACACCGATCAGCCCGAGGGCACGTTGATGGAGGTCGAGATCCTCGGGCAGGACGGCGCGCGGTTGCGGGCCTGAGGAGCGGGGCGCCGCCCCGCACCCCGGGATATTTCGGGCAAGATGAAAAGCTCTTCCGTTTTCCGCTTTGGGCGCTAGGGTCGCGTCATGCTTTGGATCAACGACACGCTGGCGATTGCCGATTGGGAGCTCTCGGAGAGCTTCACCCGGTCGCAAGGGCCGGGGGGGCAGAACGTCAACAAGGTTTCGACCGCGGTCGAGCTGCGGTTCGAGGCCGAGCGCAGCCCGCATCTTGCGCCGGCGGTGAAGGCGCGGCTGAAGCGGCTTGCGGGGCGGAAATGGACGCTGGACGGGGCGATCGTGATCCGGGCGGAGGAGACCCGCAGCCAGGTGCGCAACCGCGAGCTCGCGCGTGAGCGGCTGGCCGAGATGATCCGCGCGGCGCTGGTGGCGCCGAAGCGGCGGGTGGCGACGAAGCCGACCTCGGGCAGCCAGCGGCGGCGCCTCAAGGCGAAGACGGAGCGCGGCGAGGTCAAGGCCTTGCGCGGGAAGGTGGGGGATGACGAGTGATCTTCTGGCGCGGCGCGCGCGGCTGATGGGGCCGAATGTCCCCACCTTCTATGACGACCCGGTCGAGATCGTGCGGGGCGAGGGGGTGTGGCTTTGGGATGCCGAGGGGCGGCGCTATCTCGATTGCTACAACAATGTCGCGCATCTGGGCCATTGTCACCCGAAGGTGGTCGAGGCGATCGCCGCGCAGGCCGCCACCCTCAACACCCATACGCGTTATCTGCATCGCGGGATTCTCGATTATATCGAACGGCTTACGGGAAAGTTCGGGCATGATCTGAGCCAGGCGATCATGGTCTGCACGGGGTCGGAGGCGAATGATGTCGCGCTGCGCATGGCGCAGGCGGTGACCGGCAAGACCGGGCTGATCGCGACCGACAACACCTATCACGGCAACACGACGGCGGTTGCGCATCTGTCGACCCGGCGTCCGCCGATCGGGGGCTATCCGGGCCATGTGCGCCGCGTGCCCGCGCCCGACAGCCTTGCGCCCTTGGGCGGTTCGCTCGCGGCGCAGGCGCAGGCCTTTGCGGCGGGGGTGGCGCGCGCGATCGAGGAGCTGGAGGCGGCGGGGCATGGGTTTGCGGGGCTGATGCTGTGCCCGATCTTCGCCAATGAGGGCACGCCCGGGGTCGGGCCGGGGTTCATGGCGCCGACCGTCGAGGTGGTGCGCCGCGCGGGCGGGCTGATCTTGTGCGACGAGGTGCAGCCGGGCTTTGGCCGGGTCGGCGCGGCGTGGTGGGGGCATGAGCTGATCGGGTTTGCGCCCGATGTCGTCACGCTTGGCAAGCCGATGGCGAACGGCCATCCGGTCGGCGCGGTGGTGACGCGGCCCGATGTGATGGCGGCCTTCCGCGAGGCCTTTGGCTATTTCAACACTTTCGGCGGCAACCCGGTTTCTTGTGCCGCGGCGCTGGCCACGCTCGAGGTGATCGAGGACGAAGGGCTGGTCGAGAACGCCCGCGAGGTGGGCGCCTATGCGCTTGAAATGATGCGCGGATTGCACCACCCACTGATCGCGGACACGCGCGGGTTCGGGCTCTTTTTCGGGATCGAATTTGCCCGCGAGGGGGCGCCGCAGAGCGATTTCTGCGGCCGGGTGGTCGAGGCGGCGAAGGCGCGCGGGATCTTGCTCGGCCGGGTCGGGCGCGCGCAGCATATCCTCAAGATGCGCCCGCCGATGCCGTTTTCGCGCGAGAACGCCGAGATGCTCGTCGAGACGCTTGACGCGATCTTGCGGGAGATGCCGGCATGACCGACGCCGAGATCGCCGCCGAGGCGCTTTATTACTGGGGCTCGGCGGGTGCGCCGCTGCGGCTCGTGTGGCAAAGCGAGAATGTGGTTTTCGAGACCCGGCTTCAGGGCGGGGTTCGGGCGGCGTTGCGGCTGCACCGGCCGGGCTATCAGGGGCGCGGCGGCATCGAGGCGGAGCTTGGCTGGTGTGCGGCGCTGGCGGCGGCGGGGGTGCCGGTGGCGGCGCCGATCCGGGCGGTTGACGGGCGGTTCACGGCGGGGCTGCCGGGGCGGGTGGTGTCTTGCGTGGCTTGGGTCGAGGGCGAGCCGCTCGGCGCGGCGGAGGATGCGCTCTCGGGCTCGGCGGTTTTGGCGCAGGCGGGCGCAGTGGGCGGGCTGATCGCGCGGCTCCATAACGCGATCGACGCGGGGGCGGCGCCGGGCGGGCGGCGCCCGGCCTGGGATGCCGAGGGCCTTTTGGGCGAGGCGCCGCGCTGGGGGCGGTTCTGGGAGCATCCCGATCTCACGCCCTCGGAGGCGAACCTGCTCCTTCTGGCGCGGCGGCGGGCCTTCGAGACGCTGGCCGAGGCGCGCGATTACGGGCCGATCCATGCCGATGTGATCCGCGGCAATGTGATCCTCGGGCCGGCGGGGCTGACGCTGATCGATTTCGACGATTCCGGCCCGGGTTGGCGGCTTTATGACCTCGCCTCGGCGCTGGTGCAGAGCTTTGGCGACCCGCTGATGGGGGCGCAGGCGGTGGCGCTTGTCGCGGGCTATCGGGGCGAGCGGGCCCTTGCGGCGGATCAGGCGGCGCTCTTGCCGCTTTTCGTGGCGCTGCGGGCCTTTGCCTCGGCGGGCTGGGTGGTGAGCCGCACCGCGCCGGGCGATGCGCGCCGCCGCGCCTATGCCGCGCGGGCGGTGGCGGCGGGGCGGGCGCTTTTGGAGGGCCGCGCGCCCTGGGAGGCGCGATGATCGCCAAGGTCGGCACGCTCCTCTCCGGGCTCTTCGGGTTCCGGCCGCGCCATCTACAGGTGGGGGCGGTGTGCCTGCGCCGCCACAAGGGGGAGCGTCAGGTTCTCCTCATCACCTCGCTTGGTACCGGGCGCTATGTGATCCCGAAGGGCTGGCCGATGAAGGGGCGCAGCCTCGGCGGCGCGGCGGCGCAAGAGGCCTGGGAGGAGGCCGGCGTGCGCGGCCATCTGCGCCACGAAACGCTCGGCAGCTACAGTTACCTGAAGGTTCAGGACGGCGGCCTCGCGATCCATTGCGAGGTGCGGGTCTTTGCGCTCGAGGTCGAGGCGCTGGCCGAGCGCTACCCCGAGGCGGGCCGGCGCAAGCGCGTCTGGATGAGCCCCGCCGAGGCCGCCGCGCAGGTGGCCGAGCCGGGCTTGCAGGAGATTTTGCGCGCGCTGTGAGATCGGCGGTTGTTTTGCAGGCGCAAAACCGCTACCCCGCCGCCCGACTGTAACAGTTTCCTGACGGATTCGTGACAAGCGGGGAATGGCATGGCGACGCCTCCGGTGAACCAGTGGAAGACGCTCGATAAAGACCTCAAGCGCATCGGGCTCTTGGAGGAGGCGACGATTTTCGTCTCGCGGCCGCTGATCGCGCCGGGGATCGGGCTGGCGTTCATCGTGCTGGCGGGGATCGCGGCGGCGCTGCTGATGGGCTCGCAGCCGGGCAATATCATCGTCATCGCGGCGGCGGCGATCGGGGCCTATATGGCGCTCAACATCGGCGCGAATGATGTCGCCAACAACATGGGCCCGGCGGTGGGGGCGAATGCGCTCACGCTCGGCGGCGCGCTGATCATCGCGGCGGTCTTCGAGACGGCGGGGGCGCTCGTCGCGGGGGGCGATGTCGTCAAGACCGTCTCGACCGGCATCCTCGCGCCCGGCACGGTCTCGGATAGCGCGCATTTCATCTGGGCGATGATGTCGGCGCTGCTGGCGGCGGCGCTCTGGCTCAACCTCGCGACGGCGCTCGGCGCGCCGGTCTCGACCACCCATTCGATCGTCGGCGGGGTCGTCGGCGCGGGCATCGTGGCGGCGGGGTTCGGCGCGGTGAACTGGGGCGCGCTCGGCACCATCGCGCTGAGCTGGGTCGTCTCGCCGGTGCTGGGGGGCGTGATCGCGGCGGTGTTTCTGGCCTTCATCAAGGCGAAAATCATCTATGTCGAGGATAAGCTCGGCGCCGCGCGGCGCTGGGTCCCGGTTCTGATCGGGATCATGGCGGGGGCGTTCGCGGCCTATCTGGCGGTCAAGGGGCTCAAGAAAATCGTCGATGTCACGCTCGGCCAGGCGATGCTGCTGGGCCTCGCGGTGGGGTTCGTGAGCTGGGCGGTGTCGGTGCCGCTCGTGCGCCGGCAGGCCGAGGGCCTCGAGAACCGCAAGAAATCGCTCAAGAAACTCTTCGCGCTGCCGCTCGTGGTCTCGGCCGCGCTGCTTTCCTTTGCGCATGGCGCCAATGATGTCGCGAATGCGGTCGGCCCGCTCGCCGCGATCGTCCATGCCGTCGAGGCGGGCGATATCGGCGACAAGGTCGGCATCCCGCTTTGGGTGATGGTGGTCGGCGCGCTCGGGATCTCGGTCGGGCTGATCCTCTTCGGGCCGAAGCTGATCCGCCTCGTCGGCTCGGAAATCACCAAACTCAACCCGATGCGCGCCTATTGCGTGGCGCTCTCGGCGGCGATCACGGTGATCGTGGCGAGCTGGCTCGGCCTGCCGGTGAGCTCGACCCATATCGCGGTCGGCGCGATCTTCGGCGTGGGGTTCTATCGCGAATGGCATGCCGAGCGGCGCGCGCGGCTCCTTGGCCTCGAAAAGGGCAAACCGGTGCCGCCCGAGGAGCGCTCGCGCCGGCTGCTGGTGCGCCGCTCGCATATGCTCACCGTGGCGGCGGCCTGGGTGATCACGGTGCCGGCCTCGGCGGGGCTCTCGGCGCTGCTTTACGTCGTGATCAACGGGCTCGCGGGTTAAACCACGACGGCGCGCGGCTGCTGCGCGCCGACCCCGAAAACGCGTTTGTAGCGCGCGACCTCCTCGGCCGGGCCCATCGCCTTTTCCGGGTTGTCGGAGAGCTTGACGGTCGGGTGACCATCGGCCGAGACCGCCTTGCACACGAGCGAAAACGGCGCGAGCCCGTCGCCCGGCACGAGGCCGCGGAAATCATTGGTGAGCAGCGTGCCCCAGCCGAAGCTGACCTTGACGCGCCCCGCAAACCGCGCATGCAGCGCCTTGATCTCGGCCACGTCGAGCCCGTCGGAGAAGATCACGAGCTTCTCGCGCGGGTCTTCGCCGCGGGCCTGCCACCAGCTGATCGCGGTCTCGGCGGCGGTGATCGGGTCGCCCGAGTCGATGCGGATCCCGGTCCAGCCGGCGAGCCAATCGGGGGCGTGTTCGAGGAAACCCGCGGTGCCATAGGTGTCGGGCAGGATGATCCGCAGATTGCCCTCATGCTCCTCATGCCAATCGGCGAGCACCCTGTAGGGCGCCTCGCGCAGCTCGGCATCCGTGCGCGCGAGCGCGGCATAGACCATCGGCAGCTCATGGGCATTGGTGCCCACCGCCTCGAGATCGCGCCGCATCGCGATCAGGCAATTCGAGGTGCCGGTGAAGGCGCCACCCTTGGCTGCGTCGCCCAGACCCTCGACCATCGCCTGCACGCACCAATCCTGCCACAGGAACCCATGCCGCCGCCGGGTGCCGAAATCGGCGATCTTGAGGCCTGGGATCTCGCGCAGCGCCTCGATCTTCTCCCACACACGCGCCATCGCGCGGGCATAGAGCACCTGCAATTCGAACCGCCCCATCGTGTTCAGCACCGCGCGCGAGCGCAGCTCCATCAAGATCGCGAGCGCGGGGATCTCCCAGAGCATGACCTCATGCCAAGGGCCCTCGAAGGTCAGGTGGAACTGCCCGTCGATGATCTCGAGCTCATAGGGCGGCAGCTGATAGCCCTCGAACCACTCCATGAAATCCGAGCGGAACATCTGGCGCTTGCCGTAGAAGGTGTTGCCGCGCAGCCAGGTGCTCTCGCCGCGGGTGAGCTTGAGGCCGCGCGCGTAATCGAGCTGCTGGCGCAGTTCGGCCTCGTCGATCAGCTCGGCGAGGCGGATGTCCTTGGAGCGGTTATGCAGGCTGAAGGTGACGCGGGTGTTCCGGCTGTTGCGGAAAATCGATTGGCACATCAACAGCTTGTAGAAATCGGTATCGATCAGCGAGCGGATGATCGGGTCGATCTTCCATTTGTGGTTATAGACGCGGGTGGCGATATCGACCATGGCGGGGGCCCCTCTCATGCCTCGAGCTCGACGCCCGCATCGCGCATCGCGGCGCGCGCGGCGGCGAGCGAGCCGCCCAGATCGATCGCCCGGCAGGCGCCCTCGAGCACCCGCACCCGGAAGCCAAGACGCGCCGCGTCGATCGCCGACCAGGCCACGCAATAATCGAGCGCAAGGCCGGTGAAGGTCAGATCGGTGATGCCGCGCTCGCGCAGATAGCCCGCGAGGCCGGTGGCGGTGGCGTGGTCATTTTCGAAAAACGCCGAATAGCTGTCGATCTCGGCGCGGAAGCCCTTGCGCAGGATCAGATCGGCCGGGTCGATGGCGAGGGCGGGGTGGAAGGCCGCGCCCGGGGTGCCCCAGACGCAATGCGACGGCCAGAGCGTTTGCGGGCCGTAGGGCATCTCGATCGTGTCGAAGGGCGCGCGGCCCTCGTGCATCGCGGCGAAGGAGAGGTGCTCCTCGGGGTGCCAATCCTGGGTCAGGATCGTCACCGGGATCTCCTGCATCAGCCGGTTGATGCGCGGGATGATCTCGTCGCCCCCGGCGACCGCGAGCGCCCCGCCGGGGCAGAAATCGTTTTGCACATCGATGACGATCAGCGCCTCGGTGGTCTGGGCCATGGGATCCCTCCGCAGTTTCCTCAATGGGTAGGGCGCGGGCGGGCCGAGGTCAACGCCGCTTGCGCGCGGCAGCTTGCGCGATGGGCGGCGCGGGCGTATGGCGGGGCCATGCTGATCGTCGCCGCGCTTTATCATTTCACCCGTTTTGACGACCCCGCCGCGCTGCGCGGGCCGCTTCTGGCGCTGGCCGAGGCCGGCGACGTCAAGGGCTCGCTTCTGCTCGCGCGCGAGGGGATCAACGGCACCGTCGCGGGGCCGCGGGCGGGGGTGGATGCGCTGTTGGCGCATATCCGGGGGCTGCCGGGCTGCGCGGGGCTCGTCTGGAAGGAAAGCGCGGCCGCCGAGATGCCCTTCGGGCGGATGAAGGTGCGGCTCAAGCGCGAGATCGTCACCATGGGCGAGCCCGATATCGACCCGCGCGCGCGGGTGGGCCATTATGTGGCGCCCGCCGACTGGAACGCGCTGATCTCGGCGCCCGATGTCGTGGTGATCGACACGCGCAACGATTACGAGGTCGCGATCGGCACCTTCGAGGGCGCGCTCGACCCGGGCACGAAGAGCTTCCGCGAGTTCCCCGGCTGGTGGCGCGAAAACGCGGCGCGGTTTCACAACAAGCGCGTGGCGATGTTCTGCACCGGCGGGATTCGGTGCGAGAAATCAACGAATTATCTGCTCGGCGAGGGGGTCGAGGAGGTCTATCACCTCGAGGGCGGGATCTTGAAATACCTCGAGGAGGTGCCGCAGGAGGAGAGCCTCTGGCACGGCGATTGCTTCGTCTTCGATGGCCGCGTCAGCCTGCGCCATGGGCTCGTGCAGGGCGATTACACGCTCTGCCACGCCTGCCGCCGGCCGCTCGCCCCCGCCGACAAGGCCCGCCCGGAGTATGAAGAGGGCGTCTGCTGCCATCAATGCGCGGGCGATTATTCCGAGGCCGACCGCGCGCGGTTCCGCGAGCGCGCGCATCAGATCCGCCTCGCCGCGGCGCGGGGGGCGCGCCACCTCGGCGAGGGCTGATCATTTGCCCCGGGCGGGGGGCTGCGTCACTTGCTCGCCTTGGCTCGGGAAGAACAATCGCGGTAGATCGAAGCCGAGGGCGCTGGCGGCCTGTGCCGTGAGCGCGACGAGGACGAGCGCGAGGAGGAGGCGGAGCATGGCGGGTCTCCAAAGTGAACCGGTGAGTCTGGCTCCAATAATGAACCGAACCGTTCAGTTTGCAACACAAAACCGCGCGCGGGCGATTTTGCGCTTGCAGCACGCCGGCGGCGCGGTATTTTAGAATCATTCTAAAGAGAGGCTGACATGATCCCCGGTTTCGCATCACGGCGGCGGTTTTCCGAGCTTTCCGAGCAGGAAGTCCTCGCGCTGGCGATCTCCTCGGAAGAGGATGACGCGCGCATCTATCGCCAATATGCCGAGGAATTGCGCGCGCAATACCCGGCCTCGGCGGTGATTTTCGAGGAAATGGCGAAGGAGGAGGACCACCATCGCCAGCTTCTGATCGAGCGTCACCGCGCGCGGTTTGGCGAGGTGATCCCGCTCATCCGGCGCGAACATGTCGCCGGGTTTTACGCGCGCAAGCCGGTTTGGCTGGCCAAGAACCTCTCGCTCGAGACGATCCGCGGCGAGGCCGAGGCGATGGAGCGCGACGCGCAGGAGTTCTACCTGCTGGCCGCCAAACATGCCTCCGACGCGGCGACGCGCAAGCTTCTGGGCGATCTCGCGGCGGCCGAGGCGGGCCATGAGCAGAAGGCCGAGCATCTGGTGGCGAGCACGCTGACCGAGGATGCGCGCGCCGAGGAGGACCGCGCCGCGCATCGCCAGTTCATCCTGACCTGGGTGCAACCCGGTCTCGCGGGGCTGATGGATGGCTCGGTCTCGACGCTCGCGCCGATTTTCGCGACCGCCTTTGCCACGCAAAACACCTCGACGACCTTCCTCGTCGGCCTCGCTGCGGCGGCCGGGGCGGGGATCTCGATGGGCTTCACCGAGGCCGCGCATGACGACGGCAAACTCTCGGGCCGCGGCTCGCCGCTCAAACGCGGCATCGCCTCGGGGGTGATGACGGCGGTGGGCGGGCTGGGCCACGCGCTGCCCTATCTGATCCCCGATTTCTGGACCGCGACGACGATCGCGATCATCGTGGTCTTCATCGAGCTCTGGGCGATTGCCTGGATCCAGAACCGCTACATGGAGACGCCGTTCCTGCGCGCGGTGCTACAGGTTGTGATCGGGGGCGCGTTGGTCTTTGCGGCGGGGGCCCTGATCGGGGGCGGTTAAAGCGCCATTACCTTCTCGTAAAAGGCCTGATTTGCGGCGCGACCTTCCTCGAGAATGTCGCGCCGTTCTGCTTTTGCGAGCGCCTCGGGCCAGCTCTCCGGCGCGGCCATCGCGGGCGGGTCGCGAAAGCCCGAGAACTTCTCCGAAAACGGCACGCACAGCACCCGCCGCTCGAGCGCCATCGCCCAGAGCGTGCCGTGGTAGGAGTTCGTCACCACCGTCTCGCCCCGCGCCAGATGGGCGACCGCCTCGGCCATCGTGCCGCCGTGATTGCGGCGCGCGGGGAATGCCTCGGGGGTGATGATCGGGCCCGATTTCGTCGCATGCCAGAAGCACACGACCTCGGTCTGCGGCAGGGGGGGCGCATCGAAGAGCGGCGAGAGCAGCGAGGCGCAGGGCACATAATCGCAGCCCGGCACGCCCCAGTTGCGCGAGGAAATCAGCGTATGTTCCGCCAGCAGATCAAAGAGCAGCCCCGCCGCCTGCGCCCCCGAGATCCCCACCCCCCAAAGCACCCGGCGCCGCGCCGCGCGGGCGCGCAGGGCGGCCTCGGCGGCCTGGCGGAACACCTGGCCCCCGCCGAAGATCGCGCGGCGGCAGGGTGGCACCTCGGCGCCCAGATGCGCAAAGCTCGCCTCGCCAAAATCGCGCCAAAGCCCCGGCGAACAGGCCCGGTCGCCGACATTTTCCGTCTCGCGCAGATGCTGAAAAACCGTCTCGATCATGGCGCAAGCCTAGCGCGGCGGCGCGCTTCCTGCTAGCGCTGGCGCATGGTTGCGATCTTTCTCAAAGTGCTGCCCTTCTTCGGGCTGATCGGGCTCGGGTGGTTCGCCGGGAGGATCCGGGTCTTCCCGGCCGAGGCGACGGCCTGGCTCACCAAATTCGTCTTCTATTTCGCGCTCTCGGCGATGCTGTTTCGCTTCACCGCGACGCTCGATCTCGGCGCGCTCTTCGATCCGGCCTTTGTCGCGGCCTATCTGCTCGGCTCGCTGGCGGTCTGGGGGCTGGGCTTTGGCGTGGCGCGGGCGCGCGGGCGGGGCTTGGCCGAGGCGGCGATGGAGGCCCATACCGGCATGACCGGCAACACCGGCTTTCTCGGCGTGCCGATGCTGGTGATGCTGCTCGGGCCGGCGGCGGTGGGGCCGGTTCTGATGGTGCTCGCGATCGACATGATCGTGTTTTCCTCGCTGATCACGCTGCTGATCACCGGCGCGCGGCAGGGGCGGGTGGCGATCGGGCCGCTGGCGCTCGGCCTTGCGCAGAACCCGATGATCGTGTCGATGGCGGCGGGGCTCCTTTGGGCGGGGGCCGGGGTGCCGATGCCGGGGCCGCTGGCGGAGTTCCTGACGCTGCTCGGCGCGGCGGCAACGCCCGGCGCGCTTTTCGCGATCGGCGCCTCGCTCGCCGGGCGCTCGGCCGAGGCGATGGGCGCGGCGAGCTGGCTCTCGGCGCTCAAGCTCGGGGCGCATCCGCTCGCGGTCGGGCTTGCGGCCTGGGGCCTCGGGGTCGCGCCCTTTGCCGCGGGGGTGATGGTCGCGGCGGCGGCGCTGCCGGTGGCGGGCAATGTCTATATTCTCGCCGCGCATTACAGCGTGATCCCGCAGCGCGTCTCGGCCGCGATCCTGATTTCGACGGCGGTGAGCGTGGTCACGGTCCCGCTCGTCATCGCCTGGATCGAGGCGGGGGGGATGCCATGATCTGGATCGATGCGGACGCCTGCCCGGTCAAGGCCGAGGCCGAACGCGTCGCGACGCGCCATCGGGTGAAGCTCGCGCTGGTCTCGAATGGCGGTCTGCGGCCCTCGGAAAACCCTTTCGTCGAAATGGTTTATGTGGCCGAGGGGCCGGATGTCGCCGATATCTATATCGCCGAGCGCGCCACGCGCGGCGATGTCGTGGTGACCAATGACATCCCGCTCGCGGCGAAATGCGTGGCCGCCGGCGCGCGGGTTTTGCGCCCCGATGGCGAGGCGCTGACCGAGGCCAATATCGGCAATGTGCTGGCGCTGCGCGATCTGATGGCGGATCTGCGCTCGGCCGATCCGTTCCGCCAAGGCGGCGGTCGGGGCTTTACAAAGGCCGACCGGGCGCATTTCCTCGAGGCCTTGGAGCGCGCCGTGCGGGCGGCGGAAAGGGAGCGCGATGATTGAGGCGGTGATTTTCGACATCGGCAATGTGCTGATCGAATGGCAACCCGAGCGGCATTATGACCGGCTGATGCCGCGCGCGCGGCGCGAGGCGATGTTTGCCGAGGTCGATCTGCATGGGATGAACGACGTGATCGACCGGGGCGGGCCGTTTCGTGAGACGGTCGAGGCCTGGGCCGCGCGCACGCCGCAGTGGCGCGAGCAGATCCTGCGCTGGCATGACGACTGGATCGAGATGGCAAGCCCGGTGATCGAGCGCTCGCTGCGCCTGATGCGGGCCTTGCAGGCCAAGCAGATCCCTGTGTTTTCGCTCACGAATTTCGGGATCGAGACGTTTGATCACGCCTGCACGCATTACCCGTTCCTGCGGGCGTTCGACCGCCCCTTCATCTCCGGCCATCTCGGCGTGATCAAGCCCGAGGCGCGGATCTACGAAATCGTCGAGGAGGTCTCGGGGCTCGCGGGCCACCAGCTTCTCTTCACAGATGACCGCGCCGACAATATCGCCGCGGCGCATCTGCGCGGCTGGAAGACCCACCTTTTCGAGGGCCCGGCCGGCTGGGCCGCGCGTCTGGTGGCCGAGGGGCTCCTGTCCGAGGCCGAGGCGGTTTGAAACGCCGGATCTTGCGTATTTAGGCCAAGAAGAAACCCCCTCGCTTCTTCTTGGTCCAAATACGCAAATTCTGCCCTCGCCCGCGGCGATCAGGCCCGTTTGGCGAGCGCGGCCCCGGCAAGCTCGAGCACTTTCGCCTCGATATCGGCCGCGTCGAGCTGGGCGGTGCGATACATGTCTTCGGCGCTGGCGTGGTCGATGAAGGTATCGGGCAGCACCATCGAGCGGAATTTGAAGCCGCGGTCGAAGACGCCATGTTCGGCCAGAAGCTGGGCGACCTGGCTGCCGAAGCCGCCGATCGCGCCCTCTTCGATGGTGATCAGCGCCTCATGCTCGGCCACGAGCCGCAAGATCAGCTCCTCATCAAGCGGTTTGGCGAAGCGCGCATCCGCAACGGTGGGCGCGAGGCCGCGCGCGGCGAGCGCCTCGCGGGCCTTGAGAACCTCCGCGAGCCTTGTGCCGAAGCTCAGGATCGCGACGCGCCCGCCTTCGGCGACGATCCGGCCGCGGCCGATCTCGAGCGGCACGCCCTCTTCGGGCATGTCGACGCCCATCCCTTCGCCGCGCGGGTAGCGAAACGCGATCGGCCCCGTGTCATGGGCGGCTGCCGTGGCGACCATATGGACAAGCTCCGCCTCGTCGGCGGCGGCCATCACCACCATCCCGGGCAGGTTGGCCAGAAACGCGATATCATAGGCGCCCGCATGGGTCGCGCCATCGGCGCCGACGAGCCCCGCGCGGTCGATCGCAAAGCGCACCGGCAGCCGCTGGATCGCGACGTCATGCACGATCTGGTCGTAGCCGCGTTGCAGGAAGGTCGAGTAGATCGCGCAGAAGGGTTTCATCCCCGCCGCCGCGAGCCCGGCCGAGAAGGTCACTGCATGTTGCTCGGCGATGCCGACATCAAAACAGCGGCGCGGGAAGCGCTCGGCGAAGAGGTTGAGCCCGGTGCCATCGGGCATCGCGGCGGTGATCGCCACGATCTTGTCGTCGCGCGCGGCCTCCTTGATCAGGCTTTCGGCGAAGACCTTGGTATAGCTCGGCGCGTTCGAGGGCGCCTTGACCTGCACGCCGGTCGCCACGTCGAAGCGGTTGGTGGCGTGGCCGCCGTCGGGGCGGCTCTCGGCGGGGGCGTAGCCCTTGCCCTTTTTCGTCAGCACATGGATCAGCACCGGCCCGCGCGCGCGGCTTTTCAGCATCCGCAGGATCGGCAGCAGGCTGTCGAGATCATGGCCATCGACCGGGCCGACATAGGTGAAGCCCAGCTCCTCGAAGAGCGTGCCGCCCACCGCCATGCCCTTGAGCATCTCCTTGGCGCGGCGCGCGCCTTCCTGGAAGGGCTCGGGCAGGAGGCTGACCGCGCCTTTGGCGACGGCCTTGAGGTCTTGCAGCGGGCCTTCGGCATAAAGCCGGGTGAGGTAGCTCGAAAGCGCGCCGACGGGGGGCGCGATCGACATTTCATTGTCGTTGAGCACGACAAAGAGCCGCTTGCCGAGGTGGCCGGCGTGGTTGAGCGCCTCGAAGGCCATGCCGCCGGTCAGCGCGCCATCGCCGATGATCGCGATCGCGTCGCCGGTCTCGGCGCCGAGCTCGCGCGCCATGGCAAAGCCGGTCGCGGCCGAGATCGAGGTCGAGCTGTGGCCCGCGCCGAACGGGTCATAGGGGCTTTCCGAGCGTTTGGTGAAGCCCGAGAGCCCGCCCTTGGTGCGCAGCGTGCGGATCCGGTCGCGCCGCCCGGTCAGGATCTTGTGGGGGTAGCATTGGTGCCCCACATCCCAGATGATCTTGTCGCGCGGCGTGTCGAAAACCGCGTGCAGCGCCACGGTCAGCTCGACCACGCCGAGCCCCGCGCCGAGGTGGCCGCCGGTGACCGAGACCGCCGAGATCGTCTCGGCGCGCAGCTCGTCGGCGAGGCGATGGAGCTCGCGGTCGGTCAGCGCCTTGAGGTCAGAGGGCAGCGTCACCCGGTCGAGGACCGGGGTTTTCGGGGCGGTTTGGGTCGTCGGGGTCTCGGTCATGGGCCTTCCCGTCATGTCTCGCGCGCGATCACGAACCGCGCTGCCTGCCGCAAAATCTCTGCCCGGTCCCCGAAGGGTGCCAGCGCGGCCTCGGCCTCGTCAATCAATTCCTGCGCCCGCGTGCGCGCGCCCTCGAGGCCGAGGAGCGACACGAAAGTCGCCTTGCCGGCCTCGGCATCCTTGCCAAGCTGTTTGCCGACGAGCGCCGCATCGCCCTCGACATCCAAGATATCGTCGGCGATCTGGAAGGCGAGGCCGAGCGCGCGGGCGTAAGCCGCGAGCGGGCCCGGGTCGGCGCCCGCGATCAGCGCGCCGGCCTCGGCCGAGAACGAGATCAGCGCGCCGGTCTTGCCGGCCTGGAGGCGGGTGATCTCGGCAAGGGTGAGCGGCGCAGGCGCGGTTTCGGCGGCGATATCAAGGGCCTGGCCGTAAACCATGCCCTCGGCGCCCGAGGCTTTCGCCAGCCGCGCGACCAGCGCGAGCCGGTGCTCGGCCGCGCCCAGCTCGGGCGCGCAGAGGAGCTCGAAGGCCAGCGTCTGCAGCGCATCGCCCGCCAGAACCGCCGTCGCCTCATCCCATTTCACATGGACGGTGGGCTGGCCGCGGCGCAGCGCGTCGTCATCCATGCAGGGCATGTCATCATGCACGAGGCTGTAGGCATGCAGCGCTTCGACCGCCGCCGCCGCGGGCATCGCCGCCGCCGGGGCTATGCCGTAAAGCGCCGCCGATTCGAGCACGAGAAAGGCGCGCAGCCGCTTGCCGCCCGAAAGCGCATAGCCCATCGCCTCGCGCAGCGCGCCCTCGGGCAGCCGCGCGACCGCCTGATCGAGCGCGGCCTGCACCGCCACCTGCACGTCCTTCAGCCGCTGGGCAAACATCACAGACCTTCGACCGGAACCGTCCCCGTGGGGCCATCGGCGCCCAGAGTGATCTTCTCGACCCGCTCCTCGGCGGCTTTCAGAAGCTCCGCGCAGCGCGCCTTGAGCGCCGCGCCGCGTTCGTAAAGCTCGATCGATTTGTCGAGCGGGACTTCGCCGCGCTCCAGCTGGCTGACCACGCGCTCGAGCTCGCCCATCGCTTGCTCGAAACTCATCGTGGCAATACTGGCCTGATTATCGCTCATCCGCCCACTCCTTTGGCCCAAGGGGATGCCAGTTTTCGGGCCGCGGCACAATCGAAAAGGGCGATTTCGCGGGGCCGCGGGCGGCCCAAAAGCGAAAGCCCGCCCGGGGCACGGGCGGGCTTTGGCGATCGAAAAGGGCCGCCGGCTCTGCCTGCGGCCCCCGAGATCTACGGAGATGGTCCGGTTAGGGTTGGAACCCGCCGTCCCAGCCAGGGTTATTTGCCCTCAGGTCTGCCCTCAGGCCACGGCCCCCCTGACTGTCCCGACACCTCTCTCCAATATCACTCTAGACACTGGACCACCTCCTTTCATGCGTTGCCGATGAGTTAAGGGTGGCACAGATTTGGTGTATGGCAAGATAATTCACGCAAGTTTTGGCGAAAGTTGCGTGACGATTGCCTTAAAAGGAGGCAGCGCCACGAGCGAAAGCGCGAATTTCACACACCAATCGGCGCAGGCCAGCGAGACCCAGAGCGGCACCGCCGGGCCGAAGCCCAGAAGCGGGATCTGCTCATTGGCCCAGGCGACATCGGTGCCCGGGTCGAGGAAGGCGAGCTGACTGGCGAAGGCCACCGAGAAGAAGATCGCGGTATCGAGCGAGGCGCCCACGATCGTCGAGGCGAGCGGCGCTTTCCACCACACGCCCGCGCGCAGGCGGTTGAAGATCGCGACATCCATCAGCTGCGCGGTCAGGAAGGCCGCGCCCGAGGCGAGTGCGATGCGCAGCGTGACATAGGGGCCGAATTCGCCCTCGATCTGGGTGCCGATCAGCGAGCAGATCACGCCCACGACAAAGCCCGCGAAGACCACGCGCCGCGCGGCCTGCACGCCATAGACGCGGTTCATCACATCGGTGACGAGGAAGGCGAAGGGGTAGGTGAAGGCGCCCCAGGTCAGCCAATCGCCGACGAGGAATTGCACCAGGATATTCGACGCGACGACGATCGCCGCCATGGCGAGAACGCCGGGGAGGGTAGCTTTCATGGGTTCACCGTTTTTACATGGTAGCGGGGACATGGCCCGGAGGCTCCGGGCAAGCGCGGCGCATACGCTTCGGCCGCGCTTCGGTCAAGAAAAACCTCAGCGCAGGATGTATTCGACGATCTCGGTGCGCTGGAAGAGGTTGAAATTGTCGTCCGAGACCATGGTGAGGCGAATCGCGCCGGTGCGGTCGCGCCAGACCGAGAGGCCCTCGAGATTGTCATGCACGCCGGCATTGGTCTGGATCAGCACCTCGCCGCCGGTGACGGTCTTGCCCGCGATGTCGAAGACGCGCACCCGGCTGAGAAAGCCCAAAAGCCCCCAGAAATCGCGCTCGAGCAGGTAGAAGCGGCCATCGGGCCCGAAGGCGGCATCGACCGCGAGCCAATCGCCATCGCGCGGGATCGAGAAGGGCTGATCCCAGCGGCCGTTGCGAAAGCGCCAGACCGGGAAGGGCCGCGTGAGCAGGCCTGAGCGCTCGGGCAGGGTGTAGAGCGTGCCCTCGGCGTCGATCGCGAGCGTCTCGAGCGAGGAATTGTTCTGCATCTTCTTGAAGGCGTCGGGGCGGGGCAGTTTCTCGGCCGGGCCGCCATCGGTCGGGTAATGGGCGACGCGGGCGAGCCCCTCGAAGGAGATATAGACCGAGCCATCGCGCGCGCGCGCCAGGCCCTCGCTGTCGCCGGTGCGGGTGCTCAGGGTCTCGCCGGTGGAGGAATGCAGCGCGACCGGGCCGGAGGTGACGGTGACGCCGAGGATCCGGTCGGTGGCGTCGCGCCGGATCTCGCCGCGCCAGAGCGTCGTGCGGTCCGAAAGCGCGATCATCTCGCGCCCGTCGGGGCTGAGTTCGATCCCGGAAAACCCGCCGAAGGCCTCGTCGCGCTCGTTCCAGACATAGGTCTGCAAGAATTCCGCCGGCGCGGCGAGGGCCAGCCCCGGCGCCGCGATCGCGGCCCAGAGCAGAAGGGCCAGGGCGCGCGCGGCCCCGCTCACGGCCCCGCTCACGGCGCGGCGAGGACGTTGCGGCATTGGCCGGGCAGATCCGCCATCACATAGGTCTTGGCGGTTTTCGGCGCGGGGCCGGTCGGTTTGGGCCGTTTGGGCGGGTTGCGCAGCTCCTCGAGATAGGTCGTCACCCACCAGTTCAGCGTCTCGTCACAGCCATCGCCCCCCTTCGAGAGCTCGGCCACCGTCGGGCTTTGCACCTCGCAGGCGCGGCTGCCGGGGGGGCATTTCAGGCGCACATGGAAATGGGTGTTGTGGCCATAGATCGGGCGGATCTTCTGCAGCCAGGCGCGGTCGCCCTGCGGTGCGGCGTTGCACATCGCGATCTTCGCCGCCGCCGCGACGAAAACGCGGTCGACGCGCGGATCCGAGGCCGCGGCCTTCATCAGCGCCATATGCGCGGGCGTCCAGGCGCGGGTGGTGCGGGTCTGATCCTCGGTGCGGATCGAGATCGAGGAGATCTTCTCGCGTTCCGCCCGCGAGAGCGTGAGGCTTTTCGGCGGCAGCATCCAGATATCGGCATCGAGGCCGATCTGGTGGCTGGCGTGGCCGCCGGTCATCGGGCCGCCGCGGGGCTGCGAGATATCGCCGATATAGAGGCCCTTCCAGCCCGGCAGGGTGGCGGCAAAGCGCGACAGATCCTGCAGATAGGCGAGCATCTCGGGCTGGCCGTAGAAGCGGTTGCGCGAGAGCCGCATCATCTGCCAGGTCTCGCCGCTTTCGGGCATCGCGACGAGGCCGGCCGCGCAGCCCTTCGAGTAAAAGCCGATCGGCGCGGGGGCCTGCTGCGAGGGGGTGCGCGCGGCGCCGAAGAGCTCGCGCGCGAGCGGCTCGGCGCGGGCGGGCAGGGCGGCGAGAAGCAGGGCGAAGGCGAGGGCGGCGCGGGCACGCAGGCGGGTCATCGGGGGCTCCTTGGCTCGGGCTCAGGCACGGGGAACGGGGGTCGAACGGACAAAGACTAGCAGCCCCGCGCCGAGAACGAAAAGCACGATCACGGGAGTGATGCCGAGCGACTGGTTGTCGGTGATCTGGGTCACGGCGGCGATCGAGAGCGGCGCGAGGAAGGCGGTGGCCTTGCCGGTGAGCGCGTAAAGGCCGAAGCTCTCGGTGATCTTCTCGGGCTCGGCCTGGCGCACCATCATCGTGCGCGAGGCCGATTGCAGCGCGCCGCCGCCCGCGCCGATCAGCCCGCCGAGCAGGTAGAAGGCGATATCGGGCAGGCGGCTTTCCGGCCCGACGGCAAGGCCGAAGACCGTGCTGCGGTCGATGAAGACCACGCCGATCACCACCACGATCAGAACCCCAAGGCAGGCCGTGATCACCGCCATCGGGCCGAAGCGGTCATCGGCCTTGCCGCCAAGCCAGGCAAAGAGCGCGCCGGTGATCGTGCCGAGGATGCCGAAGATGCCGATCCGGGGGATCGACCAATCGAGCACGCCTTTGGCGTAGAGTCCGCCGAAGGTGTAGATGCCGTTGAGCGCGTCGCGGTAGAACATCGAGGCGATCAGGAAGGCCAGGAGCGAGCGGTTTTGCGGCAGGGCGCGCAGGGTGGCGCGCAGCTCGGGCCAGGCCTCGCGCGCGGCGCGGGCGACGGGCACCGCGCCGGGGTGGCGCGGCTCGCGCACCCAGAGGAAGAACGGCACCATGAAGAGCGCATACCAGAGCGCGGTGAGCGGCCCGACGATGCGGGTATCCTCGCGGCTCGCCGGGTCGAGGCCGAACATCGGCGGCAGGCCGATCAGGGTCTTGCCGGTCGCCGGGTTCACCTGCAGGAGCGCGAGCATGACGACGAGCGACAACAGCCCGCCGACATAGCCAAAGGCCCAGCCCGAGCCCGAGACCTTGCCGATCTCGGCACGCGGCGCGAGATCGGGGAGCATGGCGTTGGTGAAGGTGGTGGCGAATTCCATCCCGATCATGCCGATCGCGAAGGCGGTCATCACGAAGAGCAGCGAGAAATCCCCCGGCGCGGCGGCCCAGAGCGCCCCGGCGCCCGCCACATACATCGCCGAGAAGAGCCAGATGAACGGCATCCGCCGCCCCGAGCGATCCGCGATCGCGCCCAGAAACGGCGAGGCGAGCGCGATGACGAGGCCCGCGAGCCCGACCCCATAGCCCCAGACCGTCTGCGCCGCAGAGCCCGAGCCGAGCAGATCCTTCATGTAGGGCGCGAAGATGAAGGTGATCAGCAGCGTATTAAAGGGCTGGCTCGCCCAGTCGAAAAACCACCAGCCCCAGATTTTCTTGCGTGCCGCGTCCATGCCCGTCCCCCGGTTTGCGCCCGGGCCGATCAAGCCCGAATTCGCCGCCCGGCGCAAGGCGCGGCGGGGTCAGAAGCTCGGCGGCCAGGGGCGTTCGCCCTCGGCCTTGATCCAATCTTGCACCCAAAGCGGCAGATCGGGGCTCGGGCCGGTGTGGCCCAGCGCGGCCGCGACCTCGGCGGGCGGCACGATGCCCGCGCGCGAGGTGATCGCGCCGCGGATCAAGATATGGTTGCAGCACTCGCCCCCGCGCCACATCGCCTGCTCCATATAAAGAAAGCGGTGGTCCCAGCCGATGCAGCGGGTGCGCATCTCGAAGCGCTGCATCATGGTGATGCGCTTGCGATAGCGCGTGGTGTTGCCGGCCACCACGATCCCCCAGCGGTTGCGCATCAAGGCCGCGTTCAGGCCCGCGCGCTGGGCGAGCTGGATCCGCCCGAGATCGAACAGCGTCAGGATCCGGCCGTTGTTGAGATCCTTCCAGGGGTCGATGTCCCAGGGCCAGGCGATATGGTGGCTGACCACCGTGTCGAGGATGTCGAGGGGCTCTTTGCGGCGATGGATGAGCGCCTTGCCCATGCGGATGATCGGATACATGCGGGTCTCCCTTTGCGCCAGCCGTGCCGCACCGCGGCGCGATGTCAACCGAAACGTCGCGGAAATGGCGCCCCAAGGTTGCAACGGGGCCCGGGCTGGCATACCTCTGATCTGTCTTGCCCGGAGGTTTCGCATGGTCACGCTGTTTCAGGCGCTCAACCTGATCCTGAACGTCATCTGGTTCATCATGATCACCCAGATCATCATGAGCTGGCTGATCAATTTCCAGGTGCTGAACCTGCGCCAGCCGCTCGTCGCGCAGATCTGGTATGGGCTGAACAACCTCCTCGAGCCCGCCTATCGCCCGATCCGCCGGATCTTGCCCAACACGCCCGGGATCGACCTCGCGCCGCTCGTCGCCTTCATCGTGCTGATCATTGCGCAGCGCGCGCTGATCAACAACGCGGGCTTCTTCTACGGCTATTGAGAATGCTCGAACGGCCCTCCGACCCCGCGCCCGATCCGGGCGAGCTCTTGGCCCGGATCTTCGGCTTTCAGGCCTTCCGGCCGGGCCAGGAGGAGATCGTGCGCGCGGTGATCGCGGGGCGCGACACGCTCGCGATCATGCCGACGGGGGGCGGGAAATCCCTGTGTTTCCAACTGCCTGCGCTCTGCCTGCCGGGGATGACGGTGGTCATCTCGCCGCTGATCGCCTTGATGCGCGATCAGGTGCGGGCGCTGAAGGCGGCGGGGGTCGAGGCGGGCGCGCTGACCTCGGGCAACACCGAGGAAGAGACCGAGGAGGTCTTCGCCGCGATCGACGAGGGGCGGCTCAAGCTCCTCTATATCGCGCCCGAGCGGCTTGCCTCGGGGGCGACGATGGCGCTCTTGCGGCGCGCCCGCACCGGGCTCATCGCGGTCGACGAGGCCCATTGCGTCAGCCAGTGGGGCCATGATTTCCGCCCCGATTACCTGCGCATCGGCGAGCTCAAACGCGCGCTCGGCGTGCCGCTGGCGGCCTTCACCGCGACGGCC
The DNA here is from genome assembly GCF_001856665.1 of Rhodobacter xanthinilyticus. Taxonomy (NCBI): domain Bacteria; kingdom Pseudomonadati; phylum Pseudomonadota; class Alphaproteobacteria; order Rhodobacterales; genus Rhodobacter; species Rhodobacter xanthinilyticus. The sequence continues at coordinate 2,941,910 of NZ_CP017781.1, read as the reverse complement.
GACGAGGAAACCCGCGCCGAGATCGTCACCCGGCTCTTCGAGGGGCGCGCGCCCGCGACCTTCCTGCGCGGGTTCGATCGGCCCAATATCCACCTCGCCTTCGAGCCGAAAGACCAGCCGCGCCAGCAGATCCTGCGATTTGCCGCCGCGCGGCGGGGCCAATCGGGGATCGTCTATTGCGCCGCGCGCGCGCGCACCGAAAGCCTCGCCGCGGCGCTGCGCGAGGCGGGGCACCCGGCGTGCCATTATCACGGCGGCATGGAGGCCGAGGACCGCCGCGCGGTCGAGGCGCGGTTTCAGCGCGAGGACGGGCTGATCGTGGTCGCGACCGTGGCCTTCGGGATGGGCATCGACAAGCCCGATATCCGCTGGGTCGCCCATGCCGATCTGCCGAAATCGATCGAGGGCTATTATCAGGAGATCGGCCGCGCGGGCCGCGACGGGGCGCCGGCCGAGACGATGACGCTTTACGGCCCCGACGATATCCGCTTTCGCCGCCAGCAGATCGACGAGGGCCTCGCGCCCGCCGAGCGCAAGGCGGCCGATCACGGGCGGCTCAACGCGCTTTTGGGCCTCGCCGAGGCGACCTCGTGCCGGCGCCAGAAGCTCCTCGCCTATTTCGGCGAGGCGGCGGAGCCTTGCAACAACTGCGATCTGTGCGAGACGCCGCCCGAGCTCTTCGACGGCACCGAGGCGGTGCGCAAGGCGCTTTCGGCCGCGCTGCGCACCGGCGAGAGCTATGGTGCGGGCCATCTGATCGAGATCCTGCTCGGCCAGACGAACGAGCGTATCGCCGCGCGCGGCCATGACCGGCTGCCGACCTTCGGGGTGGGCAAGGATCTGACGCGGCCGCAGTGGCAGGCGGTGTTCCGGCAGATGATGGGGCATGATCTGGTGCGCCCCGATGTCGAGCGGCACGGCGCGCTGGTGATGACCGAACGCGCGCTGCCGATCCTGCGGGGCGAGGAGGCGATCACGCTGCGCCGCGATCTGGTGCGGGCGGCGAAGGGGCGGCCAGTGGTCAAGGCGCTCGTCTCCGAGGAGGACGCGCCGCTGCTCTCCGCGCTCAAGGCCAAGCGGCGCGCCTTGGCCGAGGCGGCGGGCGTGCCGGCCTATGTCGTTTTCGCCGATCGCACGCTGATCGAGATGGCCGAGGCGCGGCCTGCGAGCCTCGATGCGATGGCGCGGATCAACGGGGTCGGGGCGAAGAAGCTCGAAAGCTACGGCGCGGCCTTTCTCGAGGTGATTGCCGGGGCGGGGGCCGCGGCGCCGGTGCACCCGGCGCGGATGAAGCTCGCCGGCCGGCCCGAGGGGGCGCTTTTCGATCAGCTCGCCGAGGCGCAGCTCGCGCTGGCGCGCGGCGCGGACGGGCAGGAGCGCTATCTGAGCTGCACGCAGACGACGCTGCGCCAGATTGCCGAGCAGAAACCGAAGAGCCTCGAAGGGCTCGAGCGGATCTCGGGGATGGGCGCACAGAAGGTGGAACGTTTCGGCGCGGCGTTCCTCGCGCTGATCGCGGCGGAGGCCTGATCACCCCGGGTCCGGCGCCACCGGGGCGCGGGTGCCTTCGGGCTGCGCCTCGGCGATCCGCTTGGCAATTTCGACCTTTTTCAAGGGCTTGGTGAGGTAGTGATCGACGCCGGCGGCGAAAATCGACTCGCTGTCGCCATCCATCGCATGGGCGGTGAGCGCACAGATCGGCACATGGCCGCCCTGCATCAGCTCTTCGGTGCGGATTGCGCGGGTCGCCTCGCGGCCGTCCATCTCGGGCATCGAGATATCCATGAAGATCAGATCTGGCGCGAAGCTGCGCCATTTCTCCACCGCCTCGCGGCCGTTATTGGCAAATTGCAGCTCGATGTCGAAATCCTTGACCATCTTCGAGAAGACGAGCTGGTTGGTGCGGTTGTCCTCGGCGGCGAGGACGCGCATCTGCCGGGCCTCGACGGGGGGCGGCGGCAGGGGGGCGGCGGGGATCGGTGCGCCCGGCGCGGCCTTGTTCTGATCGCAGATCTTTTGCAGCATGTGAAAGAGCTGTGAGCGCAGCACCGGCTTTTCGAGGCAGCCGGCGAGCTGGCCCGCGAATTCGTCGGCGGCGAGCGCGCCGGCATCCGAAGTGAGCAGCAGGATCGGCGTTTCGATGCCGCGTGCGCGCAGCCGGCGGCTGAGCTCGAGCCCGTCCATTTCCGGCATCTTGTGATCGGTGAGCACGACATCGAAGCTCGCCCCGTCGTCGAGCACGCGCAGCGCCTCGGCGCCGCTGCGGCACAGCGTCACCTCGAGGCCGAAGGTCTCGAGCTGGCGTTCGAGGATCACCCGGTTGACGAGCAGGTCGTCGATCACCAGCGCGGCCTTGAGCGCGATCGGCGGGCCGAGATCCTCGGGCGCCTCCGCCGGCTCGGCGCGCGGCACCGTCACCTTGAAGCCAAAGCACGAACCGACGCCGAGCTCGCTGTCGACCCAGACCGTGCCGCCCATCAGCTCGATCAGTTGTCGCGTGATCGCGAGGCCAAGCCCGGTGCCCTCGAACTTGCGGTTCGAGGCGCTCTCGACCTGGTTGAACTCGCCAAACACATGGTCGAGATTTTCCCGCGCGATGCCGATCCCGGTGTCCTCGATCGAGATGTGCAGATCGAACTGGCCGCCCTCGCGCTCGAAGCCGACGATGCGCGCCATGACGTGCCCCTTGGCGGTGAACTTGACCGCATTGCCGATCAGGTTGGTCAGGATCTGCCGCATCCGGCCCGGGTCCGCGATGAAGCGGGTGGGCAGGAAGAGGTCGTAATCGACCAGCAATTTCAAGCCCTTGTCCTTGGCGGAGGGCTGCAGGAGCACCATGATTTCATGCACGCAGCGCTCAAGATCGAAGACCTCGGGGTAGAGCTTGAGCCGCTCCGCCTCGATCTTGGAATAGTCGAGCACGTCGTTGATGATGGTCAAAAGCGCCTCGCCGGAGGAGCGGATCGTCTCGGCATAGAGGCGTTGCTCGTCGCTCAGATCGGTCTCGGAGAGGAGTTCCGCCATGCCCACGACGCCGTTCATCGGGGTGCGGATCTCGTGGCTCATGTTGGCGAGGAAGGCCGATTTCGCGCGGTTCGCGGCCTCGGCCTTTGCGCGCGCTTCCTCGAGCTCGGCCTCGCGTTCGATCACCGAGGTGATGTCTTGCGCGAGACAGACCAGATCGCCGCCCTCGCCCCGGCGGTCGATGAGCCGAATATGGCGCCCGGTGCGGGTGGTCAGCACGAAGGGCTCGATCTGGTCGCGGCGGATCCGCGCGATCATGTCGTGGTGCCAGTCGAGCGGGTCGCGCCCGCCCATCTCGACCATGCCGTGACGCGCGACGATCCGCAGCACCGCGTCATAGGTCACGCCCGCCGAGACCGCGATTTCGCCGCGGAAGAACGACAGATAGGCCTTGTTCGCCGCGACGAGGCGCAGATCGGTATCATAGACGGCAAAGCCGTCGCGGATCGTTTCGAGCGCGTCCCACAGCCGGCGCTGCGCGATCAGGGCGACGGAATGGGCCTGTTCGAGATCGTTGCGGACCTTGTTGTTCTCGCCCTTGAGCGACTCGGCCTCGGTGAGCGCGCGTTGCAGGCCGTGGCGCTGCTGCACGATCTGATCGGAGAGCGAGCGCGCATGGAGGGCGAGCTTCTGGTTCGCGGCAAAGAGCTCGCGCTTCTTTTGCTCCAGAAGCCGCTCCGCCGCGAGTCGGGCCCGCCGTTCCTGCGCCAGTTTTTCGACGATGCTGGCACTCATCCCAAGGCCATCCGCTAGATCTCTACCGGGCTCACCATGGCAGAGCTGCGTGAATTAACCCTTAATCCGTTTAACTTCGTTGCGGCGACTCTCCGGAAGTGAGAGGCTTTGCGCAATTTCAGGAGGATCGTCATGCGTATTTTGGGCCTCATTCTTGCGTTCACCCTGACGGCGGGGCCTGTGCTGGCGGATACGGCGCTGATTCCCGAGCGGCGGATGGTCTATTCCGAGGGGATGGATCTCGCCGGGCGCGATCTGGCGCAGATCTTCGACACCACGCTCGAGGGCTGCGAGAGCGCCTGTCTGGCGCGGCGCGATTGCGAGGCGGTGGTGTTCAACGCGCGCAACAATTCCTGTTTCCCGAAGGCCGATCTGCGCGAGGCGACGCCCTATCAGGGCGCCTTTGCCGGGGTGGTGAAGGCGGCGGCGCCGGGGGCGGTGGCGCGGGCGGCGGCGCGGGCGGCGGATCTTGCGTTCCTGACCGGCGCCGAGCTCACCATGGCCCATGATCAGGCGCGCGGCCTCGGGCGGGCGCATATGACCGGCGATTGGTCGGCCGATGAGCTTTCCGCGGCGCTGGCGGCGGCGCGCAAGGCGCGCGATGCGGGCCAGGTCGAGCGACTGACCGGGGCGCTTCTGGCGCTTTCGGACAGCTCCGAGCTCTGGCTCGATTACGCCCGCGCGATTCTGGTGCGCGGCGGCGAGGGGGCGGCCACGCGCGCGGTTGCGGCGGCGGTGAACGGCTATCTGCGCGCGCCCGCCAAGCCCGCGCAGGCCGAGGCGGCCTATGCGCTCTCGCAGGCCTTGGCGCGCGAAAACGATCACCGGGGCGAGCTTGGCGCGCTGCGGCTTGCGGGCGGGCTGAGCGCGCGCGCCGATATCGCCGAGGCGCTGGCCGCGGCGGAGGCGAAATACGGCTTCCGGATCGTCGAGAACACCGTCGAGGCCGATCTCGCGAGCCCGCGGGTTTGTGCGCAATTTTCCGAACCCCTTGACAAGGCGGGCGATTATGCGCGCTTCGTGCAGCTTCCTGCGCCCGGCCTCGCGGTCGAGGCCGAGGAGAACCAGCTTTGTGTCGCGGGCCTTGAACATGGCGCGCGGGTCAGCCTGACCTTCCGCGCAGGCCTGCCTTCGCGCGCGGGCGAGACGCTCGCCAAGGATGTCACGATCACCTCCTATATCCGCGATCGCAGCCCCGCGGTGCGCTTCCCGGGCCGCGCCTATATCCTGCCGCGCGCGCAAGATGCCGGCCTGCCGGTCGAGACGGTGAATGTCGAGCATCTCGATGTGCGGCTCCTGCGGGTCTCGGATCGCAACCTCGTCGCGGCGATGCGGCGCGATTATTTCGCCCGCTCGCTCGATACCTGGGCGGCCGAGGATCTCTCCGACAGCCTCGCCGAGGAGGTCTGGTCGGGCACCGCCGATGTCGCGATGGAGGTCAACCGCGATGTGCTCACCCGCCTGCCGGTGCAGGAGGTGACGGGGCCGCTCGGCGCGGGGGTCTATGTGTTGCAGGCCTCGGTGCCGGGCCAAGACCCCTATGACCACCCGCCCGCGGCGCAGTGGTTCGTGATCTCCGACCTCGGGATGACCAGTTTCGCGGGCGTCGACGGGCTGACGGTCGCGCTGCGCGGGCTTTCGGATGCCGGGCCGCGCGGCGGTGCGATGGTCGAACTTGTCTCGCGCGCCAACAGCGTGCTGGGCCGGGCGCAGACCGATGCCAAGGGCGTGGCGCATTTCCCCGCCGATCTGACCTCGGGGCGCGGTGGGGCGGCGCCGGCGATGATCTCGGCGGTCGATGGCGAGGATATGGCGTTCCTCTCGCTCACCGAGGCCGAGTTCGACCTCTCCGACCGCGGTGTCGAGGGCGCGCCGCCCGCGCCGCCGATTGATGTCTATCTGACCACCGACCGCGGCGCCTATCGCGCGGGCGAGCAGGTCTTCGCGACGATCCTCGCGCGTGATGGCGCCTCGAAAGGGCTCGCGGGGGTGCCGCTCACCGCGGTTCTGATGCGCCCCGACGGGGTGGAATATGGCCGCCAGCTGACCGAAGAGGTCGGCGCGGGCGGGCATGTGGCGCGGTTCGTGCTGGGCGGCGAGGCGCCGCGCGGCACCTGGCGGATCGAGGTCTATGCCGATCCGAAAGCGCCTGCGCTGGCCTCCGAGCGGCTCTTGGTCGAGGATTTCCTGCCCGAGCGGATCGATTTTGCGCTCTCGCTGCCCGAGGGGCTTCTGGCCGGCGGGTCGGTGCCCGAGCTGGGCGTCGAGGCGCGCTATCTCTATGGCGCGCCGGGGGCGGGGCTTGCGATCGAGGGCGAGGTGACGCTTTCCGAGGCGGGGGATCTGCCCGGCTGGGCGGGCTATCGGTTCGGGCGCCATGATGCCGGCTTCGCGCCGATCAGCGAGCCGGTCGACGGCGGCGAGACCGATGAAAGCGGCCATGCGACGGTCTATGCCGCCCTCCCCGATGCCGCGGAGGCAGGCGCGGTGCCGCTCGCGGCGCGCTTCACGCTGCGCCTTTCGGAGGCCTCGGGCCGCCCGGTCGAGCGCGAGATCACCCGGATCCGCATGCCCGAGACGCCGGTGATCGGCATCAAGCCGCTCTTCGAGAGCCTCGGCGAGGGGGATGAGGCGCGCTTCGGGCTGATCGTGCTCGGCCCCGATGGCGCGCCGCAGACCGCGGGCCTGAGCTGGCGGCTCAACCGGATCGAGACGCGCTATCAATGGTATCAGCTCTACGGCTCGTGGGATTGGGATGCGGTGACGGTGCGCAAGCGCGTGGCCGAGGGCAAGGCCGCGACGGGCGCCAAACCCGCCGAGATCGCGGCCCCGGTCGGCTGGGGCGAATATGAGCTCGTGGTGAGTGACGCCGACGGCCGCGAAAGCGCGGTGCGGTTTGACGCGGGCTGGTTTGCGCCCGCCGATGTGCTGGCCTCGCCCGACCGGCTCGAGCTCGCGCTCGACAAGGCGGGCTACCGCGCGGGCGAGGAGGCCGAGCTGCGGCTTGTCGCGCCCGCCGAGGGTGTGGCGCTCGTCTCGGTGCTCTCGAACCGGGTGATCTCGCTGCAATCGGTGAAGATCGAGGCGGGCGAGAACCGCATCACCCTGCCGGTGACCGAGGAATGGGGCACCGGCGCCTATGTCACGGCCTCGGTGCTGCGCCCGATGAAGGGCACAGCGCCTGAGCGCGCGCCGGTGCGTGCGCTGGGCCTTGCCCATGCTGCGGTCGACCCGGGCGCGCGCAAGCTTGGCGTTTCGATCGAGGCGCCCGAGGCCTCCGAGCCGCGCGCCGATCTCGTGGCGCGGCTGCGGGTCGAGGGCCTCGCGCCGGGCGAAACCGCCTTTGCCACCGTCGCGGCGACCGATCTGGGGATCTTGAACCTCACCGGTTTCGCGCCGCCCGACCCGCAGGGGCATTACTTCGGCCAGCGGCGCCTGGGCGTTGCGCTGCGCGATCTCTACGGGCGGCTGATCGACGGGCAAAACGGCAACCTCGGCGCGCTGCGCTCCGGCGGCGATGCGGGGCGGGGGATGTCGCTCAAGGCGCCGCCGCCGACCGAGGAGCTGGTGGCCTATTTCTCGGGCCCGGTGGTGGTGGGCGAGGATGGCACGGCCGAGCTGCGCTTCCCGATGCCCGCCTTCAACGGCACGGTGCGGCTTGCCGCGGTCGCGTGGTCGGACACGGCCGTGGGCCAGGCGAGCCGCGAGGTTCTCGTGCGTGATCCGGTCGTCGTCTCGGCGGCGCTGCCGCGCTATCTCGCGCCGGGGGATCGCTCGCGCCTGCTGCTCGATCTGACCCGCACCGAAGGCGCCGCGGGCCCGGCCGAGCTCTCTGTCACCGGCGCGGCCTTTGGGCTTGCGGGCGGGGCAGAGCAGGTCGCGCTCGCGCCCGGGCAACGGGTCGAGATCAGCCTGCCGCTCGCCGCGCCGAAGGGCCCCGCGCCAGAGGCCGGGATCTCCGTCGCGCTGACGCTGCCCGACGGGCGTAAACTCACCAAACCGCTCGCCCTGCCGGTGGGTTCGGCCGCGCCGAAGACCATGCGCCAGAGCCGGTTCGACCTCGCCCCCGGCGCGACATTCACCTTTGATACCAATGTCTTCGCAGGCTTCACTCCGGGCAGCGCCACGGCGCTTTTGACCGCGGGGCCGATGGGGCAGTTCAACGTGCCCGGGCTGATGGCGGCGCTCGACGGCTATCCCTATGGCTGCACCGAACAGGTCACCTCGAAGGCGCTGCCGCTCCTTTACCTCAGCGCGGTGGCCGAGGCCGCGGGGCTTGCCACCCCCGCCGATCTGCCCGCCAAGATAGAGAGCGCGATCGCGCAGGTGCTCGCCAATCAGGATGCCGGCGGGGCCTTTGGCCTCTGGGCGCCGGAATCGGGCGATTTCTGGCTCGATGCCTATGTCACCGATTTCCTCGCGCGGGCGAAGGCGGCGGGCTATGCGGTGCCTGATCTGGCGCTGCGCGCTGCGATGGACAACCTGCGCAACCAGGTCAATTACGCGCCCGAATTCACCGCCGAGGAGAACGGCGGCGGCGTGGCGCTGGCCTATGCGCTGATGGTTCTGGCGCGCGAAGGGGCGGCCTCGATCAGCGATCTGCGCTATTATGCCGATGTGAAACCCGACGATTTCGCGACGCCGCTGGCGGTGGCGCAGATCGGCGCGGCGCTCGCCTCCTATGGCGATCAGGCGCGGGCGGATGCGATGTTCGCCCGCGCGGCGGAGCGTTTGCGCCAGACCGCGCCGACGGGCTGGCGCGACGATTACGGCTCGGATCTGCGCGATAGCGCGGGGGTTCTGGCGCTGGCCTCGGCGGCGGGGTCGCGGGCGGTGCCGGTCGAGGCGCTCGGCGCCTCGCTCGCGAGCCGGATCGCCGCGGTGCCGCTCTCGACGCAGGAGGCGGCCTGGGTGCTCCTCGCCGCGCAGGCGGGGCTTTCGGGCGGCGATGCGGGGCTCAGCCTCGATGGTCAGCCGCTGACGCGCCCGGTCCTGCGGCTCGACGATCAGGGCGCTACGGGGGCGCGGGTGATCGCCAACACCTCGGCGCGGCCGGTGACGCTGACGCTGACCACGACGGGCCTGCCCGAGGTGGCCGAGCCCGCCGGCGGCAAGGGGTTCACCGTGACGCGCAGCCTCTACACGCTCGAGGGCGAGCCGGTCGACGCGGCCCATATCGCCCAAGGCGCGCGGCTTGTCGCGGTGGTCGAGGTGGTGCCCCATGGCCCCACCGAATCGCGGCTGATGATCGCCGACCCGCTGCCCGCGGGCTTCGAGATCGACAACCCGAACCTCTTGCGCGCGGGCGATATCGCGGCGCTCGACTGGCTCTCGGTCGAGGAAAACACCCGCATGGTCGAGTTCCGGCAAGATCGCTTCCTCGCCGCGCTCGATTGGCGCTCGGACGCGCCTTTCCGGCTGGCCTATATCCTGCGCGCGGTCAGTCCGGGCGAATTCGCGCGCCCTGCGGCCTCGGTCGAGGATATGTATCGCCCGGATCTGCGCGCCTGGAGCGAGACGGGGCGGGTGGTGATCGAGTGAGCCGGGCGTTCTTCGCGCTGGCGCTGGGCCTGGCGCTGGCGGCGGGCGGGGCGGATGGGCTGCGCGATTGGGTCGCGCGGACCGATCTGCCGCCGCTCGCGGTGCCGGTCGGCACCGAGGTTCTGGCCCGCGACGGCAGCCTTCTGCGCGCCTTTCAGGTGGCCGATGGGCGCTGGCGGCTCGCGCCCGGGCCGGTCGATGCGGGCTTCCTCGGCGCGCTCGTGGCCTATGAGGACCGCCGGTTTTACGCCCATGGCGGGGTGGATCTGCGCGCCATCGCGCGGGCGGCGGTGCAGGCGGCGCTCGCGGGGCGGGTGGTGTCGGGCGCCTCGACCCTCTCGATGCAGGTCGCGCGGCTTCTGGAGGAGGGGCCGACCGGCCAGCTCGCCGGCAAGATCCGCCAGGCGCGGGTCGCGCTTGCGCTCGAGGCGCGGCTCTCGAAGGCCGAAATTCTCGATCTTTATCTGCGGCTTGCGCCCTATGGCGGCAACCTCGAGGGGGTGCGCGCTGCCGCGCTCGCCTGGTTTGGCAAGGAGCCGCGGCGGCTCTCGACGGCCGAGACCGCGCTCCTGATCGCGTTGCCGCAGGCTCCGGAGGCGCGCCGCCCCGACCGCGCGCCCGAGGCCGCGCGCGCCGCCCGCGACCGGGTGCTTGCGCGGCTCGCGGCCGAAGGCGTGATCGACCCGGCCCAGGCCGAGGCCGCGCGGCGCGAGCCCATCCCCCTGACGCGGCGCGATTTTCCCGCGCTCGCCCCGCATCTGGCGGCGCGGCTCGCCGCCGCCGCCCCGCCCGGCGCGCGGATCGAGACGACGATCGACCCGGGCCTCCAACGCGCCGCCGAGGCGCTGGCGCGGCGCGCGCTTGCGGGCCTGCCGCCGCAGGCCACCGCCGCGATGCTCTTCGCCGACCACCAGAGCGGCGCGATCCTCGCCAGCGTCGGCGCGGGCGATTGGCGCGCCGAGCGCCGCGCGGGCTTTGTCGACATGACACAAGCGATCCGCTCGCCCGGCTCGACGCTCAAACCCTTCGTCTATGCGCTGGCCTTCGACGAGGGCCTCGCCCACCCCGAGACCCTGATCGAGGACCGCCCGCGCGCCTTCGGCGCCTGGCGGCCGCAGAATTTCGACCGCCATTTCCGCGGCACGATCCCGCTGCGGGAGGCGCTGACGCAATCGCTCAACCTGCCGGTCGTGAGCCTGACCGAGGCGCTTGGCCCCGAGCGGTTGATGGCGGTCCTGCGAGCAGGCGGCGCGGCGCCGGTGCTGCCCTCGGGCGCGCCGGGGCTTGCGGTCAGCCTCGGCGGTGTGGGGGTCAGCCTCGAGGGGCTGGTGAGCGCCTATGCGGGCCTCGCGCGGCTTGGCGCGCCGGTGCGTCTCTCGGCCGAGCCCGGCGCGGGGGGCGGCGTCGCGGGGCGGCTCATTGGCCCGGTTGCGGCCTGGCAAGTCATGGATATCTTGGCGAAAATTCCGCCACCCAAAGGCGGCGCGCCGGGCCGGATCGCCTATAAGACCGGCACCTCTTATGGCTATCGCGATGCGCTGGCGGTGGGGTTCGACGGGCGCCATGTCGGCGGCGTCTGGCTCGGGCGGGCCGATGGCACGCCGGTGCCGGGCGCCTTTGGCGGCGAGGTCGCGGCGCCGATTCTCTTCGAGCTTTTCGGCCGGGCGAAGCCCGCGCCCGATGCCCTGCCGCCGCCGCCGCCTGCGACGCTGATCGTGCCGACCGCGCGTCTGCCGGCGCCGCTGCAACGCTTCCGGCCGCGCGATGCGCTCTTTGCCGAAGACCAAGGCGGGCCGGCGCTCGCCTTTCCGCCCGATGGCGCCGAGGTCGCCGCGGCGGGCGATCTTGTCGTGAAGCTCGAGGGCGGACGGGCGCCCTTCACGGTCTTGGCCGATGGCGCGCCGGTGGTGGTGGGCGCGCGCGGGCGCGAGATTGCGCTGCCGCTCGGGCGGGGGGGGGCTTGGCGGCTGACCGTGCTCGATGCCGAGGGGCGCTCGGATTCGGTGCAGATCCGGCTCGCCAAATGAAACGCCCGGCCGCGAGGGCCGGGCGCGGGGTCAGACCCGGGCAATCAGACCCGTTCGATCGCGAGCGCGATGCCCTGCCCGCCGCCGATGCACATCGTGACAAGGCCGAGTTTGCCGCCGGTGCGCTCGAGGTGGTAGAGCGTCTTGATCGTCAGGATCGCGCCGGTCGCGCCGATCGGGTGGCCGAGCGCGATCGCGCCGCCGTTCGGGTTGACCTTGGCGGGGTCGAGGCCGAGCTCTTTCGAGACCGCGAGCGCCTGCGCCGCGAAGGCCTCGTTCGATTCGATCACGTCGAAATCGGCGACGCTCAGGCCGAGTTTCGCGCAAAGTTGTTGCACCGCCGGGATCGGGCCGACGCCCATCACCTCGGGGCGCACGCCGGCGACCGAATAGCCGAGCAGTTTCGCGCGCGGCTTCAGCCCCGCGGCCTCGGCGGCCTCGGCGCGCGCGAGCACCAGCGCCGCGGCGCCGTCATTGATGCCCGAGGCGTTGCCCGCGGTCACCGAGCCGTCTTTCTTGAACACCGGCTTGAGCGCGGCGAGCTTGTCGAGCGAGGTCGCTTTCGGGTGCTCGTCGGTGTCGAAGATCACCGAGCCGCGGCGCGAGGCGATCTCGACGGGCACGATCTCGTCCTTGAACACGCCCGCCTCGATGGCAGCGGCGGCGCGTTTTTGGCTCTCGAGCGCGAAAGCGTCCTGATCTTCGCGCGAGATGTCATGCTCGCAGGCGACGTTTTCGGCGGTGACGCCCATATGGCCGGTGCCGAACGGGCAGGTCAGCGCGCCGGTCATCATGTCGATCACCTTGGCGTCGCCCATCTTCTGGCCAAAGCGCGCGGCGGGCACGGTGTAGGGGGCGCGGCTCATGCAATCGACCCCGCCGGCGAGGGCGAAATCGGCGTCGCCGAGCATCAGCGCTTGGGCGGCCGAGACCACCGCCTGCGCGCCCGAGCCGCAGAGCCGGTTGACGTTCATCGCCGGCGTGCCGACCGGGATCCCGGCCTGAACGGCGGCCACGCGCGAGACATACATGTCGCGCGGTTCGGTGTTGAGCACATGGCCGAAGACCACCTGGCCGATCTGCTCGGGGGTGACGCCCGCGCGCGCGATGGCTTCCTTGGCCACCAGCGTCGCCAGATCGCAGGGCGCAAAGCCCGCGAGGCTGCCGCCGAAGGTGCCGATTGCGGTGCGCGCGCCGCCGAGAATAACGATACCGGTCATGGATAACTCCGCCCTTGGTTGGTTCGGGGGAGAGGTTATCCGCGCGCCGGCCGTGGCGCCAGTTGCCGCAGGGGAAGTGACGAAGCGTCACGCGCCCGGCATCGTAACGTTCCGGCGCGTCAGGGCCCGCGCAGCGCCTGCGGGGGCGGTTCGGTCGCGGTGAGCAGGTTCCAGATCAGCGCGACGCCATAGCGCTCGGCCGCGAACTCTTCCTCGAGGATCTCCTCCTTGAGAACATAATGGTTCGTGAGGGCATCGCCCTCGACCTGCCAGTGGCTTTCGAGTTTGGGATGATCCGACATGTCTTCCCCCGTGGTTGGTGTGCCCTCGGGAGAAGGGTCGCGCAAAGCGGTGAAGAAACCGTTGAGATCCGGGCTCAGCCGAGCAAAACCCGCCCCTCCGGCGTCAGAAGCCAGGCCTGCCGCCCCTCGATCACCGCCGCCGAGACCGGCCCGCCGTAGCCTGCGCTCGAATCGAGGTTCAGCCGGTTGCCGTAATGGGTCGCGCGGTCGATATGGCTGTGGCCGTGGATGACGAGGGCGCCATGCTCGCGCGGATCTTCGAGAAAATCGCCGCGGATCCAGAGCAGATCGTCCTCCACCTGCGCGGCGAAGGCCACGCCGGGGCGGACGCCCGCATGGGCGAAGAAGAGCTCGCCCGCGGCGTAGCTCAGCGGTAGCGCGGCGAGCCAGTCGCGATGCGCCTGCGGGATCGCGGCGAGGGCCTCGGCATGGAGCGCGGCGAGGGGGCGGTCCTCCTCGGCCATCACGCCATAGGAGCGCAGCGTGGTCAGCCCGCCCACCCGCGGGTGGGTCCAGCTCATCTCGGCGCGCAGCATCGGGTGGCGGGCGAAGGGGTCTTCGAGCCAGCGCTGGAAGAGCAGATCGTGGTTGCCCTTCAGCACGATCCAGGGCGCGCCCGCCGCCTGGCCCGCGATCAGCCGCGCGATCACCTGCGCCGAGGTCGGGCCCCGGTCGACGAGATCGCCGATATGGACGACCGGCGCGGCCGCGTCGCCCGTGCGCGCGCGGTCCTCCGCGATCAGCGCATGGGCGGCGGCGAGCAGGCCGTCCTGGCCGTGGATATCACCGATGGCATAATGGCGCATGGGGCCCTCCAATGGCGAAGGCCCCCCGCCGGAGCGAGGGGCCTGATGTCAGATCACCGGGGCGCTCAGGCGACGGTGAATTCGAGCGGTTTGACCTGCTGGAAGAGGCCGGTCTTCTCGAGCTCGGCCACGACCTTCGGGTCGAGCGCCTCGTCGAGATAGGCGATCGCGATCGCCTCGCCGCCCGCGGCCGACCGGCCGAGCGTGAAGTTCGCGACGTTGACCTTGTTGTCGCCGAGCAGGGTGCCGAGCTTGCCGATGATGCCGGGCACGTCCTTGTTGGTGGTGTAGAGCATGTGTTGGCCCACTTCGGCGTCGACATTGATGCCCTTGATCTGGATGAAGCGCGGCTTGCCATCCGAGAACACGGTGCCCGCGATCGAGCGCTCACGCGCCTCGGTGACCACGGTGACCTTCACATAGCCGTCGAACACGCCCGATTTGTCCTGGGTGGTGGTCGAGATCTGCACGCCGCGCTCTTTCGCGATCACCGGCGCCGAGACCATGTTCACGTCTGGGTTGGCCTTTTGCATGATGCCCGCAACCACCGCGCAATCGAGCGCCTTGAGGTTCATCTTCGAGGCGACGCCGTCATAGGTGATGTTGATCGCCTTGATCGGCTCGTCGGTCATCTGGCCGATGAAGCCGCCCAGATATTCGGCGAGTTTCACCCAGGGGCCCATGACCTTGGCCTCTTCGGCGGTCATCGAGGGCATGTTGAGCGCGTTCTCGACCGCGCCGTCGAGCAGGTAGTTCGCCATTTGCTCGGCGACTTGCAGCGCGACGTTTTCCTGCGCTTCGGTCGTCGAGGCGCCGAGGTGGGGCGTGCAGACGACGTTGGGCAGGCCAAAGAGCGGGTTTTCGGTGGCCGGCTCAACCGAGAACACGTCGAAAGCGGCGCCCGCGACGCGGCCCGATTTCAGCATCTCGGCCAGCGCCGCTTCATCGACGAGACCGCCGCGGGCGCAGTTGATGATCCGCACGCCGGGCTTGGTCTTCTCGAGGTTTTCTTTCGAGAGGATGTTGCGGGTGCTGTCGGTCAGCGGCACGTGCAGCGTGATGAAATCGGCGCGCGCCAGCAGCTCGTCGAGCTCGACCTTCTCGACGCCCATCTTCTCGGCCTTTTCTTCCGACAGGAAGGGGTCATAGGCCACGACCTTCATCTTCAGGCCCTTGGCGCGGTCGCAGACGATCCCGCCGATATTGCCCGCGCCGATCACGCCAAGGGTCTTGGCGGTGAGCTCGACGCCCATGAATTTCGACTTTTCCCATTTGCCCGCATGGGTCGAGGCCGAGGCCTCCGGGATCTGCCGCGCGACCGCGAACATCATCGCGATGGCGTGTTCGGCGGTGGTGATCATGTTGCCGAAGGGGGTGTTCATGACGATCACGCCCTTCTTCGAGGCGGCTTCGCGGTCGACGTTGTCGACACCGATCCCGGCGCGGCCGACGACCTTGAGGTTCGTGGCTTTCTCGAGCAGCGCCGCGGTCACCTTGGTGGCCGAACGGATCGCCAGACCGTCATAATTGCCGATGATTTCGGCCAGCTTTTCCTTGTCCTTGCCGAGTTTCGGCTGGAAATCCACCTCGATCCCGCGGTCGCGGAAGATCTGGACGGCGGCGTCGGAGAGTTCGTCGGAGATGAGAACCTTGGGGGCCATGATGGGCTCCTGAAATTGGGGATGGTCGGAAAGGGCGGGCAGGGCTGCCCGCCGCGCTTTCGTCAATCAGGCTTGCGCCGCGATTTCCGCCTCGAAGGCGAATTCGATCCAGGGCATCAGCGCCTCGACATCGGCTTTCTCGATGGTCGAGCCACACCAGATGCGCAGGCCGGCCGGCGCGTCGCGATAGGCGCCGACGTCAAGCGCCACGCCTTCCTTCTCGAGCCGCTTGGCCACGGCTTTCGCGAAGGCGGCGCCGTCCTTGATGCGCTCATCGGTGAACTTCAGGCACACCGAGGTGGTCGAGGCGGTCGCCGGGTCGTTGGCGAGGTTCGCGATCCACGGACGCGCGGCGCAGAAATCCCACACGACTTTCGCATTGGCTTCGGCGCGGGCGACGAGGCCCTTCAGCCCGCCGATGGTCTTCGCCCATTTCATCGCGACGAGGTAATCTTCCACGCAGAGCATCGAGGGCGTGTTGATCGTCTCACCGGTGAAGATGCCTTCGATCAGCTTGCCGGCCTTGGTCATGCGGAAGATCTTCGGCAGCGGCCAGGCGGGCTTGTAGCTCTCGAGGCGCTCGACGGCGCGGGGCGACAGGATCAGGACGCCATGGCCGCCCTCACCGCCCAGCACTTTTTGCCAGGAGAAGGTGGTCACGTCGAGCTTGTCCCAGGGAAGGTCCATCGCGAAGGCGGCCGAGGTCGCGTCGCAGATCGTCAGCCCGTCGCGGTCGGCGGGGATCTTGTCGCCGTTGGCCACGCGCACGCCCGAGGTGGTGCCGTTCCAGGTGAAGACGACGTCGGTCGCGAAATCGACCTCGGCGAAGTCGACGATATCGCCGTAGCCGGCTTCCTTGACGGTCGCGTCGAGTTTGAGCTGTTTCACCACATCGGTGACCCAGCCGGAGCCGAAGCTTTCCCAGGCGCACATGGTCACCGGGCGGGCGCCGAGGAGCGACCAGAGCGCCATCTCGACCGCGCCGGTATCCGAGGCGGGGACGATGCCGATGCGGTAATCCGCCGGCACGCCGAGAATGTCACGGGTGGTCTCGATCGCCTCTTTCAGCTTGGCCTTGCCGACGGCGGCACGGTGCGAACGGCCCAGGGGCGCGTCGGCGAGCATATCGAGGGTGAAACCGGGGATCTTCGAGCAGGGGCCCGAGGAGAAGCGCGGATTGGCCGGCCGCGCGGCCGGAGCTTGTTGAGCCATCTATGGTATCCTTACAGATAAACGCCTCTCGTTGGGGAGAGGTGTCCCGCCGCCGGAGATACGGGGGCGCGGCCTCTGGCACAAGAGGGAAAATTGCGCTAATGCGGCCTATCAGCCATCAAAAGCGACACCGCTTTCCACTATCGGAAACATGCCCATGTTCATCGTGACCCTCCTCGCCGACCCGAAAGCCGCCAATCTCGCGCAGGTGACGCTCGATTCGCTCCATGGGGCCTGGGTCGGGCGGGAGGCGCGCTGGCTCAACCCGGGGGTGGCGGCGGAATTCGCGATCGAGGCGATCCCGGCGAATCGCTGGGAGGTCTGGGAGGGGCTGCAGGGCCTCGGGGTCGATCTCGTGGTGCAGCCCGCCGAGGGGCGGCGCAAGAAGATGCTGCTGGCCGATATGGACAGCACGATGATCCAGCAGGAATGTATCGACGAGCTGGCCGATGTCGCGGGGGTGGGGGCCAAGGTCGCCGCGATCACCGCGCGGGCGATGAATGGCGAGCTCGATTTCGAGGGCGCGCTGACCGAGCGGCTGGGGCTCCTGACCGGGCTCTCGGCCGAGGTGATCGACCGGGTGATCGCCGAGCGGTTGAGCTTCATGCCGGGGGGGCATGACCTTCTGCGCACGATGAAGGCGAACGGCGCCTATTGCGCGCTCGTCTCGGGGGGCTTCACCGCTTTCACCGGCCATGTCGCCGAGGTGCTCGGCTTTGACGAGAACCGCGCCAATATCCTCGGCATCGAGGACGGCAAGCTGACCGGCGTGCCGGTGCGCCCGATCCTGGGCCGCGAGGCGAAGGTGCAGGCGCTCGAGGAGATCAGCGCGCGGCTCGGCATCGCCCATTCCGAGGTGATGGCGGTGGGCGATGGCGCCAATGATCTCGGCATGCTGCATCTCGCCGGGGCGGGGGTGGCGCTGCACGCCAAGCCCTCGGTCGCCGCGCAATGCGATATCCGCATCAACCACGGCGATCTCTCGGCGCTGCTCTATATCCAGGGCTACGCGGTCGAAGACTTCGCCTGAGCCTCGAGCGCGACGCCGCCGCGCCAGGTGCCGGCAAGGCGCCAGTTGCGGTCAAAGAGCACCAGATCGGCGGCGCGGCCAGGCGCGATCCGGCCGGCCTCGGCGCCGATCAGCCGCGCGGGCGTCGCGGTGGCCATGGCGAGCGCCGCGCCGGGCTCGAGCCCGATCTCCGTGATCAGGAACCGCACCGCCTGCGGCAGCGACAGATCCGCCCCCGCGAGCGTGCCATCCTCGAGCCGCAGAGCGTCGTCGCGCCGCAGGATCTTGCGCCCGGCAAGGGTGAACTCCTTGAGCGCGGTGCCCGCCGGCGCCATCGCATCGCTGACGAGGAACAGCTCGCCCATATGTTTGGCGTAAATCGCCAGCCGCAGGCTCTCGGGGTGGACATGGATCCCGTCCGCGATCACCCCCGCCGCGACCGGCAGGCCAAGCGCCGCCCCCACGAGCCCCGGCTCGCGCGCGCCGAGCTGGCTCATCGCGTTGAAAAGATGGGTGACCATCCGCGCGCCGGCCTCGAAGGCGGCGCCGGCTTCGGCAAAGCTCGTCTCGGCATGGCCGAGCGAAACGAGGATCCCCGCCGCGGTCAGCCGGGCGATCTGGGCGGGGGTGGCGGCGGCGGGTGCGAGCGTGATCAGGAGCGTCGGCAGCCCGGTCTTCGCCTCGCAATAAAGCGCGATATCGTCGTCATCGAGCGGGCGGATATGCGCGGGCGGGTGGCAGCCGGGGCGCCGCGGGTCGAGATGCGGCCCCTCGAGATGCAGCCCGAGCAGGCCCGGCACGCGGCTCATCGCGGCGGTGGCGGTGGCGAGCACCGATTGCGTCGCGGCGCGGCTGTCGGTGATCAGCGTCGGCAAAAGGCCCGTCGTGCCGAGCCGCGCATGGGCCGCGGCGATGGTCGCGAAACTCTCGATCGTGGCGGTGCCGTCGAGCATGATCCCGCCGCCGCCGTTGACCTGCAAATCGATCAGCCCGGGTGCCAGCGTGCCGCCGCCGAGGTCGATCCCCTCGCCCTCGACCTGCCGGGTCTGGGGCAGGATATCGGCGATGATCCCGTCCTCGACCACGAGTTGATGGGCGGTGAAAAACCGTGCGCCATCAAAGAGATGACCGTTCTTGAAAATCAGGCGGCCCATGTCGCCTCCTCGCGCGCGAGCGCCAAAGCGCCATCGAGCGCGGTGCCCTTCGCCGCGATCCGCGGCCAGTCGTCGAGCGCAAGCTCCGGCCCGAGCCCGCCCAGCCAACAGACCGGCAAGACCCGCTCGCGCGGCTGCAACCGGGTCACCGCGCGGCGGATCTCGGCGCGCGCGGCCTCGAGGATGCGGCGCGCGGCCGCGTCGCCCGCCTGCGCCGCCGCGAGCACCCGCGGCGCGAGCGCGGCATAATCGGCGGGCGTGGCGCGCAGCGAAAACCCCACGATCCCCGGCGCGCCGCCCAATTCGCCCGCGATCTGCGCCAGAAGCGGCGTCGGGCACTCGAACCCGTCGAGCATCCGCGTGCCCTCGATCAACAGCGCCCGCCCGATCCAGGCGCCCGAGGCCTCATCGCCGAGCCGCAGCCCCCAGCCGCCGATCGCGCGCACCCGCGCCTCCGTTTGCCGCACGAAGACCGAGCCCGTGCCGATCGCCGCGACGATCCCGTCCTCGGTGCCGATCGCGCCGCGCAGCGAGGTCAGCGCATCTTGCACCACCCGCGCCGCAAACGGCAGCCGCGCCGCGAGCCGGTCGCCCGCCGAGGAGAAATTGCACCCCGCAAGCCCCAGAACCGCGCGCAGATTGTCCCGCGGCAAATCGCCGAGCGCGGCCTCCGCCGCAGCGCGGATATTGGCCTCCGCGCCGTCGAAATCGCTTGCGATATTGGCCGGGCCCGCGCGCCCTTCGCCCAGAATCGTGCCCGCGCCGTCACAAACCGCCGCGCGGCAGCCCGAGCCGCCGCCATCGATTCCGAGATAGAGCATCGTCGATCCTTTCCTGGTCAGGGGGGCTGACCTGTCTACCAAAGGCGCCTTGACGCGCCGATGCAAGATGGACTTTGAGTCTAGTCGCCCGATATATCTTGGAAATTCGTTAACGCCGGAGGGGGGCTTGCGCAAACCGATCCTGTTGGCCCTGCTCGGGGCGGCCCTGCTCGCCGGCGGGCTCTGGGCGGCCTCGCTCGAGCCCGGCGCGGCGCGGGCGGCGCTCGGGCGGGCGCTTGTCGGGCTCGAGGCCTGGCGGGGGGCGCATCCGGGGTGGCTGCCGCTGGGCTATTTCGCGGCCTATGTCGCGGTGGCGGCGGCCTCGCTGCCGGTTGCGGTGTGGATGACGCTCGGGGCGGGGGCGCTTTTCGGCTTCTGGGGCGGGCTCGTGCTCGTCTCCTTCGCGGCGGCGCTGGGCGCGACGGGGGCGTTTCTCGCCGCCCGCTGGCTCGCGCGCGATTGGGTGCGGGCGCGGTTCGGCGCCCGGCTCGGCGCGATCGAGGCGGGGCTTGCGCGCGACGGGGCGCTTTATCTCTTCTCGCTGCGGCTGATCCCGGTGGCGCCGTTTTTCATCGTCAACCTGCTCTTCGGGCTGACCCCGATGGCGCCGGCGCGGTTCTATTGGGTGAGCCAGATCGGCATGCTCCCCGCCACCGCGGCCTATGTCTTCGCCGGCACCCGGCTCGCCGAGGTCGCCACGCCCGCCGATGTCCTCAGCCCCGGCCTGATCGGCGCCTTTGTCGCGATCGGGGTGCTGCCCTGGCTCGCGCGTGGCGGGCTGGCGCTTTGGCGCCGGGTTGCGCGCGCGCGGCGCTGGCCCCGTCCGGCGCGGGCCGAGCGCAACCTCGTGGTGATCGGCGGCGGCGCGGCGGGGCTCGTCGCGGCCTATGTCGCGGCGGCGGCGCAGGCGCGGGTGACGCTGATCGCCGAGGGGCCGATGGGCGGCGATTGTCTCAACTTCGGCTGCGTGCCCTCCAAGGCGCTGATCGCGGCGGCGCGGGCGGCCGATGCGGCGCGCGGCGCGCCCGCGCTCGGCATCGAGGGCGCGGCCAGGGTGCATTGGCCGACGGTCATGGCCCATGTCCGCGGCGCGATCGCCGCGATCGCCCCCAACGACAGCGAGGCGCGCTATCGCGGGCTTGGGGTCGAGGTGATCCGCGGCCGCGCGCGGCTTCTCTCGCCCCATGAGGTCGCGGTTGAAACCGGGCCGGAGGCGGGGCGGCGGATCACCACCCGCGCGGTCGTGCTGGCCACTGGCGCGGCGCCGGTGGTGCCGCCGATCCCGGGGATCGAGGGCGTGGGGGCGCTCACCTCCGAGACGCTTTGGGCCTGGCTCTCGGGCCTGCCCGCGCCGCCCCGGCGGCTGCTGATCTTGGGCGGCGGCGCGATGGGCTGCGAGCTCGCGCAGGCGCTGGCGCGGCTCGGGGCGGGGGTGGTTCTGGTTGAGCCCGGGCGGATTCTGGCGCGCGAGGAGGAGGAGGCCGCGGCGCTCGTCGCGCAGGCGCTTGCCGCCGACGGGGTGGAGATCATCGCGGGCCGGGTCGTGCGCTTCGAGGGGCGCGAGGCGGTGCTCGAAAGCGGCGCGCGGGTGGGCTTCGAGGCGGTTTTGCTCGCCACCGGGCGGCGCGCGCGGCTCACCGGGCTCGGCCTCGAAGCGCTCGGTGTGCCCACCGAAAAGCCCCTTGAAACCGATGCCTGGCTCGAAACGCTGCTGCCGGGCGTTTATGCGGCGGGCGATCTCGTCGGGCCGGTGCAGCTCACCAATGCCGCGGGCCATCAGGGCTGGGTTGCGGCGGCCAATGCGCTCGCGGCGCCGCTGTGGCGGTTCCGCGCCGCCGCCCCGATGCCGCAGGCCGTGTTCACCGCGCCCGAAATCGCCCGCATCGGCCCGACCCGCGCCGAGCTCACCGCGCAGGGCCTCGCGCCCGAGGTCACCCGCTATCCGCTGGCCGAGCTCGACCGCGCCATCGCCGAGGGCGCGCGCGCGGGCTGGGTCGAGATCCTGACCGACCCGCGCGGGCGGATCCTCGGCGCGAGCGTGGTGGGCGCGCGGGCGAGCGAGATCCTCGCGCCGATTGCCCTCGCGATGCGTCAGGGGCTCGGGCTCGGCAAGCTCCTCGCCACGCCGCAGATCTACCCGAGCTGGCCCGAGGCCGCGAAAAACGCCGCCGGCCGCTGGCGTCAGGCGCGGGTCAGCCCGCGCGCGCTGGCGCTCGCGGCGCGCTATTTCGCCTGGAGGCGCGGATGATCGACGCGCGCCTCGCCGCGCCGCTGCGCCGGCTCCTCGGCCCGCCCGCCCGCGTGCTCGATGCCGCGGGCCTGCGCGCCGATCAGGTCTCGCTCGCGGGCTTCGTGCTGGGGCTCGGCGCCTTTGCGGCGATCAGCCTGGGCGCCTTCGGGGCGGGGCTCGCGCTGATCGCGGCGAACCGCCTCGCCGACGGGCTCGACGGCGCGCTCGCCCGCCGCCAGGGCCCGACCGACCGCGGCGCCTTCCTCGATATTGCGCTCGATTTCGTCTTTTACGCGCTGGTGCCGCTCGGGTTTGCGCTCGCCGACCCCGGGGCGAATGCGCTCGCGGCGGCGGTGCTGATCGCGGCTTTCGTCGGCACCGGCTCGAGCTTTCTGGCCTTTTCCGCCGTCGCCGCCGGGCGCGGCCTGCGCGCCGAGGCCTTCCCTGCGAAGGGCATCTACTATCTCGGCGGCCTCACCGAAGGCTTTGAAACGATTTTGTTTTTTGCGCTGATCTGCCTCTTCCCGGCGGCCTTTGCGCCGCTCGCTTACGGGTTCGCGGCGCTCTGCGGCTTGACCACGGTGAGCCGCTGGGGGATGGGCTGGCGCGCGTTTGACAGGAGGGACTGATGCGGCTGACGGCGATTTTGGCGACTTTGGGCGCGCTTTGGGCGGGGGCGGCCGAGGCCGATTGGGCGGCGACGCTCGCGCAGGCGCGCGGCCAGACGGTCTATTTCAACGCCTGGGGCGGCGATCCGCGCACCAATGAGTTCCTCGCCTGGGTGGGCGCCGAGACCGAGGCGCGCTACGGCGTCAAGCTCGTGCAGGTGAAGCTCTCCGATACCGCCGAGGCGGTCGCCCGCGTGCGCGCCGAGGCCGCGGCGGGGCAGGAGACCGGCGGCGCGGTCGATCTGATCTGGATCAACGGGCCGAATTTCCTCGCGATGAAAGAGGCGGGGCTGCTGGCCGGGCCCTTCGTCGCGGATCTGCCCAATGCGCGCTATCTCGATCTCGCGCCCGGCGCGCCGGCGGCGAGCGATTTCACCGTGCCGGTCGAGGGCTATGAGGCGCCCTGGCGGCTGGCGAAATTTGTCTTTGCCGAGGATCGGGCGCGGGTCAGCCTGCCGGCGCGGATGGCCGATTTTCCGGCTTGGGCGGCGGCGCATCCGGGGCGGATGACCCATCCGACGGCGGCGAATTTCATGGGCGCGACCTTCCTCAAACAGGCGCTGGTCGAGCTCGCGCCTGACCGCGCGGTGCTTGCGGCGCCGGTGACGGAGGCGGCCTATGCGGCGGCCACCGCGCCGCTTTGGGCCTGGTATGAAGCGCTTCGGCCCAACCTGTGGCGCGCGGGCCGGGCCTTCCCCGAGACCGAGAGCGTGCAGGCCCAGCTCCTCGCCGATGGCGAGATCGATGTCGCGATGTTCTTCGATCCGGCGGCGCCGGCCTCGTTGATCGAACAGGGGGTTCTGCCCGAGAGCGTGCGGGTTTTCGTGCCCGAGGGCGGCACGATCGGCAATGTCTCCTTCGTCGCGATCCCGTTCAACGCGAGCCATCGGGCGGGGGCCGAGGTGGTGGCGAATTTCCTGCTCGAGCCCGAGGTGCAGGCGCATATGCAAGATGTCACGGTGCTCGGCTCCTATTCGGTGCTCGATCCGGCGCGGCTCGATGAGGCGGGGCGGGCGGCCTTTGCGGCGCTGCCGCAGGCGCCGGCGCTGCCGCGGCTCGAGGATCTCGGGCCGACGCTGCCCGAGCCGCATCCGAGCTGGATGGAGCGCCTCGCCGCGGATTGGGCGCGCCGCACCGCGCCGTGAGGGCGCTGATCTGGGCGCTGATCGGGGCGCCGGTGCTTTTAGGCCTTGCGATGACGGTGGCGGCGGCCTGTGCGCCCGGTGCGCTGGCCGCGGCGCTGGCCGAGCCCGGGCTCTGGGCGAGCCTGCGGGTGACGCTGATCACCGGCCTTGGCGCGACGGCGGTGTCGCTCGCGCTGACCCTGCCGCTCGGGCTGTGGCTTGTGCGCCAGCCGCGCGCGGGGCGGGCGCTCGCGCCGATGCTGGCGGTGCCCCATGCCGCGCTCGGGCTGGGGCTGGCGTTTCTCTTCGCGCCCTCGGGGCTCGTCGCGCGGGGGCTTGCGGGGCCGATGGGTTGGGCGCAGCCGCCGCAATGGGCCTGGCCGGGCGACCCTTGGGGGGGCGCGCTTTTGCTGGGGCTGGTGCTGAAGGAGGCGCCGTTTCTGTTGCTCATGATGCTCTCCGCGGCGAGCCAGCTCGACCCCGCGCGGATGATGGCGGCGGGCCAGAGCCTTGGCCGGCGGCCGGGGGCGGCCTTTGCGCTGGGCCTCTGGCCGCAGCTTTACGCGCGGCTGCGGCTGCCGGTGCTGATCGTGCTGGGCTATGGGCTTTCGAATGTCGATATGGCGCTGATCCTCGGCCCGTCGCATCCGCCGACCCTCGCGATCCGGGCGCTGCGGCTCTATACCGCGCCCGATCTGCGCGGGGCGGGGCCGGGGGCGGTGCTGGCGCTCGGGCTGGTGGCGGTCTGCGCGGCGGCGGCGGCGCTTGGCTGGGCGGTCGAGCGCGGCGCGGCGCGGCTCGGGCGGGGGCTGGTCTGGCGCGCGGGCGAGCCGGGGCGGGGGGCAGGGCCGGGGCGGCTGGCGGGCCTCGGCGCGGGGCTTGCGCTGGCGCTGGGCGCGCTCTTCTGGGCATCGGTGGCGATGCTGGTGCTGTGGAGCCTCGCGGGGGCGTGGCGGTTTCCGGCGCTCTGGCCGGAGGGGATCGGGCTCGGGGCCTGGCGGCGCGGCGGCTGGCTCGAGGCGGCGGGCGAGACGCTGCG
The DNA here is from genome assembly GCF_001856665.1 of Rhodobacter xanthinilyticus. NCBI lineage: Bacteria > Pseudomonadati > Pseudomonadota > Alphaproteobacteria > Rhodobacterales > Rhodobacter > Rhodobacter xanthinilyticus. The sequence goes on along the minus strand of NZ_CP017781.1, from coordinate 2,917,337 downwards.
CCTCGGGCTTGGCGTCACCGCGGCGGCGGTGCTGCTCGCCATCGCGCTCCTTGAGGCCGAGAGCCGGTCGGGCCGCGCGCCGCGGCTGTGGCTCTTGCTGGTGCCGCTCCTTCTGCCGCAGATCGGGTTCCTGCAGGGGCTGGTGAGCGGGTTTCTCTGGCTTGGCCTGCCGCCGGGGCGCGCGGCGGTGCTCTGGGCCGAGGCACTTTTCGTCTTTCCTTATGTCTATCTCACCCTCGCGGGGCCCTGGCGCGGGCTCGGCCGGGCGGAATTCGACGCCGCCGCGAGCCTTGGCGCGGGGCCTTGGCGGCGGCTCGTGCGGCTGCGCCTGCCGATGCTCGCGCGGCCCCTGGCGGTGGCGGCGGCGGTCGGCTTTTCGGTCTCGGTCGCGCAATATCTCGCCGTTCTGCTGCCCGGCGGCGGGCGGGTCGCGACGCTCACCACCGAGGCGGTGGCGCTCGCCTCCGGCGCGGATCGGCGGGTCGCGGCGAGCTATGGGCTTGCGCAGGCGGTGCTGCCCGCGCTTGGTTTTGTGCTCGCCTTTCTGGCGCCAGACCGGCGCGGGCGCCGCTGAGAGCGGCTTTTTGCCCCTCGCGGGGCGGCGCCGGGCCGCGAGACTTGCCCGAGGGGCCGGGCGGTTGTATCGCTCTCCCATGACCCAGACCCCGCGCCTCCCCGCCCGCCGCACCCGCCTGACCCTTGCCGCGCTCGCGCCGCTTGTCCTCGCGGGGTGCCTTGCCGCGACCACGCCCGCCTCGGATCGGATCACGCTGGCCGAGGAGGGGGTCACCCTCGCGGCGCCGGCGGGCTTCTGCGTCGATCCGAAAACCTCGCGCAAGTCGCGCGAGGGGGCCTTCGTGATCTTTGCCAATTGTGCCGCGATCTCGGGCGATCCGGCGGCGCCGCGCCCGGCGCAGCCGGCGATCCTGAGCGCCACCGTCGGGCCGCAATCGCCCGGCCCGGTGGGCGAGAGTTTCGCGCCGATCGAGGATTTCTTCCGCTCCGAGGCGGGGCGCGCGGCGCTGGCGCGTTCGGGCGAGGCCAATGACGTCAAGATCCTGAAAACGCAGGTTTCCGACGGGCTCTTGCTGATCAAGCTGCGCGACGGATCGGTGGCCGAGGGCGCGCCGGTCGAGCCGGTTTACTGGCGCGCGATCACCGGGCTTGGCGGGCGGATCACCGCGCTCTCGGTGCTGCCGCTGCAGGGCACACAGATGCAAGACGCCAGCCAGATCGAGATCTTGCGCGCCTTTGCCGCGCGCAGCCAGCAGCTGAGCGCGCCCGGCGCGGGTTCGTGACGCCGCACGATCGGGCACTGCCGCAGCGCGGGGCAGAAATTTGCACCCGCGCGCGGAAAGTCCGGGATTTTCTCTGGTGCTCGGGAAACGTTAAAGGGTAACTGTTTCCATGATGTTAACAATTTGCTGCTAAATCCCGGTCATGGCTGACGGTTCCTCCTCTCTTCTCGATCGCATCGTGCAGGCGCGCGCGCTCAAGCGCTGGGCGCGGGCGGCGCGGCTGGCGGAAAAGCTGCCGCCGGGCGAGCTGCGCGAATTGCGCGGTCAGGCGCTTGCGCTCAGCCGCGAGATCGGGCGGGTGGTGCAGGTCGCCGAGGAGCGGCTCTCGATGCCCGCGGGCGGCGGCGACGGGATCGAGCGGCCCTTGGGTTGCGATTGGGCCTGGCGGCCCGATTTCTGGCGCCAGCCGGTGCAGCCGCGCGGCATTGCGCCGGCGCAAAACCGCGCGAAATTCGGCGCCGAGCTGACGCTGTTTCACGATTGTGCCAATAGCGCGCTGATGCTGCGCCAGATCCGCAACACCCGCGCCGAGGATATCGCGCCCTTCGCGCTGCGGATGGATGTGTTCCGCTTCGAGGGCTCGTTCCTGTCGCTCGTGCTCGATCTGCCGGAGGCGGCGGTGCGCGGGCTGCGGCGCAACCAGCTGGTGCGGCTCGGGCTCGATGTGGCGCTCGAGCGGCCGCTCGAGATTTTCTGTCGGCTCAATATCAAGCACGGGCCCAACACCGAGCAGATCGTGCGCGAGATGGGGCCGGGGGAGAGTTTCGTCGAATTCGATCTCGGCTATGCCAAGCTCAACGAGAAGCGGCTCGAGAAGGCCTGGGTCGATCTGATTTTCGAGGGGCCGCAGATGAACGAGATCGTGTTGCGCGATCTGACGATGCTGCGCCATCCGCGCGCGGAGCTGTGAGGGAAGATGCTGGAGACGTCGCGTATTCGGGCCGGGGTCTGGGAAGGGGTGATTGCCGCCTCCGAGGCGCCGAGCCTTGAGGTGGTGCATCTGGGCGAGGTGGTGCCGGGGCTCGAGATCGGGCCGGTCGAGGGCGGCAAATGGCGGGTGAGCCTGCCGATCCCGGCGGCGCTTCTGTCGGAAGGGGTGCAGAGTTTCATCCTGCGCGCGCCGGGGGGGGCGGAGGTCGGGTCTTTCGCGATCATCTGCGGGCAGGTGCTGGAGAGCGATTTGCGCGCGGAGATCGATCTGTTGCGCGCCGAGCTCGATCTCTTGAAGCGCGCGTTTCGGCAGCATTGCGCGGCGAGCGGGATGTGAGCGGGGCGCAGGGGCGCCGCCCCTCGCGGCCCGAGGGCCGCTCACCCCGGGATATTTAGGGCAAGATGAAAGGGCGGGGGGACCGCCCTTTTCTTTTGCGTCAGAGGCTTGCGCCGAGGCGGGTGCCCTGGTCGATCGCGCGTTTGGCGTCGAGCTCGCCCGCGACATCGGCGCCGCCGATGATATGGGGGGTGAGGCCGGTCGCGATCAGCTGATCGGCGAGGGAGCGCTCGGAGAGTTGGCCCGCGCAGAGCACGACCGTATCGGCGGCGATCAGGGTGGGGTCCTTGCGCTCGGGGCCGAAGGAGATCTCGAGCCCGTCGGCGGTGATGCGCTCGTAATTCACCCCGCCGAGCATTTTCACGCCCTTGGCCTGGAGGGCCGCGCGGTGGATCCAGCCGGTGGTCTTGCCGAGTTTGCGGCCCGGTTTCTCGGGTTTGCGTTGCAAGAGCGTGACGCTGCGTGCCGGGGCCTCGGGGGCGGGGCGGGCGAGGCCACCGGGGGTCTCGGCCGGGTCGCCGACGCCCCATTCGCGTTTCCAGTCGGCCAGATCGAGGGTCGGGCTCGCCGTGACGGTGAGGAATTCGGCCACGTCGAAGCCGATGCCGCCCGCGCCCACGACCGCCACGCGCGGCCCGGCGGTGACCTTGCCGGTGAGGATGTCGATATAGCTCGCGGCGCGTTCCTGGCCGGGGATCTCGGGGTCGCGCGGGGTGACGCCGGTCGCGATCACCACTTCGTCGAAGGCGGCGAGGCTCGCCACGTTGGCCTCTTCGCCCAGCCGCAGCGTGACGCCGGTGCGCGCGAGCATCGTCGCGAACCAGTCGGTGAGGCCGTAGAACTCCTCCTTGCCGGGCACTTTGCGCGCCATCAGGAGCTGGCCGCCGACCTCCGTCGCGCGGTCGAAGAGGGTGACCGCATGGCCGCGCCCGGCCGCGGTGATCGCCGCCGAGACGCCCGCGGGCCCGGCGCCGACGACGGCGATGGTCTTGGGCTGGGCGGTCGGGGCGAGGGTCAGCTCGGTCTCGAAGGCCGCGCGCGGGTTGACGAGGCAGGTCGAGATCTTGCCTGAGAAGGTGTGGTCGAGGCAGGCCTGGTTGCAGGCGATGCAGGGCGCGATCTCATCGGCGCGGCCCGCGGCGGCCTTGGCCACGAAATCGGGGTCGGCGAGGAAGGGGCGCGCGAGCGACACCATATCGGCATCGCCCCGCGCGAGGATGTCTTCGGCCACCGCGGGCGTGTTGATCCGGTTCGAGGTGATCACCGGGATCAAGACCTCGGGGCGCAGCCGCGCCGTCAGCCAGGTGAACGCCGCGCGCGGCACCGAGGTGGCGATCGTGGGCACCCGCGCCTCATGCCAGCCGATGCCGGTGTTGAGCATCGTCGCCCCCGCCGCCTCGATCGCGCGCGCAAGCTGGACGACCTCCTCCCAGCTCGAACCATCGGGCACGAGATCGATGAGCGAAATCCGGTAGATGACGATGAAATCAGGGCCGACGGCAGCGCGCACGCGCCGCACCACCTCGACCGGCAGCCGCATCCGGTTCTCATACGGCCCGCCCCAGCGATCCTCGCGCTTGTTGGTATGGCGCACGAGGAACTGGTTGAGGAAATAGCCCTCCGAGCCCATCACCTCGACCCCGTCATACCCCGCCTCGCGCGCCCGCACGGCGGCCGTTACGATATCGGCGATCTGCTTCTCGATCCCGTCCTCGTCGAGTTCGCGCGGCGCAAAGGGCGAGATCGGCGATTTCACCGCCGAGGCTGAGACACAGTCCGGGCTATAAGCATAGCGCCCCGCATGCAGGATCTGCATCGCGATCCGCCCGCCCGCCTCATGCACCCGCTCGGTGATCATCCGGTGGTTGGCGATGTCCTGCGCGGTGAAAAGCCCCGCCGCCCCCGGAAACACGCCGCCCTCGAGGTTCGGCGCCATGCCCCCCGTCACCATCAGCCCGACGCCCCCCCGCGCGCGCGTCGCGTAGAACTCCGCCACCCGGTTCCAATCCCCGGTCTCCTCGAGATTGGTGTGCATCGACCCCATCAACACGCGGTTCTTGAGCACCACATGCCCCAGATCGAGCGGCGCCAGCATATGCGGAAATTGGCTCATCGGTCTCCCTCCCTTGGCTCGCGCCAAATTGACGTGCACGGAAGCCGATGTCACGCCAGACGCCGCGTCATTGTAAACCGCCCCCGCCTTCAACGATGCCGAAATATCCCGGGGGGCGGCGCAGCCGCGGGGGCAGCGCCCCCTCCGCCCCTTGCAACCGGCGCCTGCGCGCGAACAATCGTTTCCCGCCCCGGACCAGACGCGCAATTTCCCCGGTATTGTCCCTGCGAGGCCCCATTTGCGCCCGATTCCGCTCCGATACCTTGTTGAAACGAGAAACGTTCCCGATAGGTGCACAATGGATCGCCTGACCGAAATGGAAGCCTTCGCCACCGTCGTGGATCAGGGTGGCTTCACCGATGCCGCCAAGAAGATGGGGATCTCGAAATCCGCCGTCTCGAAACATGTCTCGGCGCTCGAGGCGCGGCTCGGCGCGCGGCTCTTGAACCGCACCACGCGGCGCGTCTCGCCCACCGAGATCGGCCTCGCCTATTACGACCGCGCCCGGCGCGTGCTCAACGATGCGGGTGAGGCCGATGCGCTCGTCACCGCGATGCAGGTCGCGCCCTCGGGGCTCTTGCGGATCTCGGTCGCGACCGATTTCGGCGTCAACCTGCTCTCGCCGGTCCTGGGCGACTTCTTGCAGGAATATCCCGAGATTACCGTCAACATGGTGCTCAACAACCGCTATGTCGAGCTGATCTCCGAGGGCTTCGACATGGCGATCCGGGTGGGAGAGCTCGAGGATTCCAGCCTGCGCGCCCGCAAGCTCACCGAAACCGCCCGCCGGATGATCGCCGCCCCCGCCTATTTCGAGAAATACGGCCGCCCGCAGAAGATCGACGATCTCAACGATCACAAGCTCCTGCATTATTCCAACCAGTCGAACGGCAACCTGTGGAAGATCACCGCCCCCTCGGGCGAGCGTCGCCAGGTCCGCTCGAACGGCTGGCTGACCGTCAACGACGGCCAGTCGCTGCTCCATGCCTGCATCGCCGGTCTCGGCATCGCCTATCTGCCCTCCTTCCTCTACGCCGATGCGATGAAGAAGGGGCTGGTGGAGGAGGCCATGCCCGAGCTGCCGATGGAAACGCTCGGCATTTACGCGGTCTACCCGCCCGGGCGCTTCACCCAGCCGAAGGTGCGCGCCTTCATCGATTTCCTCGCGCAGACCTTCGCCGACAAGGGCCCCGACAACTGGTGACGCCAGACCGATGTTTTCCCGCGGCGCTTTCCGTCGGCGCCGTCAACTCCGGGTCGAGGTGAGAACCGCCTCGACCCGTCTGTTTTGGGTGCGCCCCTCTTCGGTGAGATTGGTGGCGCGCGGCGCGAGCCAGCCCGCGCCCTCGGCGGTGAGCTGTTTGGCCGAAACCCCATAGCGCTCGATCAGCCGCGCCCGCACCGCCTCGGCCCGCGCCTTCGAGATCGCGACATTGGGCCCCAGCGCCCCCACCGCATCGGTATGGCCGACGAGCGTCACCCGCGCCTCGGGGCGGGTCGAGAGATAATCCGCAAGCGCCGCGAGCGAGGGGAAATCCTCCCCCTCGAGCGCCGATTTGCCGCTTTCAAAGGCCAGATCCTCGAGCACCGCGCGCCCGGCGGTTTCCAGCGTCGCGCCGATCCCCTCCTTGGGCGCCTCGGTCGGCGTCGGCTGGGTGGGGGTGAGCGGGTTTTCCGGCTCGGCGGTGGTGATCGCCTGCGCGGTCATCTCGGTCAGGTGGATGAACCCCGATTCGGACGAGCGCGACACCGTCAGCGCAAGGTAATCCGCGCCCTTCCTCGCCGCGAGATAGCGGAAATCGGCGAGGTCGACATGCATCTGCGGCTCGGGCAAGAGATCGAGCGCATAGCGGAAATCGAAGCCGCCACAGGCATCGGTCTCACATTCATAAAGGATCGAATAGCCCTCCGCGGCGATCTGCTGGCGCAGGCTCGCGAGGAGCTGGAGCGTGGTCATCTGATTGGCCCGCAGCCGCCAGGCGGTATCGCTGCGCGCCCCTTCGAGCATCCGCCGCTCGGCCCCCTCGGGGCGCCAGGGGCCGGTCGCCAGCGCGAGGCTCGTCGCCGGGTTCGAGGCCTGCGCGCTGACCATCGCGCCTTGGGGCAGCTCGGGCACAAACGGCCCGGCGGCGAGCATGGCCGCCGAGGCAAGCCACAGAGGGGCCGCAAAGATCAACGATTTCATGGGTTTGCCTCGCGGCGATAATGGTAGCCGCCGGCCTCGACCATGCCCATCGAGAGGTAGAGCGCATTGGCGCCGGCGTTGGCGCGGGTGACGACAAGCGCGATTTCCCGCGCGCCCGCCTCCGCGGCCCAGCGCGCGCCCTCATGGATCATCGCGCGCGCAAGGCCAAGCCGGCGCACCTCGGGCAGCACGACGAGCGCATGGATCATCGCGCGTTCCCCCGAAAGGCCGATAAACATCGCCCCCGCCGCGCGGTCCTGCTTGCGGCCGAGCACACAGGCTTTCGGCCCCGCCGCGCGCGCCATCACCGCCTGCCGCGCGGCCCCGATGCCCGCGCTCTCCCACAGCTCGCGCGCGATCGCGAGCGGCGGCCAATGCGCAAAGGCCGTCACCGGCGGCACCTCGCCCGCGAGCGTCTCGACCGGCGCGGTATGGATCACCGTCGCGTCGGCGACCTCATAGCCGCGCGCGGCAAGATCCGCGTCGAGCGCGTCATTGCCCGGCAGCCCGGGGCGGATCTGGAACTTCGGCACCTGCCCCAGCGCGCGGTGCGCCGCGATCACCGCCTCGAGATCGGCCTGCGTATAGGGCGCCTCGAGCGAGGCCGAGCTCACCCGCGAGCCCGCGCCGCGCCCCTCGCGCAGCGTGAAAGGCCCGAGCTGATGCACCGCCGCCGCGGGCCAGGTCGCATCGATCAGCGCGAAAGCCTCGGGCAGGGAAAGCGGCGCGACCGAGCTCATTTGCCCTCCGGGAAAGCCGCTTGCAGCGCCGCAAACGCCGCCGCGAGCGCGACCGGGTCGGTCGCGCGCACGACCAGGTTGGTGCCGTATTGCCCTTCGGTCACAAAGGGATAGGAGCCCATCGAGACGCCCGGGTGGGCGGCGGCCAGCGCGCCGAGCTGATCGGCGATCGCGGCTTCGGCGACCATCAGCTGCCAGGTGCGGCTCTCAAGCGGCGCGCCCCCCGTGAGGCGCGGCAAGAGCCCCGTCACCATCGCCTGAAAGATATTGGGCACCCCCGCCATCACATGACAATTCTCCACCGAGAACCCCGGCGCGCCGGAGACCGGGTTGTCGATCAGCGCCGCGCCCTCGGGGATCCGCGCCATCCGCATCCGCGCGGGCGTGAACTCCACCCCCCGCGCGGCGTAATGCGCGGCCAAAATCGCGCGCGCATCCTCGCGCACATCGATCGCCCGGCCAAAGGCCGCGGCGACCGCATCGGCGGTGATGTCGTCATGGGTCGGGCCGATCCCGCCCGAGGTGAAGAGCTGGTCATGCCCGCCCGCAAGCTCGCGCACCGCGGCGCTGATGGTGGCATGATCATCGCCGATCACCCGGATCTGGCGCAGGTCTATCCCCGCGCGGGCGAGCTCGCCGGCGAGGAAATGGGCGTTGCCCTCGCGGGTGCGCCCGGTCAGGATCTCATCGCCGATGATCAGGATCGCAGCTGTCGGATTGGGCATCTGGGCCTCCTTTGCGCCAAGGTATAAGCCCGCTTGCAGGCTCGGAAAAGCCCGGCTCTGGCCAAGCGGCGCTTTTGTGACTATCTAGAGCCCAAGTCAGGACAGGAGAAGACCAGTGGACGAAGCCCGCGGCCGGGTCACCAAAGATGGCATCCGGATCTATGAACAAGCCGATTTCGAGGGGATGCAAGCGGCCGGCCATGTCGCGGCGCGCATCCTCGACGAGGTGGCCCCCCTCGTCGAGCCCGGCGTGACCACCGGCGCGTTGGATGATTTCATCCGCAACCGCGTCACCGAGCTCGGCACGAAATCCGCCACGATCGGCTATCGCGGCTATAAACACGCCTCCTGCATCTCGGTCAATCACGTCGTCTGCCACGGGATCCCGGGCGACAAGGTGTTGAAAGACGGCGATATTCTGAACATCGACGTGACCGTGATCCTCGATGGCTGGTATGGCGACAGCTCGCGGATGTATGTCGCGGGCAACCTCAGCCGCAAGGCCGAGCGGCTGATCCAGGTCACCCATGACGCGCTGATGATCGGCATCGAACAGGTCCGCCCGGGCAATACCTTCGGCGATATCGGCCATGCGATCCAGCAATTCGTCGAGGGGCACCGGATGTCGGTGGTGCGCGATTTCTGCGGCCACGGGCTCGGGCGCGTGTTCCACGCCCCGCCGAATGTGCTCCATTACGGGCGCGCGGGCTCGGGCGCGGTGCTCGAGGAAGGCATGTTCTTCACCATCGAGCCGATGGTCAACCTCGGCCGTCCCGAGACCAAGGTGCTCGCCGATGACTGGACCGCGGTGACGCGCGACAAATCGCTCTCGGCGCAGTTCGAACATTCGATCGGGGTGACGGCGGATGGCTGCGAGATCTTCACGCTCTCGCCCGCGAACCGGTTCCACCCGACCTGGGGCTGATCTGCCCTTCAATGATGTGAAAATATCCTGCGGGGGTCCGGGGGTGCAAAACCCCCGGGCTTTCCATTTGTGAGAGGTTTGGAGGGGGCGCTGCCCCGCCGAGGCAGGCCTCGGCCCCCCGGGATATTTCGACATCGTTGAAACGATCAGTCAGGGGCGGGGCGCGGCCCGGTCGCGGCGCCGCCCGCCGCAGGCCGCCGCGATCCGCAGGAGGCGCCGCCGGTCGCCCGCGAGAGCGGCTTCGAGCAGGCCCGCGAGGGCGCCCTTGCGTTTGAGATGCGGCACGAGGCTTGCGTGGCTTTCTTCGGCGAAGAGGATCTGTTCGGTGCCGGGTGCGCGGGGGAAGGCTTCGGCGTGGGGGGTGTCGTCGCGCATCCCGTGAAAGAGCCAGGCCGTGCCGCGGGTGGGGAGCGGGGCCTCGGGCCAGCGGGGCGCGGTGAGGCGGGTTGTCCATTCCGCCCAGCGGGTTTCGCCCGCGATATGGCCGGGCAGGGGCGAGAATTGCGGCGAGAAGGCGAGCACGGTATCGACCGGCAGCACCTGCGCTGCGGCGAGCGCCGAGAAGGCGCCCATCGAGAGGCCGAGGGTGGCGATCCGGCTCACCGGGGCGTCGAGGCGGGCGAGGGCCTCTTCGAGCATCGGCGCGAAGCCCGGGTCGGAGGCCCAGCTGCGGCTTTCATCGGAGATGAAGAGCGCGCGGCGGGGCGCGGCGGCGGTGCCACGGCCGGTGGCGGTGGCGATGAATTCGGCGCCGGGCGGGCGCGTGGGGTCATGGCCCACCGAGGCGAAGGAAATCACCAGATCCGGGCCCGTGCCTTCGGCGAAATCGACGCTGTAGGGTGGGCGGGAGAGGAGGCGGGTGAGCGCCACCGCTCACAGCCCGAGGAGGGCGGGCACCTGCGCCATGTCGGAGAAGATCTCCGCGCCCTCGGCCGCGAGGCCCGGATGCGCGCCCGAGGGCGCATAGCCGAGGCAGCGCATCCCCGCCGCGCGGGCGGCGCGCGCGCCCGTCGCGCTGTCCTCGATCACCACGCAGGCCTCGGGCGGGGCGCCGAGCGCGCGGGCGGCCAGCAGGTAGAGATCGGGGGCGGGTTTCGGGCAGCCCAGATCCTGGCCTGAGAACATCAGCCCCTCGAGCCGCGCGCGGATCGCGGGGTGTTGGCCGAGCGTCGCCTCCATCTTGGCCGCCCGCCCGTTCGAGCCGACCGCGAAGGGCACCCCCGCCGCATCGAGCCGCGCGAGCAGATCCGCGACGCCGGGCATCAGCGCCGTGCCCGCCGCGAGGCGCGCGTAGAGCCGGGCGTAATAGCTCTCGACCCAATCGGGGGGCAAAGCGGCGCCCATCTCGCGGCCCTTGCGCGCCACGCCCTCGATCGTGCCGCCCAGAAACAGCGCCTCGAGCGCGGGGATCGAGAGGGCGAGCCCGTGGGCGGCGAACTCCTCCTGAATGAGGGCGAAGGTGGCGGGCTCGCTGTCGACGAGCACGCCGTCGCAATCGAAGAGAACGGCGGCGGGTTTCATGCTTGCATCCGGGCGAGGGTGACGAGGGTGTCGCCATATTTGCGCTGGTCGATCTCTTCGAGCGGCGCGGGGATCATGGGCGCGGTGTTTTCCTCCCAGACGACCATCGCGCCGGGCGCGATCCAGCCGTTCTCGAGGCAGGACGCGATCGCGCCTTCGCCCAAGCCCATGCCATAGGGCGGGTCGAGGAAGATCAGGTCATAGCCCGCGCCGCGGCAGGGGCCCATATTGGTCGCGTCACGCCGCCAGACATCGGTGACGCCCATCGCGCGCATCAGCTCGATATTGCGCCGCAAAAGCGCGCGTGCCGCCGCGCCGTCATCGACAAAAGCCACCCGCGCCGCGCCGCGCGAGAGCGCCTCGAGCCCGAGCGCGCCGGTGCCTGCGAAGAGATCGAGCACCCGCGCGCCGGGGATCGGGTTGCCATGGGTGCCGTTGATCAGGAGGTTGAAGATCGACTCGCGCACGCGGTCGGTCGTCGGGCGCAGATGGGCGCGCGCATCGCCCTCGCCGACCTCTGCGAGCTTCAGCCCGCGCCGTTCGCCGCCGATGATCCTCATTTCAGGAGCGCCTTGAGATCGGGGGCGGTGGCGATCGTGTCGGCGGTGACGGGGCTGGCGGCCTCGATCAGGCGCTTGCCGATCATATAGGCGCGCGCATCCGAGAGCGCATCGACCGCGATCAGCCGGCCCGCGCGGAAATACCAAAAGCTCTGCCCGTCGCCCTGGCGCGCGACGATCTGGTCATAGCCGGTGTTGAGGCCCGCGATCTGCAGCTTCATGTCGAATTGATCCGACCAGAACCAGGCTTTGGGCGCATAGGCGCGGCCCGCGCCGAGCATGTTGGCGGCGACAAGTTCGCCCATGTCGATGGCATTGCCGACCGATTCGAGGCGCATCCGCCCCTCGGGCCCGGGGAAGGCCGCGCAATCGCCCGCGGCCCAGATCGCGGGGTCGGAGCTGCGGCCCAGCGCGTCGACGGCGATGCCGGTCTCGATCTTGAGGCCCGCGGCCTCGGCCAGCGCGATATCGGGGGTGACGCCGATGCCGACAATGACGAAATCGGCCGGGATATGGCGACCATCGGCGAGATCGGCGCCGCTGACGCGGCCTTCGCCGGTGAGCCGCGTGAGGCCCACGCCCTCGATGATCTCGACGCCATGGCCCGCGTGCAGCGCGCGGATCGCGGCGGCGGTCTCGGCGCAGGCGACGCGGCCGAGGATCCGCGGCGCGGCCTCGATGAGCGTAACCTCGAGCCCGAGCTTGCGCGCCACCGCCGCCGCCTCGAGCCCGACATAGCCGCCGCCGACCACCAGAAGCCTGCGCCCGGGGCGGAACTCGGCCTCGATCGCGTCGACATCGGCGAGCCGGCGCACGGTATGCACGCCCTCGAGCCGCCCACCCACCGCCTCGGGCAGCCAGCGCGGGTTGGCGCCGGTGCACAGCGCGAGCTGATCATAAGAGATCAGCTGCGCGCCGGCGGTCACGGTTTTCGCGGCGCGGTCGATGGCGGTCGCGCGGGTGTCGGTCAGGAGCGTGATGTCATTGGCGGCCCACCAGTCCTCGGCGCGCAAGGTGAGCCGTTCGAGCGGCATCTCGCCCATCAGGTAGGCCTTCGAGAGCGGCGGGCGCTGATAGGGCGCGACGGGTTCCTCGCCGATCACGGTCACCGCGCCGACATAGCCCAGCGCGCGCAGTTTCGCCGCCATCGAGGCCGCCGCCTGGCCGCCCCCAACGATCACGATCCCGGACATCTCATCCCCTCTGGTCACTACCCGCGCCGACCCTATATCCTCCGGGCGAACCTGTGCAATCCGAAGGGAGGTCGACAATGACGATTACGGTGGGGGATAAACTTCCCGGCGCGAGCCTGCTTGTGCTCGGCGAAAACGGGCCGGAGGCGGTGAGCCTCGGCGAGAAGATGGCGGGCCGCAAGATCGTGATCTTTGCGGTGCCGGGCGCCTATACGGGCGTGTGCACCACGGCCCATGTGCCGAGCTTCATCCGCACCGCGGGCAAATTCGCCGAGAAGGGCGTCGAGGAGATCCTGTGCATCTCGGTCAACGACCCCTTCGTGATGAAGGCCTGGGGCGAGGTGACGGGGGCGGCGGCGGCCGGCATCACCATGCTCGCCGATGCCGAGAGCGCGTTCACGACCGCGATCGGGATGGATTTCACCGCCCCGCCGGCGGGGCTGATCAAGCGCTCGGCGCGCTATGCGATGCTGGTCGAGGATGGTGTGGTCAAGGTGCTCCACAAGGAAGAGAGCCCCGGGGCCTGCGAGATCTCTGCGGGCGAGGGGCTGCTCGCGGCGCTCTGACGGCTCGGCCCCCGCGCGCTTGGGCGGCGGGGGATTTTGCGTATTTTTGCCAAGAAGAAGGGGCGGGTGCGCCCCTTTTTTCAGGCCGGGGCGGGGAGCGCGGCGCCTTCGACCACCAGCGTGCGGGTCGGGAAGGGGATGCCGACGCCCTCGCTGTCGAAGGCTTCCTTGATCGCTTGGGTGAGATCGCATTTCGTGGCCCACCAATCGTCGCTTTTCGTCCAGACGCGGAAGGTGAAATCGACCGAGCTCTCGCCGAGTTCCTTGACCTTGATGAAGGGGGCGGGCTCGGCCAGCACGCGGGGGTCGGCCTTGGCGAGGCGCAGCATCGTGGCCTGCGCGGTTTTCAGATCGGCCGTGTAGGCCACGCCGATCGTCAGATCGATCATCCGCGTCGCATTGACCGAGTAATTCTTGATCGCCGAGGACCAGATATCGGAGTTCGGCACGATGATTTGCAGCCCGTCATAGGTGCGCAGCTCGGTGAAGAAGAGCGCGATCTGGCGCACGGTGCCGGCCTCGGAGCCCGCCTCGATATAATGGCCGACGCGGAACGGGCGGAAGAGGATGATCATCACCCCGGCGGCGAAATTCGACAGCGTGCCTTGCAGCGCGAGCCCGATGGCGAGGCCTGCGGCGCCGATCAGGGCGACGAGCGAGGTGGTCTGGATGCCGAAGCGGTTGAGCACGAAGATCGCGCCCATCGCGAGGATCAGATATTTCACCATGCTGGCGAGAAAGCCGAAGAGGGTCGGGTCGAGGCGGGGGTGGCGTTCGGCGAGGCGCTCGATGCGCGTGCGCGCCCAGCCCGAGAGGAGAAAGCTCAGCAGGATGATCGCGGTGGCGTAGAGCAGGTTGAGGGTGAATTCGATCAGCGCGTCGATGCGGTCGGGGGTGACGAGGTCCTGAAGGCTTTGCAGATCCAGGGTTTCCATTCGGTCTCCTTTCGTTGGGGTCAATCGGCCCGGTAGGGGCCCTCGGCGGCGAGCGCGGCGATATCGGCGGCGATGGCCGGGCGCTCGGCCTCGAGAAATTGCGCAACCGCGCGGCGAAAGCCCGGGTGGGCGATGAAATGCGCGGAATGGGTGGCCACGGGCAGGTAGCCGCGGGCGAGTTTGTGCTCGCCCTGGGCGCCCGCTTCGACGCGGGCGAGGCGATGGGCGATCGCGTAGTCGATGGCGCGGTGGTAGCAGAGCTCGAAGTGCAAGAACGCATGGTCCTCGAGGCAGCCCCAGTAGCGCCCGAACAGCGCCTCGCGTCCGATCAGGTTGAGTGCGCCCGCGACGGGGGCGCCCGCGCGCGCCGCGATCACGAGGAGCACGTCGTCGCGCATCTCATGGAGCGCGTCGAAGAAGGCGCGAGTGAGGTAGGGCTGGCCCCATTTGCGCGCGCCGGTGTCCTGGTAGAAGGCCCAGAGCGCGTCCCAATGTTCGGGGCGGATCGCGTCACCCGTCAGCATCTCGATCTCGCCGCCGAACTCTTGCGCGCGGGCGCGTTCGCGGCGCAGTGCCTTGCGCTTGCGCGACGAGAGTGCGGCGAGGAACTCCTCGTAATCGGCGTAGCCGTTGTTTTGCCAATGAAATTGCAGGCCCTCGCGGCACAGGAAGCCGGCGGCTTCGGCGGTTTCGGCCTCGGCCTCGGTGCAGAAGGTCAGATGCGCCGAGGAGAGGCCCGAGCCGGTGCAGAGATCGGCGAGCGCCGAGAGCAGCGCCGCGCGCCCTTCGGCTTCATGGCCCGGTCGCGTCAAAAGCCGCCGCCCCGGCACGGGCGAGAACGGCACGGCGAGTTGCAGCTTGGGGTAATAGCGGCCGCCCGCGCGCTCGAAGGCATCGGCCCAGGCGTGGTCGAAGACATATTCGCCCTGGCTGTGGGTCTTGAGGTAAAGGGCCGCGACCGCGATCACCTCGCCCCCGGCCCGCGCCACCAAGGGCCGCGGGGTCCAGCCGGTGCCCGGCCCGACCGAGCCGGAGCGCTCGAGCGCATGGAGGAAGCGATGCGTGGTGAACGGGTCGAGTGGGCGCCCGCCATCGGCGGCCTCGGGCGCCGCGCAGGCATCCCAATCCGCCGCGGCGATCTCGCCAACGCCTTGATGCACCGTGATTTCAACCGAGCCCGACATGGCACCTCCTTCGCCCCAAAGCTGGGGCGAAGGGCGCGCGCGTCAAGCGAAGGGCGCCAGATAGCCCTCGAAGGTGATGTTCTGGGCGGTCGCGCGCGCCTTGGCCTCGGCTGCGGGCGAGCGGATCGTCCAGCACAGGATCGCAGCGCCGCGCGCCTTCAGCTCGGCCACCCGCGCCCGGCCCAGGTCAGCCGCCTCATGCGAGATGAACGACGCGCCAAGCGCCTCGTAATCGGGGATCTCGCGCAGCCGATCGCGCACCGGCGCGGGGATCAGCGGCCAATCCTCGGGCGTATAGGCCGAGGTGGTCAGCCCCACCGGCACCCCGGGCGCCCCCGCCGCAAAGGCCGCGACCGAATGGGGGTTGAAGGACATCACCGCGACCGGGCCCTTGTAACCCGCCAGACCCTCGGCCACCGCGCGCTCCATCGCGCCCACCTCGGGGCCGAGCGCGCCGTCCTGATCCTTCAGCTCGATCAGGAGCGGCACCTTTCCGCCCACGATCTCAAGCACTTCGGCCAGGGTCGGGATACCGTCCTCGGCGTCGAGCAGCGGCAGGGCGCCGAGCTCGGCCGCGGTCAGGCCGCGCACCCGCCCGCCCACGCCGGTCAGCCGGCGCAGGTCGTAATCGTGAAACACCATCGGCACGCCATCGGCCGAGGGCTGGATGTCGATCTCGATCCCGTAGCCCGCCGCCACCGCCGCCGCCACCGCAGCGCGCGAGTTCTCGGGCCGGCTGGCGGCGCGGTCATGCAGCGCGCGATGCGCGATCGGCAGGCGCAGGAAAGCCTCGGGCAGCATCAGGCGATCTCGAAGATCGCTTCGATCTCGACCGCGACGCCCAGCGGCAGCGAGGCCGCCGAAACCGCCGAACGCGCATGCCGCCCGGCCTCGCCGAAGACCTCGACCATCAGGTCCGAACAGCCGTTGATCACCTTGGGTTGCTCGGTGAACTCGGCGGTCGAATTGACGAAGCCGACGAGCTTCACCACGCGTTTCACCCGGTCGAGATCGCCGAGCGCGGCCTTCGCCTGCGCGATCAGCGACAGCCCGCAGCGCCGCGCCGCCGCCGCGCCCTCCTCGGTGGTCATGCCCGCGCCGAGCTTGCCCAGGATCAGCCCGTCGGCATTGGCCGAGATCTGGCCCGAGACGAAAAGCTGCGCGCCGCTTTGCACGAAGGGCACGTAATTCGCCGCCGGGGCGGGGGCTGCGGGCAGCTCGATCCCAAGCTCGGCAAGACGCGCGTCGATCTGGCTCATGATTCCCTCCAAATGGCCTGTTCGGGGCGGAGGCTAGGCGCAATACCGCCCCGCCTCAAGGGTGCGCGCGGGGGCCAGCCCCCGCACCCCCGGGATATTTGGACATCATTGAAGGGGAAGGTCTGGCGTCAATGATGCCGAAATATCCCGGGGTGAGGCCGCAGGCCGAGGGGCAGCGCCCCTGCGCCTCAGGCCACCAGCGCTTCGGCGCGTTTGAGATCGACCGAGACGAGCTGGCTCACGCCCTGTTCTTGCATGGTCACGCCAAAGAGCCGGTCCATCCGGCTCATCGTCACCGCATGGTGGGTGATGATCAGGAAGCGCGTGTCGGTGCGGCGGGTCATCTCGTCGAGCAGGTCGCAAAAGCGGGTGACATTGGCGTCGTCGAGCGGCGCGTCGACCTCGTCAAGCACGCAGATCGGCGCGGGGTTGGCGAGGAATACCGCGAAGATCAGCGCCATTGCGGTCAGCGTCTGCTCGCCCCCGGAAAGCAACGACAGCGTCGAGAGTTTCTTGCCCGGCGGTTGGCACATGATCTCGAGCCCGGCCTCGAGCGGGTCGTCGCTTTCCACCAGCTGCAGGTTCGCCGTGCCGCCGCCGAAGAGGTGGGTGAAGAGCGTGCGGAAGCTCTCGTTGACCTGTTCGAAGGCGGTCAGAAGCCGCTCGCGGCCCTCGCGGTTGAGCCCCGAGATCCCGTTGCGCAGCTTGCGGATCGCCTCTTCGAGATCGGCTTTCTCGCGGACCAGCGTGTCGTATTCCTCCTGCACCGTGCGCGCGTCTTCCTCGGCGCGCAGGTTGACCGCGCCGAGGGCCTCGCGCTGGCGCTTGAGCCGCGCGACCTCGATCTCGAGCGCGTCGGAGGCGGGCATCTTGTCGGGGTCGGTGCCGAGCGCCTCGAGAAGCTGCGCAGGCGTTTCGCCGTTTTCCTCGGCGATGCGCTCGGCGGCGGCGGCGACGGTTTCGCGCGCGGCCTCGAGGCGGGCCTCGGCGCGGGCACGGGCTTCGCGGGCCTCGCCGGCGAGCCGTTCGGCCTCGCGCTCGGTGATCTGGGCCTCGCGCAGGCGGTCCTCGGCCTCGGCGAGGCGTTCGGCGGCGGCGCTTCGGCGGGTCTCGGCGGTCTCGATCGCCTCGTCGAGCTCGGCGCGGCGTTCGGCCAGCTCCTCGGGCACGGCGGCGGCTTCCTCGAGCTCCTCCTCGGCCTCCTCGCGGCGCTGGGCGAGCTCGGCGGTGCGCTTCTCGGCGGTCTCGAGCCGGTGGCGCCAGCCGGAGATCTCCTTCGTCACCTCCTGGCGGCGCTTGAGCCGCGCCTCGCCCTCGCGGCGGATCTCGTCATGGCCGGAGCGGCGGGTGAGCATCGTCATCCGCGCGGCCTCGACGGTCATCTTGACGGCATCGACCTCGGCGCGGGCGGCGTCGAGATCGGGGAGCGCGGCCTGCGCGCTTTCGGCCTCGGCCAGCGCCATCCGCGCGGCGGAGGCGGCCTCCTCATGGCGCTTCACGGCAAGGCGCGCGCTCTCGAGCTTGCCTGCGGTGATCGAGCGATCGGCCTCGGCGCGGCTCAGTGCGCGGCCCGCTTCGGCGAGGCGTTGGTCGGCGGCGCGGCGGGCCTCGCGGGCGCGGGCATCGGCGGCCGAGGCCTCGGCCAGACGCCGGCCGAGCGCCTCATGCGCCTGCCGCGCGCCCTCAGCGCGGGCCGCGACCTCCTCGAGGTCGCGCTTGAGCTCCACCAGCCGGTTGAGCTGTTGCAGCCGCAGCGCGGCGGCCGTCGGCGCATCCTCGGCGCCCGCGCGCAACCCGTCCCAGCGCCACAGATCGCCCGCCTGCGACACGAGCCTCTGCCCGGGCGCGAGCGCCGCTTGCAACCGCGCGCCCTCGGCGGCATCGGCGACCAGCCCGATCTGCGCGATCCGCCGCGCGAGAACCGGGGGCACCTCGACATGGGCGCCGAGCGGCTCGACGCCGGGCGGCAGCGGCTGCGGCTCGGGATAATCGGGCAGCGCCCCCCAGCCCGAGCGCGCCCCGGCCTCGACCTCGGGCGCGCGCAGATCATCGGCCAGCGCCGCGCCGAGCGCCGCCTCATAGCCGCGCGCAACCCGCACCCGGTCGAGCAGTTGATGCCCGCTCGCGGCCTCGCGCTCGACGAGCCGGGCGAGCGCCGCGACCTCGGCGCGCAGCGCGCCGGCCTCGCCCTCGGCCTCCGAACGCGCGGCGCGGGCCGCGCTTTCGCGCGCTTGCACCTCGGCGCGGGCCTCTTCGGCGGCGGCGAGCGCCTCTTCGGCGGCCTCGGCGGCCTCGGTGGCCTCTTCCTGGGCGGCTTGGGCGGCCTCGAAAGCCTCGCCCGCGCTCTCGAGAGCCTCCGCCGCGGCCTCGGCGGCCTCGGAGGCGCGCGCCGCTTCGGTCTCGGATTTCTCCGCCGTCACCCGGCTGTCGGCCAGGAGCCGCGCGGCCGATTGGTGGCGCGCCGCGAGGCGGGCGACATCCTCGGTCAGCTCGCTCAGCACCGCCTCGCGCTCTTGCAACACGCCCGCGGCCTCGGCGGCCTCCTCGGCGGCGGCGGCGAGCTTGTCCTCATGGCCCTCGGTGGCCTTCAGAAGCTGGCCCATCTCCCAGTCGAGCCGCGCGATCGTCTCGCCGGCGTCGCGGTTGAGCCCCGCCTCGCGCTCCATGTCGCGGTCGAGCTGCAAGATCCGGCCCTTCAGCGTCTCGATCCGCGCGCCCGCCTGGCTTTCGAGCTCGCCGAGCTGGTCGCGCTGCACCGAAAGGCGCTGCAAGATCGCGCCGGCGATCGCCTCTTCCTCGCGCAGGGGCGGCATCGCCGCCTCCGCCGCGCCGCGCGCCTTGGCCGCCGCGCGGGCGGCAAGCTCGGCCTGCGCCGCGCCGCTCAGCCGCTCGCGCCAGACCGCCTCGGCCTCGGCGCGCGCGTGATCGGCCTCGCGCCAGCGCCGGTAAAGCAGCGCCCCCTCGGCCCGGCGCAGCTCCTCGCCGATCTCGCGGTAGCGCGCCGCCTGGCGGGCCTGACGGGCGAGCGTGGCGAGCTGCGCGCCGAGCTGTTCGATCACATCATCGACGCGCAACAGGTTCTGCTCGGCGCCGTTGAGCTTCAGCTCGGCCTCGTGGCGGCGCTGATAGAGGCCCGAGATCCCCGCGGCCTCCTCGAGGATGCGCCGGCGCGCCTTCGGCTTGGCGTTGATCAACTCGGAGATCTGGCCCTGACGCACCAGTGCGGGCGATTGCGCCCCTGTCGAGGCATCGGCGAACAGCATCTGCACATCGCGCGCGCGCACGTCCTTGGTGTTGACCTTGTAGGCCGAGCCCGCGTCGCGGGTGATGCGGCGCACGATCTCGAGCGTGTCGGCATCGTTGAACCCCGAGGGCGCGAGGCGCTCGGTGTTGTCGATCTGGAGCGAAACCTCGGCGAAATGGCGCGCGGTGCGGGTCGCGGCGCCGGCGAAGATCACATCCTCCATGCCGCCGCCGCGCATCGCCGAGGCGCGGGTCTCGCCCATCACCCAGCGCAGCGCCTCGAGCAGGTTCGACTTGCCGCAGCCATTGGGCCCGACGACGCCGGTCAGCCCGTCATGGATCACCAGATCCGTCGGGTCGACGAAGCTCTTGAAGCCGTTGAGACGCAGCCGGGTGAAGCGCAAGAGCGGGCCTTTCGATTCCGCGAGGGTGGGGGCGAGTGTGTTTTGTGCGCGCGCCGGAGTCAACGCCGCGCCCCATGATCTCGCGCGGGGCCCGCGGTTATCCACAAGATATATCCCGCGCGGGGGCGCATTTTGGGGTTTCGCGCGCGGGGCCGGGGGCGTAGCCTTGGCCGGTTCTGGCCGAAGGAGGGGGCGCATGGTTGCCGCGCTAGCGATCGTTTTGCTGTTTCAACTGGTGGGGGAGGTGGTCTCCCGCGCGCTCGGGCTGCCGCTGCCGGGGCCGGTGCTGGGGATGATCGCGATGGTCGTCGCGCTCGCGCTCTCGCCGCGGCTCGGTGCGCTCATCAAGCCCACCGCGCAGGGGCTCTTGCAGCATCTCTCGCTCCTTTTCGTGCCCGCCGGGGTGGGCGTGGTCGCGCATCTGCCGACGCTGGCGAGCCATGGGCTCGCGCTCGCGCTCTCGCTCGTCGGCTCGACGCTTCTGGCGATCATCGTCGGGGCGGTGACCTTC
Source organism: Rhodobacter xanthinilyticus (assembly GCF_001856665.1). NCBI lineage: Bacteria > Pseudomonadati > Pseudomonadota > Alphaproteobacteria > Rhodobacterales > Rhodobacter > Rhodobacter xanthinilyticus. The sequence continues at coordinate 2,896,708 of NZ_CP017781.1, read as the reverse complement.
ACCCTCGTCGCCCGCGCCGTGGGGAGCCGCGACGATGTCTGATGCCGCGCTGATCTGGTCCTATCTCGCCTCGAAACCGCTGCTGTGGCTTTGCGCCACGCTCTTTGCCTATTGGGCGGGGGATGCGCTCTTTCGCGCCACGGGGCGGGCGCCCTTCGCCAACCCGGTGATGATCGCGGTGATCTTGCTCGCGATCTTGCTCGAGGCGACGGCCACGCCCTATGCGAGCTATTTCGAGGGCGCGCAATTCGTCCATTTCATGCTCGGGCCGGCGACCGTGTGCCTTGCGGTGCCGTTGCAGGCCAACCTCCATGCGATCCGGCGCGCGATCGTGCCGATCGCGGCGGCGCTTCTGGCGGGGTCGTTCACGGCGGTGGCCTCGGCTCTGGCGATCGCGAAGGCGCTCGGCGCGGGGCCGCAGCTTCTCGCCACGCTCGCGCCGAAATCGGCCACCGCGCCGGTCGCGATCGGGATCTCCGAGCAGCTCGGCGGCCAGCCGACGCTGACCGCGGTGCTGGTGCTGCTCACCGGCATGATCGGCGCGATCTTCGTCACCCCGATGCTCAACGCGCTGGGGCTGACCGACTGGCGCGCGCGCGGCTTCGCGACCGGCGTCGCGGCCCATGGGATCGGCACCGCACGCGCCTTTCAAGTGCATGATACGGCGGGGGTTTTCGCCTCGATCGGGATGGGGCTGAACGCCGTTCTCACGGCGTTTCTGGCGCCGCTCGTGCTGCATCTCTTTCAGTGAGGCTCAGCCCTTGAAGGGCGCCATGCCGGCGCGGGCGAGCTCGTCGGCGCGCTCGTTCTCGGCGTGGCCGGCGTGGCCCTTGATCCATTTCCAGGTGACCTTGTGACGCGCCTGCACTTCGTCGAGGCGCTGCCAGAGGTCGGTGTTCTTCACCGGCTTGCGGTCCGCGGTTTTCCAGCCGTTGCGCTTCCAGCCATGGATCCAGCCGGTGACGCCGTTCTTCACATAGGCGCTGTCGGTGGTGATGGTGATCTCGGCGGGCCGGCTGAGCGCCTCGAGCGCTGCGATCGCCGCCAAGAGCTCCATGCGGTTGTTGGTGGTCGCGGCCTCGCCGCCGCTCAGCTCTCGCTCCTTGACGACCGCGCCGCCCTCCATCGCGCGCATCAACACCCCCCAGCCGCCCGGGCCCGGGTTGCCCGAGCAGGCGCCATCCGTCCAGGCATGCAGCTCCATCAGGCGCGCTCCATCGCCAGACGCAGCCCGAGGGCGGCGAAACTCGCGGCAAAGGCGCGCCGCATCCAGGCCATCACGACGGGCCGCGAGAGCACCGCCTCGCGCCCCGAGGCTGCGAGCCCGGCATAGAGGAGGAAGGTCACGAAGGTCATCGCGGCAAAGCCCGCGCCGAGCCAGGCCATGCCCGCGAGCCCATCGGTCGGCGCCATGAACTGCGGCAGGAAGGCCATGAAAAACATCGGGATTTTCGGGTTGAGCAGGTTCAGCGTCACGCCCCGGCGGATGATCCGGGCGGCGGGTTGCGGGGCGGCGGCGGTCAGCGTGAGCCCGCCCGAGCCGCGCAGCGTGCCCCAGGCCATCCAGGCCAGATAGGCCACGCCCGCGAATTTCACCGCCTGAAAGAGCACCGCCGAGCTGTGCAGCAGCGCCGCGAGCCCGGCCATCGCCACGCCGAGATGGACGAGCGTCGCCAGCGTGCAGCCGAAGGCCGCCAGAACGCCCGCGCGCAGGCCCTGGCCGAGGGTGACCGAGAGCGTGTAGACCACGCCGATCCCCGGCGCGAGGCAGACGATCAGCACGGTGAGCAGGTAATCGAGGCTCATTGCGCGGCCCTCAGCACCCGCGGCACCTTGAATTCGATGTCTTCGCGCGCGGTTTCGACGAGTTCGACGGTCAGCTCGAAACGCGAGCGGAAGGCGTCGATCACCTCCTCGATCAGCACCTCGGGCGCCGAGGCGCCGGCGGTGACGCCGACCGTGGTGATCCCCTCGAGGGCGCGCCAGTCGATATCCTCGGCGCGCTGCACGAGCTGGGCATAGGCGCAGCCCGCCGCGCGCCCGACCTCGACGAGGCGGCGCGAGTTCGAGCTGTTCGGCGCGCCGATCACCAACAGCGCGTCGATCTTCGGCGCGATCGCCTTGACCGCGGCCTGGCGGTTGGTGGTGGCATAGCAGATGTCTTCCTTGGCGGGGCCGACGATGCCCGGAAACCGCGCCTTCAGCGCCGCCACGATCCCCGCGGTATCATCGACCGAGAGCGTGGTTTGCGTGATGAAGGCGAGGCGCGCGGGGTCGCGCGGCGCCAGATGGGCGACATCCTCGACGGTTTCGACGAGCAAGACCTCGCCCTCGGGCAGCTGGCCCATCGTGCCGAGCACCTCGGGGTGGCCGGCGTGGCCGATCATCACCATCTGCAAGCCCTCGGCATGGTGGCGCTCGGCCTCGATATGGACCTTGGAGACGAGCGGGCAGGTCGCATCGACAAAAACCATCTCGCGGCGGCTGGCCTCGGCGGGCACCGATTTCGGCACGCCATGGGCCGAGAAGATCACCGGCCGGTCATCGGGGCATTCGTCGAGCTCCTCGACGAAGACCGCGCCTTTCTCGCGCAGGCTGTCGACCACGAATTTGTTGTGCACGATCTCATGGCGGACATAGACCGGCGCCCCCCATTTCTCGATCGCCATCTCGACGATCTTGATCGCGCGGTCGACGCCCGCGCAAAAGCCGCGCGGCGCGGCGAGGTAGAGGGTCAAAGCGGTCATGGCGGTCTCCTGTTCGGCCCGGACCAGACCTAATGCGCGCGCCTGCCCGCGTCCAGTGCGGGTTGCGCGGGCGCATTTGCGTATTTGGGCCAAGAAGAAGCGAGGGCTGTTTCTTCTTGGTGATAAATACGCAAGCTCCGGCGGGGCTGGGGGCGCGCAAGACAAAGGGGCGCGCGGGTGTCCGCACGCCCCTTGATCTGGTTGGGGTCCGACTCAGGCCTCGGTGCTGTCGCCCTCGCGCGGCTCGCGCGGGGGGCGGCCGATCACGTCGCGCAGCGCGTCGAGTTCGATGAAATTGTCGGCCTGGCGGCGCAGTTCATCGGCGATCATCGGCGGCTGCGAGCGGATCGTCGAGACCACCGAGACGCGCACGCCCATCCGTTGCAGCGCCTCGACCAGCGGGCGGAAATCGCCGTCGCCGGAGAACAGCACCGCATGGTCGAGCCGCGGCGCGAGTTCCATCGCGTTCACGGCCAGCTCGATATCCATGTTGCCCTTGACCTTCCGCCGGCCCATCGAGTCGGTGTATTCCTTGGCGGGTTTGGTCACCATGGCGTAGCCGTTGTAATGGAGCCAGTCGACCAGCGGGCGGATCGGCGAATATTCCTCGTTTTCCAGAAGCGCAGTATAGTAGAACGCCCGCACCAGCTTGCCGCGGCGTTCGAATTCCTGGCGCAGGAGTTTATAATCGATGTCAAACCCGAGCGCTTTCGCGGCTGCGTAAAGGTTCGACCCGTCGATGAACAGCGCAAGCCGTTCGTCCTTGTAAAACATCAATCAGTCCTTTCAACAGGCCCATCGAATGCGTCCGGGGTGGTTGACGCGGGCACTTGAATCACCAATTACGCCGACGGGATGCGTTTCCGTCGACCGACATAGCAAGGGCCTCCGGGCAAGGGTATCTGTCTTTATGTTCAATAGCGGTTTCTTGATTGCGCTCGGTGCGAACCTTCCCTCGGAGGTCGGCTCGCCGGCGCAGACGCTGGTCGCGGCGCTGGCGCGGCTGGGCGGGCAGGGGCTTTCTTTGCGCGCGGTCAGCCGGTTCTATCGCTCGCCGGCTTTCCCGGCGGGGTCGGGGCCCGATTATGTGAACGCGGCGGCGGTGGTGGCGGGCGAGATGGCGCCCGAGGCGGCGCTCGAGGCGCTGCACCGGGTCGAGGAGAGCCTTGGGCGGGTGCGCGCGCGGCGCTGGGAGGCGCGCAAGATCGATCTCGACCTGATCGCGGCGGGGGCGGCGGTTCTGCCCGATCGCGAGACCTTCGACGCCTGGCGCGCGCTGCCGCTCGAGGCGCAGATGCGCGAGGCGCCGGGGCGGCTTGTGTTGCCGCATCCGCGGCTGGCCGAGCGCGCCTTCGTGCTGATTCCCCTCGCCGAGATCGCGCCGGGCTGGCGCCACCCGGTCACCGGAGAAACCGTCGCGGCAATGGCAAAACGCCTCCCCGAGGCCGAAAAAGCGGCTTTGCACCCTTTCGAGGCGCCCTTTGCGGCGGATTGACCGCTTGTCAAGCGCTTGACGAGCGCCTAAATAGGCCGCTCACACCTCCCAAATCCTGACAGGAGATGCCGATGGCCCGCGTGACGGTTGAAGATTGCGTTGACAAGGTCCCGAACCGTTTCGAGCTGGTGATGCTGGCTGCCCATCGTGCGCGCGAAATCGCCGCCGGTGCGGCGCTGACCATCGAGCGCGACAATGACAAGAACCCGGTCTGCGCGCTGCGCGAGATCGCCGAGGAAACGCAGTCGGCGGACGATCTGCGCGAGCGGCTGATCGAGAGCAACCAGACCCAGATCGAGGTTGACGAGCCCGAGGACGATGCGATGTCGCTCCTGATGGGCGGCGAGGTCGATGCGCCGAAGGAAGACGACATGAGCGAGGAGCGCATGCTGCGCGCGCTGATGGACGCGCAGGGCCGCGACTGACGTCAAGACAGGGGGACAGAGCGCGAGATGATCGACGTCGAAGACCTGATCGCGCTCGTCCGCAATTACAATCCGCATACCGATGCTGATCTGATCCGCCGGGCCTATGCCTACGGGATGAAGATGCATGACGGGCAGTTCCGGCACTCGGGCGAGCCCTATTTCTCCCATCCCGTCGCGGTCGCCGCGATCCTGACCGAGCAGCGGCTCGACGATGCCACGATCGTCACCGCGCTCTTGCATGACACGATCGAGGACACCCGCTCGACCTATACCGAGGTCGCGGGGATGTTCGGCGCCGAGATCGCCGATCTGATCGACGGGGTGACCAAGCTCACCAATCTCCAGCTCTCCTCGGCGGCCTCGAAACAGGCGGAGAATTTCCGCAAGCTGTTCATGGCGATGTCGAAGGATCTGCGGGTGCTGCTCGTCAAGCTCGCCGACCGGCTGCACAACATGCGCACGATCCGCTCGATGCGGCCCGAGAAACAGGCCCAGAAGGCGCGCGAGACGATGGAGATCTTCGCGCCGCTCGCCGGGCGGATGGGCATGCAATGGATGCGCGAGGAGCTCGAAGACCTCGCCTTCAAGGTGCTCAACAACGAGGCGCGCACCTCGATCATCCGCCGCTTCGTCAGCCTGCAAAAGGAATCGGGCGATGTGATCCCGAAGATCACCGCCGATATCCGGCTGCTGCTCGAAGAGGCGCAGATCGACGCCGATGTCTTCGGCCGCGCCAAGCGCCCCTATTCGATCTGGCGCAAGATGGAGGAGAAACAGCTCGCGTTTTCGCGGCTCTCCGATATCTACGGCTTCCGGGTGATCACCCAGAGCGAGATGGATTGTTATCGGGTGCTGGGGCTGATCCACCACCGCTGGCGCGCGGTGCCCGGGCGGTTCAAGGATTACATCAGCCAGCCGAAGACGAACGGCTACCGCTCGATCCACACCACCGTTTCGGGGCGCGACGGCAAGCGCGTCGAGGTGCAGATCCGCACCCGGCAGATGCATGAGGTGGCCGAGGCCGGGGTCGCGGCGCATTGGTCCTATCGCGATGGCGCGCAGACCGAAAACCCCTTCGCGGTCGACCCGGCGAAATGGCTCTCCTCGCTGACCGAGCGCTTCGCCGAGGGCGATCACGATGAATTCCTCGAGAACGTCAAGCTCGAGATGTATTCCGACCAGGTGTTCTGCTTCACCCCGAAGGGCGATGTCATCAAGCTGCCCAAAGGCGCGACGCCGATCGATTTCGCCTATGCGATCCACACCCGTATCGGCAATTCCTGCGTCGGCGCCAAGGTCGACGGGATCCGCGTGCCGCTCTGGACACGGCTGAAGAACGGCCAGTCGGTCGAGGTGATCACCGCCGCCGGCCAGCGCCCGCAGCCGACTTGGCTCGATATCGTGGCGACCGGGCGCGCCAAGGCCTCGATCCGCAAATCGCTGCGCGAGGAGGACCGCACCCGCTTCGTCAAGCTCGGCTCCGAGCTCGCGCGGGTGGCGTTTGAACATGTCGGGCGCAAGGTCACCGACAAGGCGCTGCGCACCGCGGCGAAAACCCTCGGCCTGCCCGATGAGATCGAGGTTCTGGCCCGGCTCGGCTCGGCCGAACTCAAGGCGCGCGAGGTGATCGAGGCGCTCTACCCCGAGCTCGCCGCGCGCGGGCCGGTCGATACCGTCGAGCCCACCCGCGCGGTGCTGGGCCTCGGCGCCGATCAGAGCTTCCGACGCGCGAAATGCTGCCAGCCGCTGCCCGGCGAGCGGATCGTCGGCATCACCTATCGCGGCCAGGGCGTGGTGATCCATGCGATCGACTGCCCCGCGCTCGAGGAATTCGAGGAACAGCCCGACCGCTGGATCGACGTGCATTGGCAACCCGGCCAGCACCCGCCGGTCTATACCGCCGCGCTCAAGATCACGATTTCGAACGATGCCGGCGTGCTCGGCCATATCTGCAGCTTGATCGGCGGCCAGAAGGCCAATATCTCGGATCTGCATTTCGTCGACCGGAAACCGGACTTTTACTCCCTCGTGGTAGAGGTCGAGTTGCGGGACGCGGAACATCTGCACACGCTGCTCACGGCGCTGGAGGCCGAGACGGATGTGGCGCAGGTCGAGCGCTGGCGGGATCTCGCGCGCAAGCCCTGAACGGGCGCCCCGGCGGCGGGGCGAAAGGATGAACGGTGGTTTTCAAACGGCGCGATAAACGCCCCCTGCTGACGGCGCTGCGCGAGGCGATATGGCCGCGAACCGGCTGGACGCGGGCGTTCCATTACGTCAAGCACCGCGTGAACCGCCTGCCCGACCGCCCCCACCGCATCGCGCGGGGCGTTTTCGCCGGGGTGTTCATCTCCTTCACGCCGTTCTTCGGGTTCCATTTCCTCTCGGCGGCGGCGGTTGCGCTTTTGGTGCGCGGCAATGTGCTCGCCTCGTTGCTGGCCACCTTCTTCGGCAACCCGGTGACCTTCCCGATCATCGCGGTGAGCTCGGTCAAGCTCGGCCACTGGATGCTCGGCCGCACCCCCGGCCTGCATCACGGCGACAGCCTCGGCGCGACCTTCCTCGCCGCGGGCCATGATCTCAAACACAATATCGTGGCGATCTTCACCCCCGCCCATACTGAATGGAGCGGGCTTGCGATGTTCTTCAAGGATGTCTGGCTGCCCTATCTGGTCGGCGGCTTCATCCCGGGGATCATCGCGGGGGTCATCTGCTATTACATCTCGCTGCCGATCATCGAGGCCTATCAGAAGCGCCGCCGCACCCGGCTGAAGGAACGGCTCGAGAAGATCCGCGCCAAGATCGCCACCAAGCGCGAGGAAAAGCGCGAGGAAAAAACCGCCCGCGTCGAGGCCGCCAAGGCCCCCGAGGCGCCCAAGCCCTGACCGCGCGCCTCTGGCTGCGGCAGGTTTTGCGTATTTTTGCCAAGAAGAAACAGCTGTCTCAGCGCATTTCCCGCTGTTTCTTCTTGGTCCAAATACGCAAATCCGGCGCGCGCCACCCTTCCCTCCGCCAGGGCGCTCGCGCATAATCGCCCCAAAATGTGCCGCCCGAATTTGCCGGAGAAAATCATGCCCCATTCGCTGCGCCTTGGTGTCAATATCGACCACGTCGCCACCCTGCGCAACGCGCGCGGCGCGCCTTACCCAGAGCCCCTGCGCGCGGCCAAGCTCGCCGAAGCCGCGGGCTGTGACGGGATCACCGCGCATCTGCGCGAAGACCGCCGCCATATCCGCGACGAGGATATCGCGCGGCTTGCGGCCGAGCTCGTCGTGCCGCTCAATTTCGAGATGGCGCCGACGGCCGAGATGCAGGCGATCGCGCTCCGGATCCGCCCGCATGCCTGCTGCATCGTGCCGGAAAAGCGCGAGGAGGTGACCACCGAGGGCGGGCTCGATGTCGCGGCCGATCGCGCGCGGCTGGCCGACTATATCGCGCCGCTCAGCGCGCAGGGCACGCGGGTGTCGATGTTCATCGGCCATGATCCGGCGCAGATCGAGGCTTCGGCGGCGATCGGTGCGGCGGTGGTCGAGTTGCACACCGGCCATTATTGCGACCTGCATTACGCGGGCCGCTTTGCCGAGCGCGATATCGAGCTCGAGGCGCTGGCGGCGGGGGCGGCCTATGCGCATTCGCTCGGGCTCGAGGTCCATGCCGGCCACGGGCTGACCTTCGAGACGGTCGGGCCGATCGCCGCGATCCCCGAGGTTCGCGAGCTCAACATCGGTCATTTCCTGATCGGCGAATCGGTGTTTCTCGGGCTGGAGGGGGCGATCGGGCAGATGCGCGCCCTGATGAACGCCGCGCGGGGCGAGTGAAGGAGGGCGCGCCATGATCCTCGGCGTGGGCTCCGATCTGGCCAATATCGAGCGTATCGCGGGCACGTTGGCGCGGTTTGGCGACCGGTTCCGCAACCGGGTCTTCACCGAGGCCGAGATCGCCAAGGCCGCCTCGCGCGCCGATCAGGCGGGCACCTATGCCAAGCGCTGGGCGGCGAAGGAGGCCTGCTCGAAGGCGCTCGGCACCGGGCTTGCGATGGGGATCTCCTGGAAGGACATGGGGGTGACGAACCTGCCCACCGGCCAGCCGGTGATGGCGCTGACCGGCTGGGCAGCCGAGCGCCTCGCGGCGATGACCCCGGCGGGCCATGAGGCGGTCGTTCACGTCAGCTTGACCGATGATCACCCCTGGGCGCAGGCTTTCGTGGTGATTGAGGCGCGCCCGCTTCCTTGACACAGGGCCCCGGGCGGGCCAAGGAAGGCGGAACCTGAAAAACCTGAGGACCGGCAGAATGGCGAGCAAAACGGATGGCGGCATCGTCGAGACCATCAAGACGATCTTCTGGGCGCTGCTGATCGCGGGCGTGTTCCGCACGCTGTTCTTCCAGCCGTTCTGGATCCCCTCGGGGTCGATGAAGGACACGCTGCTGATCGGCGATTTCCTCTTCGTCAACAAGATGGCCTATGGCTATTCGGCCCATAGCTGCCCGTTCTCGGCCTGCCCGATCTCGGGGCGGCTCTTCGGCTCCGAGCCCGAGCGCGGCGATGTCGTGGTGTTCCGCCACCCGACCAAGGGCGTCGATTTCATCAAGCGCCTCGTCGGCCTGCCGGGCGACCGGATCCAGGTGATCAACGGTGTGCTCAACATCAACGGCGCGCCGGTCAAGATGGAGAGCGCGGGCGAGTTCACCGAGGTGAAGGCGCCGCAGGGCCCGCAGGGGCTGCTGCCGCGCTGCAAGAATGACCCGGTCGGCCAGGGCGGCACCTGCATCAAGGACCGCTACCTCGAGACCCTCCCCAATGGCGTCAGCCACGAGATCCTGAACATCTCCGACAGCTGGGTCGCCGACAACACCCCGGTCTTCGTGGTGCCCGAGGGGCAGTATTTCTTCATGGGCGACAATCGCGACAATTCCGAGGACAGCCGCTTCCCGGCCGCCGCGGGCGGGCTCGGCTTCGTGCCCTTTGAAAACCTGATCGGCCGCGCCGACCGGGTGATGTTCTCCTCGGCGGGGCGGTCGCTGTTCTTCTTCTGGACCTGGCGGATGGACCGCTTCTTCAAGGCGATCGAGTGAGCGAGGGCGGGGCGGTGAAGATCGGCGCGGATCTCGAGGCGTTCATGGGCCGGCTGGGGCATCGCTTTGCCCGGCCCGAGCTTCTGATGCGCGCGCTGACCCACAGCTCGATCGGCTCGGCCACCCGCCCCGATAACCAGCGGCTCGAATTCCTCGGCGACCGGGTGCTCGGCCTGACCATGGCCGAGGCGCTCTTTCGCGCCGACCGCGCCGCCTCCGAGGGCCAGCTCGCGCCGCGCTTCAACGCGCTCGTGCGCAAGGAAACCTGCGCCGATGTCGCGCGCCAGATCGACCTCGGCGCGGTCTTGAAACTCGGCCGCTCGGAGATGATGTCGGGCGGGCGGCGCAAGGAAGCGCTGCTCGGCGATGCGATGGAGGCGGTGATCGCCGCGGTCTATCTCGACGCGGGCTTCGAGGCGGCGCAGGCGCTCGTGCTCAGGCTTTGGGGCGCGCGGATCGACGCGGTCGAGGAAGACGCGCGCGACCCGAAGACGAGCCTTCAGGAATGGGCCCAGGCGCGGGGCTTGCAACCGCCCAAATACGTCACCATCTCGCGCGAGGGGCCCGACCACGCCCCCGTCTTCACCATCGAGGCACAGCTCGCCAATGGCGAGAGCGAGCGTGCCACCGCCGGCGCGAAACGGCAGGCCGAACAGGCCGCCGCCCGCGCCCTTCTCGCCCGGCTGGAGGGCCAAGCATGACCGAGACCACCCGCGCAGGCTTTGTCGCGCTCATCGGCGAGCCCAATGCCGGCAAATCGACCCTTCTCAACCGCATGGTCGGCGCCAAGGTCTCGATCGTCACCCACAAGGTCCAGACCACCCGCGCCCGGATCCGCGGCGTGTGCATGGCGGGCGCGGCGCAGATCGTCTTCGTCGACACGCCCGGCATCTTCCGCCCGCGCCGCCGGCTCGACCGGGCGATGGTCTCGGCGGCCTGGGGCGGCGCCTCGGATGCCGATATCGTCGTGCTGCTGATCGAGGCGCATCGCGGCCTGACCGAGGGCGCGCGCGCGATCATCGCCGCGCTGAAGGAGCGCGAGGGAACCCAGCCCGTCGCGCTCGCGATCAACAAGATCGACCGGGTGAAGGCCGAGAAACTGCTCGAACTCGCCGAGGCCGCGAATGCCGAATACCCCTTCGCCAAGACCTTCATGATCTCGGCCGAGCGCGGCTACGGGGTCGATGACCTGCGCGACTGGCTCGCGGGCGAGCTGCCGGTCGGCCCCTGGTATTACCCCGAGGACCAGATCGCCGACCTGCCGATGCGCCAGATCGCGGCCGAGGTCACCCGCGAGAAACTGACCCTGCGGCTCCATGAAGAGCTGCCCTATCAGCTCACCGTCGAGACCGAGAAATGGGAGGATCGCCCCGATGGCTCCACCCGCATCGACCAGCTGATCTATGTCGCGCGCGATGGCCACAAGGGCATCGTGCTGGGCAAGGGCGGCGAGACGATCAAGGCGATCTCCACCGCCGCCCGCGCCGATCTGGCCGAATTCCTCGGCCGGCCGGTGCACCTCTTCTTGCAGGTCAAGGTCCGCCCGAACTGGCTCGAAGAGGCCGAGCGCTACTCCGAAATGGGCCTCGATTTCAAGGACGGCGATTGATGGCAGGGCCCCGCCTGCGGGCGGAGCTCTGGGTGCGCGCCTATCTCAAACGGCTCGAACTGGCCAATATCCCCGCCTATATCGCCGCCCGCGGCCAACCCGACAGCGGCGCGGTGATGGTCAAATGCGCCCGCCTCGACGGCACCGCCCAGCTCTACGAGCGCCGCTCCGATCTGATCACCGGCGGCTGGCAATGGCTCATCCTCCATGACGGCCCCGAGCCCGAGATCGACGCCTCGATCCGCAAACAGCGCGGCTTCGACCCCGACCTCTGGGTGATCGAACTGGAGAGCCGCGAAGGCCGCACGCTGCTCGACGAAGCCGGCCTCGCCGACTGACTTTCCCTTTCATCTTGCACCAAATATCCTGCGGGGGTCCGGGGGTGCAAAACCCCCGGCCGGATCACAAGCGCATCATGGACTGGCAAGACAGCGGCACCATCCTCTCCACCCGCCCACATGGCGAGACCTCGGCGATCGTCGAGGTCTTCACCGCGGCGCATGGCCGCCACGCGGGGCTGGTGCGCGGCGGCGTCTCGCGCAAACTCGCCGCGACGCTGCAACCGGGCTCGCATGTTGCGGTCTCCTGGCGCGCGCGGCTCGAGGATCACATGGGCACCTTCACCATCGAGCCGCTGCGCTCGCGCGCGGGCGCGCTCTCTGACCGGCTGGCGCTCGCCGGGCTCAACGCCACCTGCGCGATGCTGCGCTTTGCCCTGCCCGAACGCGACCCGCATCCGCGCCTCTACGCCGCCTCCGAGCCGCTTTTCGACGTGATCGGCGCGGCGATCGAGGGCTGGCCGGTCGATTATCTGCGCTGGGAGCTCGCGCTCCTCGACGAGCTCGGCCTCGGGCTCGACCTGAGCCGCTGCGCGCTGAGCGGCTCGCGCGAGGATCTCGCCTTCGTCAGCCCCCGCACCGGCCGCGCGGTCAGCCGCAAGGCCGCGGGCGACTGGGCGCCGCGGCTCCTGGCCTTGCCGGAGGTCCTGCTCGGCCAGGGCCCGGCCACCTGGGGCGAGATCGGCGCGGGGCTGCGCCTCACCGGCCATTTCCTCAACCATTTCGCCGAGGAGCATCACCGCCGCGCCCTGCCCGAGGCCCGCAACCGGCTGATCGCGATGATCGCCCGTCAGGGCTGAGCGCGGGTATCCAGACGCAGCTGCATCAGCGCGAGATCGAGCCAGCGGCCGAATTTCTGCCCGACCTCGGGCATCCGCCCCACCGGCTCGAAGCCGAGGCTCGCATGCAGCGCGATCGAGCCCGCATTCCCCGCCTCGATCGCCGCGACCATGATATGCGCCCCGCGCGCGCGCGCCTCGGCGATCAGCGCCTCCATCAGCGCGCGCCCGCGCCCGCCGCCCTGCGCGCCCTTGCGCACATAGACCGAATGTTCGACCGTCGCGCGATAGCCGTCAAAGGCGCGAAACGGCCCATAGCTCGCATAGCCGAGCACCGCGCCGCCCTCCTCGCAGACCAGCACCGGAAAGCCCCCCTCGGCCCGCGCCGCCATCCACGCCCGCCGGTTTTCGGCATCGACCTCGATGTCGTTCCAGATCGCGGTCGTCTCGCGCACGGCGGCGTTATAGATCTCGGCCAAGGCGGGGGCGTCGGCGGGGGTCGCGGGGCGGATCATCAGGCTCTCCTTTTCGCGCGAGAATGCCGGAACCACGCGCGGGCGCAATGCAAAACGGGGCCCCAAAGGGCCCCGCTGCCGGAGATTTCAGCCCGCTCAGCCGATCAGACGGCGCGCGATCACCTGCGCCTGGATCTCGGCCGCGCCCTCGAAGATGTTGAGGATGCGCGCATCGCACAGGATCCGCGAGATCGCATATTCGAGCGCGAAGCCGTTGCCGCCGTGGATCTGCAGCGCGTTATCCGCGCTCGACCAGGCCACGCGCGCGCCGAGCAGCTTCGCCATACCCGCCTCGACATCGCAGCGCTCGCCGTGGTCCTTCTCCCAGGCGGAGAAATAGGTGAGCTGGCGCGCGATCATGATCTCGACCGCCATCATCGCGAGCTTGCCGGCGACGCGCGGGAATTCGATCAGCGATTTGCCGAATTGCTTGCGGTCGATGGCATATTGCATGCCGATCTCGCAGGCGGCCTGCGCCACGCCGACGGCGCGGGCGGCGGTCTGGATGCGCGCCGATTCGAAGGTTTCCATGAGCTGTTTGAAGCCCTTGCCGGTCTCGCCGCCCAGGAGGTTCTCGCCCTTGATGCGGAAGCCGTCGAAGCCGAGCTCATATTCCTTCATGCCGCGATAGCCGAGAACCTCGATCTCGCCGCCGGTCATGCCCGGCGTCGGGAAGGGGTTGTCATCGGTGCCCGGGGTCTTTTCGGCCAGGAACATCGACAGGCCGCGCCAATCGGTGGTGTCGGGCTCGGTGCGCGCGAGCAGCGTCATCACATGGGTGCGCTGGGCGTGGGTGATCCAGGTCTTGTTGCCGGTCACGACCCAATCCTCGCCGTCCTTGACCGCGCGGGTGCGCAAGCTGCCGAGGTCGGAGCCGGTGTTGGGCTCGGTGAAGACCGCGGTCGAGAGGATCTCGCCGCTCGCAAGCCCCGGAAGCCATTTGGCTTTTTGCTCCTCGGTGCCGCCGCACAGGATCAGCTCGGCGGCGATCTCCGAGCGCGTGCCGAGCGAGCCCACGCCGATATAGCCGCGCGAGAGCTCTTCGGTGACCACCACCATCGAGGCTTTCGAGAGGCCGAGCCCGCCGTATTCCTCGGGGATCGTCAGGCCGAAGACGCCCAGCTCGGCGAGCTCCTCGATGATCTCCATCGGGATCAGCTCGTCCTTGAGGTGCCATTCATGGGCGTTCGGGATCACGCGTTCCTCGGCATAGCGGTGGAACTGGTCGCGGATCATCTCGAGATCTTCGTCGAGGCCCGAGGCGCCAAAGAGCGCGCGGCCCTGATTGTCGCGCATGCAGGCCACGAGCGCCATCCGCGCGGCGGCGGTGTTGCCCTCGGCCATCAGTTTTTGCGCCGCCGTGGATGGCGCCCAGCTCACGCCGAGATCGGCGAGGCGCGCGACCTCGGTCTGGCTCATCGGGATGCCGCCGGCGATCTGGTTGAGGTATTCGCCAAAGCCGATCTGCAGGATCAGGCTCTCCATCGGGCCGAAGGCGCCGGCCTCGGCCACCCGGCCCGCCCAGCCGCGCAGCTGCATCAGCGACTGGTTGTAGGTCGCAAGCCACGAGAGCGCATGGGCGGCGAATTGATGCTCCTCGAGCGCCGCGCCCGAAACCTTGCCGTCGCGCGTCACGCGCGCGCGCAAGGCGGCGGTCGCGTCATCGGTCAGTTTCGCCACTTCGGGCAGCACGGCTTCGGTCAGAGCCAGCAGGTCGGTCATGTGAACGTCGGTCATTTGAGCCCCATCATGCGCCATGAATCGGTATCCTTCTTGCGGTTGCCCCGTGCTTAGGGCCTTCGCAGGCGCAGCGCAATAAAAATTCGCGCGGTGGTATAAATGTGACCGAATATGTCGCGCCGGTTTGACTCAGGCGGCGACCGGACTTCGGCTGCGGCTGCGGGCGGCGGCGAGAGATCGGGTCTCGAACCCCTCCAGAACGCGGCGCACCGGGCTGCGGTGCTCGGGCAGGGCGCCGAGCGCGGCGAGATCGGCGAGCGCGGTCGTCGCGGCGAGCGCGGGCTGGCGCGCGAGGCGGCCGGCGTTCAGGCTTTCGAGGCGGCAGCCGTCGGCGATCAGCAGGTGATGGCCCTCGAGCAAAACGCCCTGCCAGCCGAGCACATTGGGGCGATCGGGTTGCAGCGCGGTGCAGCCGTCGACGAGGTGGCGCGCCTCGACGAGCACCTCATCCTCGCCGAAGAGATAATCGACCGTGGGCCCCGAGAGCGCGATGCGGTGCTGCGGCAGAACCCACAGATCGCGGCTCGCGCCGAAGCTCGGCGCGCAGAGCCGCACCGGGCGCAGATGCCCGAGCGCGGGCAGCGCGATCCGCCCCGACCAGAGCACCGGCTGCGCGCCCGCATCCACCGTCTCCACGAGATCGCCCGCGCGCAGATTGCCCGCCGGGCGCCAGCCGGTGGGCGTCAGAAGCGGCGTCGAGGGCGCGAAACAGGCCGCGGGCCCCGCCGGATGCAGATGCGCGCCGACCGCCAGCCATTCGACCCGCGGCCCGATCCGCGCCGGCGCGCGGCCCTCGGCCAGCGTCTCGAGATCGGCGCGGGCGAGCGCGACGGGGGCGGGGGCGGCGCGTTGGCGCAGCGTGCCGCGCTCGAGCGCCTCGAGGGTCAAAAGGCTCTCGCCCGCGATGCAATCCCACCGCCAACTCAGCCGCATCGGCCCGCCCTCGGCGCAATCGGCGCTGGCGTCGATCGAGAGCGCATGGAAGGCCGCGCCGCGGCGGATCTCGAGGCGGATCAGCCCCTCGCGATCGAGGGTGAGCGCGAGCCGGTCGGCGCCCGCGCCCGGCGCGGTGAGGTCGAAGAGTTCGAGCGGGCCGGTTTCGCCACGGGTGAGGGTGAATTCGAGCAAGAGGCTGCCCTGGGCGAGCTGGCCCGGCACCCGCGCCTGATCGAACTCGACCCGGCCGTGATGGGGCAGATAGGCGGCGAACCAGCCGTGTTGGGCGCCGCTCATGCCGCGCGCTCGCGCAAGAGGCGCGCCTCGTAGCCCTTCAGCATCCGCCGCGCGGCGGGGGCGAAGCCCGTGCCGGTCGCCGGGTCGAGCTCGGGGAAGAGCGCGCAGATTTCGGCCTGGCAGGCGGCCTCGAGCCCGCCCAGCACCTGCGGCCCGGGCAGGAAGCTCTCGGTCGCGAGCCCCTCGGAGAAGATCACCTGATGGCGGTCGAAGAGCAGGTGGAAATACTCGACCTCGCCGCCCTCGACGACGCGCACGCGGGCGCCATCGACGAGATGTTTGGCCGCGACCAGCACCTCGGCCTCGCCGAACATCAGCTCCGCCAGCGCGTCGCGCATCAAGATCCGGTGTTGGGGCGAGACGGTGAGCACATCATGTCGGCCAAACGTATCGGCCTCGATGCGGATCGGGGCGAAATCGCCCGTCGCGCGGACGCGGTGCCGCCCGACCCAGCGCAGCGGCTGCGCGCCGTCGTCCTGGGTGAAGACGAGATCGCCCGGGCGCAGATCCTCGACGGCGCGGGGGCCCTCGGGGGTGGCGATGCGGGTGCCGGCGGTGAAACAGGGCACCACGTTGACGGTGACGAAACCGACATCGGTATGGCCCGCGCCATCGGAGATTTCATAGGTGAAGTTGACGGTCTCTTCCTCGGCATCGGTGAGGACCGTGAGCGTGCCATCGGGGTTGAGGGTGACCTGTTCGCCCGAGGCAAGCGTCACCGTCTGGCCCGCGGTAACGGCGACGCCGTTGATATGGGTGATCGTCAGCGTGCCGTTCGTGCCGCTGTGGTCGTTGGCGAGCACGTCGATCGTGCGCGCCTCGCCCGGGGCGACATTGGCCACGTCATCGGCGGCGATCAGCACGGTCTGGATGCTGTCGCCCGCGATCAGGATGTTCGAATCGTAGTTCGAATCCGAGGTGTCGGCGATGCCGATGCGGATCGAATTGACCACGCCGACATTGACCGGGAAGGTCAGCGACATGGTCACGGTGAAGCCGTCCATCTCGGTGTTGTAGCTATCCGAGGTGTTTGAAATGTAAAGGTTTTCGTTGTTCTGGCTGTTGACGTTGATGACCGAGGTATTGCCGTTGCCGGCGGCCAGTTCGACGTAGCTCCCGTTCACCCAGACGCCGACGATATCGTTGTAGATCGAGTTGATATACTCGGGATATTCCTCCGAGGCGAAGGTGAAGGAGACGGTCATCGTGTCGCCGGTGGGGATGAAATCCACATCGAGCCAGGCGGCGTCATAGGTGGTGGTGCCGGCGATCGCGTTGAAATCGGCGTTGTTGTTGACGCCGGAGGTGTTGGTCGAGGTGTTCGTCGAGGTGTTCACATCGCCAAAGGAATTGGTGAAGCTCGTCGCATAGCCGGTGGAGAGGATCACCCCGGTGTTCGAGGGCGTGGCCTCGGGCGAGAGCGCATCGCCGCGCGAATAGATCGCCGAGGAGCGCGCGTCGCCGGTGTAGGAAGCGCCGACCACGGTCACGCCATCGCCGAAGATGGTGTTGGCCATCTGCAGCGCCGAAGCGCTCGTGTTGTAGCTCAGCTCCGATGCCCAGGGCATTCTCGCCTCCCGCGTTGGAGGCAGCGCAATCACGACCGGCGCCCCCGAAGAGGGCGCTCGTGTCGGGCCGGTGGCCCGCAAATCCGGGTGGGTGCGTTGACCCTGCTCGTGTTGCCCTGCCTCAGGACGTTATTTTCCCCACAGTAGCCGGGGCGCCCTTGAGAATAAAGACAAATTTTCGCCACAAACGGGCTTGGGCCGGGCGGTGACCGGGCTGCAACACCTGACGCCGGGGAAGGGGGCTCGACGGGCGGCGCGGGGGGCGCTAATCCTGCGCGAAAGCCGCAAGGAGCCGCAGATGACCCATGCCCCGATTGATCCGGTCGCGCTGACCGCCGCGCTGATCCGCTGCCCGAGTGTCACGCCCGTCGAGGGCGGCGCGCTCGAGCTTCTCGCGCGGGTGCTGGGCGAGGCCGGGTTCGCCTGCACCCGGGTCGATCGCAACGGCGTGCCCAACCTCTTCGCGCGCTGGGGGGCGAAGGGCGCGCGCAGCTTCGGCTTCAACGGCCATACCGATGTCGTGCCGGTGGGCGATGTCGCCGCCTGGAGCCGCGACCCGTTCGGCGCCGAGATCGCCGAGGGCCAGATCTGGGGCCGCGGCGCGAGCGACATGAAATCGGGCGTGGCGGCCTTTGTCGCGGCGGCGGTGGATTTCGTGCGTGAGACCCCGCCTGAGGGCGCGGTGATCCTGACCATCACCGGCGATGAAGAGGGCCCGGGCCGCGACGGCACGCGCGCGCTGCTCGACTGGATGGCGGCCGAGGGCGAGGCGATGTCGGTCTGTCTCGTGGGCGAGCCGACCTGCCCCGAGCGGATGGGCGAGATGATGAAGATCGGCCGGCGCGGCTCGATGACCTTCTATATCGAGGCCGAGGGGGTGCAGGGGCACGCGGCCTATCCGCACCGGGCGAAGAACCCGCTCCATGCGCTCACCCGGCTCCTGGGCGAGATGACCGCTGCGCCGCTCGATCAGGGCACCGCGCATTTCGAGCCCTCGAGCCTGCAGATCACCACGATCGATTGCGCCAACCCGGCCAATAACGTGATCCCGGCTCGGGCCACGGCGACGGTCAATATCCGCTTCAACGATGCCCATAGCGGCGCGGGGCTCGTGGCCTGGGGCGAGGGGCTCGCGGCGCGGATCGAGGCCGAAACCGGCGTGCGGCTCACGCTGCGCTCGGAAATCTCGGGCGAGAGCTTCGTCACGCCGCCGGGCGCGTTCGTCGCGCTCGTCGCCGCCGCCGTCGAGGCCGAGACCGGCCTGCGCCCCGAGCTCTCCACCACCGGCGGCACCTCGGACGCGCGCTTCGTCAAGGACCATTGCCCGGTGCTCGAATTCGGCCTCGTCGGCCAGACCATGCACAAGGTCGATGAACGCGTCGAGATCGCCCATATCCACCAGCTCAAGGCGATCTATGCCCGCGCGCTTCGGGCGTTCTTCGCATGATCGAGGAGACGCAAGACCTCGCCGCCTGCCATGCGCTGCGCCGCGCGGTGTTCATCGAGGAACAGGGCATCGCCGAGGCCGAGGAATGGGATGATCTCGACAGCGCGGCGGTGCATCTTCTCGCCCGCGACGGCGCCGACCCCCTCGGCACCGCGCGGCTCTTCATCCAGGGCGCGCTGGGCAAGATCGGCCGGGTCTGCGTGGCGCGGCGCGCGCGCGGCACCGGCCTCGGCGCGGCGCTGATCGAAGCAGGCTGCGCGCGCCTCGCCCAAGCGGGCTGCACCGAGGCGCAACTCGGCGCGCAGCTCCAGGCGATACCCTTCTATGAAAAGCTCGGCTTTGTCGCCTTCGGCCCCGTCTATGACGATGCCGGCATCCCGCACCGCGACATGCGCCGCCCGCTCTGACCTTTCATCTTGCCCCAAATATCCCGGGGTGCGGGGCAGAGCCCCGCTGCTTCCCCCGTGACGCGCCCCGCCGCCCGTGCTAGGCAGGGCCATGAACCAATTGCCCACCAAAGACCAGATCCTCGCCTGGCTCGCCGATAACCCCGGCGCCGGCGCCAAACGCGATATCGCCAAAGCCTTCGGCATCAAGGGCGCGGCCAAGATCGAGCTCAAGCGCATGCTGCGCGAGCTCTCCGAGGAGGGCCAGATCGCCCGCCGCCCGCGCCGCAGCTATACGCTCGACAACAAGCTCCCGCCGGTCGCCGTGCTGCAGATCCTGCGCCCCGACAGCCAGGGCGATCTGTGGGCGCGCGCGCTCGAATGGGAGGGCGAGGGGCCCGAGCCGGTGATCCTGGTGATCCCGAAGGCGGGCGATGCGGCGCTCGGCGAGGGCGACCGGCTGCTTGCGCGGCTGACCGAGGTCGAGGGCGAGGGCTACGGCTATGAGGCGCGCCCGATCCGCAAGATCGGCGTCGCGCAGCACCGCATCGTCGGCATCTTCCGCAAGAGCGCCGAGGGCGGGCGGATCGTGCCGATCGACAAGGGCGACCAGAAGGAATGGCTGATCGCGGCCGGCGCCACGCTCGAGGCGCGCGATGGCGAGCTCGTCGAGGCCGAACAGGCCGGGCCGAAGACCCGCCTCGGCCTGCCGCGCGCGCGGGTGATCGAGCGCCTCGGCGACCCGACCGCGCCGCGCGCGGTCTCCCTGATCGCGATCCATCAGCACAATATCCCCGACGATTTCCCTGATGAGGTGGTGGCCGAGGCCGACGCCGCCGTGCCCGCGGGCTTTGACGGGCGCGAGGATCTGACCGAGCTGCCCTTCGTCACCATCGACCCGGCCGATGCGCGCGACCGCGATGACGCCTGCCTCGTGACCTATGACGATGATCCGGCCAACCCCGACGGGCTGATCCTCTGGGTCGCGATCGCCGATGTCGCCCATTACGTCCGCCCGGGCTCGGCGCTCGACCGCGAGGCGCGCAAGCGCGGCAACTCGACCTATTTCCCCGACCGCGTCGTGCCGATGCTGCCCGACCGGCTCTCGGGCGATCTGTGCTCGCTGCATGAACATGTGAACCGCGCGGTTCTCGCGGTGCGGATGAAGCTCGACGCCGATGGCACCAAGCTCTCGCATCGCTTCACCCGCGGGATCATCCGCTCGCGCGGCTCGCTCGAATATGCGCAGGTGCAAGAGGCCCATGAGGGCCGCCCGGACGCCAAGACCGCGCCGCTCCTCGAGGAGGTGATCGCGCCGATCTATGACGCCTATGCGGCGCTCTCGCGGGCCCGTGCGCGGCGCCAGCCGCTCGAGCTCGACCTGCCCGAGCGGCAGATCGTGATCAGCGAGGAGGGCAAGGTCGCCTCGGTGCGGTTCAAGGAACGGCTCGATGCGCATCGGCTGATCGAGGAATTCATGGTGCTGGCCAATGTCGCGGCCGCCGAGGAGCTCGAGAAGCTGCGCCGGCCGCTTCTCTACCGCGTCCATGAGGAGCCCAGCCCCGACAAGCTCGAGGCGCTGCGCGAGGTGGCGCAGGCCTCGGGCTTCACCCTGCCCAAAGGCCAGGTATTGCGCACCTCGCAGCTCAACTATCTGCTCGATCAGGCGGAGGGCTCGGAGTTCGACGAGCTGATCAACATGTCGACCCTGCGCACCATGACGCAGGCCTATTACGCGCCGCAAAACCTCGGGCATTTCGGGCTCGCGCTGCGCTCTTACGCGCATTTCACCTCGCCCATCCGGCGCTATTCGGATCTCGTCGTGCACCGCGCGCTGATCCTCGGGCATCATTGGGGCAAGGACGGGCTCTCGCCGCAAGAGATTGAAGTGCTTGAGGAAACCGCCAAGCATATCTCGGAGACCGAGCGCCGTTCGATGGCGGCCGAGCGCGACACGACCGACCGCTATCTCGCCGCTTACTTGAGCGACCGGGTGGGCTCGGAGTTTTCCGGCCGGATCTCGGGGGTGCAGAAATTCGGCGCCTTCGTGCGGCTCGACGAGACCGGCGCCGACGGGCTGATCCCGATCCGCGAGATCGGGCGCGAGTTCTTCCATTATGACCGCGAGGCGCAGCAGCTGATCGGCGCCGATACCGGGATGGTGGTGGGGGTGGGCCTGCGGGTTCTGGTGCGGCTCAAGGAGGCGGTGCCGGTGACCGGCGGGCTCGAGCTCGAGTTGCTCGAGATCGAGGGCGCGGCGATGCCGGGGCCGGGCAAGGGGGGCAAGAAACCCTTCCGGCGCGGGCGCAAGCTCGCCGCCGTCAAGGCGCGCGAGCGCGGCGTGGCGCGCAAGGTCAAGCGGACCCGCAAGTAAGGCTCAGAGCATCCATTCGATCGGCAGGCGCTTGGCGAGCCCCAGCGCCACGCCCGACCAAAAGCCGGTGCCCGGCTCGCGCCGGGTCGGCGCCTCGCCCGCGCGGCACCAGGTGATCTTGCCCTCCCGGTCGAGCTTGAGCGCCCAGGCGCGCGCCGGGATATAGCCCTCAAACGCCGAGGCCATCTTCGCCGCGATCACCGGGTTCTCGAGCACGAGGCCGAGCTCGGTGTTGAGCCGCATCGAGCGCGGGTCGAAGTTGAACGAGCCGATGAAGATCCGCGCGCGATCGGTGATGAAGACCTTGGCGTGGAGCTTGTTGCGGGCAAATGGCGCGGTGCCGCGCAGGCGCGGGCGCAGGAAGCTCGCGGGCGGGTGGCGGATCTCGGCGTCGGGGGCAAATTCCCAGATCTCCACCCCGCGTTTGAGCAGCGGCCGGCGCCGGTGGGCATAGCCCGAATGGACGAGCGGCACATCGGAGGCGGCGAAGCTGTTGGTGAAGAGCCGCACCTTCACCCCGGCTTTCGCATAGCGCCCGAGCACGCGCACGCCCGCGCGGGTGGGCACCAGATAGGGCGAGATCAGCACCAGTTCCTCGCGCGGCTGGCCGAGCGCGCGTAAGAGCCGTGCCCAGAGCATCCGGCGCGCGGCGATCGGGCCGGTGATCTTCTCGGGCGGGTCGAAGAGGAGCGTCGCGGGGCCGAAGCTGAGCGTCAGATCGGGGGAGAGGAGCGGCATGTCGGGGGCGGCGAGCGCGCGGGCGTAATCGCGCGCCTCCGGTGTGGCGAGGCGGGCGGCCTGGGCGGCAAGGCAGGCTTCGGCGCGGTCGGGCGCGAGGGGGGCGAGCAGCGCCGCCACCGGGATCGAGAGCGCCGAGTTCCAGTAGAGGTCGAACTGCGCGGCGACCTGCGGCACGATCGGGCCGGCGGCCATCAGGTCGAGGTCCATGTAGAGGCCGGTGGGGGCGAAGCGGTTGAAATATTCATCGCCGATATTCCGCCCGCCGAGCACCGCGAGCGCGCCGTCGACCACCATCGCCTTGTTGTGCATGCGCCGGTTCAGGCGGTGGAAATCGGCGAGATAGCCCAGCCAGCGGGCGCGCCGCAGCGGGAAGGGGTTGAACAGCCGGATGTCGAAATTCTCGAGCGATTCCAGCGTGCTGAGCGTGTCATCGAGGCCGTGGGTGCCGTTGTCGTCGATCAGCATCCGCACCCGCACGCCACGCGCCGCCGCCCTGCGCAGCGCGCCCAGCATCAGCGCCCCGGCGGTATCGTCCTGCCAGATGTAATATTGCAGATCGACCGAGCTTTCGGCCGCCTCGATCAGCTCGAGCCGGGCGGCGAGCGCATCGAGCGGGTCGAGCAGCAGATGCACCGCGGTGAGCCCCGGCTCGGCGGCGAGGCGGGGCGCGAAGGCGGCGGCGAGGCGGCTTCCCGCGGGGGGCGGCAGGGCATGGGAGGGCGCGAAGGGCCCGGCGGGGCGGGGATGCGAGAGCCGCGCCGAGAGCAGCGTCAGCCCCGCCACGGCCAGCGCGCCGAGGAGGCCAAGCAGCAAGATCAGGGGCAGGCCGTGCAGATGCATGGGCCCAATCTGGTGCAGCCCGGCGCAAAAGCAAAGGGGCCGGAAGATCCGGCCCCTCGCGGGTCACTGTCCAATCGGGGCGCGTGTTCAGCCGATCGCGGCGGCTTTCACGTCTTCGTCGATATAGGGCATGTATTGCGCGAAGTTTTCCGAGAACATCTTCACGAGTTTCGCGGCCTGCGCGTCGAAGGCGGCCTTGTCGGCCCAGGTGTCGCGCGGGTTCAGCAGGACGGCATCGACGCCCGGCACCGAGACCGGCACTTCGAAGCCGAAGTTTTCGTCCTTGCGGAACTCGACATCATGGAGCGAGCCGTCGAGCGCGGCGGTCAGCAGCGCGCGGGTGGCCTTGATCGGCATCCGCTTGCCGGTGCCGAAGGCGCCGCCGGTCCAGCCGGTGTTGACGAGCCAGCACGAGGCGCCCTGCGCGAGGATCTTCTCTTGCAGCAGTTTGCCATAGACCTCGGGGCGACGCGGCATGAAGGGCGCGCCGAAGCAGGTCGAGAAGGTCGGCAGCGGCTCGGTCACGCCCACTTCGGTGCCCGGGGTCTTCGAGGTGAAGCCCGAGAGGAAGTGATACATCGCCTGGGCGGGCGTCAGACGCGCGATCGGCGGCAGCACGCCATAGGCGTCGCAGGTCAGCATGATCACGTTCTTGGGCGCGCCGCCGAGCGCGGTTTCCGAGGCATTCGAGATGTAATGCAGCGGATAGGCGCAGCGCATGTTGTCGGTCAGCGAGTTGTCGAAGAAGTCGAGCTCGAGGGTTTCCTCGTCATAGACCATGTTTTCGACGACGGTGCCGAACATCGAGCAGGTCGCGTAGATTTCCGGCTCGGCTTCCTTCGAGAGGTTGATGGTCTTGGCGTAGCAGCCGCCCTCGAAGTTGAAGATGCCCTTTTCCGACCAGCCGTGTTCGTCATCGCCGATCAGGATCCGCGAGGGGTCGGCCGAGAGGGTGGTCTTGCCGGTGCCCGAGAGCCCGAAGAACACCGCCGAATCGTCGGGGTTGCCGATGGCGTGGTTGGCCGAGCAATGCATCGCCATGATGCCCTTGCCGGGGAGGATGTAGTTCAGCAGCGTGAACACGCCCTTCTTGTTCTCGCCGGCATAGGCGGTGTTGCCGATCAGGATCATCTTACGATCGAAGTTGAGCGCGATGACGGTCTCGGTGCGGCAGCCGTGGCGTTCCGGGTCGGCCTTGAACGAGGGGCAGTTGATGATCGTCCACTCGGGGGCGAAGGTGTCGAGCTCGGCGCGGTCGGGGCGGCGCAGCATGGTGCGGATGAACAGGCCATGCCAGGCGAGCTCGGTCACCACGCGCACGTCGAGGCGGTGCTCGGGATCGGCGCCGCCGAAGAGATCCTGCACGAAGTAATCCTTGCCCTTCATGTGCTCGAGCATGTCGGCATGCAGCACATCGAACTTGGCCGGATCCATCGGCTTGTTGTTTTCCCACCAGATCGTGTCTTCGACCGAAGCGGTGCGGACCACGAACTTGTCTTTCGGCGAGCGGCCGGTATGGGCGCCGGTCGAGCAGTAGAACGCGCCGCCCTTGCCAAGCGTGCCTTCATTGCGCTTGAGCGCCGCTTCGATCAGCGCGGGCTCGAGAAGGTTGTAATAGACATTGCCCAGACCAGTGATGCCCTGATCTTCCAGGCGTTTCGCCGGGTTCACGCGTCCGATGATCATCTGTAGCTCCCGATGCCGCCGAGCGGCTTTCCTTGGGTTCCTCCCGGCATCCCGCGCCATTGGAATACCGACCGGGGCGGAGCACTTCCGCCCAAGTGGCGCCCCTATAACATGACGATTTGGCGAAGGAACAGAACGCTTTGCCGCAGTTAGCGCAACCAAGTGTTTTTTTGGGAATGTTGGCGCCGAAGGTGCGGCAAATTAGTCAAACCTTCGGTTTTTTCGCCTCTCCTGAATCCGTGAGGCCGGGTGATTCGCACATCGCGGTTGATTCCGCGACTCGGAAAGCGGAGAATGGGTCAAAACAACATAACGAGCAGTTAGAGGGTGCCAGATATGTCCAGGATTGCGCTGGTCGATGACGACCGCAACATTCTTACCTCCGTCTCGATGACGCTGGAAGCGGAAGGTTACGAGGTCGAGACCTACAACGACGGGCAGGCGGCGCTCGATGCGTTCAACAAGCGCCTGCCGGACATGGCCGTGCTCGATATCAAGATGCCGCGGATGGACGGGATGGAGCTTCTGCAGCGGCTGCGCCAGAAGACCTCGATGCCGGTGATCTTCCTGACCTCGAAGGATGACGAGATCGACGAGGTTCTGGGCCTGCGGATGGGCGCCGACGATTATGTGAAAAAGCCGTTCTCGCAGCGGCTGCTGGTCGAGCGGATCCGGGCGCTGTTGCGCCGGCAGGAGGCGATCTCGACGGGCGAGGCGCCGACCACCGACGAGACCAAGGTGATCGTGCGCGGGGCGCTGACGATGGACCCGCTGCGCCATGCGGTGACCTGGAAGGGCCGCGATGTGACGCTGACGGTGACCGAATTCCTGCTCCTGCAGGCGCTCGCGCAGCGCCCGGGCTTCGTGAAATCGCGCGATCAGCTGATGGACGTGGCCTATGACGATCAGGTCTATGTCGACGACCGCACGATCGACAGCCATATCAAGCGGTTGCGCAAGAAGATGCGCGCGGCTGACGACGATTTCTCGGCGATCGAAACGCTTTACGGCATCGGCTATCGTTACAACGAGGAATGAGTGCTGCGGGGCGTATAGGGCTGAGCCGCCCGCGCAAGCCCGAGCCCGGGGTTCTGCTGGGCGAGGACTGGATGACCGGCGCCGAGACCTCGGAGGGGGAGGCGCTCAAGCCGCGGCGCGCGCGGCGGGGGCTGATTTCGCTCAACCGCTCGCCGCTGGCGCGCAAGATCATCATCTTCAACCTCGTTGCGATGGTGATGATGGTGGCGGGGGTGCTCTATCTCAACCCGTTCCGCGACAGCCTCGTGTTCCAGCGCGAAAGCGCGATCGTGAACGAGGCGGAGCTGATCGCCGATGTCTTCGAGGCGCGGCTGCCGAAATCGGCGCCGGTGAATTTCGCGGCCGGCGACGGGATCGACCTGCCCGATACGCTCGCCGGCATCGAACTGCCCACGGGCACGCATCTTTATGTCTTCGATCCGCGCGGGGCGATGCTGCTGAGCTCCTCCGAGGTGCCCGCCTCGCCGCGCGAGCGGGTCGACGGGCTGCAGATCGATCATCGCTCGACGCTGATCACCGACCTGCTCAACGGCATCTGGGACCGGATCTCGAAGGTCGTGCGCGATGAGCCGGAGAAAGACGCGGTCTATGACGCCAAGCGGATCGCGACCTCGCTCCTGCCGAAGATGGCTGATGGCGAGACCCATATCGACACCCGCCGCGATTCCGACGGGGCGACGATTTTCTCTGTCGTGACAGGGGTTTATCAGGGCGATCAGCTGGTCGGCATTCTCGCGCTGACCTCCGAGGCGGGCGAGATCGACCAGCTCGTGCGGGTCGAGCGCGAGCAGGTCTTGCAGATGTTCGTGATCGCGATCATCGTCTCGATCGGGCTGAGCCTGGTGCTCGCCTCGACGATCGCGAACCCGCTCTCCGAGCTCGCCGCCGCGGCCGAGATCGGCCAGGAGAAGAACGCCCGCAAGATGAGCCCGAGCCGGGTGCGGATCCCCGATCTGACCGCGCGGCCCGACGAGATCGGCCGCCTCTCGGGCGCGCTGCGCGGCATGGTGACGGCGCTTTACGATCGGATCGACGCGAACGAACAATTCGCCGCCGATGTCGCCCATGAGATCAAGAACCCGCTCGCCAGCCTGCGCTCGGCGGTGGCCTCGCTGCATGTCGTCAAGCGCGACGATCACCGCGCGCGGCTGCTCGAGGTCATCGACCATGATGTGAAGCGCCTCGACCGGCTGGTCAGCGACATCTCCAACGCCTCGCGGCTCGACAGCGAGCTGGTGAAGGAGGAGGAGGAGCATTTCGACCTGCTCAAGATGGTCGGCAATCTGGCCGATTATCTGGGCAAGCAGGCGGGCGAGAAGGGGGTCGAATTCATCATCGACCTGCCCTCGCAGCCGATCATGATCACCGGCCTCGAGGGGCGGCTCGCGCAGGTTTTCGTCAACCTGATCACCAATGCGATCTCCTTCTGCGAAGAGGGCGATGCGGTGCGGGTCTGGGCGCGGCGGCGCGACAACCGGGTGCTGGTCGTGGTCGAGGATACCGGGCCGGGGATCCCCGAGGAGGCGCTGACCAAGGTCTTCAAGCGCTTCTATTCGGAGCGCCCGGAGGGCCAGTTCGGCGATCATTCGGGCCTCGGGCTCGCGATCTCGAAACAGATCGTCGAGGCGCATGGCGGGGTGATCTGGGCCGAGAATATCCGCCCGACGGATGCCGATATCACCTCCGAGCCGCTCGGCGCGCGCTTTGTCGTCGGCCTGCCGATCTGAGATGGCGCCGCTGCGGCTCCATGCGAGCTGTGTCGCGCTCGACCCGGGGCGCGCGGTGTTGATCCTCGGGCCCTCGGGCGCGGGCAAGTCGCAGCTTGCGCTCGGGCTGATGGCGCTGGGCGCCCATCTCGTGGCCGATGACCAGGTGGAGCTGCGCGGCGCGGGCGTGGCGCTGATCGCCTCGGCGCCGCCCGCAATTTCCGGGATGATCGAGGCGCGCGGCGTCGGTCTGCTTGGCGCCGAGGCGCTGCCGCAGGCCGAGGTGAAACTTGTCGTCGATCTCGCGCAGATCGAAACCGAACGTTTACCACCGCTGCGCCAAACTGTCCTTTTGGATAGGTGCATCCCCCTTGTGCTGCGCCTGCAACATGGTCATCTTGAGGTCGCAATCCTGCAATGGCTGAAGGGTGGGAGAGTCGCTTGAGTGCTGAGGGCAAAGCCGCGCCGCAGGGGGGGCACCGGGTCGTTCTGGTGACCGGCCCGTCGGGGGCTGGCCGCTCGACCGCGATCGATGCGCTCGAGGATCTCGGCTACGAGACGATCGACAACCTGCCGATGAGCCTGATCCCGCGGCTGCTCGACGGGCCGCTGGCGCAGCCGCTCGCGCTCGGGCTCGATGTGCGCAACCGCGATTTCTCCGCGACCGGGTTGATCGAGCTGATCGACCGGCTGACGCGGGTGCCCGAGCTGCGGCTCGAGGTGCTCTATCTCGATGCGAGCCCCGACGTGCTGGTGCGGCGCTATTCCGAGACCCGGCGGCGCCATCCGCTCGCGCCCTCCGATACGCCGCTCGCCGGCATCACCCAGGAGATCGACATTCTCGCGCCGGTGCGGGTGCGCGCCGATGTCCTGATCGAGACCTCGGGGATGAGCCCGCATGATCTGCGCGCCGAGCTCGCGCAATGGTTCGACATGGGCAAGATCGCGCGGCTCGCGGTCTCGCTGCACAGTTTCAGCTACAAGCGCGGCGTGCCGCGCGGGCTCGACATGATGTTCGATTGCCGCTTTCTCGCGAACCCGCATTGGGTGGCGGCGCTGCGACCGCTGACCGGCCTCGACGGGGCCGTGGCGGCGCACGTCGAAGGCGATCCGCGCTACCTGGAATTCATCTCCAAGGTGCGGGATTTGTTGTGTTTTCTGCTGCCCGCGCATGTCGAGGAAGGCAAGAGTCACCTGTCGGTCGGCTTTGGCTGCACCGGCGGGCAACATCGGTCGGTTGCCGTAACGGAAGCCGTCGCCAAAGCGCTTGCGGAGGCGGGTTGGCAGGTGTCAAAACGGCACAGGGAACTGGAGCGGCGGGGGCAGGGCCTGCCGGCGGTGAAAGGGGTGTTTGGCGCGTGATCGGGATCGTGATCGTGGCACACGGGGGGTTGGCGCGCGAATATCTCGCCGCGGTCGAGCATGTGGTCGGCCCGCAGGAAGGGATTCGCGCGATCACGATCGAGAACGATCACGACCGTGCCGAAAAGCAGGAAGAGATCCGCGCCGCGGCCGATCAGGTCGATAGCGGCGACGGGGTCGTGGTGGTCACCGATCTGTTCGGCGGCTCGCCCTCGAACCTGAGCCTGCTCGCCTGCAAGTCTTGTGAACGCGAAATCATCTACGGGGCCAATCTGCCGCTGTTGATCAAACTTGCGAAATCGCGCAGCCTAGGCGTCCATGCGGCGGTCGAGGCGGCGCTCGATGCCGGTCGCAAATATATCAACAGCTATACGGCCAACGGGATCGACGCGAAGTCATGACGTCTAAAGAATTGCGGATTGTGAATGAGAAGGGCCTGCATGCCCGGGCCTCGGCGCGCTTTGTCGAGGTGGTGGAGCGGTTCGATGCGCGGGCCGAGGTCGAGAAGGACGGGATGCGGGTCTCGGGCGATTCGATCATGGGGCTGCTGATGCTCGCCGCCTCGCGGGGCACCTCGATCCATGTCTCGACGAGCGGCGCCGAGGCCGAGGCGCTCAGCGCGGCGCTCGAGGCGCTGGTCGCCAACCGTTTCGGCGAAGACAACTGAGCCATGAAAAAACGCGCGAGGAGCCCCCGCGCGTTTCTTGAGTTTTGGCGGCCTCAGCGGGTCGGAACCGGCTTTTCGCCCCGGTAATCGTAGAAGCCACGGCCCGATTTGCGGCCCAGCCAGCCGGCCTCGACATATTTCGTCAGAAGCGGGCAGGGGCGATATTTGGTGTCCGCCAGCCCGTCGTGCAGCACATGCATGATCGCAAGGCAGGTATCGAGGCCGATGAAGTCGCCCAGTTCCAGCGGGCCCATCGGGTGGTTCGCGCCGAGTTTCATCGCCATGTCGATCGACTCGACATTGCCGACGCCTTCGTAAAGCGTGTAGACCGCCTCGTTGATCATCGGCACCAGGATCCGGTTCACGATGAAGGCGGGGAAGTCCTCGGCCGAGGCCGCGGTCTTGTTGAGCGATTTCACCACGCCGAGCATGGTCTGATAGGTCTCGTCATCGGTCGCGATCCCGCGGATCAGCTCGACGAGTTTCATCACCGGCACCGGGTTCATGAAGTGCACGCCCATGAAGCGCTCGGGGCGGTCGGTTTTCGACGCGAGCCGGGTGATCGAGATCGACGAGGTGTTGCTCGCGAGGATCGTGGTGGGCTTGAGATGCGGCAGGAGCGCCTCGAAGATCTTGTCCTTGACCGCTTCGCGTTCGGTGGCGGCTTCGATGATCAGATCGCACTGGCCGAGCTCGGGCAGCGCCATCGTGGTCTTGATCCGGGCGAGGGCGGCATCCTTCCCGGCCTCGGAGATCTTCTCGCGCTGCACCTGCCGATCGAGGTTCTTGGTGACGGTCGCGACGGCCTTGTCGAGGCTTTCCTGCGCGATGTCGTTGAGCAGCACGTCATAGCCCGCGAGGGCGAAGACATGCGCGATGCCGTTGCCCATCTGGCCTGCGCCAACGATCCCAACCGATTGAATACTCATCTTCGCCCCATGTTTTGTTGCGCGCTAACCATACTCTTGCTGCGCTGCAGCATGCAAGCCAAAACCCCGCATCCTGCTTACCAGTCTGTTTCGCATTTTCACTTTAGCTCTTTGGCAAGAGTTCTTCGCCATCCTGCCTGTGGGTGAGTCGAAAAATGAGGTGGGATAATGGCCTTCGAATATCCGGGCGCTGGCGCCCTAGAGTATTTTCCGTGCCGCTACGGGAAATCGAAACTGCTGTTTCGCGGTCCGCGCCGCGATCTGAGCGTGCCGCATTGCGCGGCGCTTGGCGGCAATGAGACCTATGGCAGGTTCGTGGCCGAGCCCTGGCCGATCCTGCTCGAGGGGCGGCTCGGGCTGCCGGTGGTCAATTTCGGCTATCAGAATGCCGGGGTCGATGTGTTTCTCAACGAGCTGCAACTGACGCAGCCCAAGCATCCGCCGCAGCTGAGCATCATCCAGCTTCTCGGCGCGTGCAACATGTCGAACCGGTTTTACGCCGTGCACCCGCGCCGCAACGATCGGTTCCTGCGCGCCTCGAACCTGATGCGCTCGGTGTTCTCGGAGATCGATTTCACCGAGTTCAACTTCACGCGGCACCTGCTGCAGGCGCTGATGAGCCGCGCGCCGGAGCGGTTCGAGGCGGTGGTGGCGGAGCTGCAATCGGCCTGGGTCGCGCGGATGCGGGCGCTGCTCGAGCGGATGGACGGGCCGAAGGTGTTGCTCTGGCTCGGCGATTATCGCGACCCGTTGCAGGGCGATCCGCTCGGTGCGGAGCCGGTTCTGGTGACCTCGGCGATGGTGGAAAAGATCGCGCCGCTCGCCGATCAGGTGGTGCGGGTCGAGCCCTCGATGCTGGCGCGGTCCGCCGGCACGGTGGGGATGCATTTCGCGCCGATGGAGGAGCCGGTGGCGGGCACCATGCCCGGGCCGATGGTCCATCATGAAGTTGCCGAGGCGCTGGCCCCGGTCGTCTCGAAGCTGCTCTGAACCGGGTTCGAGACAGGCAAAAGCCCCGCCAATCGCTTGGCGGGGCTTTCGTTTTTCGGGGCCGGCTCAGACCTTGGCGGTCATTTCCGGGACGGCCTGGAAGAGATCCGCCACGAGGCCGAAGTCGGCGACCTGGAAGATCGGGGCTTCTTCGTCCTTGTTGATCGCGACGATGATCTTGCTGTCCTTCATGCCGGCGAGGTGCTGGATCGCGCCGGAGATGCCGCAGGCGATGTAGAGCTCGGGGGCCACGACCTTGCCGGTCTGGCCGACCTGCCAGTCGTTGGGTGCAAAGCCGCTGTCGACCGCCGCGCGGCTCGCGCCGACCGCCGCGCCGAGCTTGTCGGCGAGCGCGGTGATGATCGCGAAGCTCTCTTCCGAGCCCACGCCACGGCCGCCCGAGACGACGATCTTGGCCGAGGTCAGCTCCGGGCGATCCGAGGCCGCGACCTTGTCTTCGACCCAAGAGCTGAGGCCCTTGTCGCCGGCCGCAGCCGCCGCTTCGATCGCCGCCGCGCCGCCGGTGCCCGCCGCCTCGAAGGCGGTGGTGCGCACGGTCATCACCTTGACCGGATCTGCGGATTTCACCGTCTGGATCGCGTTGCCGGCGTAGATCGGGCGCTCGAACGTGTCGGCATCGACCACGCCGATCACATCGGAGAGCACCATCACGTCGAGCATCGCGGCCACGCGCGGCAGCACGTTCTTGGCCTCGGCGGTGGCCGGCGCGACGATATGGGTCACGCCCGCGGCGAGCGAGACGATCAGATCCGCCATCGGCTCGGCGAGGCCGTGGCCATAGGCCGCGTCATCGGCTTTGAGCACTTTCGCCACGCCCTCGAGCGCGGCGAAGGGGGCCGCATCGACACCCGAACCCGCGACCAGAACCGTCACCGGGCCGAGCTTCTTGGCCGCGGTCAGCGCTTTCGCCGTCGCGTCGAGGCCATTCACTTCCGCAATCAGAAGAACCGACATCAGATCACCCCCGCGTCTTTCAGTTTCGCCACGAGTTCGTCGACCGAACCCACCTTGATGCCCGCCGAGCGGCCCGCCGGCTCCGAGGTCTTGACGACCGTCAGGCGCGGGGTGACATCGACGCCATAATCGGCGGCGGTCTTCTCATCGAGCGGTTTTTTCTTCGCTTTCATGATGTTGGGCAGCGAGGCATAGCGCGGCTCGTTGAGGCGCAGGTCGGCGGTGATGATCGCCGGGAGCTTGACCTCGATGGTTTGCAGACCGCCGTCGACCTCACGGGTGACGCGGGCCTTGTCGCCCTCGATCGCCACTTCCGAGGCGAAGCTCGCCTGGCTCCAGCCCAAGAGCGCCGCGAGCATCTGGCCCGTCGCGTTCATGTCGTTGTCGATCGCCTGCTTGCCGGCGATGACGAGGCCCGGGGCCTCCTCGGCCACCACTTTCGCGAGGATCTTCGCGACCGCGAGCGGCTCGATATCGGTGTGCACATCCTCGGCCGCGGTCACCAGGATCGCCCGGTCCGCACCCATCGCCAGCGCCGTGCGCAGCGTTTCCTGCGCCTGCTTGACGCCGATCGAGACCACCACGATCTCGCTCACGACGCCCTTCTCCTTCAGGCGGATCGCCTCTTCGACGGCAATCTCGTCAAAGGGGTTCATCGACATCTTGACGTTGGCGAGATCGACGCCCGTGCCATCCGCTTTCACGCGAACCTTCACGTTATAGTCGATCACGCGCTTCACAGGCACCAGGACCTTCATGGGCACGCACTCCCTACCGTTGATTCCGCCGCCCGGGGGCGGCCCGACTTGTTCTCGGCAATTTTGTTACAAGAGCGTTTGGCGAAGGGACAGCCTAAAATCGTCGCTTTGGCGTGTCGCTACGTCACGTCGCGGGGCGGAATCGCAAAAATGACTCCGAGATGCGCAAATTTCCGCAGGGCATGAGAAAGCCCGCCGGGGTGCGGCGGGCTGGCTCGGGGGATCGAGATCTTGCGGTGGGGCTCAGCACGCGGCCCAGTAGCGGTTGCCGTAGGCGTCCTGATACTGGCACTGGCCCTGATCGTTCTTGGTGTTGTTGATCAGCATGCCGGCCGCGGCGCCCACCGCGCCGCCGATCAGCGCGCCCTTGGCCGGGTCATTGTCGTTGAGCAGCGCGCCCGCGGCCGCGCCGGTGGCGGTGGCGCCGACCATGGTGCGGTCGGCCTGGGTTTGCATGCAGGCGCCGAGCGCGAGCGTGGCGGGGAGGAGGATGAGGGCGAGCTTGGTTTTCATGGCTGTCTCCTGGGCTGGCGGGGGTCCGCTTTCGGAGAGTGAACGCGCACGGGCGGAAAAGGTTCCCCAAATTCCGCCCGGGTCATGTCAGCGGTTTGCGCCCGGCACCCAGAGGATATCGGCGCGGCCGTCGTCATTGGCGATGCGCGCGGCGCAGAAGAACCAATCCGAGAGGCGGTTGAGATATTTCACCGCGAGCGGGTTGGCGTCGCCCTCGGCGGCGAGCGCCACCGCCTCGCGCTCGGCGCGGCGCGCGACCGTGCGGGCGAGGTGCAGGTTCGCGGCGAGCGCGCTGCCGCCGGGCAGGATGAAGCTGCGCAAGGGTTCGAGCCGCGCCACCATCGCGTCGATCTCGGTCTCGAGCCGCTCGACCTGGGTCGCGATCACCCGCAGCACCGGGTAGCCCGCCTCGGCGTCCTTGGCCATCTCGGGGCGCGCCAGATCGGCGCCGAGATCGAAGAGATCGTTCTGGATCCGCGCCAGCGCCGCCGCGGTTTCGTCCGTCGCATGGAGCCGCGCCATGCCCAGCACCGAGTTCAGCTCATCGACCGTGCCATAGGCCTGCACCCGCGGGCAGGCCTTGCTCACCCGTGCGCCATTGACGAGCGCGGTCTCGCCCGCATCGCCGGTTTTTGTGTAGATCTTGTTTAGAACGACCATCTCTTCCCCTAGATGTTGTTAGCCTTTGGCCAGCAGCCAATCACGCAGCCGGGGCGGCGCGAGGCGGCGGATCCACGAGGCCAGATGCGTGGCGCCGGTGACATAATAGTGCGATTTCGGGTTTTCCGCCTCGAGCGCGCGCAAAATCGCCGCCGTCACCGCCGCAGGCGGCAGCTCGAAGGCGTCTTTCTTGCCCGAGGGCTCATAGAGGCGTTTGAGCAGCGAGCTCTCGTATTGCGCGCGCCGGGCCGAGGCGCGCCAGTCGATCCAGCGCTCGAAATGCGGGATCGAGTTGACGCGGATCTTCGAGGGGATCGGGCCCGGGTTGATGGTGATGATCCGCACCGGCGTGTCGCGCATCTCGAGGCGCAGCACGTCGGTGAGCCCTTCGAGGGCGAATTTCGTCGCGACATAGGCGCCGCGCCAGCGGATGCCGACGAGGCCAAGCACCGAGGAACATTGCAAGATCCGGCCCGAGCCCTGGGCGCGCATGACCTTGATCGCGCGGGTGGTGAGGTCATGCAGGCCGAACAGGTTGGTCTCGAAGATCTCGCGCAGCGCGCCCGCGGGCAGGTCTTCGACGGCGCCGGGGCAGGCGAAGGCGGCGTTGTTGTAGAGCGCGTCGAGCCGGCCGCGGCCGCGGGCCAGCGCCTCGTTGAACCCCGCCTCGATCGAGCTCGGGTCGGCCACGTCGAGCACGAAGGAGGTCAGCCCCTCGGCGCGCAGCCGTGCGCAATCTTCCTCGCGCCGGCAGGTCGCAAAGACCTTCCAGCCGGCTTTTGCCAGCCCATGCGCCGCGTCATAACCGATGCCCGAGGAACAGCCGGTGATCAGGATCGTCTTGGCCATGCGCGCCCCCTTCGTGTCCGCCCCAAGGGGATAGGGGCGGGCGCGCGCCGATGCAAGCGGCGGGTTTCTCAGCGCGCGGGGGCGAGGAGTTTGCCCGAGACCCAGCCCTCGACGCCATCGCCCTCGATGCGGATCTTCATCCAGGCGCCTTGCGCGGCGGTGACGAGCACCTCTTCGCCGGCGGTGACCTGATCGAGCACCGCGCCGCCGGGGGTGGCGCGCACGTTGAGCCGCGTCGCGATCACCCGGTAGAGCGCGGCGCCGGCAGGGGCGGCGGCGAGCGGTTCGGGGCGGCGATATTCGGGCGCGGGGCGCAGCGCGGGGCCGGGCATCCGCACCGCGGCGGGCTGCGCCACGATCAGCGCGGCCGGGCGCGCGGCGGCGTCCGGCGTTTCGATCAGCGCCGCGGGCGTCACCGCCGCCACCGGCGCGGGGCGTTCGATCTGCGCGCTGGCCGCCTCGGGCACCGCGACCGGCGCCGGGCCGGGCGCCTCGCGCCCCGCGACCGCGAGGATCGCATAAAGACCAACCAGCGTAAGCAAAGACATTTTCAGCATGACACACCCCCAAACCACTCGGACTCACCAAACAGGTCCATGATACCCTATTTCCGATCCGGCTTCCTCAAGGGAATGTGAAACTTCGCGATTGGTTCCCACCCGGCGCGTATTTTGCCCGCCGCGGCGCAGCTTTGCGGCTGGACCGGGGCGCGGGGGCGAATTACACCGGGCGCATGAGCCAAGATGACGATGTCCCGCACCCCTCCACCTCTTCGGAGCCCCTCAGCCGCGCGATCGGCGAGCGCTATCTGACCTATGCGCTCTCGACGATCATGCACCGCGCGCTGCCTGATGCGCGCGACGGGCTCAAGCCCGTGCACCGGCGGATCCTCTTCGCGATGCGCGAGCTGAAGCTCTCGCCGACCGGGGGCTTCCGCAAATCCGCGAAGATTTCGGGCGATGTGATGGGCAACTATCACCCCCATGGCGATGCGGCGATCTATGACGCGATGGCGCGGCTCGCGCAGGATTTCGCGATGCGCTATCCGCTCGTCGACGGGCAGGGGAATTACGGCAATATCGACGGCGATGGCCCGGCGGCCTCGCGTTATACCGAGGCGCGGCTCGCGCATCCCTCCGAGGCGCTGCTCGATGGGCTGGCGGAAAACGCGGTCGATTTCCGGCCCAATTACGATGGCACGCTCGAGGAGCCGGTGGTTCTGCCGGCGGCCTTCCCGAACCTCTTGGCCAATGGCGCGAGCGGCATCGCGGTCGGCATGGCGACGAATATCCCGCCGCATAACCTCGACGAGCTGGTCGAGGGGTGTCTCGCGATGATCAAGGCCCCCGAGATCGCCGAGGATGCGCTTGTCGATCTGATACCGGGGCCGGATTTCCCGACCGGCGGCGTGATCGTCGAGCCGCGCGAGTCGATCCGCGAGAGCTATCGCACGGGGCGCGGCGCGTTCCGGCTGCGCGCGCGGTGGGAGCGTGAGGATCTGGGCCGCGGCAACTGGCAGATCGTGGTCACCGAGATCCCCTATCAGGTGCAGAAATCGAAGCTGATCGAGCGGCTGGCGGAGCTCATTCAGACCAAGAAGGTGCCTGCGCTCGCCGATGTGCGCGACGAATCGGCCGATGATGTGCGGATCGTGCTCGAGCCGCGGGCGCGCACGATCGAGCCCGAGATGCTGATGGGGATGTTGTTCCGCAACTCCGATCTCGAGGTGCGATTCTCGCTCAACATGAACGTGCTGATCGACGGCAAGGTGCCGAAAGTGTGCTCGCTCAAGGAGGTGCTGCGCGCCTTCCTCGACCACCGGCGCGAGGTTCTGTGCCGGCGCGCGGGACATCGGCTGGAGAAGATCGCGCATCGGCTCGAGGTCTTGGGTGGCTATATCATCGCCTATCTCAACCTCGACCGGGTGATCGAGATCATCCGCACCGAGGATGAGCCCAAGCCCGCGCTGATGGCGGAAAACTGGGCGGTGGTGGATGGCGATCGGGTGTTCCTCAACGAGGTGCAGGCCGAGGCGATCCTCAACATGCGCCTGCGCAGCCTGCGCCGGCTCGAGGAGATGGAGCTGCGCGCCGAGCGCGACGGGCTGCTCGCCGAGCGGGCCGATCTCGAGGGGCTTCTCGCCTCGGAGAAAGCGCAATGGGGCCGGATCACGACCGAGCTGAAGGAGATCCGCAAGCAGTTCGGCAAGGCCGCGCCCGGCGGCGCGCGGCGGACCTCGTTTGCCGATGCGGCCGAGGTCGAGGAGGTGCCGATCGAGGCGATGATCGAGCGCGAGCCGATCACCGTGATCCTGTCGAAGATGGGCTGGATCCGGGCGATGAAGGGCCATCAGGCGCTCGACGCCGAGGTGAAGTTCAAGGACGGAGACGGGCCGGGGTTCGTGCTCCATGCCGAGACGATCGACCGGATCGTGGCGCTGGCGTCGAACGGGCGGGCTTATACGGTGCTCGGCGCCAACCTGCCCGGCGGGCGCGGCATGGGCGAGCCCCTGCGGCTGATGGTCGATCTGCCCAATGAGGCCGAGATCACCCATCTGATGGTGCCGAAGGCGGGCGAGAAATTCCTCGTCGTGTCCTCGGATGGCGACGGGTTTGTCGTGCCGGCCGAGGAGCTGGTGGCGCAGACGCGGGCGGGCAAGCAGGTTCTGAACCTGCGCGAGGGCGCGCGGTGGCAGGTCTGTGCGCCGGTGGCGGGGGATCATGTCGCCTGCGTGGGCGAGAACCGCAAGCTTTTGGTCTTCCCGCTCGAGGAGCTGCCGGAGATGGCGCGGGGCAAGGGCGTGCGGTTGCAAAAGTATAAGGATGGTGGGCTCGTCGATGCGATCACCTTCCGGCTGGCCGAGGGGTTGAGCTGGAAGGATCCGGCGGGGCGCACGCGGAGCGAGGCCGATCTCTCCGAATGGCTGGCCAAGCGGGCGACGGCGGGGCGGATGGCGCCGCGCGGCTTCCCGCGGGACAACAAGTTCACCTGAGCGGAAGGGCAGGGGCTTTGCCCCCGCACCCCCAGGATATTTTTGGCAAGATGAAGGGGCCTCAGGCGTAAAGCGCCGGGGCCCCGATCTTTTCATGGATCGCGTTGACCTCGGCGGGGGCGAGGCCGAGCGCTTCGGCGAGGCTGTGCAGGTATTGGGCCTCGGATTGTTCGTCGAGTTCGATCGCCATTGCCGACATCGTGTAGACTTGGGGTTCGAGCCCCTCGGGCACGGCGCGGGCGAGGGCCTCGACATCGACGGGCGCCTCGAGTTCGCGGGCGACGAAGGCGCGTTCGGCTTCGCTCACCTCGCCGAGGTGGGCCATCAGCTTTTCCTGTTCCTGCGCGTCGATCTGGCCATCGGATTTCGCGGCCTGGATCATTGCCTTGAGGAGGAGCGCGGCGGTGGCGTCCGCGGCGGGCGAGGGGGGCGTGTCGGGCTCGCCCTTGTTGGCGAAGGCGGAGTTCAGGCTTGCGCCGAGGCCGCCCGCGCCTGCGCCGAGCATGCCGCCGAGCAGCCCGCCGAGCCCGCCCGCCGCGGCGCCTGCGCCGAGCTGGGTCAGAAGCCCGCCGAGCGCGTTCTCATCGGTGCGGGTGCGGCGGGTGGTGGTGCGCCGGGCGGTGCCGGCGCCGCCCAGTTCGCTCAAGAGATCGCCGATGCCGCCGGCGCTTTGCCGCGCGCCGCCCGATCCGCCGAGAATCGCGCCCATCATGTCTTCAAGGCCGGTGGACTTGCGCGGGGCGCTGCGGCGCGGGGCGGAGGTCGCGGCGCCGGTCATCGAGGACATGCCTTTGGCCACGGCCACGCCGATCGCCACTTTCACGAGGGTTTTCATCATCGACATCGAGGGCTCTCCTTGGGTCGCTTCGGTCCGACTATAGCGCCCCGGCCGCACCGCGCGCGGGGAAAATCGCGCGCGCTTGCCCCCGCGGGCCCGGGCGCGGGGCGCAGGGGCGAGGCGGCGGCGTTTCCGCACGTCGGATTTGACGAACCGGGCTTGATTTTTCCTCGTTCTGGCAATAGGTAGCCCGCGATATTGACACGGGCCAATTCCGGCCCCCGAACCAGAGGCGCCCGCGATATGGCAAAGGCAAAGTTTGAACGGACGAAACCGCACGTCAACATCGGCACGATCGGCCACGTTGACCACGGCAAAACGACTCTGACGGCTGCGATCACGAAGTATTTCGGTGAGTTCAAGGCCTACGACCAGATCGACGGCGCGCCGGAAGAGAAAGCCCGCGGGATCACGATCTCGACCGCGCACGTTGAATATGAATCGGCGACGCGTCACTATGCGCACGTCGACTGCCCCGGCCACGCCGACTATGTGAAGAACATGATCACCGGCGCGGCGCAGATGGACGGCGCGATCCTCGTGGTGAACGCGGCTGACGGCCCGATGCCGCAGACCCGCGAGCACATCCTGCTCGGCCGTCAGGTCGGCATCCCGTACATGGTCGTCTACATGAACAAGGTCGACCAGGTGGATGACGAGGAGCTGCTCGAGCTCGTCGAGATGGAAATCCGTGAACTGCTGTCGTCCTACGACTACCCCGGCGACGATATTCCGATCGTCCGTGGCTCGGCTCTGGCGGCGATGGAAGGCCGTGACCCGGAGATCGGCGAGAACTCGATCCGTGCGCTGATCGCGGCGGTGGACGAGTACATCCCGACGCCGGAGCGTGCGGTTGACCAGCCGTTCCTGATGCCGATCGAAGACGTGTTCTCGATCTCGGGCCGCGGCACCGTGGTGACCGGCCGTGTGGAACGTGGCGCGGTGAACGTCGGCGACGAACTCGAGATCATCGGGATCCGTCCGACCAAGAAAACCACCTGCACGGGCGTTGAAATGTTCCGCAAGCTGCTCGATCGCGGCGAAGCGGGCGACAACATCGGCGCGCTGCTGCGTGGCGTTGACCGTGACGGCGTCGAGCGTGGCCAGGTCCTCGCGAAGCCGGGCTCGGTGACCCCGCACACCGAGTTCGAAGCCGAGGCCTACATCCTGACCAAGGAAGAAGGCGGCCGTCACACGCCGTTCTTCGCGAACTACCGTCCGCAGTTCTACTTCCGCACGACCGACGTGACCGGGACCGTGAAGCTGCCGGAAGGCACCGAGATGGTGATGCCGGGCGACAACCTGAAGTTCACCGTCGAGCTGATCGCCCCGATCGCGATGGAAGAGAAGCTGCGCTTCGCCATCCGTGAAGGCGGCCGCACCGTCGGCGCCGGCGTCGTCTCGAAAATCCTCAAGTAATCCTTGGGATTACCGAGTTGAGAGGGCCGCCTTCGGGCGGCCCTTTTTCATGGCGCGCGAAGAATTTCGGGCCCGGGCGAAAACGCTCTTGATTTCCCCGCGCGGCTCCTTTAGCACCCGCTCCACGGCTTAGGGGTTTAGCTCAGTTGGTAGAGCATCGGTCTCCAAAACCGAGGGTCGTGGGTTCGAGTCCCCCAACCCCTGCCAAGCCGTTCTCCCTCCCTTTCGATGCTCTTGCACGGCGGCCCTTGCGGGCAAAGCCGGGCTTGAAATCGGGGCGGTGAGACTGTATCTGAGCCCGGTCGCGCGGGGCAGCCCCGCGCCGCCAAGATGAGGATGAGACGCATGGCCAACCCCCTTCAGTTCCTCCAGCAGGTTCGCTCGGAAGTGGGCAAGATCACCTGGCCGTCGCGCCGTGAGGTGATGCTGACGACCGCGATGGTCTTCGTCATGGCCGCGCTGACGGCGATCTTCTTCTCGCTGGTCGACTGGCTGATCCGGATGGGCGTCGGCGCGATCATCGGCTGAGGCGGGCGGACCCGGGGCCGCACCTGTCTCCCGGGGCTCTTCGGTCTTGAAATCAGGCCGCTGCGGCGCTAAAGGGGCGGGACTTTCCCGCAACCGGCGCGCATCGATTCGGATGATGCGCGCTCATTTGTGTTCGGGAGGCGGGCGGCCAGATGGCCAAGCGCCTGAAACAACGAAATTTTCGGCGCGATCCGCGTCGGTGGCAAGAAGGCTAGGCGAGCATGGCGAAGCGTTGGTATTCGGTGAGCGTTCTCTCGAACTTCGAGAAGAAAGTCGCCGAGCAGATCAAGCAGGCCGTGGACGAGAAGGGCCTTCAGGACGAGATCGAAGAGGTGCTCGTCCCCACCGAGGAAGTGATCGAGATCCGTCGTGGCAAGAAGGTCACCTCGGAGCGCCGCTTCATGCCGGGCTATGTGCTCGTGCGGATGGACATGACCGATCGCGGCTATCACGCGATCACCTCGATCAACCGGGTGACCGGGTTCCTCGGCCCGCAGGGCCGTCCGATGCCGATGCGCGATTCGGAAGTGAACCAGATGCTCAACCGGACCTCGGAGACGGGCGAAGCGGCGGCGCCGCGCAACCTGATCCGTTTCGAGATCGGCGAGAATGTGAACGTGACCGACGGGCCGTTTGAGGGCTTCTCGGGCATGGTCGAGGAAGTTGACGAAGCGTCGGGCCGCCTGAAGGTCACCGTTTCGATCTTTGGCCGGCCGACGCCGGTCGAACTGGAATTCACCCAGGTGTCGAAAACCGCCTGAGTGAGAGCCGTGGGAGGCAGGCGACCCCTGCCGAACCACTAAACTTCGCCCCGTCGGGCGACAGTGAAAGGAGAGGGCCACATGGCCAAGAAAGTCATCGGGCAGCTCAAGCTGCAAATCAAGGCCGGTTCCGCGACCCCGTCGCCGCCGGTCGGCCCCGCGCTCGGTCAGCGCGGCATCAACATCATGGAATTCTGCA
Organism: Rhodobacter xanthinilyticus; assembly: GCF_001856665.1. Taxonomy (NCBI): domain Bacteria; kingdom Pseudomonadati; phylum Pseudomonadota; class Alphaproteobacteria; order Rhodobacterales; genus Rhodobacter; species Rhodobacter xanthinilyticus. Next base: position 2,854,527 of record NZ_CP017781.1, on the reverse strand, counting down.
AGGCGTTCAACGCGCGCACGCAGGAGATGGAAAAAGACATGCCGGTGCCGGTGGTTATCACCTACTACGCCGACAAGTCCTTCACCTTCGAAACCAAGACCTCGCCGGCTTCGTACTACCTGAAGAAGGCCGCTGGTCTGAAGCCGGTTGGCAAGCGCAACCGTCCGAAGGGCTCGCCGAAGCCGGGCCGCGAAGTCGCGGGTTCGGTGACCGTCGCGCAGGTGCGTGAAATCGCTCAGGCGAAAATGAAAGATCTCTCGGCGAACGACGTCGAAGCCGCGATGCAAATCATCCTCGGCTCCGCCAAGTCGATCGGTATCGAGGTGAAAGGGTAAGCCATGGCCAAGATCGGTAAACGTACGGCCGCTGCGCGCGCCGCCTTCGAAGGCAAGGAAAACCTCTCGGTTGAAGACGCTGTCAAGCTGATCAAATCGGCTGCCTCGGCGAAATTCGACGAGACCCTCGAGATCGCGATGAACCTCGGCGTCGATCCGCGTCACGCGGACCAGATGGTCCGTGGCGTGGTCCAACTGCCGAACGGCACGGGCAAGACCGTGCGCGTGGCGGTGTTCGCCCGTGGCGCCAAGGCTGATGAAGCCAAGGCCGCTGGCGCCGATATCGTCGGTGCGGAAGACCTGATGGAGACCATCCAGTCGGGCAAGATCGAGTTCGATCGCTGCATCGCGACCCCGGACATGATGCCGCTCGTCGGCCGTCTGGGCAAGATCCTCGGTCCGCGCAACCTGATGCCGAACCCGAAGGTCGGCACCGTGACCATGGACGTCGCGACGGCTGTCGCCGCGGCCAAGGGCGGTGAAGTCCAGTTCAAGGTCGAGAAGGCCGGCGTCATCCATGGCGGCATCGGCAAGGTCTCGTTCTCGGACGACAAACTGGCGGAAAACGTGCGCGCCTTCGTGGACGCCGTTTCGAAAGCCAAGCCGACCGGCGCGAAGGGCACCTACCTCAAGAAGGTGTCGCTGAGCTCGACGATGGGCCCGGGCGTTTCGCTCGACCTCGCCTCGGCGACCGCGAAGTAATCTTGCAAAATTGAAGAGCCGCCGGGGATTTCCCCGGCGGTTTTTCGTTGCGGGGCAGGGGGCTGCCGGGCCCGGCCGCCTGGCGCGGCGGCGCGGCGATTGGGGCTTGGCTTTGCGGGCGAGAGCGCCTATAGCGACCACCTGTGCCTTGTCTGCGATTCGTCGCGGGCCTCGCATGACTTGTCCGAGACGGTGGGTGCCGGCCTTGCTGGCTTAATATCCTGCCTGAGATGGGAACTGAGACGAATTCCGAGGCTAGCCTCGGGCGATCGCTCGGGACCATCACTGGACCCGTGCCTGCGGCATGTGCCGCGGGTGAAAGAGAGCCGGGGGGAAACCCCCAAACTTGGAGTGTAACTGTGGATAGAGCCCAGAAAGAGAAAGTGGTCGAGGAACTCGGCCAGATCTTCGAAAGCTCTGGCGTCGTGGTGGTTGCCCACTACGAAGGCATGACGGTTGCTCAGATGCAGGATCTCCGCTCGCGCATGCGCGAAGCCGGTGGTTCTGTGCGCGTTGCCAAGAACACGCTCGCCAAGATCGCCCTTGAGGGTAAGCCCTGCGCAAGCATGGCCGGCCTTCTGACGGGGATGACCGTCCTTGCCTTCTCCGAAGACCCGGTCGCTGCGGCCAAGGTCGCGGTGGATTATGCCAAAGCGAACGACAAGTTCGCGATCCTTGGCGGGTCCATGGGCACGGAGGCTCTGGACGCGGCTGGTGTCAAAGTCGTTGCGGCCATGCCGTCGCGTGAAGAGCTCATCGCTCAGATCGCCTCGTGCATCGGTGCTCCGGCTTCGAACATCGCCGGTGCCATTGGCGCGCCTGCTTCCAACATCGCGGGTATCCTCAAGACTCTTGAGGAGCGGGAAGCCGCCTGAAGCAATCAATTGCCTTCGTCGGGAACGACCTGACGTTGGAACAACCCTATATCAGAATGGAACGGAAAAATGGCCGATCTTAAAGCCCTTGCTGAGCAAATCGTCAACCTGACGCTGCTGGAAGCCCAAGAACTGAAAACCATCCTCAAGGATGAATACGGCATCGAGCCGGCCGCCGGTGGCGCCGTCATGATGGCCGGCCCGGCTGCTGCCGCGGCGCCCGCCGAAGAAGAAAAGACCGAATTCGACGTCGTTCTGACCGACGCCGGCGCTAACAAGATCAACGTGATCAAAGAAGTCCGCGCGATCACCGGTCTGGGCCTGAAAGAAGCCAAGGACCTCGTGGAAGCTGGCGGCAAGGTCAAAGAAGCTGCGGCGAAAGCCGAAGCCGAAGACATCAAGAAGAAACTCGAAGCTGCCGGCGCGAAAGTCGAGCTCAAGTAATCGAGCAGGATGCGCCTGCATCCTATCTTCTGAAATTGGGCTGGGTCCGGGGCAATCCTGGGCCCAGCCGAACCTGTCTCGGAGAGGGCTAAACGCCCGTTAGTCTTCTCCAAGGCGGTGTTCGCGGCTCGGGAGCGCATCGGTGGGACGATGCGCAGGTATGGGGCCGCTTCCTCCTTCATTCGCCTGCGGCGCGCACCGGGCCCCGACGATGCGCACCCGCGAAGAGACGAAAGGTCACGACGAGCATGGCTCACGCATACGTTGGTCAGAAGCGTATCCGCCGCTATTACGGCAAAATCCGCGAAGTCCTTGAAATGCCGAACCTCATCGAGGTTCAGAAAGCTTCCTACGATCTGTTCCTGCGGTCGGGCGAGGCTGAGAAGCCGCTCGATGGCGAGGGGCTGCAGGGCGTCTTCCAATCGGTGTTCCCGATCAAGGATTTCAACGACAACGCGATTCTCGAATTCGTCAAATACGAGCTCGAGAAGCCGAAATACGATGTCGACGAATGCATGAGCCGCGACCTGACCTATTCGGCGCCGCTCAAGGTGACGCTGCGTCTGATCGTGTTCGATGTCGATGAGATCACCGGCGCGCGCTCGGTCAAGGACATCAAGGAACAGGACGTGTTCATGGGCGACATGCCGCTCATGACGCCGAACGGCACCTTCATCGTCAACGGCACCGAGCGGGTCATCGTCTCGCAGATGCACCGCTCGCCGGGCGTGTTCTTCGACCATGACCGCGGCAAGACCCATTCCTCGGGCAAGCTCCTGTTCGCCTGCCGGATCATCCCCTACCGCGGCTCGTGGCTCGACTTCGAATTCGACGCGAAAGACCTGGTCTTCGCGCGCATCGACCGTCGCCGCAAACTGCCGGTGACCACGCTCCTCTATGCCCTTGGTCTCGACCAGGAAGGCATCATGAGCGCCTATTACAACACCGTGACCTATCGCGCCGAGGGCAAGCGCGGCTGGGTGACGAAATTCTTCCCCGAGCGCGTGCGCGGCACCCGCCCGACCTATGATCTGATCGACGCCGCCACCGGCGAAGTGATCCTCAAGGCCGGCGAGAAAGCCACCCCCCGGATGGTGAAGAAATGGATCGACGAGGCCAAGGTCTCGGAGCTCATGGTTCCCTTCGAGCAGATCCTCGGCCGCTACTGCGCGCGCGACATCATCAACGAGCGCACCGGCTATATCTACATCGAGGCGGGCGAAGAGCTCACCGCCGATTACGACAAAGAGGGCCAGCTCTCGGGCGGCTCGATCAAGACGCTGCTCGACAACGGCATCACCGAAGTGCCGGTGCTCGATATCGACAACGTCAATGTCGGCCCCTACATCCGCAACACCATGGCCGCGGACAAGAACTGGAACCGCGACTCGGCGCTGATGGATATCTACCGCGTCATGCGTCCGGGCGAGCCGCCGACCGTCGAGGCCGCCTCGACGCTCTTCGACACGCTGTTCTTCGATAGCGAGCGCTATGATCTCTCGGCCGTCGGCCGGGTGAAGATGAACATGCGCCTCGACCTCGACGCGCCCGACACCCAGCGCACGCTGCGCCGCGAAGACATCATCGCCTGCATCAAGGGCCTGGTGGAGCTGCGCGACGGCAAGGGCGAGATCGACGACATCGACCACCTCGGCAACCGCCGGGTGCGCTCGGTCGGCGAGCTGATGGAGAACCAGTATCGCGTCGGCCTGCTGCGCATGGAACGCGCGATCAAGGAACGCATGTCCTCGGTCGAGATCGACACGGTGATGCCGCAGGATCTGATCAACGCGAAACCGGCCGCGGCCGCGGTGCGCGAATTCTTCGGCTCCTCGCAGCTGTCGCAGTTCATGGACCAAACCAACCCGCTCTCGGAAGTCACCCACAAGCGCCGTCTCTCGGCGCTCGGGCCGGGCGGTCTGACCCGCGAGCGCGCGGGCTTCGAGGTTCGCGACGTTCACCCGACCCACTACGGCCGGATGTGCCCGATCGAAACGCCGGAAGGTCAGAACATCGGTCTGATCAACTCGCTCGCGACCTTCGCGCGCGTGAACAAATACGGCTTCATCGAGACCCCCTATCGCCGCGTGACCGACAGCAAGGTCACCGATGAAGTGGTCTACATGTCGGCCACCGAAGAGATGCGCCACACCGTCGCTCAGGCGAACGCGCAGCTCGATGCGGATGGCAAATTCGTCAACGACCTGGTTTCGACCCGTCAGTCGGGCGAATTCATGCTCAACCCGCCCGAAGCGGTGGATCTGATCGACGTGTCGCCGAAACAGCTGGTTTCGGTCGGGGCGGCGCTCATTCCCTTCCTCGAAAACGACGACGCCAACCGCGCTCTGATGGGTGCGAACATGCAACGTCAGGCGGTTCCGCTGCTGCGCGCCGAGGCGCCCTATGTCGGCACCGGCATGGAAGCGGTCGTGGCGCGCGATTCGGGCGCGGCGATCATGGCCAAGCGCGGCGGGATCGTGGATCAGGTCGATGCGAGCCGGATCGTTATCCGCGCGAACGAAGATCTGGGCATGGGCGATGCGGGCGTCGATATCTATCGTCTGCGCAAGTTCAAGCGCTCGAACCAATCCTCGACGATCAACCAACGTCCGATCGTCAAGGTGGGCGATATCGTCTCCAAGGGCCAGGTCGTGGCCGATGGCCCGTCGACCGATCAGGGCGAGCTCGCGCTCGGCCGGAACGTGGTCGTGGCCTTCATGCCCTGGAACGGCTACAACTACGAAGACTCGATCCTGATCTCCGAGCGGATCCACCGCGACGACGTCTTCACCTCGATCCATATCGAGGAATATGAAGTCGCCGCCCGCGATACCAAGCTCGGGCCGGAAGAGATCACCCGCGATATCCCGAACGTCGGCGAGGAAGCTCTGCGCAACCTCGACGAGGCGGGCATCGTCTATATCGGTGCCGAAGTCGGCCCGGGCGATATCCTCGTGGGCAAGATCACCCCGAAGGGCGAAAGCCCGATGACGCCGGAAGAAAAGCTCCTCCGCGCGATCTTCGGCGAGAAGGCCTCCGACGTGCGCGATACCTCGCTGCGTCTGCCGCCCGGTGCCTATGGCACGATCGTCGAAGTGCGGGTCTTCAACCGTCACGGCGTCGACAAGGACGAGCGTGCGCTGCAGATCGAGCGCGAAGAGGTCGAACGTCTGGCGCGTGACCGCGACGACGAACTCGCGATCCTCGAGCGCAACATCTATGCGCGTCTGAAGACGCTGATCCTCGGCAAGGTCGCGGTGAAGGGTCCGAAGGGCATCAAGGCCGGTTCGGAGATCACTGAGGAGCTGCTCGGCACGCTGTCGCGTGGCCAGTGGTGGCAGCTCGCGCTCGAAAACGAGGGCGATGCCAAGGAAGTCGAAGCGCTGAACGACCAGTTCGACGCCCAGAAGCGCGCGCTTGAGCTGCGTTTCGAGGACAAGGTCGAGAAGGTCCGTCAGGGCGACGATCTGCCTCCGGGCGTGATGAAGATGGTCAAGGTCTTCGTCGCGGTGAAGCGCAAGCTGCAAGCCGGCGACAAGATGGCGGGCCGTCACGGCAACAAGGGCGTGGTGTCGAAAGTCGTTCCGATGGAGGACATGCCCTTCCTCGCCGACGGCACCCCGGTCGACCTCGTTCTCAACCCGCTCGGCGTGCCGTCGCGGATGAACGTCGGGCAGATCCTCGAGACCCACATGGGCTGGGCCGCGCGCGGCCTCGGCATCCAGATCGACGAGGCTCTGAAAGAGTATCGCCGCTCGGGCGATCTGACGCCCGTACGCGAGGCGATGCGCCACGGCTATGGCGACGACACCTACGAGGACGCCTTCGCCGCGATGGAGGAGGAGCGCTTCGTCGAATGTGCCGAACAGGTCCGCACCGGCGTGCCGATCGCGACCCCGGTCTTCGACGGCGCCAAGGAAGCCGACATCAACGACGCGCTCAAACGCGCGGGCTTCGACCAATCGGGCCAGTCGGAGGTCTTCGACGGCCGCACCGGCGAGAAATTCGCCCGCAAGGTCACCGTTGGGGTCAAGTACTTCCTCAAGCTGCACCACCTCGTCGACGACAAGATGCACGCCCGCTCGACCGGCCCGTATTCGCTCGTCACCCAGCAGCCGCTGGGCGGTAAGGCGCAGTTCGGCGGTCAGCGTCTGGGGGAAATGGAGGTCTGGGCTCTCGAGGCTTACGGCGCCGCCTATACCCTGCAGGAGATGCTGACGGTGAAGTCGGACGACGTGGCCGGCCGGACGAAAGTCTACGAGTCGATCGTCAAGGGCGAGGACAATTTCGAGGCCGGCGTGCCGGAATCGTTCAACGTTCTCGTCAAAGAGGTCCGGGGCCTCGGCCTCAACATGGAACTCCTGGATGCGGAGGACGAGGAGTGAGGGCTGCGGCCCTCACTTCCCCCCTCTCGCCCTCATTCAAGGACTGACAGATGAACCAGGAACTGACCCAAAACCCGTTCAACCCGCTGGCCGCGCCCAAGCAGTTCGACGAGATCAAGATCTCGCTCGCCTCGCCGGAGCGGATCCTTTCGTGGTCCTACGGGGAGATCAAGAAGCCCGAGACGATCAACTACCGGACCTTCAAGCCGGAGCGTGACGGCCTCTTCTGCGCCCGGATCTTCGGGCCGATCAAAGATTACGAATGCCTCTGCGGCAAATACAAGCGCATGAAATATCGCGGCGTCGTCTGCGAAAAATGCGGCGTCGAAGTCACGCTCCAGAAGGTGCGTCGCGAGCGGATGGGCCATATCGAGCTCGCCTCGCCCGTCGCGCATATCTGGTTCCTCAAGTCGCTGCCCTCGCGCATCGGCCTGATGCTGGACATGACGCTGCGCGATCTCGAGCGCATCCTCTATTTCGAAAACTACGTCGTGATCGAGCCGGGTCTGACCGACCTGTCCTATGGTCAGCTGCTGACCGAGGACGAATATCTCGACGCGCAGGACCAGTATGGCGCCGACGCGTTCACCGCCAATATCGGCGCTGAGGCGATCCGCGAGATGCTGGCCGCGATCGATCTCGAGGCGACCGCCGAGCAGCTCCGCGAGGAGCTCAAGGAGGCCACCGGCGAGCTCAAGCCGAAGAAGATCATCAAGCGTCTGAAGATCGTCGAGAGCTTCCTCGAATCGGGCAACCGCCCCGAGTGGATGGTGCTGACCGTTCTGCCGGTGATCCCGCCGGAACTGCGTCCGCTGGTGCCGCTCGATGGCGGCCGCTTCGCGACTTCGGATCTCAACGACCTCTACCGTCGCGTGATCAACCGCAACAACCGTCTCAAGCGCCTCATCGAGCTGCGCGCGCCCGATATCATCGTGCGCAACGAAAAGCGGATGCTGCAGGAATCGGTCGATGCGCTGTTTGACAACGGCCGTCGGGGCCGCGTCATCACGGGCACCAACAAGCGCCCGCTGAAGTCGCTCTCCGACATGCTGAAGGGCAAACAGGGTCGCTTCCGTCAGAACCTTCTGGGCAAGCGCGTGGACTTCTCGGGCCGGTCGGTCATCGTGACCGGGCCGGAGCTGAAGCTCCATCAATGCGGCCTGCCCAAGAAGATGGCGCTCGAGCTGTTCAAGCCGTTCATCTACTCGCGCCTCGAGGCCAAGGGCCTCAGCTCGACGGTGAAACAGGCCAAGAAACTGGTCGAGAAAGAGCGCCCCGAGGTTTGGGACATCCTCGACGAGGTGATCCGCGAGCACCCGGTTCTGCTCAACCGCGCGCCGACGCTGCACCGCCTCGGCATCCAGGCCTTCGAGCCGCAACTGATCGAAGGCAAGGCGATCCAGCTGCACCCGCTCGTCTGCTCGGCCTTCAACGCCGACTTCGACGGTGACCAGATGGCCGTCCACGTTCCGCTCTCGCTGGAAGCCCAGCTGGAAGCGCGCGTGCTGATGATGTCGACCAACAACGTGCTCTCGCCGGCGAACGGCTCGCCCATCATCGTTCCCTCGCAGGACATGATCCTTGGCCTCTATTACACCACGATGGAGCGCAAGGGCATGCCGGGCGAAGGCATGGTCTTCGGCTCGGTCGAAGAGGTCGAGCATGCGCTCACCGCCGGGGTCGTGCATCTGCACGCCAAGATCCAGGCGCGCGTCAAGCAGATCGACGACGAGGGCAACGAAGTGTTCAAGCGCTTCGAGACCACGCCCGGCCGTCTGCGCCTCGGCGCGCTCCTGCCGCTCAACGCGAAGGCGCCGTTTGACCTCGTCAACCGCCTGCTGCGCAAGAAGGACGTGCAAAACGTCATCGACACCGTCTACCGCTACTGCGGCCAGAAGGAGTCGGTGATCTTCTGTGACCAGATCATGGGCATGGGCTTCCGCGAGGCGTTCAAGGCCGGCATCTCGTTCGGCAAGGACGACATGGTGATCCCCGACACCAAGTGGGAGATCGTCAACGGCGTGCGCGATCAGGTCAAGGAATTCGAACAACAGTACATGGACGGCCTGATCACTCAGGGCGAAAAGTACAACAAGGTTGTCGATGCCTGGTCGAAGTGCTCCGACGCGGTGGCGGCCGAGATGATGAAGGAAATCTCCGCGGTGCGCGTCGATGACGCGGGCATGGAGAAAGAACCGAACTCGGTCTACATGATGTCGCACTCCGGGGCGCGGGGTTCGCCGGCGCAGATGAAGCAGCTCGGCGGCATGCGCGGCCTGATGGCCAAGCCTTCGGGCGAGATCATCGAGACGCCGATCATCTCGAACTTCAAGGAAGGTCTGACCGTTCTTGAATACTTCAACTCGACCCACGGCGCCCGGAAGGGTCTGGCCGATACCGCGCTGAAAACCGCGAACTCGGGTTACCTGACCCGTCGTCTCGTCGACGTGGCGCAGGACTGCATCGTGCGCTCGCACGATTGCGGCACCGAGCGCGCGATCACCGCGACCGCCGCCGTCAACGACGGTGAGGTCGTGGCGCCGCTCTCCGAGCGCGTTCTGGGCCGTGTGGCCGCCGACGACGTTCTCGTGCCGGGCACCGATGAGGTGATCGTGCGCAAGAACGAGCTGATCGACGAGCGCAAGTCGGACCTGATCGAACAGGCCGGCGTGCAATCGGTGCGGATCCGCTCGGCGCTGACCTGCGAGGCCGAAGAGGGCGTTTGCGCGCTCTGCTACGGCCGTGACCTCGCGCGCGGCACGCTGGTGAACCAGGGCGAAGCGGTGGGCATCATCGCGGCGCAATCGATCGGCGAACCGGGCACGCAGCTGACGATGCGGACCTTCCACATCGGCGGCATCGCGCAGGGTGGCTCGCAATCCTTCCAGGAAGCGAGCCAGGAGGGCAAGGTCGAGTTCCGCAACGCAAACCTGCTGACCAACGCGGCGGGCGAGCAGATCGTCATGGGCCGCAACATGCAGCTCGCGATCGTCGACGAGCATGGCGAAGAGCGGGCGAGCCACAAGCTCACCTATGGCTCGAAGCTCCATGTCAAGGAAGGCGAGGCGGTCAAGCGCGGCACCAAGCTCTACGAATGGGACCCCTACACCCTGCCGATCATCGCCGAGAAGGCCGGTGCGGTGAAATTCGTCGACCTCGTCTCGGGCATCTCGGTGCGCGAAGAGACCGACGAAGCGACGGGCATGACCCAGAAGATCGTGACCGATTGGCGCACCGCGCCGAAGGGCAACGATCTGAAGCCGGAGATCATCATCGTCACGGCCGATGGCGAACCGGTGCGCAACGATGCCGGCAACCCGGTCACCTATCCGATGTCGGTCGACGCGATCTTGTCGGTCGAGGACGGTCAGGACATCAAGGCCGGTGACGTGGTCGCCCGGATCCCGCGCGAAGGCGCGAAGACCAAGGACATCACCGGCGGTCTGCCGCGTGTGGCCGAACTCTTCGAAGCCCGTCGTCCGAAGGATCACGCGATCATCGCCGAGATCGATGGCTATGTGCGCTTCGGCAAGGACTACAAGAACAAGCGCCGGATCGCGATCGAGCCGACGCAGGAGGGCTTGGAGCCGGTCGAATACATGGTGCCGAAAGGCAAGCACATCCCGGTGCAGGAAGGCGACTTCGTGCAGAAGGGTGACTACATCATGGACGGCAACCCGGCGCCGCACGACATTCTGCGCATCATGGGGATCGAGGCTCTGGCCGACTATCTCATCGACGAGGTGCAGGACGTCTATCGACTGCAGGGCGTGAAGATCAACGACAAGCACATCGAAGTGATCGTGCGCCAGATGCTGCAGAAGATCGAGATCCTCGATTCGGGCGAGACGACGCTGCTCAAGGGCGAGCACATCGACAAGGCCGAGTTCGAGGAAGAGAACGCGAAGGTCGAGGCCCGTGGCGGGCGTCCGGCCACCGGCGAGCCGGTGCTCCTGGGCATCACCAAGGCCTCGCTGCAAACGCGTTCGTTCATCTCGGCGGCCTCCTTCCAGGAGACGACGCGCGTGCTCACCGAAGCCTCGGTGCAGGGCAAGCGCGACAAGCTCGTCGGCCTGAAGGAGAACGTGATCGTCGGCCGTCTGATCCCGGCGGGCACGGGTGGCGCGACCACCCGCGTGCGCAAGATCGCGGCCGATCGCGACGGCAAGGTCATCGAGGCGCGCCGCGCCGAGGCCGAAGCCGCGGTGGCGCTCGCCGCCCCGATCGAGACCGGCTTCGACGAAGCCGATTTCGGCCCGGTGGAAACCCCGGAAAGCCGCGATTGATCGCCGGCCTGAGGGCGTGACAACATCCCCCCGCGCGAGCGATCGCGCGGGGGTTTTTCGTGGCCCGCCCCGCAGCCCGGCACGCGCCGGGCCGCAGGCGCGCCGCGTCGCGGCGGCGGCGTCCGTTTACAAGTTGGGCCCGCGCGGCTAAGAGGTGTCGCGCGCCCTTCATGGGCCGCTGTCAGGATGAGGCCATGACGGACGTTTCGATCGTGATTCCGGCGCGCAATGAGGCGCCCAATATCGCCACGCTGCTCGACGGGATCGATGCGGCGCTCGCGCCCGTGTGCGATTACGAGGTGATCGTGGTCGATGACGCCTCCGATGACGGCATGGCCGAGGTGCTGCGCACGCGCCGGGCGACCGCGCCGCGGCTGCGGGTGCTGCGCCATGACCGCTCCGGCGGGCAATCGGCGGCGGTGCATTCGGGGGTGCGGGTGGCGCGCGGCGCGCTGATCGCGACGCTCGACGGCGATGGCCAGAACCCGCCCGAGGAGCTTCCGAAACTGCTCGCGCCCTTGATGGCGCCGGACTCGGAGGCGGTGGGCCTTGTCGCCGGCCAGCGGGTCGGGCGGCAAGACACGCTCTCGAAGAAACTCGCCTCGCGCTTTGCCAATGGCTTGCGGGCGCGGATCCTGAAGGACGGCACCCGCGATACCGGCTGCGGGCTCAAGGCCTTCCGCCGCGAGGCCTTTCTCGCGCTGCCCTATTTCGATCACATGCACCGCTACCTGCCGGCGCTGTTTGCGCGCGATGGCTGGGCGGTCGCGCATGTCGACGTGAGCCACCGCCCGCGCGGCGGCGGCCGGTCGCATTATTCCAACCTTCAGCGCGGGCTCGTCGGCATCGTCGATCTCGCGGGCGTGGCCTGGTTGCTGCGCCGGCGCAAGAAATCGCGCCCGACCGAACTGACGGAGTGAGCCATGCATTGGCTGATGAGCGTGCTGCATGTCGACAGCCGGACCGAGCTTCTGTGGGTGATCTTCGGCTTTGCCGCGCAGGGCATGTTCACCGGGCGCTTCCTCGTGCAGTGGATCGCCTCCGAGCGCGCGCGCGATTCGGTCGTGCCGGTGGCGTTTTGGTATTTCTCGCTCGCGGGCGGGATGATGCTGCTCTCCTATGCGATCTACCGCGCCGATCCGGTGTTCATCCTGGGCCAGGCGCTCGGGGTGCTGATCTATGTGCGCAACCTGTGGCTGATCCATGCCAAGCGCCGGCGTGAAGCCTGAGGCGGGCTGGCTGCGGCCAGCGCTTGCGCTTGTCGGCGCGCTCACCGCGCTGCGGCTTGCGGCGCTGGTCTCCGGGCGCACCGATCTCTTCGTCGATGAGGCGCAATACTGGCTCTGGGGCCAGAACCTCGATTTCGGCTATTATTCGAAACCGCCGCTGATCGGTTGGGTGATCCGGGCCTTTACCGAGGTTCTGGGCGCGGCGCCTTGGGCCGTGCGCGCGCCGGGGCCGCTCTTTCATGCGGCGACGGCGCTGATCCTCGGTGCGCTTGGCGCGCGGATCGGCGGCGCGCGGGCGGGGTTTTGGGCGGCCGCGCTCTACATCAGCGCGCCTTTCGTCGCGGTGGGCTCGGCGCTGATCTCGACCGATACGATCCTCGCGCCGTTCTTCGCGGGCGCGCTCTATTTCGCCTGGCGCACCGGCGAGGACCGTCGCGCAGCCCATGCGCTCGCGGCCGGGGCCTGCGCGGGGGCGGCGTTCTTGGCCAAATATGCGGCCATCTATCTGATCCCGGGGCTCGCGCTCGCCGCGCTGCTCGCGCCGGGGCTGCGGCCGGGGTGGCGTAATGCGGCGCTGATGGCTTTGGCCTTCGCGGCGGTGATCTCGCCCAATGTGCTTTGGAACCTGACCCATCAGCTCACCACCGTCGAGCATACGATGGATAATGTCGGTTGGCTGCGCAGCGGGGCGGGGCTGAAATTCGGCTCGATGGCAGAGTTCTTCGGCGCGCAATTCGCGGTTTTCGGGCCGGTGAGCTTTGCCGCGCTCCTCTGGGCGGTGGCGCGGCCGGGGGCGGGGGCTCGGCGCTGGCTCGCGCCTTTCGCGGCGATCCCGGTCGGGGTGGTGACGGTGCAGGCGCTTCTCAACAAGGCCTATGCGAACTGGGCGGTGACGGGCTATTTCGCGGGCGCGGTTCTGGTGGCGCTGATGCTGCCGCCGCTGTGGCGGCGCGTGGCGCTCGGGCTCAATCTGATCGTGGCGCTGGCGCTGCCCGCGCTCCTCCTCCTCGCGCCCTGGCCCGAGGCGGGGGGCAAGCCGCTTCTCAAGCGCTATCTCGGCCGCGCCGAGCTCTCGACGCGGATCCTTGCGCTCGCCCGCGCCGAGGGCGTGCCGGTCTATGCGACGGATCGCGACATCCTCGCCGATCTCTTCTATACCGGGCGCGACAGCGGCGTGACGATCTATGCCCCGCGCCCCGAGGCCCGCGCGCGCAACTATTATGAGCAGACCTATCCGCTGCCCGAGGGCTTTGCGGGCCGGGTGCTCTGGGTGCGCAATGCGCCGCTCGATTGCGGCGCCGGGGCGGTGCCGCCGGCGGGGATGCTCGCGCCCTCGGGCGCCTGGGCGGGCAAGGGGATCACGCCCTATCTGGTCGAGGGAGGATGTATCGATGCCACAGATTGACCTGACGATGACGGGCCGCTGGCTCTTGGCGGGCTGGCTCGGCGCGGTGGCGCTCTTTCTCGGCGCGCCGAGCGTCGATCTCGCGATCTCGGGCCTCTTCTGGGATCAGGGCTGGGCGCTCTCCGATCGCTGGGTGTGGGAGTTCCTGCGCCAGCGCGTCTGGGATGTCTCGATCCTGCTGTTTCTCGCCTCGCCCTTCGCGCTCTGGCGCGCGCTCGCGCGGCGGCGCGCGGTTCTCGGCCTGCCGGCGCGCGCCTGGGGCTTTCTCTTCACGCTTTACCTCCTCGTGCCGGGCCTTCTCGTCAACGGCTATCTGAAGGCCCATTCCGGCCGTGCCCGGCCCGGCGATGTGGCCGAGTTCGGCGGCGCGCATCTCTTCTCGCCGGCGGGCACCTTCACCGACCAATGCGCGCGCAACTGCTCCTTCGTGTCGGGCGAGGTCTCGGCGGCGACGGTGCTCGGCGTGGCGCTCTGGCTCTGGGCGAGCCTCGCGCGGAGCCTCGAGGGCTGGCAGCGGGTCTATCTGCGCGTCCTGGGCGTGGCGGTGGTGGTCTTCACCGCGGTGCAGCGGGTGATGACCGGGCGGCATTTCCCCTCGGACGCGGTTTTCGCCGCGCTGATCACGCTGACCGCGGCCTGGGCGCTTGCGGCGGTGTTCTCCGGGCAGGCCGGGCGGGCCCTCGCGGCCCGGCGCGGTTGACAAGACCCCCGACTCCCCCTATAGCCCCGCTACCTGACGGGCGCAGAGTGTCCGTCGGAAGACGGTTTCAGGGACGATGGTTCGTCCGCAGCCCCTGAGATGAAGGCGCATTCGCCCGAGCCATTGGCCCGGGAGGGTGCGGTTTGGCGTTTCGTGATCCGCACGATACGTCGTCGAGAAGTGGCGCAGCCGCCGTCTGGAGGGATCCGGGCCCGGCTGCGAGTATTGACAGAGCAACTACGGGGAACCGGAATGCCTACCATCCAGCAGCTGATCCGCAAGCCGCGGCAGCCCAAGGTGCAGCGCTCCAAGTCGCAGCACTTGCAGTCGTGCCCGCAAAAACGCGGCGTCTGCACCCGCGTCTACACCACGACGCCGAAGAAACCGAACTCCGCTATGCGTAAGGTCGCCAAGGTGCGCCTGACGAATGGCTTCGAGGTCATCTCCTACATCCCGGGCGAAAAGCACAACCTCCAGGAGCACTCCGTTGTGCTCATCCGCGGCGGCCGTGTGAAAGACCTTCCGGGTGTGCGTTACCACATCCTCCGCGGCGTTCTGGATACCCAGGGCGTTAAAGACCGTCGTCAGCGTCGTTCGAAATACGGCGCGAAGCGGCCGAAGTGATCGTAGAGAGGAGTATCACAGATGTCTCGTCGTCACGCCGCTGAGAAGCGCGAAGTTCTGCCGGACGCCAAGTATGGCGACCGCGTTCTGACCAAATTCATGAACAACCTGATGATCGACGGCAAGAAATCGGCCGCCGAACGCATCGTCTACAGCGCGCTCGAGCGCGTTGAGAGCAAGCTCAAGCGCGAGCCGGTGGAAGTTTTCCACGAAGCCCTCGACAACGTGAAGCCTTCGGTCGAAGTGCGTTCGCGTCGTGTGGGTGGTGCCACCTATCAGGTGCCGGTCGAGGTTCGCCCGACCCGTCGCGAAGCGCTCGCGATCCGCTGGCTGATCACCGCCGCCAAGAACCGCAACGAAAACACGATGGAAGAGCGCCTCGCGGGCGAGCTGCTCGACGCCGTGAACTCGCGTGGTTCGGCTGTGAAGAAGCGCGAAGACACCCACAAGATGGCCGACGCGAACAAAGCGTTCAGCCATTACCGCTGGTAACAGGAGCACGACCTATGGCACGCGCCTATCCGCTGAGCCGCTACCGCAACTTCGGGATCATGGCCCATATCGACGCGGGCAAGACCACGACGACCGAACGTATCCTGTTCTACACCGGCAAGAACCACAAGATCGGCGAAACGCACGATGGCGCTTCGACGATGGACTGGATGGAGCAGGAGCAGGAACGCGGGATCACCATCACCTCGGCCGCGACGACGACCTTCTGGCAGCGCCAGGAAGATCCGACCGCCGAGGGCACCTCGGACACGAAATACCGCTTCAACATCATCGACACCCCCGGTCACGTCGACTTCACCATCGAAGTCGAACGCTCGCTCGCGGTTCTCGACGGTGCGGTCTGCCTGCTCGACGCCAACGCCGGCGTCGAACCCCAGACCGAAACCGTGTGGCGTCAGGCTGACCGCTACAAGGTTCCGCGGATCGTGTTCGTCAACAAGATGGACAAGATTGGCGCGGACTACTTCAAATGCGTCGACATGATCAAGGATCGCACCGGCGGCACGCCTTGCCCCGTTGCGCTCCCGATCGGCGCCGAAGACCAGCTTGAAGGTCAGATCGACCTGATCAAGATGGAAGAATGGGTCTGGAAGGGCGAAGATCTCGGCGCGAGCTGGATCCGTCAACCGATCCGTGAAGAGCTGAAGGACCTCGCCGAAGAATGGCGCGGCAAGATGATCGAGCTCGCCGTCGAAATGGACGACGACGCCATGGAAGCCTACCTCGAGGGCAATGAGCCCGACGAGGACACGCTGCGCAAGCTGATCCGCAAGGGCACGCTGGCGATGGCGTTCTTCCCGGTGCTCGCCGGCTCGGCGTTCAAGAACAAGGGCGTGCAACCGCTCCTGAACGCGGTCATCGACTTCCTGCCCGGTCCGCTCGACGTTCCGGCCTATGTCGGCTTCGCCCCGGGCGACGAGACCGAAACCCGCAACATCGAGCGTCATGCCTCGGACGACGAGCCCTTCTCGGGCCTCGCGTTCAAGATCATGAACGACCCCTTCGTCGGCTCGCTGACCTTCACCCGGATCTATTCGGGCACCATGAAGAAGGGCGATTCGGTTCTGAACTCGACCAAAGGGAAGAAAGAGCGCAT
The DNA here is from genome assembly GCF_001856665.1 of Rhodobacter xanthinilyticus. Lineage (NCBI taxonomy): Bacteria > Pseudomonadati > Pseudomonadota > Alphaproteobacteria > Rhodobacterales > Rhodobacter > Rhodobacter xanthinilyticus. The sequence goes on along the minus strand of NZ_CP017781.1, from coordinate 2,837,933 downwards.
CGGTCGTATGATGATGATGCACTCGATCAACCGCGAAGAGATCGAAGAAGCGTTCGCGGGCGACATCATCGCGCTCGCCGGCCTCAAGGAAACCACCACGGGCGACACGCTGTGCGATCCGTCGAAACCGGTGGTCCTCGAAACCATGACCTTCCCCGATCCGGTGATCGAGATCGCTGTCGAACCGAAGTCGAAAGCCGACCAGGAGAAGATGGGCCTCGCCCTCGCTCGCCTCGCGGCCGAAGACCCGTCGTTCCGCGTCGAGACCAACTTCGAATCCGGCCAGACGATCATGAAGGGCATGGGCGAACTTCACCTCGACATCCTCGTCGACCGTATGCGTCGCGAGTTCAAGGTCGAGGCGAATATCGGTGCTCCGCAGGTGGCCTATCGCGAAACCATCTCGCAGCCGGCTGATATCGACTACACGCACAAGAAACAGACCGGCGGTACCGGCCAGTTCGCGCGCGTCAAGCTCGAGATCAAACCGACCGAGCCGGGCGAAGGCTATTCGTTCGAGAGCAAGATCGTCGGCGGTGCGGTTCCGAAGGAATACATCCCGGGCGTCGAAAAAGGGATCAAGTCGGTCATGGACTCCGGTCCGCTCGCCGGCTTCCCGGTTATCGACTTCAAGGTCGCGCTGGTCGACGGTGCGTTCCACGACGTCGACTCCTCGGTGCTCGCCTTCGAAATCGCGACCCGCGCCGCTATGCGTGAAGGCCTCAAGAAGGCCGGCGCGAAGCTGCTCGAGCCGATCATGAAAGTCGAAGTGGTGACCCCGGAAGAATACACCGGCGGCATCATCGGCGACCTGACCTCGCGTCGGGGCATGGTCCAGGGCCAGGACACCCGCGGCAACGCCAACGTGATCAACGCGATGGTGCCGCTGGCGAACATGTTCGGCTACATCAACACCCTGCGTTCGATGTCCTCGGGCCGTGCGGTCTTCACCATGATCTTCGATCACTACGAAGCCGTGCCGCAGAACATCTCGGACGAAATCCAGAAGAAATACGCCTGATCGGGCAGGGCGTCCGGGGCAACCCGGGCGCCACACCCCTCAGGATAACCGACTAAAGGAGGCCATTCATGGCAAAGGCAAAGTTTGAACGGACGAAACCGCACGTCAACATCGGCACGATCGGCCACGTTGACCACGGCAAAACGACTCTGACGGCTGCGATCACGAAGTATTTCGGTGAGTTCAAGGCCTACGACCAGATCGACGGCGCGCCGGAAGAGAAAGCCCGCGGGATCACGATCTCGACCGCGCACGTTGAATATGAATCGGCGACGCGTCACTATGCGCACGTCGACTGCCCCGGCCACGCCGACTATGTGAAGAACATGATCACCGGTGCGGCGCAGATGGACGGCGCGATCCTGGTGGTGAACGCGGCTGACGGCCCGATGCCGCAGACCCGCGAGCACATCCTGCTCGGCCGTCAGGTCGGCATCCCGTACATGGTCGTCTACATGAACAAGGTCGACCAGGTGGATGACGAGGAGCTGCTCGAGCTCGTCGAGATGGAAATCCGTGAACTGCTGTCGTCCTACGACTACCCCGGCGACGATATTCCGATCGTCCGTGGCTCGGCTCTGGCGGCGATGGAAGGCCGTGACCCGGAGATCGGCGAGAACTCGATCCGTGCGCTGATCGCGGCGGTGGACGAGTACATCCCGACGCCGGAGCGTGCGGTTGACCAGCCGTTCCTGATGCCGATCGAAGACGTGTTCTCGATCTCGGGCCGCGGCACCGTGGTGACCGGCCGTGTGGAACGTGGCGCGGTGAACGTCGGCGACGAACTCGAGATCATCGGGATCCGTCCGACCAAGAAAACCACCTGCACGGGCGTTGAAATGTTCCGCAAGCTGCTCGATCGCGGCGAAGCGGGCGACAACATCGGCGCGCTGCTGCGCGGCGTTGACCGTGACGGCGTCGAGCGTGGCCAGGTCCTCGCGAAGCCGGGCTCGGTGACCCCGCACACCGAGTTCGAAGCCGAGGCCTACATCCTGACCAAGGAAGAAGGCGGCCGTCACACGCCGTTCTTCGCGAACTACCGTCCGCAGTTCTACTTCCGCACGACCGACGTGACCGGGACCGTGAAGCTGCCGGAAGGCACCGAGATGGTGATGCCGGGCGACAACCTGAAGTTCACCGTCGAGCTGATCGCGCCGATCGCGATGGAAGAGAAGCTGCGCTTCGCCATCCGTGAAGGCGGCCGCACCGTCGGTGCCGGCGTCGTCTCGAAAATCCTCAAGTAATTGAGGGGGCGGGCGGGCTTTCGGGCCCGGCCGCGCGAGATCGGAAAATAACTGGGTGGCGCGCTTTCGGGCGCGCCATTTGCTCTTGACAGACTCAGGTATCGCGCATATCCGGCGCCCCTGATCTCCAAGAGATTGCGGTTCGATGCAGGCGTCGCATTCGGCGAAGTCTGCCTCTCAACCTGAAAGCCCCTGCGAGAGGCAAGACTAAATGAGTGGTCAAAACATCCGCATCCGGCTCAAGGCGTTCGATTACCGTGTGCTGGACGCCAGCACCCAGGAAATCGTGAACACCGCCAAGCGCACCGGTGCTCAGGTTCGCGGGCCCATCCCGCTGCCGAACAAGATCGAGAAATTCACGGTTCTCCGTGGTCCGCACATCGACAAGAAGTCGCGCGACCAGTGGGAAATCCGCACGCACAAGCGTCTTCTGGACATCGTCGATCCGACCCCGCAAACCGTGGACGCGCTGATGAAGCTCGACCTCGCCGCGGGCGTTGACGTCGAGATCAAGGTCTGAGGAGGGGCATGATGCGTTCTGGTGTTATCGCCAAGAAGCTGGGCATGACCCGGCTGTTCCTCGAGGATGGCAAGCAGGTCCCGGTGACCGTGCTCCAACTCGACAATCTGCAAGTCGTGGCTCAACGCACCGACGAGAAGGACGGCTACACCGCCGTTCAGCTCGGCGCGGGCGAAGCCAAGGCCAAGCGCACCACCGCGGCCATGCGCGGCCATTTCGCGAAAGCGAATGTGGCGCCCAAGCGCAAGCTGGCCGAGTTCCGCGTGTCGCCGGAAAACCTCATTGAAGTCGGCGCCGAGATCTCGGCCGAGCACTACAATGCGGGTCAGTTCGTCGACATCGCCGGCACCTCGATCGGTAAAGGCTTTGCCGGTGCGATGAAACGTCACAACTTCGGCGGCCTTCGCGCCTCGCACGGTGTGTCGATCTCGCACCGTTCGCACGGTTCGACCGGCCAGTGCCAGGACCCCGGCAAGGTGTTCAAGGGCAAGAAGATGGCGGGTCATCTGGGTGCGGTCCGTGTGACCACCCAGAACATCCAGGTCGTCAAGACCGACGCCGATCGTGGCCTGATCCTCGTCAAGGGCTCGGTTCCGGGCGCCAAGGGCGGCTGGGTCACCATCAAGGACGCCGTGAAGAAGCCGCTGCCGTCGGACGTTCCGATGCCGGCCGCTCTGAAGGGCGCTGCTGCTCCGGCTGAAGAAGTTTCGGTCGAAGGGGGTGAAGCATGAAACTCGATGTGATCAAGCTCGACGGCGCCAAGGCCGGTTCGATCGATCTCGACGAAGCGCTGTTCGGCCTCGAGCCGCGCGCCGACATCCTGCACCGCGTTGTCCGTTGGCAGCGCGCCAAGGCGCAGGCTGGCACCCACTCGGTGCTGGGCAAGTCGGATGTGTCGTACTCGACCAAGAAGATCTATCGCCAAAAAGGCACCGGCGGCGCTCGCCACGGGTCCAAGAAGGCTCCGATCTTCCGTCACGGTGGCGTCTACAAGGGCCCGACCCCGCGGTCGCACGCCCATGACCTGCCGAAGAAGTTCCGCGCTCTGGGCCTGAAGCATGCGCTTTCGGCGAAAGCCAAGGCCGGCAACCTCGTCGTGCTCGAAGCCGCCGAAATGGCCGAAGCCAAGACCAAGCTGCTGGCGCAAGCCGCCAAGGAGCTCGGCTGGAAACGTGTGCTCGTCATCGACGGCGCCTCGGTCAACGAGAACTTCGCCAAAGCCGCGCGCAACATCGAAGGCATCGACGTGCTGCCGTCGATGGGCGCCAACGTCTATGACATCCTCAAGCGTGACACGCTCGTGATCACGAAGGCGGGTGTCGAAGCTCTGGAGGCTCGCCTGAAATGAGCGCGAAAGCTGAACACTACGACGTGATCGTCAAGCCGATCATCACCGAGAAAGCCACCATGGCCTCGGAGAATGGTGCGGTTGTCTTCCAGGTGGCGAAAACCGCGACCAAGCCGGTCATCAAGGAGGCCGTCGAGGCGCTCTTCGGTGTCAAGGTCAAGGCCGTGAATACCACCGTCACCAAGGGCAAGACCAAGCGTTTCCGCGGCATGGCCGGCGTGCGCTCGGACGTCAAGAAAGCCTATGTGACGCTCGAAGACGGTCAGACGATCGACATCTCGACCGGCCTCTGAGCCCGTCGCAAGCGATTGGACAGGCCCTCGCGCAAGCGGGGGCCTTTTCCTTTGGCTCAGCGGCTTTCGCGCAGATAGGCGTCGGCGACATAACCGGTCAGCCCGCGCGCGATATCGAGCGAGACCTTGCACCAGCGCGTGCCGCCGATCAGCTCGCAGCTGCGCACATGCACCACCGTGTCATTGGGCAGGCCGAGGATGATCTTGTAGCCAAGCCCCGGCCCGGCGCGCAGCTTGAGCATATCCTCGCCCTTCACGCCATAGACCTCATAGGTGCCGCGGGTGCCGGCCTGGGCGGGGGTGGTAAGGGCGAGGGGGGCGGCCACGAGGGCGGCCAGGGCGAGGGAGAAGGGGCGCATCGTCGGTCCTGTCATCTGCTTTTGGCGCAGGTTAGACAGCCCGCCGCGCCGGGGGAATAGGGCAGGGCGCCGGGGCGGCATATTCCTGCCATCTTGGCTATAGACTCGCCCCCGCATCCCTGCTACATCGCGCCAGTCTCGCAGCCCCGGATTCGTTCCGGGGCTCATGACTTTTGAACTTTGGGACCTTCGGGGCCCTTTACACGTGGGACCTTCGGGGCCCTTGAACAGATAGCGGGGCAACCCGCTGCAAGCTAACGGAAGACAGAAAGCATGGCACTCAAGTCGTATAAACCGACGACGCCGGGCCAGCGTGGGCTGGTTCTGATCGACCGTTCGGAGCTTTGGAAAGGCCGTCCGGTCAAAGCCCTCACTGAGGGCCTGACGAAGACCGGTGGCCGGAACAATACCGGGCGCGTCACGATGTGGCACAAGGGTGGTGGCGCCAAGCGTCTCTACCGGATCGTCGACTTCAAACGTCGCAAGTTCGACATCCCGGCGGTCGTTGAGCGGATCGAATATGACCCGAACCGCACCGCCTTCATCGCGCTGGTGAAGTATTCGGACGGTGAACTCGCCTACATCCTCGCGCCGCAGCGCCTCGCCGTTGGCGACAGCGTGATCGCGGGCGCGAAACAAGACATCAAGCCCGGCAACGCGATGCCGTTCTCGGGCATGCCGATCGGCACGATCGTGCACAACGTCGAGCTGAAGCCCGGCAAGGGCGGCCAGCTGGCGCGTGCGGCGGGCACCTATGCCCAGTTCGTCGGCCGTGACGGCGGTTACGCGCAGATCCGCCTCTCGTCGGGCGAACTGCGTCTCGTGCGTCAAGAATGCATGGCCACCATCGGTGCCGTGTCGAACGCCGACCACTCGAACCAGAACTTCGGTAAAGCCGGCCGTATGCGTCACAAGGGCGTCCGCCCGACCGTGCGCGGCGTTGCCATGAACCCGATCGACCACCCGCATGGCGGTGGTGAAGGCCGCACCTCGGGTGGCCGTCACCCGGTGACCCCGTGGGGCAAGCCCACCAAGGGCAAGCGCACCCGGTCGAACAAGAAAACGGATAAATACATCCTCCGTTCGCGTCACGCTAAGAAGGGTCGTTAAGATATGGCACGTTCTCTTTGGAAAGGCCCTTTCGTTGACGCCTATCTGCTGAAAAAAGCGGAAAAAGCGCGCGCGTCGGGCAAGGGCGAAGTGATCAAGATCTGGTCGCGTCGTTCCACCATCCTGCCGCAGTTCGTGGGCCTCACCTTCGGGGTCTACAACGGTCAGAAGCACATCCCGGTCAACGTGACCGAGGAAATGATCGGCCAGAAGTTCGGTGAATATTCGCCGACCCGGACCTATTACGGTCACGCCGCCGACAAGAAAGCCAAGAGGAAGTAAGAGCCATGGGTAAGGAAAACAATCCGCGCCGCGTGGCGGATAACGAAGCCTTCGCCAAAACGAAGATGCTTCGCACCTCGCCGCAGAAGCTGAATCTCGTCGCCGCGCTGATCCGTGGCAAGAAGGTCGACAAGGCTCTGGCCGATCTGACCTTCTCGAACAAGCGCGTTGCGCTCGACGTGAAGAAGTGCCTGCAATCGGCGATCGCCAATGCGGAAAACAACCATGGTCTCGACGTCGACAGCCTCGTCGTCGCGGAAGCCTGGGTTGGCAAGAACCTCGTGATGAAGCGTGGCCGTCCGCGTGCCCGTGGCCGTTTCGGCAAGATCATGAAGCCGTTTTCGGAAATCACCATCAAGGTGCGTCAAGTCGAGGAGCGTGCGTAATGGGACAGAAGGTTAACCCCATTGGGATGCGTCTCCAGGTCAACCGCACCTGGGACAGCCGCTGGTATGCCGACAGCAAGGACTACGGCAACCTCCTGCTCGAAGACCTCAAGATGCGTGAATTCATCCACGAGGAAGCCAAGCAGGCCGGTATCTCGCGCGTGATCATCGAACGTCCGCACAAGAAGTGCCGCGTCACGATCCACGCCGCGCGTCCGGGCGTCATCATCGGCAAAAAAGGCGCCGACATCGAAGTGCTGCGCAAGAAGCTGGCGAATTTCACCGCTTCGGAACTGCACCTCAACATCGTCGAAGTCCGCAAGCCGGAGCTCGATGCGCAGCTGGTCGCCGAGTCGATCTGCCAGCAGCTCGAGCGTCGTGTCTCGTTCCGCCGCGCGATGAAACGCGCCGTGCAGAACGCGATGCGCATGGGCGCCCTCGGCATCCGTGTGAACGTTTCGGGCCGCCTCGGTGGCGCCGAGATCGCGCGGACCGAATGGTACCGTGAAGGCCGCGTGCCGCTGCACACGCTGCGCGCCGACATCGATTACGCCCTGGACGAAGCCATGACCCCCTATGGGATCATCGGTGTGAAAGTCTGGATCTTCAAAGGCGAGATCATGGAACATGATCCGCAGGCCCGTGATCGCAAGGCCGCCGAAGCCCAAGATGGCCCGGCGCCCCGCGGTCCGCGTCGCGACCGCGACGCACGCTGAGGAGTGACTCGAGATGCTGCAACCGAAACGGACGAAATTCCGCAAACAGCACAAGGGCCGCATCCACGGTGAGGCCAAAGGCGGCTTCAACCTGAACTTCGGTTCCTTCGCCCTCAAGGCGACCGAACCGGAGCGTGTGACCGCGCGTCAGATCGAAGCGGCCCGCCGCGCGATCACCCGCCACATGAAGCGTCAGGGCCGTGTCTGGATCCGCGTGTTCCCCGATACCCCGGTCTCGTCGAAGCCGACGGAAGTCCGGATGGGTAAAGGCAAGGGCTCGGTCGATTACTGGGCGGCCAAGGTCAAGCCGGGCCGGATCATGTTCGAGATCGACGGCGTGTCCGAATCGATCGCCCGCGAGGCGCTCCGCCTTGGCGCGAACAAGCTTCCGGTCATGACCCGCATCGTGGCCCGCGAAGACTGGTAATCCGGTCTCGTGCGACAGACAGGAGCCCCCGGTGCGCCGGGGGCTCTTTTTATTTCGGAATCGCTTGCAGGATGGGGCGCGCGGTGCTATGGCCCGCGGGTCCGCTTGCGGACTGACATAACCCACCAGACACAGGGTCACCCTCCGGGGGCCCTCTGGTGCCAAGAAAGGACCCTGGGATGAAAGCCCAAGAACTCAAGGCGAAGACGCCTGACGAGCTCCGTGACGCGCTCGTCGCGCTGAAGAAGGAAGCCTTCAACCTCCGCTTCCAGCAGGCCACCGGTCAGCTCGAAAACACCGCCCGCATGCGCGCTGTCCGTCGTGACGTCGCCCGCATCAAGACGGTTCTGAACGCCAAAGCCGCTGAAGCCGCGAACTGAGGAGAGCTTTCCATGCCCAAACGTATCCTTCAAGGCGTCGTGACCTCCGACAAGAACGATCAGACGATCACCGTTCTCGTGGAACGCCGCTTCAAGCACCCGCTGCTGCAAAAAACCGTGCGTAAGTCGAAGAAATACCGTGCGCACGACGCGGCGAACCAATTCAAGACTGGCGACGTTGTCCGCATCGAGGAATGCGCGCCGATCTCGAAGACCAAGCGCTGGACGGTCGTCGTCGAGGCCTGATTTTCATCAGGCCCGGCGATAAACACCAGTTTATCGAAACCCTGGGGCGATTAACTGCATAATCGTCTCCAAAGGTCGGGAGAAACCAAATGATCCAGATGCAGACCAATCTGGATGTCGCTGACAACTCCGGCGCTCGCCGAGTTCAGTGCATCAAGGTCCTGGGCGGCTCGCATCGCCGCTACGCCTCCGTGGGCGACATCATCGTGGTGTCGGTCAAGGAAGCGATTCCGAAAGGCCGTGTGAAAAAGGGTGACGTCCGCAAGGCCGTCGTCGTGCGCACCGCCAAGGAAGTCCGTCGCGAAGATGGCACCGCCATCCGCTTCGACCGCAACGCCGCCGTCATCCTGAACAACCAGGGCGAACCGGTCGGCACCCGTATCTTCGGGCCGGTCGTTCGCGAACTGCGCGCGAAGAACTTCATGAAGATCATCTCGCTGGCTCCGGAGGTGCTGTGATGGCTGCGAAACTCCGCAAAGGCGACAAGGTCGTCGTGCTCACCGGCAAGGACAAGGGCAAGCAAGGTGAAATCACCACCGTCATGCCCAAGGACAACAAGGCGATCGTCGACGGCGTGAACATGGCGATCCGCCACACCCGTCAGAGCCAGACCTCGCAGGGCGGCCGCATCTCGAAAGCGATGCCGATCGATCTGTCGAACCTCGCGCTCGTCGATGCCAACGGCAAAGCGACCCGCGTCGGCTTCCGCATGGAAGGCGAGAAGAAGGTCCGTTTCGCCAAGACCACCGGGGAGGCGATCTGATGCTCGACCAAGCCACCTATACCCCGCGCCTCAAGGCGCTCTATGCCTCGACGATCCGGGCCGCTCTGAAAGAAGAGTTCGGGTTCAAGAACGACATGATGATCCCGAAGCTCGAAAAGATCGTGATCAACATGGGCGTTGGCGAGGCCGTCAAGGACACCAAGAAGGTCAAGCAGGCCGCCGAAGAGCTCTCGCTCATCGCCGGTCAGAAGGCTGTCATCACGAAAGCCAAGAAATCGGTCGCCGGTTTCCGCGTTCGTGAAGAGATGCCGCTGGGCTGCAAGGTCACCCTGCGGGGCGACCGGATGTTCGAATTCCTCGACCGTCTGATCAACGTTGCGATGCCGCGCGTGCGCGACTTCCGTGGCGTGAAACCGGCGTTCGACGGCCGTGGCAACTTCGCCATGGGCCTGAAGGAGCACATCGTGTTCCCGGAAATCGACTTCGACAAAGTGGACGAAGTGCTCGGCATGGACATCATCATGGTGACCTCGTCGAAATCGGACGCTGAAGCCAAGGCGCTGTTGAAGGCTTTCAACATGCCGTTCAACGCCTGATCGCGGGGAGACAATCATATGGCTAAGAAATCCATGGTTGCGCGCGAAGTGAAGCGTCAGCAACTCGTCACCAAATACGCCGGCAAGCGCGCTGCGCTCAAGGCGATCGTTGCCAACGCGGACCTGCCGATGGAAGAGCGCTTCAAGGCGTCTCTGAAACTGGCGGAACTGCCCCGCAACTCGTCGGCCGTCCGCCTGCACAACCGGTGCCAGCTCACCGGCCGTCCGCATGCGTACTATCGTAAGCTCAAACTCTCGCGGATCATGCTGCGCGAACTGGCCTCCTTCGGCCAGATCCCCGGCATGGTGAAGTCGAGCTGGTAAGGGAGACCGGGAATGTCTGTGAACGATCCCCTCGGCGATATGCTGACCCGCATCCGCAACGCGCAAATGCGCGGCAAGTCCACCGTGAAAACCCCCGCGTCGAAGCTGCGCGCCTGGGTTCTCGACGTGCTTGCGGCGGAAGGCTACATCCGTGGCTATGAAACCAAGACCTGCGAGAAGGGCCTGCCCGAACTCGAGATCAGCCTGAAGTATTTCGAAGGCGCCCCGGTCATCCGCGAACTCAAGCGCGTTTCGACCCCCGGCCGCCGCGTTTATGCTTCGGTCAAGGAAATCCCGACCGTCCGTCAGGGCCTCGGCATTTCGATCGTCTCCACGCCGAAAGGCGTCATGACGGACGCGGCTGCGCGCACTGCCAACGTTGGCGGTGAAGTGCTCTGCACCGTGTTCTAAGGAGGTTCTGATGTCTCGTATTGGTAAGAAACCGGTCGAGCTGCCCGCTGGCACCACTGCCACGCTGGCCGGTCAGACCATCGAAGTGAAGGGCCCGAAAGGGACCCGCAGCTTCACCGCCACCGACGACGTGACGATCGCGATTGACGGCAACACCGTCACCGTGACGCCGCGCGGCACGTCGAAGCGCGCCCGTCAACAGTGGGGCATGGCCCGTTCGATGATCGAGAATCTCGGCATCGGCGTGACCACCGGCTTCAAGAAAGAGCTCGAAATTCAAGGTGTGGGTTACCGCGCCGCGATGCAGGGCAATGTTCTGAAGCTGTCGCTCGGCTATTCGCATGAAGTGAACTTCGAGGTTCCCGCCGGCGTGACCGTCGCGACCCCGAAGCAAACGGAAATCACCGTCGAAGGCATCGACCAACAGCTGGTCGGCCAGGTTGCGGCGAATATCCGTGAGTGGCGTCGTCCCGAGCCCTACAAGGGCAAAGGGATCCGCTATAAGGGCGAGTACGTCTTCCGCAAGGAAGGCAAGAAGAAGTAAGGGGCGCGAGAAAAATGGCGAACAACAAACGAGAGCTGTTCCTCAAACGCCGCCTGCGCGTCCGGAACAAAATCAAGGCGATGGCCAATGGCCGCGCTCGTCTGTCGGTGCACCGCTCGTCGAAGAACATCAGCGTCCAGCTGATCGACGACACGAACGGCGTGACGCTTGCTGCGGCTTCGACCCTCGAGAAGGATCTCGGGCTCGTCGGCAAGAACAACGTCGAAGCGGCCACCAAAATCGGTGCGACGATTGCCGAGCGCGCGAAAGCGGCTGGCATCGAAGAGTGCTACTTCGACCGCGGCGGCTTCCTGTTCCACGGGAAGATCAAAGCGCTGGCCGATGCGGCCCGCGAAGGCGGCCTGAAGTTCTGAGCCAGTGGGGGACGTCCGCGTCCCCCCGATGATCCGGGAGCGCCCCCGCGCCTGTGGCGGGCGCTCACCAGGATTGGATTGAACGGCGTGATACCACGCCTCACGAAAGGAATGCCTCATGGCAGAACGTGAAAACCGCCGGGAACGCCGCGCCGAGCGCGAGGAAACCCCGGAATTCGCCGATCGTCTGGTGACGATCAACCGCGTCTCGAAAACCGTGAAGGGTGGTAAGCGCTTCGGCTTCGCCGCGCTCGTCGTCGTCGGTGACCAACGTGGTCGCGTCGGCTTCGGCAAAGGCAAAGCGAAAGAAGTGCCGGAAGCGATCCGCAAGGCGACCGAGCAGGCGAAACGCTCGCTCGTCCGCATCCCGCTGAAAGACGGCCGCACGCTGCACCACGACATCGAGGGCCGTCACGGCGCTGGCAAGGTCGTGATGCGCACCGCGGTTCCGGGCACCGGGATCATCGCGGGCGGCCCGATGCGCGCCGTCTTCGAGATGCTGGGTGTTCAGGACGTCGTGGCGAAATCGCTCGGCTCGCAGAACCCCTACAACATGATCCGTGCGACCATCGACGGCCTCAAGCAGGAATCGTCGCCCCGTCACGTCGCGGCGCGCCGCGGCAAGAAGGTGGCCGACATCCTCGCGAAGCCCGAAGCCGAGTCGGCGGAAGCCTGAGGAGACTGACCAATGGCGAAAACCATCGTTGTGAAGCAAATCGCGTCCGCTGCCCGCCGTCCGGCGATCCAGGCGGCGACGCTCAAGGGCCTGGGCCTTGGCAAACTCAACCGCACCCGTGAGCTCGAGGATACCCCCTCGGTCCGCGGCATGGTCAACAAGATCCCGCATCTGGTGACCATCGTGGAAGAGCGCGGCTGATCCAGCCCCTCTGACGACATCGACGCGCCCCGGTCGCTTGGCCGGGGCGCGTTCGCGTTTCAGCCCCGATTGCGCGGTGCGCGGCGCGGGGCTAGCCTCTGGCCAAACGGGCGCGGGGGAATATGCGCCGTCTGGCGCGCTGTCTGACACGGGGCGGCGCCCGGCGTCGGTTTGGGCGCGGCGGCGGCTCAAGGCAATTCAGGCGCGCGCGGCGCGAAGGAGCAGGCGATGGAACTCGAGGAATTGAAGGCCGAAACCGCGAAGTTTTTCGCGCAGCTCGAGGCCGAGGGCGGGTTGCCCGCGCAGGCGGTGGCGGTGTTCCGGTTCCTGCCCGAGGGGCCGGATGCCGATTGGGACGCGTTTTCCGAGGCGGCCGAGGCGGGCGGGTTCGAGGTGAGCTGGTATGAGGCGGAGGGCGATGAGCCGGAGTGCCTCGAGGTCGAGACCCCGCCCGGCGTGCCCTCGGCGGCCTGGATCTGGAGCTGGGAGGAGCCCTTGATCCTGCTCGGCGCGCTGCATGGCTTTGCGGCCGAGGGCTGGGGGATCGAGGGGGTCTGAGCCCCCTCGCGGTCTCGGCTCAGAGGCAGGCGACGGTGACCGTGAAGGTCTGATAGACCGTCGGATAGGCGCTGGTGTAGCTGCGGACCGGCTTGTCGCCGACGCGCGAGATCTCGCGCCAGGCGCCGCCACAGGCGGTCTGCGCCTTTTTCGCGATATTGGGCTCGAGGAAGCGGCCGGCGAGGACGCCGTTGAGGGTCGTCGTCACGCGGATTTGGGCCGTGCGCCCGGTCGCTGCGGGGGCCGGATAGGCGGCGGGCGCCGACGCGGCGGCGGCATAGGGCGAGGCCATCGGCGCGGGCGCTTCGAGCACGGCGGGCACATCGGCGGCCGGGGCCGCCATCGGCGCGGCCGGGGCGGCCATCGCGACGGGCGCGGCGGGCGCGCCATAGCCCGGCGCGGCATAGGTTTGCGGGCTGTAGGGGGCGTTGACCGGGGCGGAGCCGCAGGCAGCCAGGGCGCCGCTCAGGGCGAGCGCGGAAAACGGGCGGAGAAATCGCATGGGAAGATCCTGAACCAATCGGGATAGTTTGACGGCGCCGAAGCTAGGGCAGGGGGGGGCAACAGCGCAAGGCCCGGCGGGCGGAAGGCTGTTGATTTGTGGGCGGGGCCGCTCTATACGCCCCCGGTGGCACTCGGCCACGAGAATCAATCAAGAAACGCCGCGTGTGCCCCTCTGTCGCTTGTGGGGGCATTTCCGGCAAAGGAGAAGCGACATGAAACTGAACGAACTTCGCGACAACGAAGGCGCTGCCCGCAAGAAAAAACGCGTTGCGCGCGGCCCGGGCTCGGGCAAGGGCAAAACCGCTGGCCGTGGTATCAAGGGCCAGAAATCGCGTTCGGGCGTGGCTCTGAACGGCTATGAAGGCGGCCAGATGCCGCTCTACCGGCGTCTGCCGAAGCGCGGCTTCACCAAGCCGAACCGCCTCTCCTTCGCCGTCGTGAACCTCGGCCTGATCGAGAAATTCATTGGGCTGGGCAAGCTCGACGCCTCGGTCGCGATCACCGAAGACGCGCTGGTCGCCTCGGGCCTCGTGCGCCGCAAACTCGACGGCGTGCGCGTGCTCGCCAAGGGTGAGATCACCTCGAAAGTGACCCTCGAAGTGACCGGCGCCTCGAAAGCCGCGATCGAAGCCGTCGAAAAGGCCGGCGGCAAGCTGACCGTTGCCGAATAATGTTGTGGGCGGGTCGCGGCCCGCTTACATAGGCAACAGTTTTCCAGGCGCCGCCGAACCGGGGAACGGTCCGGCGGCGCTTCGCATGAAAGAGACGGGCATATGGCATCTGCTGCAGAGCAAATGGCGGCGAACCTGAGCTGGGGCGCCCTGGGCAAGGCCACCGAGCTTCGCCAACGGATTTTCTTCACGATCGGTCTTCTGATCATCTACCGCCTCGGCACCTATATCCCCGTCCCGGGGATCGACGCCGATCGGCTGCGCGAATTCATGGAGGGGGCGGCCTCGGGCCTCGGGGGGATGCTCTCGATGTTCACCGGCGGCGCGCTTGGCCGCATGGGGATCTTCGCGCTCGGCATCATGCCCTATATCTCCGCCTCGATCATCGTGCAGCTGCTCACCTCGCTGGTGCCGTCGCTCGAACAGATGAAGAAAGAGGGCGAGCAGGGCCGCAAGAAGATCAACCAGATCACCCGCTATGCGACCGTGGGTCTGGCGACCTTCCAGGCGCTCGGCTTGGCGCGCTCGCTCGAAGCGGGCGATCTCGCGCATGACCCGGGGATGTTCTTCATCGCTTCGGTGGTGATCACGCTCGTGGGCGGCACGATGTTCCTGATGTGGCTCGGCGAGCAGATCACCGCGCGCGGCATCGGCAACGGCGTCTCGCTGATCATCTTCGTCGGCATCATCGCCAACATCCCGGCCGCTCTGGCGAGCTTCTTCGAGCAAGGCCGCGCCGGCGCGATCTCGACGCCGGTGATCCTTGGCGTGATGGTCATGGTGGTGCTGGTGATCGCCTTCGTGGTGTTCATGGAACGCGCGCTGCGCAAGATCCATATCCAGTATCCTCGCCGCCAGGTCGGCATGAAGATCTATGACGGCGGCTCCTCGCATCTGCCGATCAAGGTCAACCCGGCGGGCGTGATCCCGGCGATCTTCGCCTCGTCGCTGCTGCTTCTGCCGACCACGATCGCGACTTTCTCGGGCTCGCAGACCGGGCCGGTGATGTCGACGATCCTGGCCTATTTCGGCCCGGGCCAGCCGCTCTATCTCGCGTTCTTCACCGCGATGATCGTCTTCTTCGCCTATTTCTACACCGCCAACGTCGCCTTCAAGGCCGATGAGGTGGCCGAGAACCTGAAGAATCAGGGCGGCTTCATCCCGGGGATCCGCCCGGGCAAGAAGACCGAGGATTATCTCGATTACGTCGTCGCGCGCGTGCTGGTGATCGGCTCGGCCTATCTGGCGGCGGTCTGTCTGCTGCCGGAGATCCTGCGCTCGCAACTGTCGATCCCGTTCTACTTCGGCGGCACCTCGGTGCTGATCGTGGTCTCGGTGACGATGGACACGATCAACCAGGTTCAATCGCATCTTCTCGCGCATCAATACGAGGGTCTGATTGAGCGTTCGCAACTGCGGGGCAAGAAGAAGACGACCCGCAAAGCGCCGGCGCGGCGCTGATCCTTGAGGGGGGACATCCGATGACCAACATCATTCTTCTGGGGCCGCCCGGCGCCGGCAAGGGCACGCAGGCCACCCGTCTCGTCAAGGAGCGCGGCATGGTCCAGCTCTCGACCGGCGACATGCTGCGCGAAGCCAAGACCTCGGGCACCGAGATGGGCAAGCGCGTCGCCGAGGTGATGGACCGCGGCGAGCTCGTCACCGACGAGATCGTGATCGGGCTGATCGAGGAGAAGCTCAAGGCCGGTGGCGGCGCGGGCTTCATCTTCGACGGCTTCCCGCGCACGCTCGCGCAAGCCGATGCGCTCAACGCGCTTCTCGCCAAGCTCGGCCAGAAGCTCGAGGGCGCGATCCAGCTCGTCGTGGATGACGAGGCGCTGATCTCGCGGATCGTCGGCCGCGCCGACGAAGCCCGCGCCGCCGGCCTGCCGGTGCGCGCCGATGACAACCCGGAAGTCTTCGCCGACCGCCTGCGCGCCTATTACAAGAGCACCGCGCCGCTGATCGGCTATTACTACCATGCGGGCGATCTCTTCACCGTCGACGGGATGGCCTCGCCCGACGCGGTGGCCGGCCAGATCGCCGCGATCCTCGACCAACAAGCCGAATGAGCGAGATCTCGCTTGACCGGAAGGGCAATACCCTCTAGGTCACGGCGTCTCGACTGAGAATCGCCTGAGTCTGTTCGCAGGCTCAGGCGTTTTAGCGGCCCGGCCTTCTTACCGGGTCAGTTGTGAAAAAAGGTTCTGGGGCTACGGAACCGCAACAAAAGGAAAGTCGCTTTGGCACGTATTGCTGGCGTCAACATTCCGACCGGGAAACGCGTCCCGATCGCTCTTCAGTATATCCATGGCATCGGCCCGCTGTTCGCGAAGCAGATCGTCGACGCCGTGGGCATCGACGAGACCCGTCGCGTCAACGACCTCACCGACGCCGAAGTTCTCGCGATCCGCGAATACATCGACGCCAACTTCACCGTTGAGGGCGACCTGCGCCGTGAAGTCTCGATGAACATCAAGCGTCTGATGGACCTCGGCTGCTACCGCGGCCTGCGTCACCGTCGCAACCTGCCGGTTCGCGGTCAGCGCACCCACACCAACGCCCGTACCCGCAAGGGCCCGGCCAAGCCGATCGCCGGCAAGAAGAAGTAAGGGGGAGGGTGAGATATGGCTCGCGATAAGACCCGCGTCAAACGCAAGGAACGCAAGAACATCGCCGCTGGTGTGGTGCATGTGAATTCGTCGTTCAACAACACCAAGATCCTGATCTCCGACGTTCAGGGCAACGCCATTTCGTGGTCGTCCTCGGGCACCATGGGCTTCAAGGGTTCGCGCAAATCGACCCCCTACGCCGCCCAGATGGCTGCTGAGGACGCTGCCCGCAAGGCGCAGGAACACGGCCTCAAGACCGTCGACGTGGAAGTTCAGGGCCCGGGTTCGGGTCGTGAATCGGCGCTGCGCGCGCTGGCCGCTGTCGGCCTCACGATCACCTCGATCCGGGACGTGACCCCGATCGCGCACAACGGCTGCCGTCCGCCGAAGCGTCGCCGCGTGTGATCTGATATTTCCGGGTCGGGCCGTGTGGGGGAAAGCTCCGCGCGGCCCGGCCTCTTTGGCATTTTCCTCGGGCGTTCCGGTCTTTGGGACATGGGTCCGGAACAAGTATGGAGGCAGAGCGCATGATCCACAAGAATTGGGCTGAGCTGATCAAGCCGACGCAGCTTGAAGTCAAGCCGGGCAATGACCCGCAGCGTCAAGCGACCGTCGTCGCCGAACCGCTCGAGCGCGGCTTCGGCCTGACGCTCGGCAACGCGCTGCGCCGCGTGCTGATGTCGTCGCTGCAAGGCGCGGCGATCACCTCGGTGCAGATCGACAACGTCCTGCACGAGTTCTCCTCGGTCGCGGGCGTGCGGGAAGATGTCACCGACATCATCCTCAACCTCAAGGGCGTGTCGCTCAAGATGGACGTCGAAGGGCCCAAGCGCCTCTCGATCTCGGCCAAGGGGCCGGGCGTGGTCACCGCGGGCGACATCTCGGAATCGGCGGGCATCGAAGTGCTCAACAAAGAGCACGTCGTGTGCCACCTCGACGATGGGGCGGATCTGTTCATGGAACTGACCGTCAACACCGGCAAGGGCTATGTCGCCGCCGACAAGAACAAGCCTGAAGATGCGCCGATCGGCCTGATCGCGATCGACGCGATCTATTCGCCGGTCAAGAAGGTCGCTTACGAGGTCCAGCCGACCCGTGAGGGCCAGGTGCTCGACTATGACAAGCTGACGATGAAGATCGAAACCGATGGCTCGATCTCGCCGGAAGACGCGGTGGCCTATGCCGCGCGCATCCTGCAAGACCAGCTCTCGATCTTCGTGAACTTCGACGAGCCGGAAGCGGCGGGCAAACAGGACGCGGACGACGGGCTGGAATTCAACCCGCTGCTGCTCAAGAAAGTCGACGAGCTCGAGCTTTCGGTCCGCTCGGCGAACTGCCTCAAGAACGACAACATCGTCTATATCGGCGATCTCATCCAGAAGACCGAAGCCGAGATGCTCCGCACCCCGAACTTCGGCCGCAAGTCGCTCAACGAGATCAAGGAAGTGCTCTCGGGCATGGGTCTGCATCTCGGGATGGAAGTCGAAGATTGGCCGCCGGAAAACATCGAAGATCTGGCGAAGCGCTTCGAAGATCAGTTCTGATCCGAGCCGCTTGACAGCTTCGGGGGGCGCGGCTAAAGCGCCCCCCAGAAATGCCCGGTCAGCCGGGGAACCCTGGGCACCCGCCCCAACGACGCACCGCCCAACGCAGGCGGCGCAACACAAAGCAAAACGCAACTACGGAGATACCCCATGCGTCACGCCCGTGGCTACCGCCGCCTGAACCGCACCCACGAACACCGCAAGGCGCTGTTCGCCAACATGTGCGGCTCGCTCATCGAGCACGAACAAATCAAAACCACGCTTCCGAAAGCCAAGGAACTCCGCCCGATCATCGAAAAGCTGATCACCCTGGCGAAGCGGGGCGACCTGCATGCCCGCCGTCAGGTCGCGGCGATGCTGAAGGAAGACAAGGATGTCGCGAAACTCTTCGCCGTCCTCGGCCCGCGCTACAAGGAGCGCGCCGGTGGTTACACCCGCGTCCTGAAAGCCGGCTTCCGCTATGGCGACATGGCGCCGATGGCGATCATCGAATTCGTCGACCGTGACCCGGCCGCCAAAGGCGCCGCCGACAAGGCGCGTCTGGCTGCGGAAGAAGCCGCCGAGTAATCTTCTCGCCGCCGCGCGAGATCTGAAACCCCGCCCTGGTGGCGGGGTTTTGCAGTTTGCAACGAGTCTTCCGAACCGTTCGGTCGTGCGGATCTGTCAACTGGCGCCGGCGCCAACAGGTCAGAAAAATTAACCGCATCGGGCGATGATTTCGCCAACTTCCCCCGCGAAGAGTGTTCTGCGCGGCCAACGTTCTATATACAGGGCACACCCCCCACCGGGTCCCGAGAACTCAATTTAAAGTTGACGGATAGCCCCCCAACCTGTCTAAAAGGATATGTCATTTAACCGCGCAACGACGGAAATGTTGGACGAACTGGCTCAGCTTTCACCCCTCGGATTCACCGTAGGGCTGCATATTCGCTTCGCGACGCCGCTCGTCTATCACAGCACCTTCCCCGCGGGTTGGGTGCGCCACTACAACGACAACGCTTTTTATCTGCGCGATCCGCTCGTGTTCTGGGGGATTGGCACCACCGGTGTCACCCGCTGGAGCGAGATCACGCTGCCCGACCCGTTTGAGGTGATCAAACAGGCCGGTGACTTCGGCCTGAAATACGGGGCGACCTCGTCCTGTGGGCCGATTACGTCGCGTTCGATCGTCGGGATCGGTCGGGGGGACCGAGAGTTTACCGACGCGGAGCTGGCGAAGCTGGAGGGAATCGCGAGGCGGCTGCACGAGGAGAATACCCCTCCGAGTGAACTGACCCAGGCTCAAATCGAAGCATTGCAATGCATTTCGAATGGGGATCGCCACACTGCTGCGGCTGCCAAGCTGGGAATTTCCGAGAGCGCATTCAAGGCCCGACTGAAATCGGCGCGGATCCGGCTGCAAGCCCGGACGACCTCGGAAGCCGTGCGCAAAGCGCGAGAATACAGACTGTTGTAAGCCCGAGGTGGCGCTTCCCCTGAGGTTTTTAACCCCAAGGAGGCAAAACTCATGGAAGCGACCACTCTCTCCTACACCAACTTGCACAACCATGGCGAGCTTTTCGCCAATTTCTTTCGCGCGCGGCACGAAACCTTTATCGGCCGCAAGCGTTGGGATCTGCCGCAGGTCGATGGCATGGAATTCGACCAATATGACACGGCGGCGAGCCGCTGGGTGGCGGTGCATGACCGCGGCCAGGTGCTCGCGGGGGTGCGGCTTTTGCCCACCACCCACAGCTGCGGGATCTATTCCTACATGATCCGCGATGCGCAGCGCGGGCTCCTGGGCTCGATCCCGAGCCAGCTTTTGTGGCGCGAGGCGCCGATCGGCCAGCATATCTGGGAATGTTCGCGGATCTTCGTCTCCGAGGCGGTGCCCGCGCGCGCGCGTCTCGGCGTGCAGTTCCAGCTGATCCACGAAATGGTGCTCTCGGCGCGCGATTTGGGCGCCTCGATGGTGCTCGGGCTGATCCCGGCCAATGCGCCGCGGCTCGCGCGCCGGGTCGGGCTCGATTGCCAGCCGATCGGCGAGGTGATGCAGATCGGCGAGCCCCATGTCTGCGTGGAAATCTCGCTCGCGACGAAAATGCATTAACGTTACCGGCGTTAAGGCTTGCGTAAGGAGTCGGGGCGTAACCTGACCCTGTTGAGACCCATCGTTCTCTCCCTCCTGCCCCCGCGCCCGCGCGGGGGCTTTTCTTTGCGCCCCCCTTTCGCGGCGCGCCGCGCGGCGTTATCTCTGGCGCATGCCCGATCTTTTCGACGCCCCCGGGGCCGGCGAGGCCGCTCCGCCCGCCCATCGCCCGCTCGCGGACCGGATCCGCCCGCAACATCTCTCCGAGGTGATCGGGCAGGAACATGTGCTCGGCCCCGAGGCGCCCCTGGGCGCGATGCTCGCCGCGGGCTCGCTCAGCTCGCTGATTCTCTGGGGCCCGCCCGGTGTCGGCAAGACCACGATCGCGCGCCTCCTCGCCTCGGAAACCGACCGCGCCTTCGTGCAGATCTCGGCGATCTTCTCGGGCGTGCCGGAGCTGCGCAAGGTCTTCGAGGCGGCGAAACTGCGCGCCACCCAGGGCCGCGGCACGCTCCTCTTCGTCGACGAGATCCACCGCTTCAACAAGGCCCAGCAGGACAGTTTTCTGCCCTATATGGAGGACGGCACGATCCTCCTCGTCGGCGCCACGACCGAGAACCCGAGCTTCGAGCTCAACGCCGCCGTGCTCTCGCGCGCGCAGGTGGTGATCCTTGAGCGGCTGACGCTGGCGAGCCTCGAGCGGCTCGCGCAGCGCGCCGAGAAGGCGCTCGGCCGGGCCTTGCCGCTGAAGGCCCCCGCGCGCGAGGCGCTGCTCGAAATGGCCGATGGCGACGGGCGCGCGCTTCTCAACCTGATCGAACAGGTCACAGCCTGGAAACTCGCGCAGCCGCTCGATGTGGCGGGGCTCTCCAGCCGGCTGATGCGGCGCGCGGCGAAATACGACAAATCCGGCGATGAACATTATAACCTCATCTCCGCGCTGCATAAATCGGTGCGCGGCTCGGACCCGGACGCGGCGCTTTACTGGTATGCGCGGATGCTCGAGGGCGGGGAGGATCCGCGCTATCTCGCGCGGCGGCTGATCCGCATGGCGGTCGAGGATATCGGGCTCGCCGACCCGCAGGCGCAGAGCCACGCGCTCCACGCCTGGGAGACCTATGAGCGGCTCGGCTCGCCCGAGGGCGAGCTGGCGCTCGCGCAAACGGTGATCTATCTCGCGCTCGCGCCGAAATCGAACGCGGGTTATGTCGCCTACAAGGCCGCGCGGGAGGCCGCGCGCAAGACCGGCTCCGAGCCGCCGCCGCGCCATATCCTGAACGCGCCGACGCGGCTGATGGAGGAGCAGGGCTTCGGCGCGGGCTATCACTATGACCATGACGCCGAGGACGGGTTCTCGGGGCAGAATTACTTCCCCGAGACGATGAAGCGCCCGGTGCTTTACGCCCCCGTCGAGCGCGGCTTCGAGCGCGAGCTGAAAAAGCGGGTCGAGTGGTTTGCCAAGCTGCGCGAGAAGCGCGGCGGTTGACATTCGGGCGCGGCGGCGCTTTTGAGGCAGGCCAAAGGAGAGAGCCATGCTCGGAACCATTCTTCAGGTCGCGCTCGGAGGGGCGATCGGCGCCTCGGGGCGCTACCTTTCGGGGGTGGCGATCTTGCGTCTCTTCGGGCCGCAGGTGATCCCGCTCGGGGTGATCTTCGTCAATGTGCTCGGCTCGTTCCTGATGGGGGCGCTGGTCGCCTTTCTCGGCCAGAAGGGCCTGAGCCATTGGAACGCGTTTCTCGCGACCGGGGTCCTGGGCGGGTTCACGACGTTCTCGTCCTTCTCGCTCGAGACCTGGACGCTGATCGAGCGCGGCGATGTGGGCCACGCGGCCTTTTATGTGGCGTTTTCGGTGGTGGTCTCGCTGTCGGCGCTGGTGTTTGGGATTTATACAATGCGGTGGGTGCTGGCATGAGCGGAGTTCAGATCCTCAAGGTGACCGAGGATGAGGGCGAGCAGCGGCTCGACCGGTGGCTGAAGCGGCGGTTTGCGCAGCTCAGCCAGGGCGCGATCGAGAAGATGTGCCGCACGGGGCAGCTGCGCGTCGATGGCGGGCGGGTGAAGGCCTCGAGCCGCGTCGCGCCGGGGATGGAGGTGCGCGTGCCGCCCCTGCCGGCGGCGGCGCCTGTGCCCGAGGGCGAGGCCGCGGCGCGCGGGCCGCGGGGCCCGCGGGCTCCGGGCGGGCGGATCTCGGACGCGGATGCCGAGATGATCCAGGCCTGCGTGCTGTGGCGCGATGAGCATATCATCGCGCTGAACAAGCCGCCGGGCCTGCCCTCGCAGGGCGGCTCGGGGCAGGGCGACCGCCATGTCGACGGGCTGCTCGAGGCGCTCAAATTCGGCTACAAGGATCGCCCGAAGATGGTCCACCGGCTCGACAAGGATACCTCGGGCGTGCTCCTGATCGCGCGCACCGACCGGATCGCGCGCGCGCTCTCCGAGGCCTTCCGCCACAAGACCACCCGCAAGATCTATTGGGCCGCCGTCGCCGGCGTGCCGAGCCCGAAGATGGGCACGGTGCGCTTTGGCCTGATGAAGGCGCCCGGCCATGGCCGCGGCGGCGAGGGCGAGAAGATGGTCTGTATCCACCCCGCCAAGCTCGGCGATTACCCCGACGCCAAACGCGCCACCACCGATTATGCGGTGCTCGATGCGCTGGGGAGCCGCGCGGCCTGGATGGCGCTCGTGCCGATCACCGGGCGCACCCACCAGCTGCGCGCCCATATGGCCGAGATCGGCCATCCGATCGTGGGCGACGGCAAATATGGCGGCTCGAGCCAGGAAAACTTGGGCGATGGCTGGGGCGCGCAACTCGGCGGCGAGATCTCGCGCAAGCTGCATCTGCACGCCCGCCAGATCTCCTTCGACCACCCGATCACCAAGAAGCGCGTCACCGTCGTCGCGCCCTTGCCCGAGCACATGAAGCGCACCTGGAAGACGCTCGGCTGGGTCGAGAACGACGTGCCCGCCGACCCGTTCGAGGAGCTCGAATGAAGCTCGTCCTCTTCGACGTCGACGGCACGATCTCCGACAGCCAGGCGCAGATCTGCGCGGCGATGGATTACGGCTTCACCGAGCTCGGCCTGCCGGTGCCGCCGCGCGCGGCGATCTTGTCGATCGTCGGGCTGTCGCTGCCGGAGGCGGTGGCGCGGCTCGTGCCCGATCAGCCGCCCGCGGTGCAGGACCGGATCGTCGCCTATTACAAGCAAAGCTACATGGCGCACCGCAAGGTCGAGCCCGCGCCGCTCTACCCCGGCGCGGCGGAGCTTCTGCACCGGCTCGCCGCGCGCGAGGATATCTTTCTCGGCGTCGCGACCGGCAAATCGCGCCGCGGGCTCGAGGCGCTGATCGCCCATCACGGGCTCGAGGGGCTGTTCTTCACCCGGCAGGTGGCCGATGACCACCCCTCGAAGCCGCATCCCGCGATGGTCGAGGCGGCGCTCGCGGAGACGGGCGTGGCGCCCGGCGCGGCGGTGATGATCGGCGACACGAGCTATGATATCGAGATGGGCCGCGCGGCCGGGGTGGCGACGATCGGGGTGGCCTGGGGCTATCACCCGGTGGCCGATCTCGTCGCCGCGGGCGCGGGGCGGCTGGTGGCGGATTTCGCGGCGCTCGAGGCCGCGCTTGAGGAATTTCTGGGGGAGAGCGCATGAGCGGCTGGGCACCGAAACGGTTCTGGAAAGAGGCGACGGTCGTGGAGGCGGAGGGCGGCTATACCGTCTCGCTCGACGGGCGCGCGGTGAAGACGCCGGCGAAGGCGCCCCTTGTCGTGCCCGCGCGCGCGATGGCCGAGGCGATCGCGGCGGAATGGGAGGCGCAGGCCGAGAAGATCGACCCGAACACGATGCCGGTCACCCGCGGCGCCAATTCCGCGATCGACAAGGTCGCCAGGCAACATGCCGAGGTGGCCGAGCTGATCGCGGCCTATGGCGGCACCGATCTCCTGTGCTACCGCGCCGAGGCGCCCGAGCCCTTGGTCGCGCGGCAGGCGGCGGGCTGGGATCCGCTGCTTGATTGGGCCGCGGCCGAGCTCGGCGCGCGGCTGACCGTCACCGCCGGGGTGATCCCGGTGGCGCAGCCCGCCCCCGCGCAGGCCGCGCTTGCCGCGCGCGTCGCGGCGATGGACCCGTGGGAGCTCGCCGCGCTCCATGATCTCGTCGGCATCACCGGCTCGCTGGTGCTCGGCCTCGCGGTCGCCCTGGGCCGGATCGACGCCGCCACCGCCTGGGATCTGGCGCGCATCGACGAGGCCTGGCAGATCGAGCAATGGGGCGAGGATGAGGAGGCCGCCGAACAGGCCGCCTTCAAACGCGCAGCCCTGCTCGACGCCGAGCGATTCTGGCAGCTGCACCACGGCTGAGCCCGCGAGACCCCGCCCGGACCGGCCGGGAGGGGGCAATCTTTTTGGGCAGTTGTCCGAAAGAGAGGCACTTGGCGCGGCGGAAATCGGAAACGGTCCTTGACCTTCTTTGATCAAATGGCCCAAACTTTCTTCATTGGGGTCAACCCAAGGACGTTTCAGCCCAACAAGGGCCTAGGACCGCCTCACCAAGAGGCGGCAACTCAGGAAGAGGTAACCAATGAAGAAATCCGTATTTCTCGGCACGCTGGCGGTTGCGGCGCTCGCGGGTGGCATCGCCGGTGCCAGCACGCTCGATGACGTCAAGGCCCGTGGCGAGCTGAACTGCGGCGTGAACACCGGCCTCGTCGGCTTTGCCGCGCCGGACGCCAATGGCAACTGGTCGGGCTTCGACGTCGCGCTGTGCAAGGCCGTCGCCGCCGCCGTTCTGGGCGACCCGGCGAAGGTCAAATATGTGCCGACCACCGGCCAGACCCGCTTCACCGCGCTCGCCTCGGGCGAGATCGACATGCTGGCGCGCAACTCGACCTGGACCTTCTCGCGCGACACCGACCTCAAGCTCGATTTCGTCGGCGTGAACTATTACGACGGCCAGGGCTTCATGGTCCGCAAGGAAAGCGGCATCACCTCGGCGAAAGAACTCGACGGCGCCTCGGTCTGCATCCAGACCGGCACCACCACCGAGCTCAACCTGGCTGACTATTTCAAAGCCAACAACATCACCTACCAGCCGATCACCATCGACAGCAACGCCGAGGGTGAACAGCAATATCTGGCCGGCGCCTGCGACGCCTATACCACCGACGCCTCGGGCCTCGCGGCGACCCGTGCGGCCTTCGCCGACCCGGAAAACCACATCATCCTGCCGGAAATCATCTCGAAAGAGCCGCTCGGGCCGGCCGTGCGCCACGGCGACAACCAGTGGGGCGATATCGTCCGCTGGACGCTCAACGCGCTGATCGCCGCCGAAGAATACGGCATTACCTCGGCCAATATCGATGAGCTGGCCAAAGGCACCGAGAACCCGGAAATCAACCGTATCCTCGGCGTCGAAGGCGAGCTCGGCAAGATGACCGGCCTCGACAACGACTGGGCGGTGCGCGCGATCAAGGCGGGCGGCAACTACGGCGAGATCTTCGCCGCGACGATCGGCGAATCGACCCCGATCGGGCTGGCGCGCGGGCTGAACGCGCAATGGACCCAGGGCGGGCTGCTCTACACCCCGCCGTTCCGTTGATCTGACTTCGGCAGGGGCGCCCGGGTGGCGCCCCCGCCTTTACATGTGACCCGACGGCGCGAAGAAACGCGGGCAAAAGCCCGGAGGCACCGCGGGGACAGGGGAAACAACTATGACCAGCGCCTCAGATGTGCCGGAGCACCGCTTCCGGCTCAGTCAGCTCATTTACGACACCCGCTACCGCTCGCTGACGATCCAGGTCGTCACGCTGATGCTGGTGATGGCGGGGGCGGGCTGGCTGATCGACAACACGATCCAGAACCTCCACCAGCTCGGCAAGGATTTCAACTTCAGCTTCCTGGGCAACCGGGCGGGCTATGATATCGGCCAACAGCTGATCCCTTACACCAACGACAACACCCATGCCCGGGCGATGCTCGTGGGGCTCTTGAATACGCTCTGGGTCTCGGTGCTCGGCTGCGCGACGGCGACGGTGCTGGGGGTGATCATCGGCGTGCTGCGGCTCTCCAACAACTGGCTCGTGGGGCGGCTGATGACCGTCTATGTCGAGACCTTCCGCAACATCCCGGTGCTGCTGTGGATCCTCGTCTCGATCGCGCTGCTGACCGAGGTGACGCCGAGCCCGCGCGATTACAAGATCGACGCGGCGACGGGCGCGGCCAAGGCCGAGATGATCCTGTTCGACTCGATCGCCTTCACCAACCGCTATACCGCGATCCCGGCGGTGCGGTTCGAGAACAGCCTCGGCGCGATCCCGACCCCGCTCGCGCCGATCTCGCTGAATTTCCTCGCGCTCGCGGCGGTGCTGATCGCCTCGGTCTGGGCCAATCGCCGCCTCAAGGCCCATGCCGCACGGGTGCAGGAGACCACGGGCCGCCGCCCGGTGACCTGGTGGAAGAGCCTCGCGCTGCTGACCGTGCCGTTTCTGGGCGTGTTCGTCGCGCTCGGCGGGCATCTGGTCGAGCCCGCGCTCAAGGGCTTCAACTTCACCGGCGGGATGAATGTCTCGAACGCCTTTGTCGCGCTCTGGGCGGGGCTGTCGCTCTACACGGCGGCCTTCATCGCCGAGATCGTCCGCGCCGGCATCCTCGCGATCTCGAAGGGCCAGACCGAGGCCGCCTATGCGCTCGGCCTGCGCCCCAACCGCACGATGAGCCTCGTGGTTCTGCCGCAGGCGCTGCGGGTGATCGTGCCGCCCTTGATCTCGCAATATCTCAACCTGACGAAGAACTCCTCGCTCGCGATCGCGGTGGGTTACATGGATCTGCGCGGCACGCTGGGCGGTATCACGCTCAACCAGACCGGCCGCGAGCTCGAGGCTATCTTGTTGATGATGCTCATCTATCTCGCGGTGTCGCTGACCATCTCGGGGCTGATGAACCTGTTCAACAACGCCGTCAAACTGAAGGAGCGGTGAGATGAGCCCCCAATCCCAATCCTTCGTGCGCGCCGAGATGCTGCCCCCCAAGGCGCCGCCCGCGACCCAATCGGGCGTGCTCAAATGGCTGCGCGAGAACCTGTTTTCGGGCCCGCTCAACACGGTGCTGACGCTCGCGGGGCTCGCGGTCGTCTACCTTCTCGTGACGCATTTCTACCCCTGGTTCCGCCACAGCGTCTGGAACGCGAATTCGATGGCCGAATGTCGCGCCACGATCGCCGCGACCTGGGGCGAGGGGGCGACGGGCGCGTGCTGGGGCGTGATCCGCGAGCGCTGGCACCAGTTCCTCTTCGGCTTCTACCCGCCCGAGCTTTACTGGCGCCCGATCCTGACCTTCCTCGGCCTGTTCGTGGCGGTCGCGCCGGTGCTCTTCACCGGCCTGCCGCGGCAGATGCTCGCCTTCTCGGCGGCGTTTCCGCTGCTGGCGATCTGGCTGCTCTGGGGCGGCTCGGTCTGGCCGGTGGTGATGATCGCGGCGGGCTTTGCGCTCGGTTTTGCGGCGCTCAAGGTGCTCGGGCCGCGCTCGACGCTCCTTGCCACGATCGCGGCGGTGGTGGGGCCGGTGCTCTTTTGGCTCTTCGTGACCGGGCCGGTCGATGACCTGCTGACGCAGATCGTGCCGATCGCGCTGACCCCGGTCGCCTCGGACCGCTTCGGCGGGTTCCTGCTTGCCATCACCATCGGCGCGGGCGGTATCGCGCTCTCGCTGCCGCTGGGCGTGGTGCTCGCGCTTGGCCGGCAATCGAACATGTTCCTGATCAAATCGCTCTCGGTGATGTTCATCGAATTCATCCGCGGCGTGCCGCTGATCACGCTCCTGTTCGTGGCCTCGCTTCTGCTGAACTATTTCCTGCCGCCGGGCACCCAGTTCGACATCATTCTGCGCGTCATGATCCTCGTCACGCTCTTTGCCGCGGCCTATATCGCCGAGGTGATCCGCGGCGGGCTCGCGGCGCTGCCGCGCGGCCAATATGAGGCGGCCGACGCGCTCGGGCTCGATTACTGGAAGGCGCAGCGGCTGATCATCCTGCCGCAGGCGCTGAAGATCTCGATCCCGGGGATCGTCTCGACCTTCATCGGCATGTTCAAGGACACCACGCTCGTGACCTTCGTCGGCCTCTTCGACCCGCTCAAGGGCATCCCCGATTTCATCCGCGCCGATTTCGCCTGGAAAGGCATCTATTGGGAGCCCTTCCTCTTCGTCGGCGCGATCTTCTTCCTCCTCAACTTCAGCATGTCGCGCTACGCAATGTATCTCGAGCGCAAGCTGAAGCGTGACCATCGCTAAGGAGTTCCCCCATGACGGAACCGCATTTCGAACGCAACGTCGACCGCTCGCATATGCAGGTCTCTGACGAGGTCGCGATCCAGATCGAGCAGATGAACAAGTGGTATGGCCAGTTCCACGTGCTGCGCGACATCAACCTCACCGTGAACCGCGGCGAGCGGATCGTCATCGCCGGGCCCTCGGGCTCGGGGAAATCGACGATGATCCGCTGCATCAACCGCCTCGAGGAGCACCAGTCGGGCAAGATCATCGTCGATGGCACCGAGCTCACCTCGGATCTGAAGAACATCGACAAGGTGCGTTCCGAGGTCGGCATGGTGTTCCAGCATTTCAACCTCTTCCCGCATCTGACGATCCTCGAGAATTGCACCCTCGCGCCGATCTGGGTGCGTAAGGTGCCGAAGAAGGAAGCCATTGAAACGGCGATGTATTTCCTCGAGAAGGTGAAGATCCCCGATCAGGCGCACAAATACCCCGGCCAGCTCTCGGGCGGCCAGCAACAGCGCGTCGCGATCGCGCGCAGCCTGTGCATGAAGCCGCGGATCATGCTCTTTGACGAGCCGACCTCGGCGCTCGACCCGGAGATGATCAAGGAGGTGCTCGACACGATGATCGAGCTCGCCGAGGAGGGGATGACGATGCTCTGTGTGACCCATGAGATGGGCTTTGCGCAGGCGGTGGCGAACCGGGTGATCTTCATGGATCAGGGGCAGATCGTCGAGCAGAACAACCCGCACGATTTCTTCCACAACCCGCAGTCGGAGCGCACCAAGCTCTTCCTGAGCCAGATCCTCGGGCATTGAGGAAGGCCGGGGGCGCTGCCCCCGGACCCCCGGGATATTTTTGCATCATTGAAGGGGCGGCCGGCGGGCGGCCCCTTTTCTTCAGGCGCCCCGGTTCGAGGGGGTGAAGAAGTCGAGCATCGAGCCGAAGCCGGGTTTGACCTCGGACCAGTCGTCGATCTGGAAATCGATGATCAGGGTCGCGCAGGTCGGGAATTTGCGGAAATCGGGGTCGAAGACGGGGCGCGCGGGCAGGCGGGCGGCGAATTCGGCGATGCCGGGGTTGTGGCCGATCATCATCACCGTCGGCTGGGTGGCGTGGCGCAGATGGGCGAGCATGACATCGGGCGCGGCGTGGTAGAGGGCGTCGAGGTAGCGCACCTCGGGGCGGGTTTCGAGCACGGCGCCGGCGACGCGGTCCCAGGTTTCGCGGGTGCGCTGGGCGGTGGAGCAGAGCACCTCTTCGGGTTCGAGGCCGCGCGAGGCGAGGAAATCGCCCAGTTCGCGGGCGGCGGCGATGCCGCGGGCGTTGAGCGGGCGATCGTGGTCGCTCATCAGCGGGTCATCCCAGCTCGATTTCGCGTGGCGGGTGAGGATCAGACGGCGGTGACCGAGCGGTGTCATGGGTGGAAGTGCCTCATATGCCAAGCGGATTGTGAGGCCAGCCTGCCATAGCTTTGCCCGGGCGGGCAAGCGCGGCGCGCAAGGCAGCCGAAGGAAAGGCAGGTTTCGCCTTCCGGGGTGTTAAGAAATTCGTGGCAGCGGGGCACGTCATAGCCCGTCTCGGACATCGCGCCGACGGGGCAGGTGGTGGTGCAGGGGCGCGCGCAGGCGGCGCAAGGCGTGGGCGGCGGGGCGGCCTCGGGCGGTGCGCCGCCGATCTCGAGCGCGCCGCGCAGGCTGGCCCAGAGGCCCATTCGCGGATGGACGAGAAGCGCGACGGGGCTTGCGAAAAACGCCCCGGACGCCAGCGCCCATTGATAGAAGGGCGGCCAGGGCGGGCCCTCGAAGGGGAAGCGCGCGACGCCCTCGAAGCGCGCGGCGAGCCCCTCGATCACCCGTTTCGACCAGCGGTCGAGCGGGTCGGGCGCGCCGTCGGCCCATTCGGGCGCGGCGCTCAGATGCGCCCAGAATCCGGGCTCGTCGGGGGCGAGAAGGAGCCGTTGCCCCGTCTCGCAAGCCATTGACCCTGCGACGAAAAGCCGCTCGGCGGCGAGGGCCTCGGCAAGGCCCGGCGGCAGGCCGGTCATCCGCGGCGCGGCTTCACCCGCGGGATCGTCGAGCGGATCATCGAGCCCGCGCCATGTTCGGTGAAGAGCTCCAGGAGCACCGCATTCGAGACCCGGCCGTCGAGGATGACGACCGCGCGCACCCCCTCCTTCACCGCCTTGAGCGCGGTTTCGACCTTCGGAATCATCCCGCCCGAGATCGTCTCATCGGCGATCAGCGCGGTGACCTCATCGGGCGTCATCTGGGTGATGACCTCGCCGGCCTTGTTCTTCACCCCCGCGACATCGGTCAGCAGCAGCAGCCGGTCGGCCTGCAACGCGCCCGCGATCGCGCCCGCGGCGGTGTCGCCGTTGACGTTGAAGGTCTCGTTGTCGTTCACGCCCGTCGCCACCGGCGCGATCACCGGGATCATCCCGGCGCCATAGAGATCGCGGATCACCTGCACGTTCATCTCGACCGGGCGCCCGACGAAGCCCAGCTCCGGGTCATCGGCCTCGCAGACCATCAGGTCGTCGTCCTTGCCCGAGATGCCGACCGCGCGCCCGCCCTGATCGTTGATCGCCTGCACGATGCGCTTGTTCACAAGCCCCGAGAGGATCATCTCGACGACCTCGACGGTGGCCTTGTCGGTCACCCGCTTGCCGCGCACCCAATCCGATTTGATGCCGAGCTTGGCCAGCATCTCGTTGATCATCGGGCCGCCGCCATGCACCACGACCGGGTTCATGCCGACCTGTTTCATCAGCACGATATCGCGCGCGAAATCGGCCATCGCCTCATCGTCGCCCATCGCATTGCCGCCGAATTTCACGACGACGACCGCGCCGGTGTAGCGCTGCAGGTAGGGAAGGGCCTCGGAGAGGGTCCGGGCGGTGGCGATCCAGTCACGATCCATGGTCTGTTTTCTCATCATTTGCCCCCGGGGAAAACGCGCCCCCTTGTTACGGCCATTCGGGGGGGCTGCCAAGGGCATTGCCATTGCCGCGCGGGGGATTAGGTTCGGGGCAAAGTGCAGAGAGGATGCCATGGACGAGCGCAAGGTGATGCTGTTGACGGGGGCGAGCCGCGGGATCGGCCATGCCACGGTGAAGCGATTCGCGCGGGAGGGCTGGCGGATCATCACCTGCTCGCGCCAGCCCTTCCCGGAGAAATGCCCCTGGGGCGGCGGGCGCGAGGACCATATCGAGATCGACCTCGCCGACCCGAACGCGACGATCGCCGCGATCGAGGAGATCCGGGCGCGGCTCGGCGGCAAGCTTCATGCGCTGGTCAACAATGCCGGGATCTCGCCGAAGGGCCCGGGCGGGGCGCGGCTCAATACGCTCGACACCGATCTGCGGACCTGGGGGCAGGTGTTCCACGTCAATTTCTTCGCCTCGATCGTGCTGGCGCGCGGCCTGAAGGACGAGCTCTCGGCGGCGCGCGGCGCGGTGGTCAATGTCACCTCGATCGCGGGCAGCCGCGTGCACCCGTTCGCGGGCGCGGCCTATGCCACCTCAAAGGCCGCGCTGAAGGCGCTCACCCGCGAAATGGCCCATGATTTCGGGCCCTTGGGCGTGCGCGTGAATGCGATCGCGCCCGGCGAGATCGAGACCTCGATCCTCTCGCCCGGCACCGAGAAGATCGTCGAGGGCCTGCCGATGCGCCGGCTCGGCCAGCCCTCCGAGGTCGCCGATGTGATCTGGTTCCTGTGCACCGATGCCTCGAGCTATGTCACCGGCACCGAGATCGAGGTGAACGGCGGTCAGCACGTCTGAGCGATCCGCGCGACGAGGCCCGGCAGCGCGCCGAGATCGGCGATCTCGGCAAAGCGCGGCTCCTCGCGCGGCGGCTCGGCCGCCTCGAGCTCCCAGGTCAGGCCATGCGGCACATGGACCCCCCAGCCGCCCGCCTCGATCATCGGAATCACATCCGATTTCAACGAGTTGCCGACCATTATCGCCTGCTCCGCGCCGCTGCCGTGGCGGGCGAACACGGTGCGATAGACGCCCGCGCGCTTGTCCGAGACGATCTCCACCGCGTCGAAGAGCTCGCCCAGCCCCGATTGCGCGAGCTTGCGCTCCTGGTCGATCAGGTCGCCCTTGGTCACCAGCACGATCCGGTAGCGCCCCGCCAGCGCCTCGATCGCCGCGCGCGCCTGCGGCAAAAGCTCGATCGGATGGGCCAGCATCTCGCGCCCCGCGGCCAGAATCTCGCCGATCACCGCGCCCGGCACACGGCCGCCGCTCACCTCGACCGCGGTCTCGATCATCGAGAGCGTGAACCCCTTCACCCCGAACCCATAGGCGCCGATATTGCGCCGCTCGGCCGCCAGAAGCCGCTCGGCCAGCCGCTCGGGCGGGGCGTGATCGGCCATCAGCGCATGAAAATGCGCCTGCGTCAGGCGGAAGAACCGCTCGTTGTGCCACAGCGTGTCATCGGCATCGAACCCGATCGTGGTGAGCATTCCGTCAACTCCCGGCCTTGCGCGGCGCTATCGGGCCCGAACGCGGCGGAAAACGCAATTCCTTTCGCTCAAAGGGTTTTCAACCGTGACGATCTCCCTATATTCGCTCTGAGACCCACCCGATTCCTGCGAGAGTGATGCGCGAGCCCGTCCATATGATGGCCGATCAAGAGAACGATGCCGAGAACGATCTCGGCCTCGCTCTGAAGACGCGCCCGAAGACGCAGCGCCCGCCGATGTACAAGGTCTTGCTGCTCAACGACGATTTCACCCCGATGGAATTCGTCGTGCATATCCTCGAGCGGTTCTTCCACCTCGATCATGCGCAGGCCTTCGAGATCATGCTGATGGTCCATAAAAAGGGCCTCGCGGTGGTGGGCGTGTTCTCCTATGAGGTCGCCGAGACCAAGGTCACGCAGGTGATGGAGTTCTCGCGCCGCCACCAGCACCCGCTGCAATGCACCATGGAAAAGGAATGACCGGGCCGCATCCGGTCTTGTGAGGTCCGATGTCGCATCCCCGTCTGTCGCTGGCGCTTGCTGCGCCTGAGGCCCTCCCGTCCGAGGGGGTGATCGCGCTGTTTCGCCCGACCGCCGAGACCGATCTGTCCGATCTGCCCAAAGCCCGGCTCGAGGCGGTGCAGGGTTTTGCCCCCGATGCCGCGGCGCTCGAGGCCAAGGGCATCAAGACCCGCCCGACGCCGGGTGAGGGCTATGCGGCGGCGGTGGTCTTCCTGCCCCGCGCCAAGGCCGAGGCGCGCGCGATCCTGTTCGAGGCGGCGGCGCGGGTGGTGCCGGGCGGGCCGATCTGGGTCGATGGCGTGAAACATGATGGCGTCGATTCGGTCCTGCGCGATCTGCGCAGCTGGACCGAGGTCTCCGACCCGATCGCCAAGGCCCATGGCAAGATCTTCGCCTTCCGCGCCGGCGCCCCCGCGCCGGAGGCCTGGCGCGCGGTCGAGGGCCACCCGGCGCCCGGGTTTGTGACCCTGCCGGGGGTGTTCTCGGCCGATGGCGTGGATCGCGGCTCGGCGCTGCTCGCGGCGGCGCTTCCGGCGAAACTGCCCGGCCGGATGGCCGATCTCGGCGCCGGCTGGGGCTGGCTCTCGGCGCAGGTTCTGGCGCGCGAAGGGGTCGAGAGCCTCGATCTGATCGAGGCGGAGCATGCCGCGCTCGATTGTTCGAAAAAGAACATTTCTGACCCCCGCGCGCGGTTCATCTGGGCCGATGCGACGCGGTATACATCGGAAAATCGCTATTCCGGGATCGTGATGAACCCGCCGTTCCATGCCGCGCGGGCGGCCGATCCGGGGCTCGGGCTGGCGTTCATCCGCGCCGCGGCGGGGCTTTTGTCGCTGTCGGGCACGCTCTGGATGGTCGCGAACCGCCACCTGCCCTATGAAGAGGCGCTGCGCGGGCTGTTCCATGAGGTCGAGGAGATCGGCGGCGATGGCGGCTTCAAGCTGATCCGCGCCGCGAAGCCGATCGCCGGCGCCACCAAGGCCCCGCTGCGCGCGGCCCCCGAGGCGCCGCGCGCCGTCGCGTCACGCCGTCGCGCCCCTCGCCCGCGGCGTTAATTTCGGTTAAAACGCCCGTCACCTGATCAGGAGACCCGCATGTCGCTCGCAATCACCGGCAAGACCGCGATCATCACCGGCGCGGCGCATGGCATCGGCCTCGCGATCGCGCGCCATTTCATCGACCGCGGCGCGCATGTGATGTGTGCCGATATCGACGAGGCCAAGCTCAACGCCGAATTCGGCGACGAGGCGCGCAATGATGGCCCGGTGCGGATTTTCGCGGGCGATCTGTGCCAGAAGCTGACGGTGAACAACCTGCTCTCGGCGACCGTCGATGCCTATGACCGGATCGATATCCTGATCAACTCGGCGCGCGCTTTCGCGCCCTGCGACCCGCTCGAGCCGATCCAGGATGTGCTCGAGGATATGTTGCGCCAGAACATGATGGGCGCGCTGCGGCTCTCGCAGATGACCGCCAAGCGGATGATTTCGCTCGCGGAAAAGGAAAATCGCACGACCGGCGAGGTGGGCACGATCATCAATGTCTCGACGCTGGCGGCGCAGCGCGCCCAGCCTGAGCTGCTGGCCTATTCGATCGCTTGCGCGGCGCAGGATCAGGCGACGCGCAGCCTCGCGGTCGCGCTCGCGCCGTATCGGATCCGGGTCAATGGCGTCTCCTTCGCCTCGGTTATGAGTGCGTCCTTGCAGGCCGCGCTGAAGGAAAACGGCGATTGGCGCGAGGCGATTGTCGCGGGCACGCCGATGGGCCGCATCGCGCCGCCTTCGGAGCTTGCCGAGACGGTGCAATATCTCGCCTCCTCGGGCGCGGGCTTCGTCACCGGCCAGGTGATCCAGGTCGACGGCGGGCGTTCGGTGATCGACCCGATCGCGGTGCCGGTCTACTGAGCCATTAAGTAAATTTAACGCGCCCGCCCCGGAATAAGCGCGGCTTATTCCGGGTAGGTCGCCTTGCAGGCCGCGATATTGGCGCGCATCTGAGGGCCAATCGCGCGGATCTTGGCGCGCAGCCCGGCGGCCTTGCGCTCCTCGGCGCCGGGGTCGATGGCGATCTGGCGCTGGCGGGTGATGGTATCCTCGACGAGGCAGCGCTCGGGCTTTTCGATCACGGTGCCGTTCGGGCGGGTGATGGTGCGGGTGCCGCAGACCTCCCAGCGGGTGACCGGCACCTCATAGCTCTCCCAGGCGTAGCCGCGCGCGAGATTGCCCTCGACCTCGGCCAGCAGCCGCTCGAGGTTTTGCGTCTCGCGGGTGGCGCGGTAGATGCATTGTTCTTGCGGCGTGCCGCAGGCGGCGAGAAGGGCGAGGGCGGCGAGCGAGGCGAGAGCGAGGCGCATGTGGGTCTCCGAAATTGCGCCCATCCTGACGCGGGCGCGACGAAAACGCAATTCCCGCCCGCGCGGTGGCCTGCTAAGGAGGGCCAAAAGGGAGCGCGACATGACCGATATTGATTTCACCGAGCGCAAGGCGCGGGCGAGCGCGTGGTTCTCCGAGCTGCGCGACCGGATCGTGGCGCGGTTCGAGGCGCTCGAGGACGCCGGGCCCGGGGCCGGCGCGCCGGGGCGGTTCGAGGTCACGCCGACCACCCGCAAGGGCCCCGAGGGCGAGGATCATGGCGGCGGCAAGATGTCGGTGATGCGCGGCGGGCGGGTGTTCGAGAAGGTCGGCGTCAATATCTCGACCGTCTGGGGCACGCTGGCGCCGCGGGCGCAGGCGGCGATGGCGGCGCGCGGTGTGCCGGGGATGGCGGAGGATCCGCGGTTCTGGGCGAGCGGCATCAGTCTCGTGGCGCATATGCAAAACCCGCATACGCCGGCGGTGCATATGAATACGCGGATGTTCTGGACGCCGGGGGCGTGGTGGTTCGGCGGCGGCGCCGATCTCAACCCCTGTCTCGAATATGCCGAGGATACCGCGCATTTCCATGACACGCTGCGCGCGGCCTGCGAGGCGCATGATGCGGGCTATTACCCGCGTTTCAAGGCCTGGGCGGATGAGTATTTCTTCGTGCCCCATCGCGGGCGGGCGCGGGGCGTTGGCGGGATTTTCTATGATGATCTCAACACCGGCGACTGGGAGGCGGATTTCGCCTTTACCCGGGCGGTGGGCGAGGCGTTCTTGCCGGCTTTCGTGCCGGTGACCGAGCGGCGGCTCGGCACGCCGGCCTCCGAGGCCGACCGCGAGGCGCAGCTCATTCATCGCGGGCTCTATGCCGAGTATAATCTCGTCTATGACCGGGGCACGAAATTCGGGCTCGAGACCGGGCATAACGCCGATGCGGTGCTGATGAGCCTGCCGCCGCTGGCGCGCTGGCCGTGAGGGGGGAGGGGGCTCTGCCCCCGCTTGCGCTCCCCCGGGATATTTGGGCATCGTTGAAAGGGGCTTTCCTTTAGGGGGGAAAAGGTCTAGAACGCGCGCTTTCCGCCTCTCCGAAAGCTCCTGACATGACCCAGTTCGAACATCTCCCCGCGGCGCTCAACGAGGCGCTGGCCGCGAAGGGCTATGCGGCGCTTACGCCGGTGCAGGAGGCGGTGTCGCAGCCGGAGCTGGCGGGGCGCGATCTTCTGGTGTCGGCGCAGACCGGGTCGGGCAAGACGGTGGCCTTCGGTCTGGCGATGGCGCAGGAGCTGATGGCCGATGGCGGGCTCTCGCCTTACGCCGATCTGCCGCGCGGGCTGATCATTGCGCCGACGCGCGAGCTTGCGCAGCAGGTCAGCCGCGAGCTCTCCTGGCTTTTCGCGCAGGCGGGTGCGGTGATCACCGGGGCGGTGGGCGGTATGGACGCGCGGGCCGAGCGGCGCGCGCTCGAGCGGGGGGCGCATATCGTGGTGGGCACGCCCGGGCGGATTTGCGACCATATCCGGCGCGGGGCGCTCGATCTCTCGGCGCTCTCGGTCGTGGTGCTCGACGAGGCCGATGAGATGCTCGATCTCGGCTTCCGCGAAGACCTTGAATTCATTCTCGAAGGGGCGCCCGAGGCGCGGCGCACGCTGATGTTCTCGGCGACGGTTTCGCCCGAGATCGCGCGGCTGGCCACGACGTATCAGCGCGATGCCGAGCGGATCTCGACGATCGCGGCGAAGAGCCAGCACGCCGATATCGATTATCGCGCCTGTCTGGTCGACAAATCCGACCGCGAGAATGCGATCGTGAACCTGCTGCGGTTCCATGAGGCGGAGCGGGCGATCGTGTTTTGCTCGACGCGGGCGGCGGTGACGCATCTGACCGGCAAGCTTCTGAACCGCGGGTTCTCGGTGGTGGCGCTCTCGGGGGAGCTGACCCAGGACGAGCGCTCGCGCGCGCTGCAGATGATGCGCGACGGGCGGGCGCGGGTCTGTATCGCGACCGATGTGGCCGCGCGCGGCATCGACCTGCCGGGGCTCGAGCTCGTGATCCACGCCGATCTGCCGCAAAACCGCGAGGCGATGCTGCACCGCTCGGGGCGGACGGGGCGTGCGGGCTCGAAGGGGATCTCGGCGCTCGTGGTGCCGCTCAATGTGCGCACCAAGGCCGAGCGGCTGTTGCGCGAGGCGCAGATCAACGCGACCTGGGAGGCGGCGCCGGGGCCCGATGAGATCCTCGCGCGCGATGGGGAGCGGCTGTTGCGCGAGCCGGTGATCCTTGAGCCGGCGACGGCGGATGAGCTCGACGGGATCGAGCGGCTCCTGGCGACCTTCGAGCCGCGTCAACTCGCGGCGGCGGTGCTGCGCAATTTCCGCGCCGGGCGGTCGGCGCCCGAGGATCTGGTGCCGGTCACCGCCGAGGGGCCGAAGCCCCGCGCGCGCAATGAATTCGAGA
Organism: Rhodobacter xanthinilyticus; assembly: GCF_001856665.1. NCBI lineage: Bacteria > Pseudomonadati > Pseudomonadota > Alphaproteobacteria > Rhodobacterales > Rhodobacter > Rhodobacter xanthinilyticus. The sequence continues at coordinate 2,799,713 of NZ_CP017781.1, read as the reverse complement.
ATGCGGCCTGGTTCCGGCTCGCGATGGGCCATGATCAATATGTTGATCCGAAATGGCTTTTGCCGATGCTGTGCCGGGTTGGCGATCTGACGCGGCGCGATATCGGGATGATCCGCGTGCAGGAGAGCGAGACTTTCGTGCAGATCCATGCCGAGGCGGCGAGCCGCTTCGCGGCCGGGCTCGGGCCCTCCAAACGGCTCGAGGACAAATGTTTCGTCGAGCCGATGGCCGCCGCCCCCGAGGGGCTCGACCGGCCCGCGCCGAAGCCTGCGCGCTGGCGCGAAGGCGGCGATGCCCGTGGCCCGAAGAAGCCCCATCGCAAGGGCGGCCCGCGCGAAGAGGGCGAGGGCTATGCGCCCAAGGCCCGCAAGGCCGCGCCCTGGGCGCGTGAGGGCGGCCATGGCGCCGCCGCCGCCGAGGGGCGCCCGGCCAAGCCCAAATACGAGGGCAAACCGAAGTTCGAGGGCAAGGGCGGCTATGAGGCCAAGCCGAAGTTCGAGGGCAAGCCCAAGGCGAAATTCGACGCCAAGCCCGGCGCCAAACCGGGCGCCAAACCGGGCGCGAAATTTGGCGCCAAGCCCGCGCTGAAGGGCGGCAAATTCGCCCCGAAAGGCCCGCGCAAAGGCGCATGAAAAAGGGGGCTCCGGCCCCCTTCTTCTTGGCAAAAATACGCTCTTTTCCGCGGCTTAGCCCTTGCGGATCGTCTCGATCATGAGCGCGACATTCTCCGGGTCGGCATCGGGGGTGATGCCATGGCCGAGGTTGAAGATATGCGGCCCCTTCGAGAAGGCGCGCACCACCTCGCGGGTGGCCTCAACGAGCGCCACGCCGCCGGTGACCATATGGCGCGGGTCGAGGTTGCCCTGCACGCAGCCGTCCTTTTGCACATTGGCCGCCGCCCAGTCGGCCGAGACCGAATTGTCGATCGCGACACAATCGGCGCCGGTTTTCTGCGCAAACCCGACATAACCCTCGCCCGCCTCGCGCGGGAAGGCGATGATCGGCAGACCGGGGAAGCGCGATTTCAGCGCGGCGATGATCCGCGCGGCGGGCGCCACGGCGAAGTCCTCGAAATCCTGGCCCTTGAGGCTGCCTGCCCAGCTGTCGAAGAGCTTGATCACCTCGGCGCCGGCGACGACCTGCTGGCTGAGATATTCGATCGTGGCTTCGGTGAGCAGGTCGATGATCCCCGCGAAGGTCGCGCGGTCGGCGGCCTTGAGCGCATGGGCGGGGCCCTGATCGCGCGTGCCGCGGCCGGCGATCATGTAGGTCGCGACCGTCCAGGGCGCGCCCGCAAAGCCGATCAGCGTGGTCTCGCGCGGCAGCTCGCGGCGCAGGATCTTCACGGTTTCATAGATCGGCGCGAGTTTCTCATGCACATCGCCGGGCGCTTTCAGGGCGGCGAGCTCGGCCGCCGTCGTGGTGGTCGACATCCGCGGGCCCTCGCCGGTCTCGAACCACAGATCGACGCCGAGCGCCTGCGGCAGGAGCAAGATATCGGCGAAGAGAATCGCCGCGTCGAACCCGTAGCGGCGGATCGGTTGCAGCGTCACCTCGGCGGCGAGCTCGGAATTGTAGCACAACGACAGGAAATCCCCGGCCTGGGCGCGCGTCGCGCGATATTCGGGCAGGTAGCGGCCGGCCTGGCGCATCATCCACACCGGCGGCGTGGGCAGAACCTCGCCCTTCAGGGCGCGCAGGATCGTCTTGTCGGTCATCTCGGTCTCCTCGGTTGCCCCCCAAAAGCCTGCCCTGCGGCGCGATGTCAAGCGCGGGCGCCGCACGCACCGCTTGCGCGGGCCGTTTGCCGCAGCTATCGCTTGGCCATGACCAAGATGCCCTCCGAAACGGACCCGCTGAAGATCGGCACGCGCGGCAGCCCTCTGGCGCTGGCGCAGGCCCATGAGACCCGCCGCCGGCTGATGGCCGCGCATGGCCTGCCCGAGGGCGCCTTCGAGATCGTGGTGATCAAGACCACGGGCGACAATGCCGCGCTGATCGCCGCGGACAAGCCGCTCAAGGAACTGGGCGGCAAGGGGCTCTTCACCAAGGAGATCGAGGAGGCGATGCTCGCCGGGCGGATCGATATCGCGGTCCATTCGATGAAGGATATGCCGGTCGCGCAGCCCGAGGGGTTGGTGCTCGATTGCTACCTGCCGCGCGAGGATGTGCGCGATGCCTTCGTCTCGCCCAAGGTCGCGCGGCTGATGGATCTGCCCGAGGGCGCGGTGGTGGGCTCCTCGAGCCTGCGCCGGCGCGCGCAGCTCGCCAATCGCCGCCCCGATCTCAGAATGGTCGAGTTCCGCGGCAATGTGCAGACCCGGATGAAGAAGCTCTCCGAGGGGGTGGCCGAGGCGACCTTCCTCGCGATGGCGGGGCTGAACCGGCTCGGTATGGCCGAGGTCGCGCGCTCGGCGATCGCGCCCGAGGAGATGCTGCCCGCCGTGGCGCAGGGTGCGATCGGGATCGAGCGGCGCGGCGCCGATGGCGCGACCGCCGCGCTGCTCGCGCCGATCCACGACCGCCCGACGGGCGAGCGGCTCGCGGCCGAGCGCGCCTTCCTCGCGACCCTCGACGGCTCCTGCGAGACGCCGATCGCGGGGCTTGCGATCCTCGAAGGCGGCGCGATCTGGCTGCGCGGCGAGATCTTGCGCCCCGATGGCTCGGAGGCGATTGCGGGCGAGCGGCGCGGGGCGATCTCCGACGCGGCCGAGCTCGGCGCGGATCTCGCGCGCGAGCTTCTCGGCCTCGCGCCGAAGGGCTTTTTCGACTGGCGCGGCTGAGCCTTTGCTCGGCCGTTCGCGGCTGAGTAGGGCGGAATTTGCGTATTTCGGCCAAGAAGAAGCGCAGGGCTCTCCTCTTCTTCTTGGCAAAAATACGCAAAATCGACGGTGGGGGCGGGCGGGCGGCCGGGAGGGGATATGGCGTTTCTCGAGGCATTGCGGGCGGAAATCGGTGCGGCGCAGGTTCTGACCGGGGCGGAGGCTGCCGGGTTCGGGCGCGAATGGACCGGGCATTATCATTGGACGCCGCTGGCGGTGGCGCGGCCGGGGTCGACGGCGGAGGTGGCGGCGGTGATGCGGCTGGCCTCGGCGGCGGGGGTGGCGGTGGTGCCGGTGGGCGGCAATACCGGGCTCAATGGCGGCACTCATGCCGAGGGGGCGCTGATGCTTTCGCTGGCGCGGCTCAATCGGGTGCGGGGGCTGAACGCGGCGACGCGCACGGTGGTGGCGGAGGCGGGCGTGGTGCTCGAGCGGCTGCATGAGGTGGCGGCGGAGGCGGGGCTCGTCTTCCCGCTGACTTTCGGGGCGAAGGGCTCGGCGATGGTCGGGGGCTTTCTCTCGACCAATGCGGGGGGCTCGAATGTGGTGCGCCATGGCTCGGCGCGCGCGCTGTGTCTCGGGCTCGAGGTGGTGTTGGCCGACGGTCGGGTGATGGATCTGATGACCGAGTTGCACAAGGATAACACGGGCTATGACCTGCGCGATCTGATGATCGGGGCGGAGGGGACGCTCGGTGTGATCACCGCCGCCGTGCTCAAGCTCGTGCCGGCGCCGGCGGGCTATGGCACGGCGCTGATCGGGGTCGAGAGCCTCGAGGTTGCGCTCGATCTGCTCAACCGGGTGCAGGCGGGGTCGGGCGGCGCGGTCGAGGCGTTTGAATTCATGCCCGCGCGCTACATGGACCGGCTCGCGCGGCTCAAGCCGGAGCTTGCCTGCCCGTTCCCGCCGCAGCCGGTCAATATCCTGATCGAGATCGCCTCGACGCGGGCCGATGAGAGCCCGAGCGCGCTTCTCGAGGAGATCCTCGGCGGTGCGCTCGAGGCGGGGCTGATCGGCGATGCGGTGATCGCGGGGAGCGAGGCGCAGCGGCGCAAGCTCTGGCTGATGCGCGAATCAGCGGCCGAGATCACCTTCACGACGCCCAATCTCGTCGATACCGATGTGGCTTTCCCGCTCGACCGGCTGGAGACCTTCCTGCACCGGATGACGGCGCGGCTTGCGGTGCTCGACCCGGGGGCGGAGGAGTTGGTGATTGCGCATCTGGGCGATGGCAATATCCATTATACCGCCTATCCGACGCGCGACGACGCCGGTTTGCGCGACACAATCCGCGCGGCAGTGGCCGAGGAGGCGGTGGCGCTGGGGGGCAGTTTCTCGGCCGAGCATGGGGTCGGGCTCTCGAAGCGCCCGACGATGGCGGCGCACAAGAACCCGGTCGCGCTCGAGGTGATGCGCGCGATCAAGGCCGCGCTCGACCCGCGGGGGATCTTGAACCCGGGCAAGACGCTTCCGTGACCGGGGCCCCGCGCGGGGCGGGCTTGCATCGGCGCGCGGGGCGGCGCATCAGGGGGCGTGAGGTTTCCCATGCCATTGCCCGCGTCCCTGCGCCCGATCATCCGCGACCCGGTGTTGCTCCTTGCCGGGGCGCTTTTGGTGCTCTTTGGTGCCCATGCGGCGACGATTGCGCCCTATGTCTCGGCGCTGGCGGTCACGCTTTTTCACCTCAGCGACGGGGCCTATTCGGCGCTGCTGATTGTGGCCTCCGGGGTCTCGGTGGCGGCCTCGGTGGGCTTTGGCATCCTCGCCGATCAGCGCGCGAACCGGCGGGTGATCGCGCTGGCTTCGGGGGGCTTCTTGCTCACCGGCACGGCGCTGATGGTTCTGGCGCCGGGGCCTTTGGTCTTTGTCGTGGCCCATGCGCTGATCTTGCCGCTTTCGGGCTCGCTCTTTGGGCAATTCTTCGCGCTGGCGCGGCTCGCGGCGAGCCTGCACCCCGAGGCGGAGCGCCCGGCGATTCTCGCCACGCTGCGGGCGGCGTTCGCGCTGCCCTGGGTGGTGGTCTTGCCGATCTGGGCGGTGGTATTCGACGCGGGGGCGCCGCTTTTGGTGCTTTACCCGGTGACGCTGATCTTTGGCGGGGTGCTGTTGGGCCTCGTGTGGCGGTTCTGGCCGAAGGACGGCGCGACGCGCTGGCCCGACCCGCCCTCGGGGCTCAGCTTCGCGCAGAGCCTGCGGGAGATGGCCGAGGGGCGGGTGCTCGTGCGGGTTTTGGCGCTGGGCACGGTGCATGGCGCGGTGACGCTCTATCTCGTGGTCGTGGGGCTGGTCTTTGCCGCGATCCCGGGGCGGGGGGCGGCCGATACCGCGCTTTATGCGGGGATCGTGGCGGGGCTCGAGGTGCCCTTCATGCTGGCGCTGCCGCGGGTGCTCGGGCGGGTGTCGCAGACCGCGCTGATCTGGATCGGCATGGGGCTTTATGCGGTGCATCTCGCCGGGATCCCGCTTCTGGCCGAGACGCGCTGGGTCTGGGGGCTGACGCTGGCGGGGGCGGCGGGGGGCGCGGTGGTGCTGACCCAGCCGATGGCTTACCTGCAGGAGCTCCTAGCGGCGCGGCCCGGGGCGGGGGCCTCGCTGATGGCGCTGCAAAAGCTCGCGGGCGATGCGATTTGCGCCGCCGTCTTCGCGGTCGGCACCGGGCTTGGCGGCTATGGGCTCGCGGCGGGGCTCGGCGCGGGGCTCGGGCTTGTGGGCGCCGGGGCGCTCTGGGCGCTCGACCGGCGGGGGGCGCGTTAGGGCGCGGCTTTCGCGACGAGCTCCTGCACTTTGGGCCCGAGCGCCTCGACGACCATCGCGACGCCCTTCGCCGAGGGGTGGATATTGTCGCCCTGCATCAGCCCTTCGGCGGCGCGGGTTTCGGGCGGCAGCGCGGCGATCGGCGCGAGCAGATCGGGCAGCAGGAGCGCGCCGTGTTTGGCCGCCAGATCAGGCCAGATCGCGTCGAAATCGGCCTGATACGCGGCGCCGTAATTGCCCGGCGCCTTCAGCCCGACAAGCAGAACCGGCAGCCCGCGCGCGCCCACCGTGGTCAGGATCGCATCGAGATTGGCGCGCGCCTCTTCGGGGGCGAGCCCGCGCAACAGGTCATTGCCGCCGAGCGCCACGATCACCGCGCCGACCTCGGGGGTGAGCGACCACTCGACCCGCGCCCGCCCGCCCGCGGTCGTATCGCCCGAAACGCCCGCGTTGATCAGCTCGGCCTCGGTGCCATGGGCGGCGAGCCAGCGCCCGAGCTGCGGCACGAGCCCGTCCTCGGGCGGCAGGCCATAGCCCTGGGTCAGGCTGTCGCCGAGCGCGAGCACGGTGACCGGCGCGGCGAGCGTCGGCGCGCCAAAGGCCGCAAATATCACGAAAAAGAGCCCCGCCAGACGGTTGAGCCCGGCCCCGCGCGCCCCATATCGGAGGGAAGCGAGACGAAGGAGCCCCTTGATGACCGACCCGATCATGACCCTCAACGCGGCGCGGCTCACGCTCGATGGCAATGCCGGCCCCGTGGAAATCCTGCGCGGCATCACGCTGTCGGTCGCGCGGGGGGAAAGTCTCGGGCTGACGGGGCCTTCGGGGTCGGGCAAATCGTCTCTCCTGATGCTGATGGGCGGGCTCGAGCGCGCCACGGGCGGGCAGATCGCGGCGCTCGGCCATGACCTGACCGCGATGGGCGAGGATGAGCTGGCGCGCTTCCGCCGGGCTAATATGGGGGTGGTGTTTCAGTCTTTCCACCTGATTCCGACGATGACCGCGCTCGAGAATGTCGCGCTGCCGCTCGAGATCGCGGGGGCGGCGGATGCCTTTGCGCGCGCCGAGGCGGAGCTTGCGGCGGTCGGGCTCGGGCATCGGCGGGGGCATTATCCGGCGGAAATGTCGGGGGGCGAGCAGCAGCGCGTGGCGCTGGCGCGCGCGCTCGCGCCGCGGCCGGCGATCCTCTTGGCCGATGAGCCGACGGGCAATCTGGATGCCGCGAATGGCGCGGCGGTGATGGATCTGATCTTCGGGCTGCAGGAGGCTTATGGCGCGACCTTGATCATGGTCACCCATGCGCCCGAGCTTGCGGCGCGCTGTGGGCGGGTGGTGCGGCTCGCCGATGGGCAGCTCGTGGGCGAGGCGGTGGCATGAGCGGGCTTGCGGTCGCGGCCACCATCGCGCGGCGCGAGCTGCGCGGCGGGGTGCGCGGGTTTCGGGTGTTTCTGGCGTGCCTTGTGCTCGGCGTGGCGGCGATTGCGGCGGTGGGGCTCGTGCGCGAGGCGATCCGGTCGGGGCTGGCCGATCAGGGGGCGGAGCTTCTGGGCGGCGATGCGCGGCTCGAGTTCACCTATCGCGCGGCGAGCGCTGAGGAGCGCGCCTGGATCGAGGGGCGGGCGGGCGCGGTCTCCGAGGTGGTGAGCCTGCGCTCGATGGCGGGGTCGGGGGACGATCGCGCGCTGACCCAGCTCAAGGCGGTCGATGATGCCTATCCGCTGATCGGGGCGCTCGAGCTTGACCCGCCGGTCGGGCCGGGCGCGCTGGCGGGGGTGGGGGGGCTGCCGGGCGCGTTTCTCGACCCGCTTCTGGCCGATCGGCTGGGCCTTGCGCCGGGCGATCGGTTCACGCTCGGGGGGATCGACTTCGTGCTGATGGCGCGGCTCCTGCGCGAGCCCGATTCGCTGGGCACCGGCATGGCCTTCGGGCCGCGCTCGATCGTCTCGCTCGACGCGCTGCGCGGCACGGCGCTTCTGGCGCCCGGCGCGCTTTATGAGACGGAATATCGCGTGGCCTTCCCGCAAGGCACGGATCTTGCTGCAGAAAAAGCCGCCGCCGTGGCGCGGTTCGAGGGCGCGGGGATGCGCTGGGCGGATAGCCGCCGCGCGAGCCCGGCGGCCGAGCGCTTCACCGACCGGCTGGGCAGTTTCCTCGTGCTTGTCGGGCTCGCGGGGCTCGCGGTCGGCGGGGTGGGGATCTCGGCGACGGTGGCGGGCTGGCTCGAGCGCAAGGCGGCGACGGTCGCGACGCTGCGCGCGCTTGGCGCGAGCGGGGCGGTGATCCGCGGCGCCTTCCTGATCCAGCTCGCGGTGCTGACCGCGCTGGGGCTCGCGGGCGGCGTGACCTTGGGCGCGGGGGCGGTTTGGGCGGCCTCCGGGCCGATCGCGGCGGCGCTGCCCTTCAAGGTCGAGATCGCGCTCAGCGCGCGGCCCTTGGCGGAGGCGGCGCTTTACGGGGCGCTGATCGCGGCGATTTTCGCGCTCTGGCCGCTCGCGCGGATGAGCGAGATGCGCGCGGCGCTGCTCTACCGGGCGAGCGGGCGGGCGCGGCGGGTGCCGCCGCTGCGGGCGCTGGTGGTGATCGGGGCGCTGGGCGCGGTTCTGCTGGCGGCCGCGGTGATGTTTTCGGGGCTGAAGGGGCTGACGCTCGCGGCCTTTGCGGCGGTGACGGGGGCGCTTTTGGTGCTCGCGCTCGTCGCGCGCGGGGTGCGGTGGCTCGCGCGGCGGGCCGGGGCGGCGGCGCGCGGGCGCCCGATCTGGCGCACCGCCCTTGCCGCGATGGGCGCGCCGCGCTCCGAGGCGGGGGCGGTGATCGTGTCGCTCGGGCTCGGGCTCTCGGTTCTGGCGGCGGTGGGGCAGGTCGATGCGGGCCTGCGCGGGGCGATCGCGCGCGATCTGCCGAAGACGGCGCCGGCGTTTTTCGCCATCGATATCCAACCCGATCAGCTCGCGGCCTTCCGCGACCGGCTGACCGGCATGCCCGATGTGACCAAGGTCGAGACCGCGCCGATGCTGCGCGGGGTGATCACCGAGATCAACGGCCGCCCGGCGCGCGAGGTGGCGGGGGATCATTGGGTGCTGCGCGGCGACCGGGGCGTGACCTATGCCGAGGCGCCGCGCGAGGCGCTGACCGAGGGGGCATGGTGGGCGCCCGATTATGCGGGCCCGCCGCTCGTTTCGGTGGCGGCGAAGGAGGCCGGCGAGCTCGGGCTGAAGCTCGGGGACCGGCTGACGGTGAATATCCTCGGGCGCGATATCGAGGCCGAGATCGCCTCGTTCCGGGCGGTGGATTTCGCGACGATGGGGATCGGGTTCGTGCTGACCTTCAACCCCGCCGCGCTCTCGGCGGCGCCGCATTCGGCGCTCGCCACGATCTATGCGCCGCCCGCGGCCGAGGCGGGGATCATGCGCGCGCTGGCGCAAGAGTTCCCCAACGTGACCGCGATCGGCGTGCGCGAGACGATCGGGCGGGTCAGCGAGGCGCTCGGCGCGATTGCGCGGGCGACCTTGATGGCGGCCGGGGTGACGCTGGTGACGGGCTTTGTGGTCCTGATCGGGGCGGCGGCCTCGGGCGAGGCGGCGCGGGCGCGCGAGGCTGCACTGCTCAAGACGCTCGGCGCGACGCGGGGGATGATCCTCGGGGCCTTTGCGCTGCGGGCCGCGCTGATGGGGGCGGCGGCGGGCGTCGTCGCGATCGGCTTTGGCGGGCTCGCGGGCTGGGCGGTGGTCGATCTGGTGATGGGGGCGGAGTTCCGCTTCGCGCCGGCCAGCGCGATCGCCATCGTCGCGGGGGGCGTCGTCGCGGTTCTGGCGGCGAACCTGATCTTTGCGCGCGGCGCGCTTGGTGCCCGCCCCGCACAGGTCTTGCGCGCGCCGGAGTGAGGCAGCGGAATTTGCGTATTTGGACCAAGAAGAAACGGGGGAGTTTGCGAGCCCCTGCCGTTTCTTCTTGGCAAAAATACGCAAGCAACAGACGGCCTGGGCGCCGCGCCGGGATCAGCTTTTGAGGCCGGTTTCGCGCAGGATGCCGCGGCGTTTGGCTTCGTAATAATAGCCCTTCGAATACCACATCACCGCGCGGTCATGCGAGCCATCGGCGCACAGCCAGGCGCCGCGCAGGTATTTGACCGCATATTTGAGGTTGGTTTCGGCGCGCAGGAGTTCCCCCGGTTCGCCGCGGAAGCCCATGCCGCGGGCGGTCTGCGGCGAGATCTGCATCAGGCCGTAATACTGGCCGTTGCGGGCGGTGGGGTTGTAGCTGCTTTCGCGCCGCACGACGCGGTGGACGAGCGCGCGGGGCACTTCGTAGTGATCGGCGTAGCGGTCGATCAGGGCGCGCATCTCGGGCGTTTCGCCGGGGCGCATCTCGGTGGGCACGTTCTTCGAGGATTCGCGCGGGCCGCCGCCACAGGCGGAGAGGGCGAGCGCGGACAGGATCACGGCGCGGCGGGAGAGCTGCATGAAGGCCTCAAATCTCTTTGCTTCAAGAGAAATGCGCCGAAAACCCCTGTCTGGGAAGGAAATTTTACCACGATCGGCGGAGCTTTGCCGACGGGGCGGGCGCAGGCGGGCGCCTTAGCGGCCCGCGCGGCGCAGCCGGAGCGCGTTCGTGACCACGAAAACCGAGGAGAAGGCCATCGCGCCCGCGGCCAGCATCGGCGAGAGGCCGGGCCCGCCGAAGGGGCGCAGAACGCCCATCGCGACCGGGATCAGGGCGGTGTTATAGGCGAAGGCCCAGAAGAGATTTTGCTTGATATTGCGCATGGTTGCGCGGGAAAGGGCGAGTGCGCGGGCGACGCCCTGCGGGTCGCCCTGCATCAGCACGACATCGGCCGCTTCGATGGCGACATCGGTGCCGGTGCCGATCGCGATGCCGATATCGGCGGCGGCGAGGGCAGGGGCGTCATTGATGCCATCGCCGACGAAAGCGGTGACAGCGCGTTCGCGCAGATCCTTGACGGCGGCGACCTTGCCCTCGGGCAAAACCTCGGACACCACGCGCAAGATGCCGAGCGTGCGGCCGACGCTTTCGGCGGTGGCCTTCATGTCGCCCGAGATCAGCGCGACCTCGACGCCGTCATATTGCAGCGCGGCGACGGCATCATGGGCGTGTTTCTTGAGCGGGTCGGAGACCGCCATCAGCGCCGCGAGGCGGCCATCCTGCGCCAGCCAGAGCGGCGTCTTGCCCTCGCGCGCAAGCGCCTCGGCCACCGGCGCGAGGAAGGTGCAATCCACCCCGGCCTCGGCGAGCGCGCGGGCATTGCCGAGGAGGATCTCATGGCCCTCGACCTGCGCGCTGAGCCCGCGCCCGGGCAGCGCCTTGACCGCGCGGGCGCGTGCGGGGGCGACGCCGCGGGCGGCGGCTTCGGCCAGCACCGCATGGGCGAGGGGATGCTCGGAGCGCGCCTCGGCGCCCGCGGCGATGGCGAGGATCTGCTCGGGGGTGAAATCGGGTGCGGCGGGGAAGAGATCGGTCAGCGCGGGGCGGCCCTCGGTCAGGGTGCCGGTCTTGTCGAAGGCGACGATCCGGGCCTCGGCGAGGCGTTGGAGCGCATCTCCGCGCCGGAAGAGGAGCCCGAGTTCGGCGCCGCGGCCGGTGCCGACGAGGATCGAGACGGGGGTGGCGAGCCCCATCGCGCAGGGGCAGGCGATGATCATCACCGAGATCGCGGCGACGAGGGCGTGGGTGAGGCCCTGGCCCGCGGCCAGCCACAGAACGAAGGTCAGCGCCGAGAGCCCCATCACCGCGGGCACGAAGATGCGGGTGACCTTGTCGACGAGCGCCTGAACGGGGAGTTTCTGGCCCTGCGCCTCTTCGACGAGCGCGATGATCCGCGCCAGAACGGTATCGGTGCCGGTCGCGGTGACGCGGAAGGCGAGCGCGGCGGGGCCGTTCACGGTGCCGCCGGTGACCTTCATGCCCGGGGTTTTCTCGACCGGGGCGGGCTCGCCGGTGAGCATGCTTTCATCGACCCAGCCATGGCCCTCGATCAGCTCGCCATCGACCGCGATCCGCGCGCCGGGGGCGATTTCGACGATATCGCCGGGGGCGAGTTCCTCGACCGGCAGCTCGACGAGCCCCGCGGGGCGGCGGACCTGGGCGGTGGCGGGGCGCAGCGCGACGAGGCGCGAGATCGCCTCGCCGGCGCGGCCCTTGGCGCGCGCCTCGAGCCAGCGGCCGACGAGGATCAGGGTGACGATGGTGGCGGCGGCCTCGAAATAGATCTCGAGCGCGCTGGGCGGCAGGAGCCCCGGCGCGAGCATCACCACCGCCGAATAGCCAAAGGCCGCCAGCGCCCCCATCGCGACGAGCGAGTTCATCTCGGGCGCGCCGCGCAGGAGCGCGGGGATACCGAGCGCCAGAAAGCGCCGCCCGGGGAAGGCGAGCACGAGCGCGGTCAGCACGAACTGGATCCACCACATCACATCCTCGCCGATCATCCGCGCGAGCCAGTGGTGGAGCGGGTGATACATGTGGCTGACCATGGCGAGGAACACCACCGGCGCGGTGAGCAGGCTCGCCACGATCACATCGCGTTTGAGCGCGCGCGCCTCGGCGGCCTGGCGGGCGGCGACCGGGGCGGGGGGGGCGTCGGCGGTCTGCACGCGGGCGGGGTAGCCTGCGTCGGTGACGGTGCGGGCCAGCTCGGAGGGGGCGATGGCGCCTTGCGCATAGGTGACGGCGGCGCTTTGCGTGGCGAGGTTGACGGCGGCGGAGATCACGCCCGGGGTCTCGGCGAGGGCGCGCTCGACCCGGCCCGCGCAGCTCGCGCAGGTCATCCCCTCGATATCGAGCCGCGCCTGCGCCTCGTTGACCGGGTAGCCCGCCTTGGCCAGCGCGGCGGCGAGGCTCGCCGGGGTGGCGGGCGCGGCAAATTCGACCCGCGCCGAGCGCGCCATCAGGTTCGCCGCGGCCGAGGCCACCCCCGGCTCGGCGGCGAGCGCGCGCTCCACCCGCCCGGTGCAGGCGCCGCAATGCATGCCGTCGATGATGAAGGTGGTGTGCGACAGCGGCTCGGTCATGGCGGCTCTCCTTGTTCCCTCTCCCACTTGGCGCGCCGGGCGGGCGGGGTCAAGGTCGGTGGGCGGCGCAAAACATTCGAGACCTTGAATACATGCCCCGGGGATGTTACCTGAGAGCCCAGAAACCTTCCCTGACGGAGATCCCGATGTCGCTCGACCGTATCATGTTCGCTTTCGCCGGGGCCATGGTCCTGATCAGCGTGATCCTGACCCAACTCGTCTCGCCCTATTTCATGTGGTTCACCGTGTTCATCGGCGCGAACCTGCTGCAATCGGCCTTCACCGGCTTCTGCCCGGCGGCGAAGATCTTCGCCAAGCTCGGCTTCAAGACCGGCTGCGCCTTCGAGGCGAAGTAATCTCCGCTCATCGGCGGACGGCGCGGGCGGGGGCTTCCCCGCCCGTTTTCGTGAATCCCCCCCCGTTTTCGTGAACCCCCCCGTTTTCGTGAACCCTGAGCCCTGCTTGGGAGTTGAGCCGGAGAAAGGCGCCTGTTAGCCTGCCCCAAAGAGATCGGAGAAAGCCATGTTCCGCCGCCATTTCCTGACCACGCTCGCCGCGCTCGGCGCGACCGCGCCGCTGGGCGCTCAGGCTGCCAGCACCGCGCCGGAGGTCGAGACCGCCTCCGCCCCCGCCGAAGCGCCGAAATGGCCGATCGCGCGGCAATATTACCCGACCGAGGTGCGCGTGCGCCCCGAACTGCCGGTGGGCTCGATCATCATCGTTTCGGACAAGTTCTTCCTTTACCACATCATCGCGCCGGGGCGTGCGATGCGCTATGGCGTGGCGGTGGGCCGGGGCGAGCTGAAATTCCGCGGGCAGGCGGTGGTCGGGCGCAAGGTCGAATGGCCGAGCTGGAAGCCCACGCCCGAGATGGTGCAGCGCAGCCCCGAGCATTACGCCCGCTACGCCGAGACCGGCATGCCCGGCGGCCCGAAAAACCCGCTCGGCGCGCGGGCGATGTATCTCTATCAAAACGGCCATGACACCGCGATCCGCATTCATGGCACCACCGAGCCGAGCTCGATCGGCCATGCGGTCTCGAACGGCTGTTTGCGGATGGTCAACGACCATGTGATCGCGCTCTTCGATCAGGTGCCTGTCGGGACGCCGGTCACGGTTTACTGATGCGGCTGAGCACGGTGGACGAGCCCCTCGGCGCGGGGTTCGATACGATCATCGACGTGCGCGCGCCCTCGGAATTCGCCGAGGACCACCTGCCCGGGGCGATCAACCTGCCGGTGCTCGACGATGCCGAGCGCGCCCGTGTCGGCACGATCTACAAGCAGGTCTCGCCCTTTGACGCGCGCAAGATCGGCGCGGCGCTGGTGGCGAAGAATGCCGCGCGCCATATCGAGGGGCCCTTGGCGGCGATGCCGGGGGGCTGGCGGCCGCTCGTCTATTGCTGGCGGGGCGGGCAGAGATCGGGGTCTTTCGCGACGATTCTGCGCCAGATCGGCTGGCGGGTGGAGCTGGTCGAGGGCGGCTACAAGGCCTGGCGGGGCTTGGTCGTTGCGGCGGTGGCGGCGCCGGTGGTGCCGCGCGTGGTGGTGCTTGACGGCAATACCGGCTCGGCCAAGACCGAGATTTTGCTGGCCGCGCAAGGGCTTGGCGCGCAGGTGCTCGATCTCGAGGGGCTGGCGAACCATCGAGGCTCGATCTTCGGGGCGCGGCCGGGGGGGCAGCCCTCGCAAAAGGCCTTCGAGCGCGAGCTGGCGCTGGCGCTTGGCGGCTTCGACCCGGGGCGGCCGGTTCTGGTCGAGGCGGAGAGCTCGAAGATCGGTGCGATCAACCTGCCGAAGGGGATCTGGGCGGCGATCTGCGCCGCGCCCCGGGTGCAGATCGCGGCGCCTCTCGCGGCGCGGGCGGAGTATCTCGCGCGGGCCTATGGCGATGTTGCGGGCGACCGGGCGGAGCTTGCGCGGCTGATCGACAAGCTGCGGCCGTTTCAGCCGGCCGAGGCGGTCGAGCGCTGGCTTGGCTGGGGCGCGGCGGGGGCCCTCACCCCGCTCGCGGGCGAGCTGATGGCGCTCCATTATGACCCGCGCTACGCCAAGCACCGCGCGCGCCATGGCGGCGCAGCGGTCGAGATCGCGGCGCCGAGCCTTGCGCCCGAGGCGGTTGCGGGGCTTGCGCGGGCGGTGATCGCGGCGGCGGAGCGGCTCGTCAGCTGACCCGGATCAGGATCTCGCCGGGCTCGGTCATCTGGCCGATCCGCGCGGCGGCGATGCCGGCCTCGGCCAGCGCGGCGAGAAGGGCCGCGGCCTCGCGGGCGGGCACCGCGGCGAGGAGCCCGCCCGCGGTTTGCGGATCATGGAGCAGATCGGTGCGCGGCCCGGGCGGGGCGAGAACGCGGCCCGCGGTGGCGGCGATATTGGCGGGCAGGAGGCTCGAGCCATGGCCCGCCGCGGCCAGCGCCTCGGCCCCGGGCAGGAGCGGCACGGCGGCAAGCGCGATCTCGGCGCCGGTGTTCGAGGCCTCACAAAGCGCGCTCAGATGGCCGAGCAGGCCAAAGCCCGTCACATCGGTCATCGCATGGGCGCGCGGCGCGAGGATCGCGGCATCGCGCGCGAGCGGGCGCGACATCGCGGCGAGCGCGCTCGCCACCACCTCGCCGGGCGCGGATTTGAGCATCTCGGCGGCGAAAATGACGCCGGTTCCCAAGGGCTTGGTGAGGAGAAGCACATCGCCCGGGCGCGCGCCGCGGGTCTCGATCGCGCGGTCGGTCAGGCCGGTGAGCGCGAAGCCGAGGCTGAGTTCGGCGCCGAAGCTCGTATGGCCGCCGACGAGATCGGCGCCCGCCGCGCGCATCACCTCGCCCGCCGCCGCGAGGATCTCGGCGAGGGTGCGCTCGGCCAGCTCCTCGCTCATCCGAGGCAGGGTGACCTGCGCCAGCGCGGCCTGCGGCGCGCCGCCCATCGCCCAGATATCGCCAAGCGCATGGGTCGCGGCGATGCGGGCGAAGAGGCCGTAATCCTCGAGGAAGGCGCGCATGTGGTCGGTCGTGAAGATCTGGGTGCGCAGCCCGAGGCGCAAGATCGCGGCGTCATCGCCGGGGCCGGTGAGGACATCGTCGCGGGCCGGGGCGGGCAGGCTCGCGAGCGCCCCGCCGAGCGCGGCGCGGCCCAGTTTCGAGCCGCAGCCGCCGCAAAGGGGCTTTGGCCCGAGCGCCTCGGCGACGCCCTGCGCCAGATCGCGCGGCAGGGGGGGCGCGGGCATCGCGGGCAGGTCGTGGACCATCGCCATGAAGCGCGTGTCGATGCGGTTTTTCCAGCGCCAGAGCCAGCGGCCATCGAGCGGCAGGCCCCATTTGTCGGCGACCGCGTGTTGGTCGCCCGTCGAGATCAGCTTGAGGTAATCGCGCTGCGGGCGGTAGGGGCGCAAGGCGCGCCCCATTGCGGCGGCGCGCAGGTTGTCAAAGAGCACAGGCGCCGCGCGCACCGCGTAGACGCCGGCTTTCGGGCGGGGCGCGAAGGCGAGATGGGCGATGTCGCCGGCGGCGAAGATCGCGGGGTCGGAGCTTTGCAGGGTGGGCGAGACGGTGACGAAGCCCTCGTGCAGCGCGAGGCCGGTCTGGGCGAGCCAGTCGGCGGGGCGGGTCGCGCCGGTGCCGAGCGTGAAATCGGCCGCGACGGTGCGGCCATCGGCGAGGAGGAGCGCGCCCGGGCGGGCCTCGGCGACGCGGGCGTTTTCCTCGATCTCGACGCCGAGGCGGGCGCAATGGGCGCGCAGGCGCGCGCGCGCGCCCGGGCCGATCAGCGCGAGCGCCTCGGGGCCGGCCTCGTAGACGGTGACGCGGGCGTCGGGGCGGCGGTGCGCGAAGGCGAGCGCGAGTTCGACCCCCGCGACGCCGCCGCCGATCACCGCGATGCGGGGGCCTTCGGGGGCGGTGGCGGCGAAATGTTCCCAGGCGTCGGCGAAGGCGTTGAGCGGTTTGGCGGGGATGACATGGGCGGAAAAGCCCGGAAGATCAGGCATTTCGGCGGTGATGCCGGTATCGATCGAGGCGATGTCGTAGCGGATCGGGGCGCGGCCCGGCACGGTGATCTCGCGGGCGGCGCGGTCGATGCCGGTGGCGTGGCCGAGGATCAGCCGGGCGCCGGCGTGGCGGGCGAGGCGCACGAGGTCGAGTTGCAGCGCGGCGCGGGGGTAATGGCCGGCGATATGGCCCGGCAGCATGCCCGAATAGGCGGCGGTGGCGCGCGGGTTGATCACGGTCAGCCGCACGCCGGGAAGCGGCGCCATGCCCCACATCCTGAGCGCGATCGCATGGGCGTGGCCGCCGCCGATCAGGACGATGTCACGGGTGAGCGGCAGGGCGGAAGTTTCCATCGGCGACTCCTTCGTTGCGCCCGTGCTACCGCGCCCGGCGCGGCAGGCCAACGGGCAAAGTGCCCGGCGGATGCAAGTGCCGCAAAACTTTCTCGGTTTCGGCTCTTGACGGCCCGCGCGGCTTCGCTTAGTCAGCGCGCCAGTGGCTAGGTAGCTCAGTTGGTTAGAGCATGCGACTCATAATCGCAGGGTCGGGGGTTCGAGTCCCCCCCTCGCCACCACTTTCCTCCTTTCGTTAAACTTGTTCGCAGTTTCCCGCGGCCGGATTTCGGCTATCGGCTTGCGAATTTCGTTTGGCTGCGACGGATGGGCGCAAAAAACCGTTACATATCAGCCCTATCGAGGGGCTTGCGCGGGGGTGGCCCGGCACCGGCGCAGCCATTCGCGGCGTGCATGGCAGGGCTGCTCTCGCGGGGGTTGTTTTCGCATAGGGCCAAATATAGATGCGGCACCTCGAAGAACGAGCCTGAAACTTAAGCAGTTTATGAACGGAGACGGTCCGATGTCGGCTGTGGATACCAATCGCATGTCTTTCCGCGCGTCGCGGAATGGTCTGTTTGGCAAGATGATCGACGCCGTGCTGGCGTGGAATGAAGCGCGGATCACGCGTTCGGCGCTGTCGCGTCTGAGCGATCGCGAACTCAATGATATCGGGCTGACCCGCTACGATATCGACCGCGTCGCGCGCTGATGGCGGGCGATGAAGAAAGGGCCGCGCTCCGGTAGGAGCGCGGCCCTTTTGCTTGCCCGGACGGGCTCATCCCAGATGCAGGAACGGCCGCAGCGCGGCGGCGACGACATGGGTCGCGGGCTCGGCCTTCATCAGCCAGGCGCCGAAGCGCTCGAGCGGGTTGCCAGCGGCGAGCTCGGCCACGCGGGTATCATAGGCCGCGCCGAGCCAGGCATAGACGGTGCCCTTGAAGAGCAGTGCGCCGGCGAAGAAGAAGGTCATGCCTTTCCACGGCAGGCTGCGCCGCGCGGGCGGGCGCATCGCGTCGAAATAACTGCGCCCAAGCGCGCCGGTCGCCTCGAAGGCGCCGCCGCTGGCGTTGATTTTCTCGATCCGGTCGAGCCGGTCCTGGAAGGTCGGTCTGGTTTCGTTGGTCATGGCGAACACCCGGACTGCCGTGCTCCCTCAGCACGGCCCCAGTATGCGCCGAAATGCTTAACCTAACGATAACCAAGATCGGCTTACTGTTTCCGTTGCAGGACCAGTGTCGTCCAATCGCCGAATTCGTCGCGGGAAACGAGGGTAAAGCCCTGCGCCTGATAGGCGGCGATCACCTCATCGGCCTGCTCGTGGAGGATGCCAGAGAGGATGACATGACCTGATTCGGCACAATAGCGGCCCATATCGGGGGCGAGCCCGATCAGCGGCGCCTTCAGGATATTGGCGAAAATAAGGTCGAAGGGCGCGGCGGATTTGATTTCGGGGTGCTCGAAGCCCGCGGCCTCGAGGCAGATCACCCGATCGCCGAGCCCATTGCCGGCGCAATTGGCCGCGGCGGTCTCGACGGCGACCGGGTCGATGTCGGAGGCGAGCATTCGCTCGGGCCAGAGTTTCGCCGCCGCCATGGCGAGCACGGCGGTGCCGCAGCCGATATCGACGACGTTATGGGCACGCAGGCCCGCGCGTTCGAGCCGGTCGAGGGCGGTCAGGCAGCCGAGCGTGGTGCCATGATGGCCGGTGCCGAAGGCCATCGCGGCGTCGATGCGCAGCGGGATCGCCTCGGCGGGAACCTTGTCGGCGTCGTGGCTGCCATAAACGAAGAAGCGGCCGGCGACGACCGGGGCGAGTTCGCGCCGGACATGGGCGACCCAGTCGATCTCGGGGAGCTCGGAGACCACGAAGGGCTGCGCGCCATGGGCCGCGGCGAGGAGCAGGAGCGCGACCTCATCGGGGGCTTCGAGGAAATAGGCGCCGACCTCCCAGCGCTCGGACCCGTCCTCGATCTCGAAGACGCCGACGCCATAGGGCGCGGGGTCGAGCTCTTCGACGAGCTCGGAGAGGGCTTCGGCCGCGTCGCGGTCGGCCAGCGTGGTGAAGGCGGTATAGGTGGTCATGGCGGCTCCCCTTGGGCTTCTCCCTGCTTTGGCGCAGGGGGGCGGGCGGGTCAAGCCTGCCGGGCGGCGTGGCGCGTGGCTTCGGTGGAATTTGCGTATTTGGACCAAGAAGAAACGGGAACGTTTCCGAGAGCCCTGTCGTTTCTTCTTGGCTAAAATACGCATTCCCCGGCCGGGCGCAGGCGCGGCGTGGGTCAGAGGGCGAGCCCGATAGGGCAGCTCACGCCGGTGCCGCCGATGCCGCAATAGCCTTCGGGGTTTTTCGCCAGATATTGTTGGTGGTAGTCTTCGGCGAAATAGAAGGCTGGGGCGGGCAGGATCTCGGTGGTGATCGGGCCATAGCCGGCAGCGGCGAGGCGGGGGGCGTAGGCGGCGCGCGAGGCCTCGGCCGCGGACTGTTGCTCGGCGTCATAGGTATAGATGCCGGAGCGGTATTGGGTGCCCTGGTCGTTGCCCTGGCGCATGCCCTGGGTGGGGTTGTGGTTTTCCCAGAAGAGGCGCAGCAGGTCGGTGTAGGAGATTTGCGCGGGGTCGAAGGTGATGCGCACCACCTCGTTATGGCCGGTCAGCCCGGTGCAGACCTCGCGGTAGGTCGGGTTCGGGGTGAGCCCGCCGGCATAGCCGACCGCCGTCAGCCAGACGCCCTTCTGCCCCCAGAACTTGCGCTCGACGCCCCAGAAGCAGCCCATGCCGAACATCGCCTCGGCGTAGCCTTCGGGGCGGGGGGCGCGCAGCGGGCGGTGGAAAAGGAAGTGATCCTCGGCGAGCGGCATCGGTTCGGGGCGGCCGGGGAGGGCCTCGGTGGCGGTGGGCAGGCGGGTCGGGCGCATCTTCGGGCTCCTTCAGGGGGTGCCGGTAATATAGGGGCGGGGCGGCGCCGGTCCAGTCAGCGGCGGCGCGCGAAGATCGTCTCGTAGCCCTTTTCCGGGTGGCGCGGGATCAGGAGCGACAGGCCGAGCGAGACCGCCGCCATGCCCGCCGCGAGCGCGAAGACCGCCGCCGGCGAGGCGAGCCACAGATAGCCCAGCGCCGCGGGCAGGAACACCGCCGCGATATGGTTGATGGTGAAGGCCACGGCCGCGGTCGGCGCGATATCGGCGGGGTCGGCGATCTTCTGAAAGTAGGTCTTTTGCGCGAAGGCGAGGGCGAAGAACAGGTGATCGAGCACATAGAGCGCGGCGGCGACCCAGACGCTCCAGTTGAACCAGTAGAGCCCGCCGTAGGCGAGGAAGACGAAGATCAGCCCGATATATTCGACGCTGAGCGCGCGCCGCTCGCCCCAGCGGCCGACCGCGCGGCCCATCGCGGGGGCGGCGATCATATTGGCGGCGAAGTTGATCAGAAACAGCGCCGAGATCTCATCGACCCGGAAGCCGAAGCGTTCGACCATCATGAAGGCGGCGAAGACCACGAAGATCTGGCGTCGGGCGCCGGCCATGAATTGCAGCGCGTAATAGAGCCAGTAGCGGCGGCGCAGCACGAAGGTCTTGAGCTGCGGGTGGGGGGATTGAAACTGCGGGTAGAGGAGCGCGGCGGCGATGGCGAGGAGGAGCGTGGTGCCGCCCGCGACGCCATAGACGAGGCCATAGCTGAGGTTGAAGGTCTTCCAGGTCAGCACCAGCACCGCATAGGCCGCGAGCGAGGCGCCCGAGCCCACCGCGACGATCCGGCCCAGCGTCTGCGGCGCGCGGGCGCGGTCGATCCACTGGAGCTGGAGCGATTGGTTCACCGTCTCGAAATAGTGAAAGCCGACCGAGCTGAGGAAGGTCACGAGCATCATCCCGCCGACCTGCGGGAACATCGCGGTCACCGCCGTGGCCGCGCCAAGGAGGCCAAGCGCGAGGAGCGCGAGCACCTGTTCGCGCAGCACCCACAGCAGCACGATCACCCCGATCGCCAGAAACCCCGGGATCTCGCGCACCGATTGCAGCCAGCCGATCTCGCGGCCGGTGAAGGAGGCGACCTCGATGACGAAATTGTTCAAAAGCGCCGACCAGGTGGCGAAGGCGATCGGCATCGCGGCGGCCATCAGGTAAAGGAGCGCATCCGGCCGGCGCCAGCGCGGCAGGGTCTGGGCCTCGGAGAGCGGGAGTTCGGCGAAGAGCTTGGTCATGGCTCGCGATACGCCCGCGCGCGCAGGCGCGCAAGCGGGGCGATAAGCGCGCAGGCGCGGGCCCGGCTGCGCGCAAGTGCTCAGAAAAAGCGTTAGAGGAAGCTCTGCGGGTCGATGTCGATGGCGAGGCGGATCGCGGGGGGGATTTTCACCGCCCGCAGCCAGGCGCGGATCGCGTCTTGCAAGGCGGCGCTCTTCGGGGCCTTGATCAGCATCCGCACCCGGTGGCGCCCGCGCACCCGAGCGATGGGCGCGGGCGCCGGGCCGAAGAGCTCGGCGCCGATGCGGGCGAGCGGCGCGGGCGCGCGGGCGAGCGCCTGGCCGATCTCGAAGAGCGGCGCGAGTTCGGGGCCGGAGAGGATGATCCCGGCCATGCGGCCAAAGGGCGGCACGCCGGCTGCGCGGCGGCCCTCGGCCTCGGCGCGCCAGAAGGCCTCCTCCTCGCCCGAGAGGATCGCGCGGATCACCGGATGCTCGGGCTGGTAGCTTTGCAAGAGCGCCAGCCCCGGGCGCTCGGCGCGGCCGGCGCGGCCGGCGACCTGGCGCATGAGCTGGAAGGTGCGCTCGGCGGCGCGCAGATCCGAGCCCTGCAGCCCGAGATCGGCATCGACCACGCCGACGAGGGTCAGGAGCGGGAAGTTGTGGCCCTTGGCGACGATCTGGGTGCCGATGATGATATCGGCGCCACCCGCGGCGATCTCGGCGATCGTGTCTTTGAGCGCGCGCGCCGAGCCGAAGAGATCGGAGGAGAGCACCGCCACGCGCGCCGTCGGGAAGCGCTCGGCAACCTCCTCGGCGAGGCGCTCGACGCCCGGCCCGACGGGGGCGAGGCGGCCCTCGACGCCGCAGCTCGGGCAGGCGG
This sequence comes from Rhodobacter xanthinilyticus, assembly GCF_001856665.1. Lineage (NCBI taxonomy): Bacteria > Pseudomonadati > Pseudomonadota > Alphaproteobacteria > Rhodobacterales > Rhodobacter > Rhodobacter xanthinilyticus. The sequence goes on along the minus strand of NZ_CP017781.1, from coordinate 2,777,747 downwards.
CGGGGATCGGCTTTTGCTCGCCGCATTGGTGGCAGACGAGCCGGTTGAGGAACCGGTGCTCGACCATCCGCGCATCGCAATGATCGCAGGCGATCTGATGGCCGCAGGCGCGGCAGATGGTGACCGGCGCATAGCCGCGGCGGTTGAGGAAGAGCATCGCCTGTTCGCCGCGCGAGATCCGCTCGAGCACCGCGCCGACGAGGCTGGGCGAGATCCAGTGGACCGATTCGATGCGCTCCTCGCGCATGTCGATGGCGCGCATCTCGGGCAGTTCGGAGGCGCCGAAGCGGCTTTTCAGATCGATCCGGGCGTATTTGCCGGCCTCGGCATTGGCCCAGCTTTCGAGCGAGGGCGTGGCCGAGGCGAGCACCACCTGCGCCGAGGCGAGCGAGGCGCGCAGGACCGCCATGTCGCGGGCGTTGTAGAGGACGCCCTCCTCCTGCTTGTAGGAGCTGTCGTGTTCCTCATCGACGACGATCAGCCCGAGGTCGCGGAACGGCAGGAAGAGCGACGAGCGCGCGCCCACGACGAGCTGCGCCCCGCCCGAGGAGACCATCCGCCACAGCCGGCGCCGCTCGGATTGCGTGACGCCCGAATGCCACTCGCCCGGGCGCGCGCCAAACCGCGCCTCGACGCGGGCGAGGAACTCCGCCGAGAGCGCGATTTCAGGAAGCAGAACAAGGGCTTGGCGGCCGCGGGCGAGGCAATCGGCGACCGCTTCGAGATAGACCTCGGTCTTGCCCGAGCCGGTGACGCCCTTGAGCAGGGTGACCCCGAATTCGCCACCGCCCGCGCGCAGGGCCTCGGCCGCGGCGGCCTGATCGGGTGAGAGCGCCTTGCCGGGCGCGGCCGGGTCGAGGCGCGGATAGGGCAGATCGCGCGGCTGCTCGACCTCCTCGACGGCGCCGAGCTTGACGAGGCCCTTGACCACCTGCGGCGTGACGCCGGCGAGCTGGGCGAGCTCGCTGAGGTAGAAGGCCGCGTCCTGCTGCTCCTCGAGCACGGCGAGAACCTTGGCGCGCGCCTCGGTCTCGCGGGCGGGGGCGCCGCGGCCGAGCCGATAGACCTTGCGCGCGCCGGGCGGCTCGAAAAGCCCCGGCGTGCGGGTGGCGAGCCGCAGAACCGCCATCTGCGAGGCCATCACATAGCGCGCCATGCGGATCAGGAACTCGCGCAGCTCATCGCGCATCGGCGCCACCTCGAGCACCCGGGTGACGGGGCGCAGCCTGGCCGCCTCGAACCGCCCGTCGCCCGGGCCCCAGACCACGCCGATCACCCGCCGCGGCCCGAGCGGCACCTCGACAAAAGCCCCGAGAAAACAGCCGCCCTCCGGCGCGAGATAATCGAGCGGGCGCCCCACGGGTTCGGTGGTCAGCACCGAGACCCGCCCGCCCGCCTCGAACCAGCTCGGCATGCTCGTGCCCCGCGCGCTCAAGGGTCTTGCCTCCGGCGGGGATATTTATCGCATCGTTGAAGGGCAGGGCGCGGGCTCCCCTTCAATGATGCGGAAATATCCCGGGGGGTGAGGCCCGCAGGGCCGAGGGGGGCAGCGCCCCCTTTGCGCGCGGCGGGGCGGGCGCGGCGATTCCCCTCTGGCCCGGCGGGCCGGTTTGCGCTATCAGGCGCGCAACTGCTGCTCAGGAGACCTGCCATGAAATTCTTCGTCGATACCGCCGACGTCGCCGCGATCAAGGAGCTCAATGATCTCGGGATGGTCGATGGCGTGACCACCAACCCCTCGCTGATCCTGAAATCGGGGCGCGACATTCTCGAAGTGACCCGCGAGATCTGCGACATGGTCGAAGGCCCGGTCTCGGCCGAGGTCGTGGCCACCGAGGCCAAGGACATGATCGCCGAGGGGCTCAAGCTCGCCAAGATCGCCTCCAACATCGCGATCAAGGTGCCGCTGACCTGGGCCGGGCTGACCGCCTGCAAGGCTTTCGCATCCGAGGGCCATATGGTCAACGTCACTTTGTGCTTCTCGGCCGCGCAGGCGATCCTCGCCGCCAAGGCCGGCGCGAAGTTCATCTCGCCCTTCATCGGCCGGCTTGACGACATCAACCTCGACGGGATCCAGCTGATCGAGGACATCCGCACGATCTACGACAATTACGATTTCGACACCGAGATCCTTGCCGCCTCGATCCGCAACGTCAACCACATCACCGAGGTCGCCCGCATCGGCGCCGATGTGATCACCGCGCCGCCCGCCGTGATCAAGGCGATGGCGAACCATGTGCTGACCGACAAGGGGCTCGAGCAGTTCCTCGCCGACTGGGCCAAGACCGGCCAGAACATTCTCTGAGCGCGCCGCCAGGCCGCGGGGCAAGGGGGCGATTTTTCGCCCCCTTTTTTCATGAACTCGTGTAGAGTGGCAAAAAACGAGCAAAGACTTGAACGAGGCAGGCATGAGCGAGAACGCCCTGGCGGCTGAGCTGCGGGAAAAAATCATTTCGGATCCTGAGGTTGTGCTGGAGGACCGGGATCTGATGCGGGCGCTGACGGCGGCGAATGAGCGCGCGATGGGCGCCAATATCGTCGATCTGCGCGGCATCGCGATGCAGCGGCTCGAGGCGCGGCTCGACCGGCTCGAGGACACCCATCGCTCGGTGATCGCGGCGGCTTACGAGAACCTCTCGGGCACCAATCAGATCCATCGCGCGGTGCTGCGGCTTTTGGAGCCTTCGAGCTTCGAGGAGTTTCTGGCGGTGTTGCAGGGCGAGGTGGCCGAGGTGCTGCGCGTCGATGCGGTGCGGCTCGTGCTCGAGAGCCTGCACAGCGAGGCCGACCCGGCGCTCAAGCGGCTCGGCGATGTGCTCTGTGTGGCGGAGCCGGGGTTCATTCAGGAATACATGGGCAGCGGGCGCGGCCCGGCGCGGGGCGTGGTGCTGCGCCAGACGCAGGGGCTCTCGCGCGCGATCTATGGCGATGCGGCGGATTGGATCCGCTCCGAGGCACTGATGCGGCTCGATTTCGGGCCCGGCCGTCTGCCCGGGCTGCTGGTCATGGGCGCCGAGGATCCGCATCAGTTCAAGCCCTCGCAAGGGGTTGATCTGCTTGGCTTCTTCGCCGGGATCTTCGAGCGCGCGATGCGCCGCTGGCTCGGCTGATGGAGCTTGGCTTCAGCCCGGCGGCGGGCGAGGCCTTGGCGCGTTGGCTCGATCATCTGCGCGCGCTCGAGGGCGCGTCGGAGGCCACGGTGACCGCCTATCGCGCCGATGTCGCGGGGTTCTTGGGGTTTTTGCACCAGCATGAGGGCGAGAGCCTCGGGCTGGCGCGGCTGGCCGAGGTGGGGCCGCGCGAGATGCGCGCCTGGATGGCGGAGGCGCGCGGGCGCGGGCTCGGGGCGCGCTCGCTCGCGCGGGCGCTCTCGTCGGTGAAGAGTTTCTACCGCTGGCTCTCGGCGCGGGAGGGGTTCGACCCGACCCATGTTCTGGCCGCGCGGGCGCCGAAATTCACCCGAAAACTGCCCCGGCCGCTGAGCGAGGAGGCCGCGCGGGCGGTGATCGAGGCGGTCGATACTCAGGCCGCCGAGCCCTGGATCGCGGCGCGCGATGCGGCGGTGGTGACGTTGCTTTACGGCTGCGGGCTGCGGATTTCCGAGGCGCTGGGCCTTGAGGGCGGGGCGCATCCCTTGCCCGAGGTGCTGCGCATTCGCGGCAAGGGCGGCAAGGAGCGGCTGGTGCCGGTCTTGCCGGCGGCGCGGGCGGCGGTGGCCGAGTATGTGGGCCTTTGCCCCTATGATCTCGCCCCGGGCGAGGCGCTCTTTCGTGGCGCGCGCGGGGGGGCCTTGAACCCGCGCCAGATCGCGCGGGCGATGGAGCGCGCGCGGATGGGGCTTGGCCTGCCCGCGACGGCGACGCCGCATGCGATGCGCCATTCGTTCGCGACGCATCTTCTGGCCGCGGGGGGCGATCTGCGGGCGATTCAGGAGCTTTTGGGCCATGCGAGCCTGGCCACGACCCAGGTCTATACCGCCGTCGATGCGGCGCGGCTGATCGATGTCTATCGCGCGGCGCATCCGCGGGCGTAAGGGGCGGCGATCAAGCGGATGTGAGACAAATCGGGGGTAAACCCCCTGCGGCGGCGCAGCAATCGTAAGCCTTTCTTAGCAATTCGGGCGCAGGCTCCGGGGCGCGAGGTAGCAGAAAGGATGGTTGCGATGAACGTGACGTCCATCTCCGGCCTGTCGAGCCTCACGGCGCTTCAGTCCACGAATGCGGCTCAGACGAGCCAGACGACCCAGTCGAGCGAGACCGAGGAGACCAAGGGCTCCGGCCCGCCGCCCGGTGGCCCGCCCCCCGGTGGTCCGCCTCCGGGAGGCCCGCCGCCCGGCGGTGCGCCCGGTGGCTCTGAGGCCGCGTCCACCGAGGACGAGACCGAGACGCTTTATCAATCGCTCTTCGAGGCGCTGACCTCGGAGGACAGCGAGGAGAGCGAGGCCACAACGGTCAGCGTCGACCGCATGAAGACCGATCAGTTCCTGTCTCTTCTCTCCGAGATCTGAGCTGAAGAGCCCGCGCGCGCGCAAGCTTTGGCCGGCGCGCGCGTGTGGCTTGTGATCTTGCCCGCTTTGCGGCAAGAGGAGGCATGGATCTTCGTTTCAAAGCCCTCTCCGTCCACCTCCTGACCGCCACGGGCGCGGTGCTCTCGATGCTGGCGATGCTCGCCGCGGTCGAGGAAAAGTGGAGCCTGATGTTCCTGTGGCTCGTCGTCGCGCTTTTCGTCGACGGCATCGACGGCCCCTTGGCGCGCCGCTATCAGGTCAAGACGAACTGGCCGATCTATGACGGGGTTCTGATGGACCTGATCGTCGATTACCTGACCTATGTCTTCATTCCGGCCTATGCGCTCTTCAAATCCGGGCTGCTGCCGGGTTGGACGGGCTGGCTCGCGATCATCGCGATCACCTATGCGAGCGTCATCTATTTCGCCGATACCCGCATGAAAACGAAGGATAATTCCTTCTCCGGCTTCCCGGCGTGCTGGAATATGGTGGTGCTGGTGCTGTTCGCGCTGAAGCCCGGTTACTGGGTGACGCTCGCGGTGGTTCTGGTGCTGGCGGTGGCGATGTTCTTCCCGCTCAAGTTCATCCACCCGACCCGGACGCGGCGCTGGCGGGCGCTGTCGCTGCCGATGGCGCTGGGCTGGACGGTGTTCGCGGCCTGGGCGGCCTTTGTCGATTTCCACCCGCAAAGCTGGGCGCATTGGGGGCTCGTGGTGAGCTCGGTCTATCTGATGGGCGTGGGCATCTTGCAGCAGATCGTGCCCGCGCGGCGGGGCTAAAGCCGGGTCAGCATCACGCCGGCAACGATCAGAACCGCCGCAAGCGCCTTGGCGCGGGTCATCTTCTCGCCAAAGACCAGCCAGCCGATCACCACCGCAAAGAGGATCGAGGTCTCGCGCAGCACCGCGACGAGGGCAATCGGCGCGATCGTCATCGCCCAGATCGAGATCGCATAGGCGCCGTAGGAGGCCGCCGCGCCCGCGCCCGCCACTGCCCATTCACCGGGCCGGGCGCGCAGCATCGCGGGCCCGCGCAGCCCAAGCATCAGCGCCGCAAAGCCGAGGCCCCCGCCGATCATCAGCCAGCCGACATAGCCCACCGCATCGCCCGCGACGCGCGCGCCCATGCCGTCGACGAGCGTATAGGTCGCGGTGGCGAGCGCCGAGCCGAGCGCGAAGGGCAAGAGCCGCCGGCTCTCGCCATCGGTGAAGACCCCGCGTGCCATCAGCAAGATCCCGAGGCCGAGAACCGCGATCCCGGCGTAGCCCATCGGCGCGATGTGATCGAGCGCGAAGGCCGCCGAGACGATCGCGACGAGCATCGGCGCGGCGCCGCGCGCGATCGGGTAGACGCGGCTCAGATCGCCCTGTTCATAGGCCTGCGCGAGGAAGAATTTATAGGCGAAATGGACGAAGCCCGCGCCCGCGATCCAGGGCCAGGCGGCGGGGATCGGCATCGGGCGGGCCGCGGCGATGGCGGCGCCGACCAGGGCCTCCATCAGCGAGAGCATGACCATCGCGCGGATCTTCGAGCCGCCAAGCCGGATCAGCGCGTTCCACAGCGCATGGAGGAAAGCCGCGGCGAGGACGGACAGCAGGATCGGCAGGCTCATCGGCACCTCGGGCTCAATGGCACAGGCCTAGCCGAGCCTGTCGGGCCGGGCAAGGGGGCGCTGCCCCCTTGGACCCCCGGCGTATTTTTACCAAGAAGAAGAGGGGGTTTCTTCTTGGCGCAAATACGCCCGCCGGAGGCTTGAAGTCGGGGCGCCCGGGGCGCCCTTGTCTTGGTTCGGCTCAGCTCAGCGCGGCGTTGCAGCGCGCGCAGGTATGGGGATGCGCATGGGCGCCGACATCGGGCAGGATCTTCCAGCAGCGCTGGCATTTCTCGCCCTCGGCGCGTTCGAAGACCACCGAGACGCCGGCGATTTCGGGCAGGCGGAAGGCCTCGCCCGGGGCCGGGTCGGTGGTGAGCGCGAGGCCCGAGGTGATGCAGAGCTCGGCGAAATCCACCGATTTCAGCGCGCTCGCGAGGGTTTCATCCTCGACATGGACCACCGGCGCGGCCTCGAGCGAGGCGCCGATCACCTTGGCGGTGCGTTCGACCTCGAGCGCGGCGGTCACCGCGCGGCGGGCCCGGCGGATGCCCTCCCATTTCGCGGCAAGCGCCGGGTTCGCCCAATCGGCCGGCACCGGGGCGAAATCCTGCAGGTGGACCGAGCTCGTCTCGCCCGGGAAGCGCGAGAGCCAGACATCCTCCATGGTGAAGGGCAGGATCGGCGCGAGCCAGGTCGTCAGGCGGTGGAACAGGATATCCATCACCGTGCGGCAGGCGCGGCGGGTGAGCGAGCCGGGCGCGTCGCAATAGAGCGCGTCCTTGCGGATATCGAAGTAGAAGGCCGAGAGATCGACGGTCGAGAAGGTGAAGAGCGTCTGGAACACCGACTGGAAGTCGAAGCTGCGGTAGCCCTCGCGCACGGCCGTGTCGAGCTCGGCCAGGCGGTGGAGCACCCAGGCCTCGAGCTCGGGCATCTGGGCCAGATCGACGCGTTCGGCCTCGTCAAAGCCCGCCAGCGCGCCAAGCATGAAGCGCAGCGTGTTGCGCAGGCGGCGGTAGCTGTCGGCGGTGCCTTTGAGGATCTTCGGGCCGATGCGCTGATCGGCGGTATAGTCGCATTGCGCGACCCAAAGGCGCAGGATATCGGCGCCGTATTCGTCGATAACCTCTTGCGGGGCCACGGTATTCCCGAGCGATTTGGACATTTTCATGCCCTTCTCGTCGAGCGTGAAGCCATGCGTCACGACGTTGCGATAAGGTGCGCGGCCGATCGTGGCCGAGGCTTGCAAGAGCGAGGAATGGAACCAGCCGCGGTGTTGGTCGGTGCCTTCGAGATAGACATCGGCGATGCCGTCCTTGGTGCCATCGGCGCGGTCGCGCAGCACGAAGGCATGGGTCGAGCCGCTATCGAACCACACGTCGAGCACGTCGAAGACCTGCTCATAGGCCTCCGGGTCGGCGATGCCCTCGAGCACGCGCGCCTTGAAGCCGGTTTCATACCAGACATCGGCGCCGGCCTGTTCAAAGGCGGCGACGATGCGCGCATTCACCTCGGCCGAGCGCAGCAGGTAATCCGCGTCGGTCGGTTTGGCGCCGCGCTTGACGAAGCAGGTCAGCGGCACGCCCCAGGCGCGTTGGCGCGAGAGCACCCAATCGGGTCGGTTCTCGATCATCGAATGGAGGCGGTTGCGGCCGGTGGCCGGGGTGAATTTCACCAGCTCCTCGATCGATTTCAGCGCGCGGGCGCGGATCGTCTCGCCATAGGTGGCCATGTCATCGGCGAGTTTGACGTCGATCGCGGCGAACCATTGCGGCGTGTTGCGATAGATCAGCGGCGCTTTCGAGCGCCACGAATGCGGGTAGGAATGTTTCACCTTGCCCTTGGCCAACAGCGCGCCGCAATAGGCCAGCTGTTTGATATTGCTGACGTTTGCCGGGCCGTCCTTGCCGTTTTCGTCGATGATCGCCTGCCCGCCGAAGAGCGGCAGATCCTTGCGATAGCTGCCATCGGGCTCGACGTTGTAGGTCATCTTCAGGCCGAATTTCAGGCCGAGCTGATAGTCGTCATCGCCATGCGAGGGCGCGGTATGGACAAAGCCCGTGCCCGCGTCGTCGGTGACGTGATCGCCCGGCAGGAGCGGCACGTCGAAATCCCACTCGCCCGCGCCGCCCTCGACGCCGGCGTAGGGGTGGCGCAGGATCACGCCCTCGAACTCGGCTGCCGGCACGTCGCGCAGGCGCGTGAAGGCCTCGATCTTGGCGGCGCCACGCACGCTCTCGGCCAGCGCATCGGCGAGGATCAGCACCTCGCCCGCCACCGCGGTCGCGCCCTCGGCCACCGCATCGACCCGGTAGGCGCCATAGGCGATGGCCGGGTTATAGGCCACCGCGCGGTTTTGCGGGATCGTCCAGGGCGTCGTCGTCCAGATCACCACCGAGGCGCCCTCGAGCGCCGCGACCGGCTTGAAACGCACCCAGATCGTGTGGCTGGTATGGTCGTGATATTCGACCTCGGCCTCGGCGAGTGCGGTTTTCTCGACCGGCGACCACATGACCGGCTTCGAGCCCTGATAGAGCGCGCCGTTCATCACGAATTTCATGAATTCCTCGGCGATCACCGCCTCGGCGTGGAAATTCATCGTGAGGTAAGGGTCGGCCCAGTTGCCGGTGATGCCGAGACGCTTGAATTCCTCGCGCTGCACGGTGACCCAGTTTTCCGCGAATTTGCGGCATTCCTGGCGGAAGGAAACGATGTCGACATCGTCCTTGTTCAGCCCCTTGGCGCGGTATTGCTCCTCGATCTTCCATTCGATCGGCAGGCCGTGGCAATCCCAGCCGGGGACGTAGCGCGCGTCATGGCCCATCATCTGATGGCTGCGCACGATGATGTCCTTGATGGTCTTGTTCAGCGCGTGGCCGATGTGGAGATGGCCGTTGGCATAGGGGGGGCCGTCGTGGAGGACGAAGGGCGGGCGGGCCTCGGCGCGGCCCTTCTCGCGCAGCCGGTCGTAGACGCCGAGGCGCTCCCAGCGGGCGAGCCAGTCGGGCTCGCGCAGGGGCAGGCCCGCGCGCATCGGGAAATCGGTTTCAGGCAGGAAGACGGTGTCGCGGTAATCGACAGAAGTTTCGGGCGTATCGGCGCACATCTGGGGAGATCCTTGATCGAAGGAAGGGCGCGCGGCCCGCGCCCGAGGCTTTGCACATGTCCCGGCTACCCTGACGCGTCAGAGCGCCGGGCCGCTAATTCGATGGATATGCAAGAGCCGCGTCATGGCGGCCTTATAGGCGGCGCGCGGGCGCGCGGCAAGCGCGCAATCGGGCGGGATTTGCGGAGCGGCGGGGGCAGGGGGCGCTGCCCCCTCGGCCCTTCGGGCCTCACCCCCGGGATATTTTCGCATCATTGAAGGAGGGGGGGAGGCTGCTTTTCAACGATGGGAAAATATCCTCGGGGGGTGAATGCCGCAGGCAGAGGGGGGCAGACGGCCCCCCTGCGCCCGTCGGGATCAGTGTTGTGGCTTGATGAAGGTGCCGTTGCGCAGGTCGCGGAAGGCCTGGTGGAGTTCGGCCTCGGTGTTCATCACGATCGGGCCGTGCCAGGCGACGGGTTCCTCGATCGGTGCGCCGGAGATCAGCAGGAAGCGCAGGCCGCGCTCGCCGGCCTGCACGGTGACCTCATCGCCCGAGCCGAAGCGCACCAGCGTGCGGTTGCCCGAGAGGTCGCGGATATTGACCTCCTGGCCCATCACCTCTTTCTCGAGCAGCACGCCCTGGGGCGCGGAGGCATCGGTGAAGAAGCCGTCGCCGTCGAAGACATAGGCGAAGGCGCGGCGGTAGGTATCGATCTTGAAACGCTTTTTCACGCCGGCTGGGACGAAGATGTCGAGATATTGCGGGTCGGCGGCGATGCCGTCGACGGGGCCGCGCGCGCCCCAGAAGGTGCCGGTGATGACCTTCACGCGGGTGCCGTCATCGTCGATCACCTCGGGGATATCGGCGCCCTTGATGTCCTGGTAGCGCGGCGCGGTCATCTTCAGATCGCGCGGCAGGTTCGCCCAGAGCTGGAAGCCGTGCATCCGTCCCTGCGCATCGCCCGAGGGCATTTCCTGGTGCAAGATGCCTGAGCCGGCGGTCATCCACTGGATATCGCCCGCGCCGAGGGTTCCGGCGTTGCCGAGGCTGTCGCCATGTTCGACCGAGCCCGCGAGGACATAGGTGATGGTTTCGATGCCGCGGTGGGGGTGCCAGGGGAAGCCCGCCTGATAATCGGCGGGGCGCTCGCCGCGGAAATCATCGAACATCAGGAACGGGTCACATTCGCTCGGGTCGGTGAAGCCGAAGGCGCGGTGCAGGCGCACGCCGGCGCCCTCCATCGTCGGGCGGGCGCGGCGGGTTTCGAGAACGGGGCGGATCGACATGGGGCACCTCGGGGCTGGGATCGGTTGCCCCCAAGGTAGGCGAGGCGGGGCGCGCGCCCTAGGGCTTTTGGCTCACAGGGGGCTGAGCATGGGCGCACAGAGGCGGCTCAGGGGGCGGCTCAGGAGGCGCTGTCCCAGCTGTTGTCGACGCCGCGCGGGCGGGTCACGACGAAATTCGAAAACCGCAGCTTGCCGCCGAGCAGCGGGCCGAGGAAGGTGCCGGCATTGGCGAAGACCGGCAGGTAGAAGGTCGAGGTTTCGGTGATCACCGCGGTATCGGCGACGGCCATGATCGGGATCCGGTCGGCGACGGTCTCGAGCATCGCCTGGGTCAGGGGTTTTTGCCCGTCGGTGCCGTAGGAGCCCAGCAGCTGCGCGGATTTCTCGACCCCGTCGCAGGGGGCGTTCTTTTCTTCCGGGGTCATGTCCGGGTCTTCGCTGGCGAAGCACTGGATCACCGAGATCCGCACCCAGGACTGGTCCTGCGCCGCTTGGCCCGCGACATAGCCGATCACCTCCTTGGTCCCCTCGATATAGCTCGGGCCGATCGAGGCCTCGCGGCGCGACATCAGGTCGGCGAGCGTATAGGCGGCGCGCTGATTGACCATTTTCATGCGGAAGGCTTCGTAGAATTCGAAGGCCATCATGTACCAGCCCGCGAGGATCGCGGCGCCGATCAGCCCCTCGATCGGGACCGAGCCCCGTTCGGCGGCGAGAAAGCGGTGCAGGGTGCGGAAAATGCGCATCGGGGCCTCCTCAGCTGCCCGCGCCGGTTTGCGCGGCTTGCGGTTCGTTGACGAAGACGGTGCTCGAGATCAGCGCATATTTGCCGTCGGCCGAGGTCACCAGCGCGAGCGCGAGCGGATCGGCGGCGACCATCGGCGAGACCTTCATGCACACCCGCATCAGAACCATCTGGTTGACCGCGCCGGTCTGCAAGGTGACCTCCGGGTCGGGCAGATCCTTGTCGGTGCAGGTCACCGCCCCCGCGTCGGAGGTCCAGGTGCCGTCATCGATCTCGAAGAGCTCGACGGTGACGTTGTTGGCGCAATCGTCAAACAGGCCCAGCCCGTCGCAGATCGAGGCTTTCAGCGCGGCATGGCTCGAGATATCGGCAGCGCCGAGGCGGATGTCGCGGGTGGCGACATCGATGGCGCGGTCGAGCACGATCTGGCGCAGCATCAGCAGGCTCAGATCGACCGCCGAGATCATGAACATGATGAAGGTCGGCAGGAAGATCACCGCCGGGATGGTGGCGGCGCCGCTTTCGCAGCCGAGCCAGGCGCGCGCCCACGCGCCAAGCCGGGCGCGCAGCGGTGCGCGCGGGGCGGCGGGGCGGGTTTGCGGGCGGGCGGGCATCGGTTTACTCCACCAGCCGCAGCGCGGTGATCTTCTTGGCGATCGAGGCGAAGGTCGTGCTCAGCTGACCCGAGGAGGTCTTGTAATATTTGCCCGAGCCGGTGCCCTCTTCGGCGCAGGCCTTGAGCACTTTCGCGCCGTTGCTGGTATCCTCGACGTCGATCGCGATGGTGAAGACCTTGACGCCCTTGGCCTTGGCCGCCTTGCACAGTTTCAGCAAGTTGGCGTCCTTGTCGGAGAAGGTCGAGCGCAGCGCCATCTTGTCATAGGTCGCCTTCTTGATCGCGGCCGAGGTGCCATAGGGGCGCGACAGAACCTTGTCGGCCACCCAGTGCAGCGAGAGCTTCTGGGTTTTCCACAGCGTGTCATAGGTAATGTTGTAGAGTTTTGAGGAGGGGGTGCCCATCCAGCTGGCCGATTTGTAGCTGTAGTAGGGCGGATTGCGCGTGGGGTCGTAGTAATAGAGGCCGGTGGTCGAATAGCCGGTGATGTTGCCGTAGTAATCGGTGGTCAGGGTGAGCTTGCCGGTCGAGCTCGTGGTCATGAGCCCGGAGGCGCCGGTGCGATAGGCGGGCCGCGTCGAATAGGAGCGGGTGTTCTCGCCGTCGGTCATCAGCACCAGAACCTTCATCGCGGTATTGGCGGAATTGCCCGAGACATTGGTATAGGCGAAGGGGTGGCCGGTGAGGTCGCCGCTCACGTCCTTCGAGGCGATCAGCTTGGTGATCGCGGGGGCCGCGAGCGGGTCGAGCAGCGCCATCCCCCATTTCGCGCCGAAGTCGATGGCGGTGTCGCCCGAGGCGACGAGGTCGGTGATCTTCTGCTTCAGAACGGTCTCGTTGTTGCCATAGGCGAGGATCGCGCGCGAGCTGTTCTCGACGCAGTTCTCGATCGACCAGGTCGCCCAGGGCGAGACGTTGAAATCGTAGGAAAACACGCTGTCGCCATACATCGTGCGTTGCTGGGTGACATTTGCGTCGATGCCGAGCGTGCCGAAATCTGCCTCATGCAGGTCGATGCAGGTCTTCGCATAGCTGCCGTTGCTGACATCGGTGCTCAGCGTGTAGCCCTTGGTCAGCGTCGAGCCGAGCACGACGTTCTGGTTGTAGGGCACGATCGAGATCGCGAGACGCCCGGCGGGCGCGGTGGGCGTCTGGATCGTGTCGAACATCTGGCCGATGAAGCTGTTGGCCGCCGATTGCGTGACCGCGATCCGGGTCGAGGTGACGGCTTTGCCGGTGGATGGGTCGGTGTAGCTCACCGACTCGTTCATCGAGCCCGACACGTCGAGCACCAGCGAGATCTCCACCGTGCCGACGCTTTCCTCGGCCGCGCTCGAGACCTCGCTCGAGAGCGAATTGATCTTCAGGATCGGCCCGAAGATCGTCGGCATCGTATCTTGCACGGTGATCTCGACGCGGCGCCATTCATCGTTCAGCCCGCCGGTGGCTTTCGGCTGCGCGTTGAGATAGCTCAGCCCGGCCTTGTCGATATAATCCTTGGCGACGGTCTCGGGATCGACCTTCTGGTTGAGCGAGGCGGCGGCGAGCGCCGCGCGGTCGAGCGTGCTTTGCACCAGCGCGCGGCGTTCCTCGAAGCGCACGAAGTCGATCGCGATGCCGAGTGTGATCATCATGATGATGAAAATTTGCAAGCTCAGGATCAACAGCGAGCCGTCTTCCTCTCGCAGGAAGCGCCGCACTGCGGGGGCCGTTCGGGTCAAATCGGAGAGTTTACGCATGTTAACCGTCATCGCACTGTCCTCTGAGCGCCGGTTCTGACGCTTCTGTTCGTAAGAGTTAATATTCGTTTGGAGATGTGGCGAAACTGGGGCGATTTCTGCCTAAATCGTTAAGTTTGTTGCCACATTTTTTCTGCAAGCGGTTTGAGCGGCGGGATTGTTTCAATTGTAGACAAGACTTTGCGGCGCTCTCGGGGAACTCTGTGGCGCCGATGTGGCCGCGGGGCGCCGATTCGGGCCGCCCCCCCCGTTTCGTCCGCCCCGGCCGCGTGTCGCGAGGTCTCTCGACTCCGGGGCGCATCGCGACAATATAGGGGCCATGAGCCTGCCGCCCGGATTCCTCGACGAATTGCGAACCCGCACCTCGATCGCGCAAGTGGTCGGGCGCAAGGTCACATGGGACATGCGCAAATCGAACCAGGGCAAGGGCGACTGGTGGGCGCCATGCCCGTTCCATCAGGAAAAATCGGCGTCTTTCCACGTCGATGACCGCAAGGGCTATTATTACTGCTTCGGCTGCCATGCGAAGGGCGATGCGGTGAGCTTCGTGCGCGAGACCGAGAACGTCAGCTTCATGGAGGCGATCGAGATCCTCGCGCGCGAGGCGGGGATGGTGATGCCCGCGCGCGACCCGGTGGCCAGCCAGCGCGCCGACCGGCGCAGCGAGCTCGTCGGGGTGATGGAGGAGGCGGTGAAATATTACCGCCTGCAACTTTCCACGCAGGCGGGCGCGGTCGCGCGCGACTATATCGCGCGGCGCCGGCTCACCCCCGAGACGCAGGCGCGCTTTGAGCTCGGCTTTGCGCCCGATGTGCGGCAGGGGCTCTTTCAGGCGCTCACCGCCAAGGGGATCGCGCCCGATCTGATCGTCGAGGCGGGGCTTTGTGCGCGCCCGGAGGACGGCGGCGCGCCCTATGACCGGTTCCGCGGGCGGATCATCTTCCCGATCCGCGACGGGCGCGGGCGGGCGATCTCGCTCGGCGGGCGGGCGATGGACCCGAATGCGCGCGCCAAATATCTCAACGGGCCGGAGACGCCGCTCTTTGACAAGGGGCGCAACCTCTACAACCTCGGCCCGGCGCGCGAGGCCTGTGGCAAGGGCGCGCGGCTTGTCGTGGCCGAGGGCTACATGGATGTGATCGCGCTGGCGCAGGCGGGGTTCGGCGGCGCGGTGGCGCCGCTCGGCACCGCGGTGACGGAGGATCAGCTGCGGCTGATGTGGCGCATCCATGACGAGCCGGTGATCGCGCTCGATGGCGATGCGGCGGGGATGCGCGCGGCGCTGCGGGTGATCGACCTCGCGCTGCCGCTTCTCGAGGCGGGCAAGGGGCTCAGGTTTGCGATCCTGCCGGGCGGGCAGGACCCTGATGAGCTGATCAAGGCCGAGGGTGCGGAGGCGATGGAGCGGGTGCTCGCAGGGGCGCGGCCGATGGTCGATCTGCTCTGGACGCGCGAGACCGAGGGGCGGAATTTCGACAGCCCGGAGCGCAAGGCCGCGCTCGACAAGAGCCTGCGCGCGGCGATCCGGCGGATCGCGGACCCGTCGATCCGGGCGCATTACGGCGAGGAGATCAAGCGGCTGCGCGAGGATCTCTTCGGCACGCGCGGCAGCCGGCGGGGCGCGCGCGAGGGCGGATTTGCGCCGCGGGACGGGTTTGCGGGCGGCTTCACGGGCGGCTTCTCCAAGGGCTTCGGGCGCGAACGCCCGCCCGCGCAGCCCTTGCCGACGACGCGCTCGACGCTGCTTGTCGCGGGCGATGAACGGGTTGCGGAGCATCTGCGCGAGAGCATGGTGCTCGGGATTCTGGCGGTGCACCCGGAGCTGATCGCGGAGTTCGAGAGCCAGCTCGAGCGGGTGGTTCTGACCCACCCCGACCGCGAGCGGCTGCGCGCGGTGATGCTCGCCGCGGCGCATGTCGCCCCGGCCGAAATCGCCGCGCGGCTGGCGGCGGAAGCGGGCGCAGACCTTGAAAACCTGCTCGGTCTGCCCCATCTGCGCACTGCGCCCCCGATTCTCAAACGCGAGGACGGGGCGCTCGCGCGGCTCTGTCTCGCCGAGGAGCTGGCCAAGCTCGCGACGGAGCGGGCGGTCCGCGCCGAGGTGGAAGAGGCAATGGAGGATCTGGAGGGGCTTGCCGACGAGGGTTTGACCTGGCGCCTCGCGCAGGCCACGACCGCCCGGGAACGGGCCAAGCAATCGAAGCTCGACGATACGTCGGACATGGGCGAGGACCGCGCGGCGCTTTCCGCGCAGCTCAAGGCCATGATCGACGGGGAAATCTGGCGCAAACGCAAAAACTGAGCCCGCGCGGGGCCGGAGGGGTTGATTCGGCCCTGTGATTCGGTTCCGCGATTCGATAAAACCGCAGGATATGATTCGATCCTGTCTGGGCCGGGGCCGCCGCCCGCCGCGCGCGCCCGACCCGCAGCCCGACCAAGGAGCCCCCATGGCCGCCAAAGACATCGACGAAACGAAGCCCGATACGTCCAGCGACGAGGATCAGTCCTTCGATATGTCGAAGGCCGCTGTGAAGCGGATGATCGCGGAAGCGAAGGAACGCGGCTACATCACCTATGACCAGCTCAACGCGGTGATGCCCCCCGATCAGGTCTCCGGCGACCAGATCGAGGACGTGATGTCGATGCTCTCGGAAATGGGGATCAACGTCATCGAGGCGGAAGAGGGCGAGGAGGCCGAGGGCGGCGCCATCGTCGAGACCGGCTCGGGCTCGCGCGAGGTCGCGGTGGCGACGACGCAAAGCGAGACGCTCGACCGCACCGACGACCCGGTGCGGATGTATCTGCGCGAGATGGGCTCGGTCGAGCTGCTGTCGCGCGAGGGCGAGATCGCGATCGCCAAGCGCATCGAGGCGGGGCGCAACACGATGATCGCGGGGCTGTGCGAAAGCCCGCTGACCTTCCAGGCGATCACCATCTGGCGCGACGAACTTCTCAACGAAGAGATCTTGCTGCGCGACGTGATCGACCTCGAGGCGACTTTCGGGCGCTCGCTCGACGAGGACGGCGAGATGGATGAGCCGGTCGTCGACGGGATGGAGGTCGAGGCGCAGCCCAAGCGGCCCGCCTCCGACGAGCCTGAATATGACGCCGACGGCAACCCGCTGTCGCGCGTCGACGAGGATGACGACGAGGACGACGGCTCGAACATGTCGCTCGCCGCGATGGAGGCCGCGCTCAAGCCGAAGGTGCTCGAGACGCTGGAGATCATCGCGCGCGACTATACCCGGCTTGCCGAGATGCAGGATCTGCGGATGTCGGCCACGCTGAACGAGGACGGCACCTTCTCGGTGGCGGAAGAGGCGGCCTATCAGAAGCTGCGCTCGGAAATCGTGTTGCTGGTCAACGAGTTGCATCTGCACAACAACCGGATCGAGGCGCTGATCGACCAGTGCTACGGGATCAACCGCAAGATCATGTCGATCGACAGCGGCATGGTGAAGCTCGCCGATGCGGCGCGGATCAACCGGCGCGAATTCATCGAGGAATATCGCGGCTACGAGCTCGACCCGACCTGGGGCGACAGGATGATGGCCAAGGGCGCGCGCGCCTGGACGACGCTGTTCGAGAAATCGGGTGACAAGGTCGAGGATCTGCGCGCCGAGATGGCGCAGGTCGGCCAATATGTCGGCGTCGATATCTCGGAATTCCGCCGGATCGTGAACCAGGTCCAGAAGGGCGAGAAAGAGGCGCGTCAGGCCAAGAAGGAAATGGTCGAGGCGAACCTGCGTCTGGTGATCTCGATCGCCAAGAAATACACCAACCGCGGGTTGCAATTCCTTGATCTCATTCAGGAAGGCAACATCGGTCTGATGAAGGCGGTGGATAAATTCGAATACCGCCGCGGCTACAAGTTCAGCACTTATGCGACCTGGTGGATCCGTCAGGCGATCACCCGTTCGATCGCCGATCAGGCGCGCACGATCCGCATCCCGGTGCATATGATCGAGACGATCAACAAGCTGGTGCGGACCGGGCGGCAGATGCTGCACGAGATCGGCCGCGAGCCCACGCCCGAAGAGCTGGCCGAGAAGCTGCAGATGCCGCTCGAGAAGGTTCGCAAGGTGATGAAGATCGCCAAGGAGCCGATTTCGCTCGAAACCCCGATCGGCGACGAGGAAGACAGCCAGCTTGGCGATTTCATCGAGGACAAGAACGCGATCCTGCCGCTCGACAGCGCCATTCAGGAGAACCTGAAGGAGACGACGACGCGGGTTCTGGCGAGCCTGACGCCGCGCGAGGAGCGGGTGCTGCGGATGCGCTTCGGGATCGGGATGAACACCGACCACACGCTCGAAGAGGTCGGCCAGCAATTCTCGGTCACCCGCGAACGGATCCGCCAGATCGAGGCCAAGGCCTTGAGAAAGCTCAAACATCCGAGCCGGAGCCGGAAGCTGCGCAGCTTCCTCGACCAGTAAGAGAGGCGCCCCCGGAAGGGGGCGTTTTGTTTATGATATCCAAAACCACTCTGCTTGGTGCCGCTGGTGAGCATTATGTCATGGCGCAGTTGCTCACGCGCGGGCTGATCGCGGCGCTCGCGCCGCAAGGCGTGCCCAATCTCGATATCGTGGTGAGTGATATCGAGGGGCGCCGTCAGTTCGGTGTGCAGGTCAAGAGCCGCCAAAACCGCGGGAGCGATGGCGGCTGGCACATGGGGGAAAAGCACGAGACGATCGCGGCCCCGAGCCTCTTTTATTGCTTTGTGGATTTCGGCGATATCGGCGAGACGGTGCCCGTTTGCTATATCTTGCCGAGTGAGACGGTCGCAAAAGTGATCCGCGAGACGCATCAGGCTTGGCTCTCGCGCCCGGGGAGGCTCGGGCAGGTCCGCAATAACAGCAAGCTCCGCCGGTTGGTGCCGGATTATAGCTCCGCCTATGCTCCCGATCCTCCGGTCTATGCGCTGGGCTGGCTTGATCCCTATCGGGAGGCTTGGCATCTGCTGCCATCGCCCGACGACGCGTCGGATTGACGCCGCCCCCTTCCCCCCGTGCCCGCCCCTTGCTAGGCTCGCCAAAACCTCCACGGAGCCCCTGATGACCCGCCTTCTCCTCGCCGCCCCGCTTCTCCTCGCTGCCTGCGTCGAGGGCATGTCCACCCAGACCGGCGCCCCGCGCATGGATCAGGCGGGCACCTGTTTCGCCTTCGTCACCCCGGAGGAGGGCGGAACCTTCACCCTCACCACCGGCATCGGCGACGGCTCGAAAACCCCGCTCGGCGTGCAAAAGACCGGGCTCTCGGCGAAAGAGGTCGATGCGGCCTTCGCCAAGGAGCGCGCGATCATGGACATCAACCCCGAGTGCCTCGCGATCTCCGCCAAACCGCGCGCCGAGACGCCCGCCTCCTGATGCACCGCAGCTTCGAGATCGCCACCCGCGGGCCCGGGCTCTACGAGTTCACCCGCGAGGTGGCGGAGTTCGTGCGCCCCTGCGCGGAGGGGGTGCTGACGCTGTTCATCCGCCACACCTCCGCGTCGCTCCTCATTCAGGAGAACGCCGACCCCGAGGTGCAGAGCGATCTCGGCGCCTTCTTCGAGCGGCTCGTGCCGCCCTCGGACCGGCCGGAGATGGCCTATCTGACCCATACTTACGAGGGCCCCGACGATATGCCGGCCCATATCAAGGCGGCGCTTCTTCCGGTGAGCTTGCAGATTCCTGTCATTTCCGGGCGGCTCAGGCTCGGCACCTGGCAGGGAATTTACCTTTTCGAACATCGGCGCGCGGCGCACCGGCGCGAGGTGCTGGCGCTGCTGCGCTGAGTCAAACGCGCCACAGTTGCCCCCCACTGGATCTGGTGGGCTCACATTTTCGCTACCCAAAACTTCGGTTGCCCCCTATAGTTCTGTGGATAACTGGGGCGTCAGACCCCAATATGAGGCGGGAACAGAGAGAAGGGGGAAGCCATGCGCTGCCCGTTTTGCGGTAATGTTGATACTCAGGTGAAGGATAGCCGCCCGGCGGAGGATCATGTTGCGATCCGGCGTCGACGGTTTTGCCCCGCGTGCGGCGGGCGCTTCACCACCTATGAGCGCGTGCAGCTGCGCGACCTCGTGGTGATCAAAACCTCCGGCAAACGCGAGGATTTTGATCGTGACAAGCTCGAGCGGTCGATCCGGATCTCGATGCAGAAACGTCCGATCGAGCCGGAGCGGATCGATCAGATGATCTCGGGGATCGTGCGGCGGCTCGAAAGCCTCGGCGAGACCGATATCCCCTCGAAGGCGATCGGCGAGATCGTGATGGAGACGCTGGCGCGGATCGACACCGTTGCCTACGTGCGTTTTGCGAGCGTTTACAAGAACTTCCAAGCCGCGGACGATTTCGACAAATTCGTCTCGGAGCTGCGTCCGGGGGCGGGTGAGGCCGAGTGAGCGAGGCGGACCGGCGGTTCATGCGGCTGGCGCTTGCGCTGGCTGCGCGGGGTTTGGGCAACGTCTGGCCGAACCCCGCCGTCGGCTGCGTGCTGGTGCGCGAGGGGCGGATCGTCGGGCGCGGCTGGACCCAGCCGGGCGGGCGCCCGCATGCGGAGCGGCGCGCGCTCGATCAGGCGGGGGCGGAGGCGCGTGGCGCGACCGCCTATGTCACGCTCGAGCCCTGTTCCCATCATGGCAAGACGCCGCCCTGCGCTGAGGGGTTGATCGGGGCGGAGGTGGCGCGCGTCGTCAGCGCGATGACCGACCCGGATCCGCGGGTCGCCGGGCGGGGGCATGCGATGCTGCGTGCGGCGGGGATCACGGTCGACGAGGGCCTTCTCGAGCCCGAGGCGCGCGCGCTGCAGGCCGGGTTCTTGAGCCGGATCGAGCGCGGGCGGCCGTGGATTGCGGTCAAGCTCGCGACCAGTCTCGATGGGCGGATCGCGCTCGGTAATGGCGAGAGCCAGTGGATCACCTCGGCCGAGGCGCGGGCGCGGGTGCATGCGTTGCGCGCGCGGTTTGACGCGGTTCTGGTGGGGGGCGGCACCGCGCGGGCGGACGATCCGCTGCTCACCGTGCGCGGGTTTCAGCCGGCCCGGGCGCCGGTGCGGGTGGTGGCCTCCGCGCGGCTCGATCTGCCGCGCGGGCGGCTCGCGGGCTCGCTCGATCAGGCGCCGCTCTGGCTTGTGCACGGGCCGAACGCGCCGCGGGAGGCGCGTGATTTCTGGATGAACATCGGCGCGGAACTTATTGAAGTGGCTGAGGAAAAGGGCGCGCTTCAGCCGCGTGCCCTGGTCGAGGGGCTGGCCGCGAAGGGGCTGACGCGGGTGTTTTGCGAGGGCGGTGGGCAATTCGCCGCGAGCCTGATGCGGGCGGGGCTCGTCGACGAATTCATCGGGTTCACCGCGGGGGTTGCGCTCGGCGGGGATGGGCGGCCGGCGCTCGGGCCGCTCGGGCTCGAGCGGTTGGCGCAAGCGCCGCGCTATCGGCTGAGCGAGACGCAGGTGATCGGTGGGGATGTGCTCCACCGCTGGCGGCGCGATTAACGCCAGAGCCAGGCGTAAGAGGCGAAAATCCCTTGTAATTTTGCGAGAATCCGCAGCCCCAGGCGCGGCCCGGGCAGGCGGTTCGCGGCCAGCCGTTCTACGATGACTTCGGGCGGGCAGGGCAGGCCCGAGATCGGGTCGTGATAGCGCGGGTAAGCGATCAGCGTGGCATGGGCGAGTTGCGCGAGATCCGGGCGGGCGGTGCGGCGGGCGGGAACGGCCCCAAGATCGCGGGTCAGCCCCCAGCCGGCGTAGAAGGGCGCGCCGAGGCAAGTGACGCGCTTGCCCCGCAAAAGCGCCTCGAAGCCCAGGGTGGAGGTCATCGTCCAAATTTCCTCCGCCGCCTCGATTGCCGCGATCGGGTTCGATTTGTGCAAGATCAGATCGGCGTATCGCAGCGCGGTCGCGGGCGGGACGGCGCCGGGGCGCAGGCCGGCTTCGATATCCGGGTGAGGTTTGAAAATGATGGTTTTTGCGGCGTTTTGCGCGCTGACTTCGGCGAGCAATGTCTGATTTGTGCAAATCTTGCCCGCGCCGAGCCGCAGGGAAGCATCATCTTCCACCTGCGCGGGAACGAGGATCCGGGGCCCATCGGGGAGCGGCGGCAGGGCGGCGCCGATGTTGTATTTTGACAAGGAAGCCGCGCGGATCGCGCCGATCAGGCGCTCGGCGCGCGCCCGGCCGCCGGGGGGCGGCTCACGGGCGATCAGGGTCTCGAGATCGGAGGGGCGGGTCGGGTCGTAATAGAGGCCTTGCCGATCGGTGACGAGCGAGAGCGGCGGGGTCAGCTCGGCGCCGAGGCCGCGCGAGCGCAGGAAGCCGTCCTCGACATGGAGGGCGGGGGCGTCGCTTTGCCCCCAGATCAGCAGGGAGCGACCGGTCTCCGCTGCGATCCGCTGGCCCTGCTCGAGGGTCTTGGCAAAGCGCATCGGCCGATCCTGCCCGAAGAAGCCTTGCAAGGCGCGACGTTTCCACAGGCGCATGCCGACGGCGACATGGCCGCTGCGATCTTCGCGCCAGGCGCGGGTCTCGGCCTCGAGCTGGTCGACGGCCTCCTCGAAGCTGCAGATCCGCTGGCGGCAGGGGTCGAACCAGGTCGGCGCGATCAGATAGGCTGCGGCGAAGAGTTGGGCGCGGGTCAGGCGGCGGCTGCGGCGGGGGGGCGGGTTTTCGTCCTGAGTCAGCCCCCAGCCGGCGTAGAAGGGCTGGCCGAAGACCCGCGGCCGATGGCCGGCGAAGATCGCCTCGAGGCCGAGTTGCGAGGAGACGGTATAGACCGCGATCGCGCCTTCGAGGAGCTTCCAGGGCGAGATCGGGGCGTCACAAATCTCGGTGCGGGTGTCGCAATTCCCGGGGCCGTAATGGCCGGGGCGGGCGCCGGCGATCGTCTCGGGATGGGTCTTGATCAGGATCCGCGCGCCGGGGTTTTCGATCTGGGCGACGGCGAGCATTTCGCGGAAGCTGCGCGCCGAGGCGGCGCCATGGGCGATGGAGGCATCGCCCGCGGTCTGGTCGATGACGAGCACGTAGCCCGGCGGCGGGGGCTCCAGAGTTTCATCATGATTGTTGTATTTTGAAAGGTCTGAGGCCTGCAGCCGCGCCATTCCCTCGCGCGCGCGTTGCAAAATGGAAGCATCGTCGAGCGGGTCGCGGGCGAGGATACGTTCGAGGAGCGACGGCGTCGCGGCGTCGAAATGGACGCCATGGGGGTCGATGAGCAGGCCGAGCGGCCCGCGCCCCCCCGCGCGCCCGGGTTTGACCGAGCGCAGGAACGCGTCTTCCAGCCGGATCAGCCGCGCGCCGGTGCGCGCCGCCACCGCCTCGCCGCGCGCGGCATAGGGCGAGCGGCCCCAGACCACCACCCCATCCTCGGGCCCGGGCCGGCCGAGCCGCAGATCATGCCCCGCCGCGGCGAGGATCTGGCGCAGGCGCGGCTCTTTCCAGAAGCCCAGCGTGTAATGGAAAAGCCGCCGGGGCACCCCGGCGGCCTGATCGGAGCGCGGCGCCACCGCGGGCATCAGTTCCCGAGGTTGCTGAGCGAATTGGCGGTGGTGACCGGGCCGGTGATCGCGGAGAGCGATTTTTGCCACTGCACATAGGGCGCTTCGGTCACATAGACGGTGTCGCCGTCGCGGATGATGAAATCGCGCGCGAGGAACATGCCGTTCGGCTCGGTGAGGTTGAGCACATAGACCATGCGCTGATCGCCGACGAGATCATTGCGGCCGAGCACCACCGAGGCGATCTCGGCGGGTTCGTTGCGGAACACGAAGACGCCGGTCGGGTCGGCGAGGTTCGATTGCAGCCCGCCGACGGTGGCGATCGCTTCGAGCGCGGAGAGGGTCTGGGTCTCGAAGGGCACGCGGGCCTGAGCGCCGGTCGCGCCAAGCGAGGTGAAGGCGCGGGTGTCTTCCTCGACGAGGATCACATCGCCCGGGCGCAGCGCGATATCCATTTTCGGGTTGTCGTAGAGATCCTTGAGCCAGATCTCGCCCGAGGTGCCGCCGCGTTTGACGATGATCTTGGCGATCTCGGGTTTGATCGAGACGCCACCGGCGCGGGCGATCATCGCCGAGAGGGTGCGGGTCGGGCGTTCGATCGCATAGACGCCCTGCGCGCCGATCGCGCCCATGATCGAGACGGTCGAGCCATCGCCCGCGACGCGCACCACGGTGACCTGCGGGTCGGGGGTCTGGGCGTCGAGTTTCTCGGTGATGATCTTGCGCAGCCCGTCGGGCGAGTTGCCCGCGGCCTTGATCCGCCCGGCGTAGGGCACGAAGATATAGCCCGAGCCGTCGACCTGCATCTCGGTGAGCTGGGTGGCGTTGGTGCCCTGTTGGGCCAGGAGCCCGTCCTCGACGTTTTCCCAGATCGTCAGCGCGAGCGTATCGCCCGGGTTGATCGTATCGGAGCCGACGACGCCGGCGCCCTGGAAGCGCGAGGAGAAGCCGAGCGCGGGTTGCACGGCGGTGGCGCGGGCGACGTGGTCATTGACCTCGACGACGAAGGCATCGCCCTTGCGCAGCACGGAGCCGGCAAAGATTTCCTTCTTGTTGGGGCCCGAGCGCGGGAGGGCACAAGATGCGGTGCCGAGAACGGCAACGGAAAGCCCGGCCAGAAGGGCCCTGCGGGTAGGTTTGGCGGTCACTGCTCGCTCCTCTTGCGGGATGCTGCTTATGATTTTGCGTCAAACCTAAAGAAAGATTGGCAAAAAAGCCAGATAACTTATTTGACGACGCGCAACTGTTGCCTCGGTGCCGCTTTGCCGTGGGTGAGCGCGTCATAGGGGTCTTCGGGGGCGAGCATCATGTCGACCACCGCGCGCAGCAGCGTGCGCCGCCCGCGCGAGGAGTAGAAGCCGCCCGGGATCTGGCTGGTTTCGAGCAGGTAGTGGCGGTAATCGCGGTAGGCGCGGCTGTCGGGGCGGGCGGGGGCGGCGAAGAACTCGGCGAGCGGTTGCGGCGAGACGAATTCGGGTTTGTCATAGACCGCGCGGCCGAAGGATTTCAGCGGCAGGCCGCGCCAGAGCACCTGTTGGGCGGCGGTCGAGTTCACGGTGACGGCGGAGCGCGCCTGGGCGAGAAGCCCCGCGAGTTTGCCGCCGCGGACGAAATGCACCCGGCCCTCCAGGCCGAATTTCTCGGTGGCGGCGGCGATCGCGCGGGTGATCGGGGCGCGGCCATCTTCGAGCGGGTGGGCCTTGAAGACGAGGTGATGGTGGCGCGGCGCGCCTTCGGCAAAGCCCGCCATCACCATTTCGACGAATTCGGTCTGCGAGGCGAAGTTCGAATGCATGCGGAAGCTCGCGTCATGTTCGAGCTGCAGCAGCACGAGATGGAACGGCCAGCCGCCGAGCCGCACCCGCACCGTCGCGATCCAGCGTTCGGCCATATGCAGCGGCAGCGCGACGAGGCGGCGCAGGTAGAGGCGAAACTCCTCGACCACGCTCACGCCGCGATGCGGGCGGAAGCCGCGGTAGCGCCGGTTCGCGGCCATCACCAGGAAATGATAGAGCGCGCCGTAGAAGATATGCTGGCGCATGTCGCCCCAGCGCGGCGGGGCGTCGGGGAAATCGATCTCCGATTGCGCGAGTGCGGCGCGCATCTCGGGCACGGTGAGCTCCATCAGCCGCGAATGGCCGTTCGAGCCGCCGCGCTCATAGGTGACCCAATAGGGGCGGATATAGCCTTCCTCGAAGACATGCACGGTGAGCCCCGCGGCGCGGGCGGCGGCGACGGCTTCGGCATGGATCGGGCGGGTATCGCCGTAAAGGACGAGATCGGTGACCGCGTGCTCGGCCAGCAGCGCGGCGATCCGCGGGGCCCAGGCCTCGGGCGGCTCGGTGAAGCGGATCAGGCTCGCGCGGTCATGCCAGAAGGCCTCGTCGCCGGCGTTGAAGCTGACGCGCGTGACGCGGGCGCCCGCCGCGCGCAGCATCGCGCCAAGCTGGCGGAAGAAGGGCCCGTGGGGCCCTTGCAGCATCAGGAAATGGCGGTCGGCGTAGCGGTGCATGGGGCTTTCTCGCCCGAAACCGGGGCGCTGTCACGGCAAAATCGCGGCCTGTGCGCGGCGCGGCGGGCGGTCTGTGCGTATTGGCGCAAAGGAGGGGCGGCGCGGGCCTTGCGTGGGGGGGCGGGGCGGGCTAGGCAGGGGCAAAGCAAGGGGATTGGCCATGTTCACCGGGATCATTACCGATTTGGGCGAGGTGCGCGCGCTCGAGCAGGCGGGCGATCTGCGCGCGCGGATCGGCTGTCATTATGCGATGGAGGGGGTCGATCTGGGCGCCTCGATCGCGTGCAACGGCGTCTGTCTGACGGTGATCGAGACCGGCGCGGACTGGTTCGATGTGCAGATCTCGGCCGAGAGCGTCTCGAAGACCAATATCGGCGGCTGGGCCGTGGGCAGCGCGCTCAACCTCGAACGCGCGCTGAAGGTGGGCGACGAGCTCGGCGGGCATATCGTTTCGGGCCATGTCGACGGCGTGGCCGAGATTGTCGGGCTGCGCGAGGAGGGCGCCTCGACGCGTTTCACCTTCCGCGCGCCCGAGGCGCTGGCGCGTTACATCGCGCCGAAGGGCTCGGTTGCGCTCAACGGCACGTCGCTGACGGTCAACGAGGTGTCGGGCTGTGACTTCGGTGTGAACATCATCCCGCATACCAAGGCGGTGACGACCTGGGGGACGGCGGCGCTCGGCGACCGGGTGAACCTCGAGATTGATACGCTCGCGCGCTATGTCGCGCGGCTGCAGGAGTGGAAGGCATGACACAACCGGTCGACAAATCCGGCACCCACGATACCCCCGGCCCGGTCGAGAAGAGCTATTCCGACACGATTTCCTCGATCGAGGAGATCATCGAGGATGCGCGCAACGGCAAGATGTTCATCCTTGTCGATCACGAGGATCGCGAGAATGAGGGGGATCTGGTGATCCCCGCGCAGATGGCGACGCCGAATGCGATCAACTTCATGGCGATGCATGGGCGCGGGCTGATTTGCCTCGCGATGCCGGGGGCGCGGATCGATGCGCTCGGGCTGAGCCTGATGAGCGCGCAGAATTCCTCGCGCCACGAGACCGCCTTCACGATCTCGATCGAGGCGCGCGAGGGGGTGACGACCGGGATCTCGGCCCATGACCGGGCGCGCACGATTGCTGTCGCGATCGACCCGCTCAAGGGCGCGGCCGATATCGCGACGCCGGGGCATGTGTTCCCGCTGCGCGCGCGCGAGGGCGGGGTGCTCGTCCGCGCGGGCCATACCGAGGCCGCGGTCGATGTCGCGCGGCTCGCGGGGCTGAACCCCTCGGGCGTGATCTGCGAGATCATGAACGAGGATGGCACGATGGCGCGGCTGCCCGATCTGGTGGCGTTTGCGCAAAAGCACGGGCTCAAGATCGGCACGATCTCGGATCTGATCGCCTATCGCCGCCGCCACGACAACCTCGTGCGCGAGGCCGCGCAGGCGCCGGTTCATTCGATCCATGGCGGCGATTGGTCGATGCGGCTGTTTGCCGACGAGACCGAGGGCGCGGAGCATATCGTCCTGACGAAAGGCGATATTTCCGGGCCGGAGCCGGTGCTCGTGCGGATGCATGCGCTTGACCCGATGGCCGATGTGCTCGGGCTGAACGCCGCCAAGGCGGGCGAGATGGGGCGCGCGATGGAGGCGATCGCGGCCGAGGGGCGCGGGGTTGTGGTGCTCTTGCGCGAGACCTCGGCGAAGATGGTGCGCCCGGGCGAGGCGAGCCCGCAGACGCTGCGTCAATATGGGCTCGGCGCGCAGATCCTGTCGGCGCTGAACCTGACGAAGATCACGCTGATGACCAATTCGGGGCTCCCGAAGCTCGTCGGGATCGAGGGCTATGGCCTCGAGATCGCCGGCACCCGGACCTATTGAGGAGGCCCGAGATGGCTGCGAACGAAGCGCATTATACCCTCGATCTGCCGCGGTTCGACAAACCGGTGCGGATGCTGATCGTGGTGGCGCCCTATTACAAGGATATCGCCGACAATCTGGTCGCGGGCGCGCGCGGCGTGGCCGCGGCCTGTGGCGCGGTGGCCGATGTCGTCGAGGTGCCGGGCGCGCTCGAGCTGCCCACCGCGATCGGCATGGCCTCGCGGATGGCCGATTACGACGCCTATGTCGCGCTCGGCTGCGTGATCCGGGGCGAGACGACGCATTATGACACGGTGTGCAACGACAGCTCGCGGGGGCTGACGCTGCTCGGGCTGCAAGGGCTGTGCATCGGCAACGGCATCCTGACGGTCGAGAATCGCCCGCAGGCCGAGGTCCGCGCCGACCCGGCGGGCCAGAACAAGGGCGGCGGGGCTGCGGCTGCGGCCTTGCATCTTGTCGCGTTGTCGCGCAAATGGGCGGGCCAGACGAAAGGGATCGGCTTCCGCCCGCAAGGTGAGTCGCTCCGGATCGCCGGCGAGACCGAAGGACCGAGCCACGCATGACCGACACCGCCCCCGAGACCCCGAAGAAACGCACGCCCGACGAGAAGCGCCAGATGAAATCTGCGTCGCGGCTCTATGCCGTGCAGGCGCTCTTCCAGATGGAGGCCGCGGGGCAGGGCGTTGACCGGGTGATGCGCGAATTCGAGACCTATCGCTTCGGCGCGGCGCTCGAGGATGGCGGCGAGGAGCTTGTCGAGGGCGATATCGGCCTTTTCGAGCGGCTCGTAGAGGATGCGGTCGTCTGGCAGGCGAAGATCGACCAGGCGACCGACCGCGCGCTTGTCGCGAAATGGCCGATCGACCGGATCGACCCGGTGTTGCGCGCGCTCTTCCGCGCGGCGGGCGCCGAGCTTGCCAACCCCGCGACGCCGCCCAAGGTCGTGATCACCGAATTCGTCGATGTGGCGCGCGCCTTCTTCCCCGAGGGCCGCGAGCCGAAATTCGTCAACGCGGTGCTCGACCACATGGCGCGCGAGTTCCGCCCCGAGGCGTTCTGAGGGCCGCCAAAGATATATGCGACATTTCGCATCTACCTTTGACAAACCCGCGATTGGCTGTTTGCTTTTGTAATTTCCGCGTTACATTATTGGCAAAAGGGGGTGCGTCATGCCTGAGCTCATTCGTCTCTACATCCGCAACGTGTTTTACGGCTTTGGCCTCTCGGTGGCCTTTGTCGGGCTGCTGCTGTGGTTCAACGTCGCGAATCTGTGGCACCTGATCTCGACCTCCGACATCGGCTATATCGCGCTGGCGCTGCTGCTCGTGTTCAACACGGTGGTGTTCTCGGGCGTGAATTTCGCGATCACGATCATGCGGATGGCCGAGGATGAAACGCCCCCCGGCGGCGGCAAGCGCGATGCGATCCCCGCGGGGCTCGAGAAGACCGCGCAGATGGTGGCGGTGCCGGTGCCGGTCGAAAAGCCCGCACAGCGGCGCAAGCTGCGCTGAACGGCCCCTGATGGCGCGCGAGCCCTCCGGTTTCGGGGGGCTTTTTCGTCTCTGGGGGAGGGGTGGAGGGGTGGCGGAAACCGCAGCGACCGTGAAGGCGTGAATTTCCCGAGAGCCTGACTAAATCAGGTGGGAGCCAGTTACCGAGACCAGGATCCCGGCAGAGCCAGCCCCCTCGGAAATGCTTATCGGCCACTGGAAAAGGGCCTTGCACGCGAGGAGCAGTAACCGCCGAGCCCAGAGATAGGGCGCCGGGCGGGCTTCGGCAAGGGGCGTTCGGGGGTGACAGGCGCGCCGATCCGGGGCAGGCTGCGCCCGAGCCATCGCCTGAGGTGCCCCGATGCGTGACGACCCCGCCGCCCCGCCACCCCGTCCGCCCCGGGTGACGGGCCCCGCGCATCTTCTGGCCGCGACGCGCTATTCGCTGGCGGGGTTGCGGCGGCTGTGGCGCGAGACGGCGTTCCGCCATGAGCTTGGCGCGGCCTTGGTGGCGGGGCCGGCCTATCTGTGGCTGGGCGCGGGGGCGGTGGAGATCGGGCTCTTTGTGGGGCTTTTGTGCCTGCTCGTCGCGGTCGAGGCGCTCAATACCGCGATCGAGGAGATCGTCGACCGGCTCTCGCCCGAGGTCTCGGAGATGGCGCGCAACGCCAAGGATCTGGGCTCGCTCGCGGTGATGGCGGTGCTGGTGGCGCAGGGCGGGCTGGCGGTCTGGGTGATCTGGGGCGCGGTTGCGGGTTGAACTTCGTTCGCTTTTCGTTCATGTTTTCGCCATGCGCGACGATCTTTCCCCGCCTCAGCCCGGTCAGCTCCTCGCCCGCGGTGCGGCGCGGGCGCTCGTGGATCTCGGCTTTGCGGTGGTGGCGGAGATGCCGCTGCGGGCGCGGCTGCGGGCGGATCTGATGGCGCTCGGCCCCAAGGGCGAGCTCTGGATCGTCGAGTGCAAATCCTGCCGGGCGGATTTTCGGGCCGATCACAAATGGCAGGGCTATCTTGACTGGTGCGACCGCTATTTCTGGGCGGTGGATGCGGCCTTCCCGCGGGATCTGCTGCCCGAGGCGACCGGGGTGATTCTCGCCGATGGCTATGGCGGCGAGATCTTGCGGCAGGGCCCCGAGGCGCGGCTCGCGCCGGCGCGGCGCAAGGTGGTCACGCTCGATTTCGCCCGCGCGGCGGCGCAGCGGCTGCAGGCGCGGCTCGACCCGGGGGCGCCGCGCGCAGGGCTTTTGTGATCAGCGGTGCTTCTTCGGGCCCTTGCCGCCCGATTTGCCGCCCGATTTGCCGCCAGCCGCGCCGCCCGAGGCGATCTCGCGCGCGGCTTCGGCGGCGGCGAGCAGTTCCTCGGCGATTTCCTCGGCCTCTTCGGGCTCGAAATCGAGCGGCAGGTCGATGCCTTCGCCCTCGAGGTAGATCCGCACCATGCCGAGCGAGGTCGGGCCGATCTGCAGATTCGCGGCGGTATCGCTTTCGCTGTTGATGCTCATCGGGGGCTCCCTCGGCTCTGTGGTCTCTGGCCTGTCTCGGTAGCGCCAGAGCCCGCGCCGCGCAAGAAAATCCCGCGCGAAAAATGCGTTCGGCCCCGTCGAGGGCCTTGCATTCCCCCGCCATGGTCGGTAAATCGCCCCTCAGTGCCGCCTTAGCTCAGTTGGTTAGAGCACCAGATTGTGGATCTGGGGGTCCCCCGTTCGAGCCGGGGAGGCGGTACCACTCCCCCCGTTTTCCAGACTTGCAGCGCGCCCGGGGCCGCTTTAGGGTCGCGCAAAGGCAGGAGGGTTTCATGGCCAAGATGATCCATTCGATGATCCGCGTGCTCGACGAGGCGCGGTCTTTGGCTTTCTATGAGGCGGCGTTCGGGCTCAAGCCCGTGGAGCGGCTCGATTTTCCCGAATTCACGCTGATCTATCTCGCCAATGCCGAGAGCGAGTTCGAGCTCGAGCTGACGGTGAACAAGGGGCGCGCCGAGCCCTATGCGCCGGGCAATGGTTATGGGCATCTGGCGGTGTCGGTGGCGGATCTGGCGGCGGAGCATGCGCGGATGGAGGCGGCGGGGCTCGCGCCGCGCAAGATCATCGATTTTGCGCCCGCAGGCACGGTGATCGCGCGGTTTTTCTTCATCGCCGACCCCGATGGCTATCAGATCGAGGTGCTGGAGCGCGGCGGGCGGTATTTGTGAGGGCCGGCCGGGGAGGGGGCGCCGCCCCCGCCGATGCGGTGCATCGGCCCCCCGGGATATTTGGGCATCCTTGAAGCGGAGCGGAGCCCGCGGGCGCATGGGCGCCAGGAAAAAGGCCCCCTTGCGGGGGCCTTTGCGTTATTCGGGCAGGATCCGCACGCCGCCCTTGGCGGCCGAGGAGGCGAGCAGCGCATAGGCCTTGAGCGCGGTCGAGACGGCGCGGGGGCGGGGGGCGGCCGGTTTCCAGGGCAGCGGGCCCTTGGCCGCGCGGCGTGCGGCGAGGGTCGCCTCATCCACCGCGAGGTGGATCGTGCGGTTCGGGATGTCGATCTCGATCAGGTCGCCGGTTTCGACGAGGCCGATCAGCCCGCCCTCTTCGGCCTCGGGCGAGACGTGGCCGATCGAGAGGCCCGAGGTGCCGCCCGAGAAGCGGCCATCGGTCAGGAGCGCGCAGGACTTGCCGAGGCCTTTCGACTTCAGATAGGAGGTCGGGTAGAGCATTTCCTGCATGCCGGGGCCGCCGCGCGGGCCTTCATAGCGGATCACCACGACCTCGCCGGCCACGACCTTGCCGGTCAGGATGCCGGAGACCGCGTCGTCCTGGCTCTCGAAGACCTTGGCCGGGCCGGAGAATTTCAGGATCGATTCGTCCACGCCCGCGGTTTTCACGATGCAACCATCGAGCGCGATATTGCCCGAGAGGACCGCGAGGCCGCCGTCTTTCGAGAAGGCGTGTTCGGCCGAGCGGATCACGCCGCCCACGCGGTCGCGGTCGAGCTCCTGATAGCGGTTCTGGGTCGAGAAGGCCTGGGTCGTGCGCACGCCGCCCGGCGCTGCGCGGTAGAATTCCTCGACCGCGGGGTCATTGGCGGTCATCACATCCCATTTCGCGATCGCCTCGGCGAGCGTGTCGCTGTGGACGGTGCGGACATCGCCGTGCAGCAGGCCCGCGCGGTGCATCTCGCCCAGGATCCCCATGATGCCGCCGGCGCGGTGCACGTCTTCCATGTGCACGTCCTGTTTGGCGGGCGCGACCTTGCACAGGCAGGGCACCTTGCGCGAGAGCCGGTCCATGTCGGCCATGGTGAAATCGACCTTGCCCTCATAGGCGATGGCAAGGAGGTGCAGCACGGTATTGGTCGAGCCGCCCATCGCGATATCGAGGCTCATCGCATTCTCGAAGGCCTCGAAGGTGGCGATATCGCGCGGCAGGAGGCCGGGCTCCTCGCCCTCGTAATGGCGCTTGGTGATCTCGACGATCTTGCGGCCGGCCTCGAGGAAGAGCTCCTTGCGGTCGGCGTGGGTGGCCAGCATCGAGCCGTTGCCCGGCAGCGCGAGGCCGAGCGCCTCGGCGAGGCAGTTCATCGAATTGGCGGTGAACATCCCCGAGCACGACCCGCAGGTCGGGCAGGCGGATTTCTCGATCGCGAGGACTTCCTCGTCGGTATATTGGTCATCGGCCGCGGCGACCATCGCATCGACGAGGTCGAGGTCATGGCCGACGATCGCGGCGCCTTCCTTGCCGGCCTCCATCGGGCCGCCGGAGACGAAGATCACCGGGATGTTGAGGCGCATCGCGGCCATCATCATGCCGGGGGTGATCTTGTCGCAGTTCGAGATGCAGACCATCGCATCGGCGCAATGGCCGTTGACCATATATTCGACGCTGTCGGCGATCACCTCGCGCGAGGGCAGCGAATAGAGCATGCCGTCATGGCCCATCGCGATGCCGTCATCGATGGCGATCGTGTTGAATTCCTTGGCGACGCCGCCCGCTTTCTCGATCTCGCGCGCGACCATCTGGCCGAGGTCCTTGAGGTGGACGTGGCCGGGGACGAATTGCGTGAAGGAGTTCACGACCGCGATGATCGGCTTGCCGAAGTCGCCGTCCGTCATGCCGGTGGCGCGCCACAGGCCGCGGGCGCCGGCCATGTTGCGGCCGTGGGTGGATTTGCGGGAACGATAATAGGGCATCTGGCTCCTCCGAAAGCGGGCCGCAGCGGCGGCTGGCGCTTACTTAGCGCAGCCGCGCGGGAAATGCCAATGTTGATGGGCTCAGTCGGCGATCAGAGGCGCGGGGCGCGCGCGCGCGGCGGCGAGCGCCGCGGCGGGGGCGAGAGCCACCATCATCCCGCGTTTGCCGCCGTTCAGCACGATCTCCTCGGCGCCGAGCGCGGTCTCTTCAAAGGCGCAGGGGCTTTGGCGCTTCTGGCCGAAGGGGCTGATGCCGCCGGTGTGAAAGCCGGTCAGCCGTTCGGCCTTGGCCGGGTCCATCATCGTGGCATGTTTGCCGCCAAAGGCCGCCGCCACCCGTTTCATCGAAAGCGAGCGATCCGAGGGGATCACCGCGCAGGCGGGCTTGCCATCGACCTCGACCATCAGGGTTTTCAGCACCCGCTCGGGCGGCAGGCCGATCGCCGCGGCGGCATGAAGCCCGATCTTCTCCTGCCCGGCGACATAGTCATAATCGAGCACCCGAAACGCCGCCTTGGCCGCGGCGAGCGCGCGGGTTGCGGGCGTTTGCGTGCTCATACGTCGAGCTCCTCCACGAATTGCGCGTTTTCCTGGATATATTGGAAGCGCAGCTCGGGTTTCTTGCCCATCAGCCGCTCGACCAGATCGGCGGTTTCGCCGGGCGCATCGTCATGGATGGTGACGCGGATCAGCTTGCGGGTGGCGGGGTTCATGGTCGTGTCCTTGAGGTCCTTGGCGTCCATCTCGCCCAGGCCCTTGAACCGCTGCACGTCGATTTTGCCTTTGCCGCCAAGGCCTTTCGCGAGCCACTCCTCCTTTTCCGCATCATCGGCGACGTAGAGGCGGCGCGCGCCCTGGGTCAGCCGGTAAAGCGGCGGACAGGCGAGGTAGAGGTGGCCCTTGTCGATCAG
Source organism: Rhodobacter xanthinilyticus (assembly GCF_001856665.1). Classification (NCBI taxonomy): domain Bacteria; kingdom Pseudomonadati; phylum Pseudomonadota; class Alphaproteobacteria; order Rhodobacterales; genus Rhodobacter; species Rhodobacter xanthinilyticus. The sequence goes on along the minus strand of NZ_CP017781.1, from coordinate 2,743,736 downwards.
CGGCCGCATCTGGGTGAAGAAGAACGTCATCAGAAGCGAGGCGATATGGGCGCCGTCGACATCGGCGTCGGTCATGATGATGACCTTGTCGTAGCGCAGGTCCTCGATGTTGAATTTCGTGCCAAGCCCGACGCCGAGCGCTTGGGCGAGGTCGTTGATCTCCTGGTTCTGGCCGAGTTTCGAGGAGGCCGCGCCGAGCACGTTGAGGATCTTGCCGCGCAAGGGCAGGAGCGCCTGGTGCTGGCGGTCGCGCGCCATCTTGGCCGAGCCGCCCGCCGAGTCGCCCTCGACGAGGAAAAGTTCGGTGCCGGAGCGGTTGGTGGCCGAGCAATCGACGAGCTTGCCGGGCAGGCGCAGCTTCTTGGTCGCGGTCTTGCGGCTGGTCTCCTTCTCGGCGCGGCGGCGCAGCCGCTCCTCGGCGCGCAGCACGAGGAAATCGAGGATCGCGCCCGCCGATTTCGGATCGGCCGCGAGCCAGTTGTCGAAATGGTCGCGCACCGCGCCCTCGACGAGGCGCTGGGCCTCGACGGTGGCGAGACGGTCCTTGGTCTGGCCGACGAATTCGGGCTCGCGGATGAAACAGCTCACCAGCGCGCAGCCGCCGGCGATCAGATCGTCGCGGGTGATCTGCTCGGATTTCTTGTTTTTCACGAGATCGCCATAGGCCCGGATCCCCTTCAGGATCGCAGACCAGAAGCCCGCCTCATGGGTGCCGCCCTCGGGCGTGGGCACGGTGTTGCAGTAGCTCTGGATGAACCCGTCGCGCGAAGGCGTCCAGTTGATCGCCCATTCGACCGAGCCGGGGACGCCGAATTTCTCCTGGAACTGGACCTTGCCGGCGAAGGGCTTGTCCGCGTAAGTGGCGGATTTTCCAAGCGTTTCATTGAGGTAATCGGCAAGGCCCCCGGGGAAGTGGAACACCGCTTCGGTGGGCGTCTCGCCGTCGTCGATCGCCGATTTCCAGCGGATCTCGACCCCCGAGAAGAGATAGGCCTTCGAGCGCACCATCTTCATCATCCGCCCCGGCTTGAAGCGGTGATGGCCGAAGATCTGCTCATCGGCATGGAAGGTGACGGTGGTGCCGCGCCGGTTCGGGGCCGCGCCGAGCTTCTCGACCGGGCCCTGCGGGATGCCGCGGGAGAATCGCTGCTCGAACAGCTCCTTGCCCCGCGCGACCTGCACCACCATGATGTCGGAGAGCGCGTTGACCACCGAGGCGCCGACGCCATGCAGGCCGCCCGAGGTCTGATAGGCGTCGCCCGAGAACTTGCCGCCCGCATGCAGCGTGCACAAGATCACCTCGAGCGCCGATTTGCCGGGGAATTTCGGGTGCGGGTCGATCGGGATCCCGCGGCCGTTGTCGCGGATCGTGACCGAATAATCGGCGTTCAGCTCGACCTCGATGCGGCTCGCATGGCCCGCCACCGCCTCGTCCATCGAGTTGTCGAGGATCTCGGCCACCATGTGATGGAGCGCGCGCTCATCGGTGCCACCGATATACATCCCCGGGCGCTTGCGCACCGGCTCGAGGCCTTCGAGCACCTCGATCGAGGAGGCGTCATAGGCTTTCTCGGCGCCGCCGGAGAGAAGATCGTCGGCCATGGCTCTCGCTTTCCTTGGTGGGTCTGGCGCTCACGGATACCGCAGCTTGGGGGGGCGGGGCAAGCGGGCGCGCCCATGCCCGCCGCGCGCGCCCGGCTCTGCCCGAAGAATTTGCGTATTTGGACCAAGAAGAAGGGGGAACGCCCGCTTCCTCTTCAACGATGCGAAAATATCCCGGGGGGCGGCGCAGCCGCGGGGGCAGCGCCCCCTCCGCCCTCGGATGCCTCACATCGGCTCGGCCTCGCGCGCTGCCCACATCTTCTGGAACGCTGGCCGCGCCTGACAATGTTTGAGCCAGCTCGCCACCCGGGGGAAGCGCGCCATCAAGGGCGCATGGCCCTGCGCATAGCGCAAGATCTCGGCCATGTTGATATCGGCGACCGTAAACCGCCCGCCGGTGATATGGCTATGCGCCGCGAGATGGGCCTCGAGCGCGGCGAGCGGACGCGCGAGCCGCTCGGCCGCCGCCGCGATCACCGTCTCGGCGTCATCACCCCCCGCCATCAGCGGATATTGGATCGCGAGCGCCGCCTCCTCGATCGCGGTGGCGCCGTAAAGCGCCCATTGCACCATCAGCGCCTCTTCCTGCGGGTTCTTCGGCGCGAGCGGGCCGCCGGCCTTTTTCGCGAGGTAGAGGTTGATCGCGAGCGATTCGGAGAGCACGAGCCCGGCATCCTCGAGCACCGGGATCGCGCCGGCGGGCGAGAGGCGCAGGAACTCGGGTGTGCGGGTGTTGAAGGGCGCCTCGGGGGTGAGCGGGTCGATACCCTTTGCCACCAGCCGATAGGCCTGCATCACGGGTTTGAGGGTATAGGGCAGGCCGAGCTCTTCGAGCAGCCACAGGTTGCGCGAGGCGCGCGAGCGGTAAACGCCGTAAAGGGTGATCATCGGGGGCTCCTTTTCGGGCAGGTTGCGCCGCGCCGCGCCGAAAGAAAAGCCGGAATTTCTCGGAAATCTTGCGATTTCAAGACGGTTTTTTGACGCGCATCAAGGAAAATTAACCCTGGCGGCGATAAGCTCCCTCCAGTCAATAAAACGGAGGGATTTGCATGGAAGATCAGAGCGCGAAGGTCGCGGTGCAGGCGGAGCCTGAGGCGCCGCAGGGGGTGGTCGGCGTGGAGCCCGCCGCGCCCGGCGTCGTCGAGAAGCCTGCGGATCCGGCCTCTCCGCATCCGGCCGTGGTGCCGGGCGACAGCGATGATGCGGGGCCGAAGCGGTTCCCGCGGATCGATCCGAATGCGATCCGTCTGGCCTTCGAGACCGGCAAATATCCCTATCCGCACCGCATGGGGCGCGTGGCCTATGAGAAGGAAAAGGCGCAGCTTCAGGCCGAGCTTCTGAAGGTCCAGCTCTGGGCGCAGGAGACCGGGCAGAAATTCGTGATCCTGTTCGAAGGGCGCGACGCGGCCGGCAAGGGCGGCACGATCAAGCGTTTCAACGAACATCTCAACCCGCGGTTCGCGCGTGTCGTGGCGCTCAACAAGCCCACCGACGAAGAGCGCGGCCAGTGGTATTTCCAGCGGTATATCAATCACATGCCGACCAAGGGTGAGATGGTGTTCTACGACCGCTCCTGGTATAACCGCGCCGGGGTCGAGCGGGTGATGGGCTTTTGCACCCCCACCGAATATCTCGAATTCATGCGCCAGGCGCCCGATCTCGAGCGGATGCTCGTGCGCTCGGGGATCCGGCTTTACAAATACTGGTTCTCGGTGACCCGCGACGAGCAGCGCGCGCGGTTCAAATCGCGCGAGACCGATCCGCTCAAGCGTTGGAAGCTCTCGCCGATCGACCTCGCCTCGCTCGACAAATGGGATGATTACACCGAGGCGAAGGAGGCGATGTTCTTCTACACCGACACCGCCGATGCGCCCTGGACGATCGTGAAATCCAACGACAAGAAGCGTGCGCGGCTCAACTGCATGAAGCATTTCCTGTCGACGCTCGATTATCCCGACAAGGATTACGAGATCGCCACGCCGCCCGACCCGCTGATCGTGGGCCATGCGAGCCATGTCATCCACCAGGCGGACCATATTCTGGGCGCCTCGCTGCATCCGGCACAGCAGCGCGCGACCAAGAGCTGATCGCGCGGTGGGGGGCGGTGCGACGCGTTGCCGCTTGTCGCGCCGCCCCGAAACCCCATCTTGCTCCAAAGCCCCGCGCAAGGGGCGCGCAAGAGGGGCGACATGGACTGGAATCACCGATTTGCCGGGGCGGAGTATGTCTACGGCACCGAACCTTCGGAATTTGTCGCGGCGCAGGGGTGGCGGATTGCGCCGGGGGCGAGTGTTCTCAGCCTCGCCGAGGGCGAGGGGCGCAACGCGGTTTACCTCGCGGGGCGGGGGGCGCGGGTGACCGGGCTCGAGGCCGCGCCGAATGCGATCGCCAAGGCGCGCGCGCTCGCGCAGGCGCGCGGCGTCGCGGCCACTTTTCTCGAGGCCGATCTGGCTCGCCATGACTGGCCCCAGCGCGCCTATGACGCGGTGCTCGGGTGCTGCATGCAATTCGCCGCGCCGCCCCTGCAGGGGCAGATCTTCGCCGGCATGGCGCGGGCCACGCGCCCGGGCGGGCTCGTGCTGATCCACGGCTTTGCCACGCGCCAGCCGGCCTATGGCTCGGGCGGGCCGGGGGCGGTCGAACAGCTCTACACGCTCGATCTCCTGCGCGCGGCCTTCCCCGGCTGGCGGGTGCTGCACCAGGCCGATTACGATGCCGAGATCTACGGCGGCGCGGCCCATTGCGGGCGCGCGGCGCTCGTTGACTTTATCGCGAGCAAACCCTGAAACGCTGGACTTGCCGCGCTGCGGAATGTCACATTCCAAAGGCATTATATTTTCGCGACAGATTTTCCTGCCGTGACCGTAGATATCGCAGGCACCCAACCAGGAGACCCAGATGCACAAGATCCTTTTCGCTGCCCTTCCGCTCGCGCTCGCCTTCGGCGCCGCCTCGGCCGAGCCGATGCAATCGATCGAAGCCCGTCAGGCCTATTTCAAAGCCCTCGGCGGGTCGATGAAGGCGATGGGCCCGCTTGCCAAATCCTTCGACGCCGAGGCCGCCAAGGCCGAGGCCGCCAAGCTCGAGGCGGTTCTCGCGACCGATACCTCGACCTTCTTCCCGGCCGGCACCTCGGATGCCGATTTCCCCGGCAAGACCCGCGCGATGGCGAAAATCTGGACCGACATGGATGATTTCGCCGCCAAGGGCAAAGCCACGAAAGAGGCCGGCGCCGAGCTGATCGCCGCGGCGAATGCGGGCGATGGCGCGGCCTTTGGCGCGGCCTTCGGCAAGCTCGGCGGCACCTGCAAGGCCTGCCACGACGACTATCGTCTGCCCGAATAAGACCCGAACAAGACAAGCTGCGCGCGCCTCCGCCGGGGGCGCGCCCCTTCCGAGCGAGAGAGCCGATGACCGACCCCGCCCCGCAATCGCCGCAGATCTGGGATCCGTTCGTGCGGCTCTTCCACTGGCTCCTGGTCGTCGCGGTGACGGGCGGCTGGCTTCTGGGCCATTTCGGCCCGTTGCAGATGAGCTGGCATTTCTACGCGGGCTATCTGGTGCTCGCGCTTCTCGTCTTCCGCCTGATCTGGGGCTTCATCGGGCCCCGCAACGCGCGGTTCGCGAGCTTCCTGCGCGGCCCCGGGGCGGTTCTGCGCTACCTCAAGACGCTGCCCGCCCGCCGGGCGAGCCAGAGCGAGGGCCACAACCCCTTGGGGGGCTGGTCGGTCGCGGCGCTGCTTATTGTGCTCGCGGGGCAGGTCGGCACCGGGCTGATCCTCGACCCGGAGGATTATATCAACACCGGCCCGCTCGCGGGCTATGTCTCGAGCGAGTGGAACCGCTGGGCGCTGGGCTGGCATCATCGGCTCGGGCTCTTGCTCGCCGTGCTCGTCGCTTTCCATGTCGGCGCGATCCTGTTTTACCGCTTCTGGAAGCGCGAAGATCTCGTCACGCCGATGATCACCGGCCGGCGCCGCTAAGCGCCACTGGACCTTGGGCGCGGCGCAGGCTAGCCTTGCGCGATGACCTCCCCGCAGCTCCCCCCCGCCCCGGGCCGGATGACCGTCCCCGCCCATTTGCGCGCGCTCCTCGCGCTCGGCCTGCCTTTGGTGGGCTCGAACCTTGCGCAGATGGGCCTGCATGTCACCGATACGATCATGCTGGGCTGGTATGGGGTGCCCGAGCTCGCCGCGGTGGTGCTTGGCGCGGGGTATTTCTTCATCCTCTTCATCCTCGGCTCGGGGTTTTCCTATGCGGTGATGGGGCGCGTCGCGGCCTCGCTCGGCGCGGGCGACGAGGTGCAGGCGCGGCGCGATACGCGGATGGGGCTGTGGCTCTCGATCCTCTTCGCGCTGGGCGTGATGCCCTTGATGTGGGCCTCGGGGCCGATCCTGCGCGCCCTCGGTCAGGAGCCCGCGATCGCCGCCCTCGCGCAGGATTACCTGCGCATCGCGATGCTCGGCATGGTGCCCGCGCTGATCATCGCGGTGCTCAAGGCTCTGCTCTCCGCCCAGGAGCGCACCCAGATCGTGATGTGGGTGACGCTCGCCGGGGTGGGCCTCAACATCGGGCTCAACTGGTTGTTGATCTTTGGCAATTTCGGCGCGCCGGAGATGGGGGTGCGGGGCGCCGCGGTGGCCTCGGTGGTGGTGCAGCTCGTGACCTGCGCCGCGCTCATGGTCTATGCGGGCCATGCGCGGGGGCTGCGCCAGATGGATCTCTTCGCGCGAGTCTGGCGCCCCGATTGGCCGGCCTTCCGCGCGGTGGCGCGGATGGGCTTGCCGATCGGGCTGACCTCGGTCTCCGAGGCGGGGATGTTTCAGGCCTCGGCGCTGATGATGGGCTGGATCGGCACGGTCGAGCTCGCCGCGCATGGCATCGCGCTCGAGCTCGCCTCGCTGACCTTCATGGTCCATATGGGGATCTCGAATGCCGCGACGGTGCGGGTCGGGCGGGCGCTCGGGGCGCGCGACCTCGTGCGGCTGCGCGATGGCGCCTGGATCGCGCAGCTCCTCTCGCTTGGCTTCGGGCTCGCGACGGTGGGGCTGTTTCTCGGCGCGGCGGGGCCGATGATCGGGCTCTTTCTCGATCGGACCGACCCGGCGGCGCCCGAAATCCTCGCTTTCGGCACCAAACTCCTCGCCGTCGCGGCGCTCTTCCAGCTCTTCGATTCGACGCAGGTGATGGCGCTCGGGCTGTTGCGCGGGGTGCATGACACGCGCGTGCCGATGTGGGTCGCGGCGGGGAGCTATTGGCTGATCGGCATCCCGGCGAGCTGGATCCTCGCCTTTCCGCTCGGCTTTGGCGGGGTGGGGCTGTGGTTCGGGCTCGTCATCGGGCTCGCCTGCGTGGCGCTGTCGATGATCGCGCGGTTCTGGCGCGGGCCGTGGCTGCGGCCCGCCGTCTGAGCCGGGTTCACGCCCGTTCGAGGTTCATCGCGATCAGCTCGCGCACCTGGCGCGCATGGGTCACCGGCAGCATATGGCCGCCGCCGGGGATCACCGCGGTGCCCACATCCTGGCACCGCGCGGCCAGCGCCTCGCAGACCCGCGCCACGATCGGCGGGCTCGCATCGCCGCGGATGATCATCACCGGCGCGTCGATCGCCTCGATCCCGCCCGCCCGCACGATCTGGCCCGGGTCGGAGAAATTCGCCGCGCTGATATTGCCAACCATCGGCATTTGTTGACAAAACCGCGCGCGTTGATGCTCGGGCAGCGCCTCCCACGGCACCCCCGCGCCCCAGGCGCCCATGAAGCCGCGCGCCGCGGCCTCGAGGTGGCCGGCGGCGATCTCGGCCTCGAAATGCGCCTGATGGGGGCGCATCTCGGCCCATTCCTCGGTGCCCTCGGCGGCGGCGAAGAGCACCGGCTCGATCAGCGTGAGGCTGCGCACCGCCTCGGGCGCGGCCACCGCGATGCGCAGCGCGACCGAGGCGCCGAAGCTGTGGCCGATCAGATCGACGGGGCGGGTGATGAACGAGGCTGCGATCTGGGTCACGAGCTGCTGGAAGGCGCCGGGCGCGGCGCCCTCGGCCTCCCAAGGCGCCGATTGGCCGTGGCCGGGCTGATCGAAGGCGAGCGTGGTGAGCTCGGTCAAGGGCTCGAGCACCGGCGTCCAGATCTGGCTCGCGCCGAGCGTGCAATGAATCGCGAGCGCCGGGCGGGGGCCCGCGCCGATCTCCTGCCAGAAGATCTCCTGGCCGTGACGGGTATCGCGCGGCATCAGAGCTCTCCCAGATGGGCGTCGAGGAAGTCGAGCCGGTCCTGGCCCCAGAAGCGCTGATCGGTTTCGGCGACGATATAGAAGGGCGAGCCGAAGACGCCGCGGTCAACCGCCTCCTCGAGGTTCTTCTCATAGGCCATCGCGCCGGTGAAGAGCCCGGTGGTGACGAGATCGCCCGAGAACCCGGCGGCGGTGAGCGCGGCGCGGATCACCTCATCCTCGGCGATGTTGCGGTCCTCGACCCAGAGCGCGCGGGCGAGCCCCTGCACGAGCGCGCCGGTATCGCCGCCGCCCGCCTGTTGCGCGGCGATGATCGCGTAAGACGCGGGCGCGGGGTTCGGCGGGTAAAGCGTCGGCTGCGCCAGCATCGGCACGCCAAGCCGCGCGGCCCAGCGGGCGAGCTCCTGGCCGCGGTAGGCCATCCGGCTGGGGTGGCGCGCGGCGGGGCGGGTGCCGCCGGTGCGGTCGAAAAGCCCGAGCAGATCGAGCGGTTTATAGGTCACGGTGGCGCCATGGCGCGCGGCGATGTCCTCCAGCCGGTTGCCCGCGAGATAGGTCCAGGGGCTGAACACGGAGAAAAAGTAATCAATCTGCGCCATAGTGGGCCTTTCCGGGGCTGCGGAGGTTTGCGGGAACGCTAGCCCGGTGTTAAGGCAGGCGCAATCTCCCCCGAATCCGCCGGCTCTGCCCCCGGCGACTGCCGAAAGGTGACCTATGCCTGCCATGACCGAACCGAAACTGATCTCCGGCAATGCCAACAAGCCGCTTGCCAATTCCATCGCGCGCCGGATGTCGATGCATCGGGGCATGTCGGTGGGGCTCGTCGACGCCCGCGTCGAGCGGTTCAACGATCAGGAGATCTTCGTCGAGGTCTATGAGAACGTGCGCGGCGAGGATATGTATATCATCCAGCCGACCTCGAACCCGGCCAATGACAACCTGATGGAGCTGTTGATCATCACCGATGCGCTCAAGCGCTCCTCGGCCGACCGGATCACCGCCGTCATCCCCTATTTCGGCTATGCCCGCCAGGACCGCCGCGCCAAGGCCCGCACGCCGATCTCGGCGAAACTCGTCGCGAACCTGCTCACCGAGGCGGGCGTCGACCGGATCCTGACGCTCGATCTGCATGCCGCGCAGATCCAGGGCTTCTTCGACATCCCGGTGGACAACCTCTATGCCTCGCCGGTCTTCGCGCTCGATATCCTGCATCATTTCAAGGGCCAGCTCGACGATGTGATGGTGATCTCGCCCGACGTTGGCGGCGTGGCGCGTGCGCGCGAGCTCGCCAAGCGGATCAACGCGCCGCTCGCGATCGTCGACAAGCGCCGCGAGAAGGCGGGCGAAGTCGCCGGCATGACCGTGATCGGCGATGTTTCGGGCAAGAAATGCATCATCGTCGACGACATCTGCGACACCGCGGGCACGCTGTGCAAGGCGGCCGAGGTGCTGATGGCGGCGGGCGCGACCGAGGTGCATGCCTATATCACCCACGGCGTGCTCTCGGGCCCGGCGGTCGAGCGCGTCACCAATTCGGTGATGAAATCGCTGGTGATCACCGATTCGATCGAGCCGACCGAGGCGGTGAAGGCCGCGAAGAACATCCGCATCGTGCCGACCGCGCCGATGTTTGCGCAGGCGATCCTGAACACCTGGTCGGGCACCTCGGTCAGCTCGCTCTTCGAGACCGACACGCTGGTGCCGATCTATGAGGGCCTCTACTCGCAGGTCTGATCGACGAAAGTCGTCTTGACGGGGCGCAGGGGGCGGGGACACTGCCTCATGCGCCTCTTTCTTTTGACCACGCTCGTGATGATCGCCTTTGCCGCGAATTCGGTGCTGAACCGGATGGCGGTGGGGGTGGCGGGGCTCGACCCGGGCGTGGCGGGGGCGGTGCGGCTCGGGGCGGGGGCGGCGGTGCTGCTTGTGCTCGCCGTTTGGCGCGGGGGCGGCGGGGTGGCGCGGCCGCGGCCCGCGGTCGCGCTCACCGGGGCGGGCACGCTCTTTCTCTATATCTTCGGGTTTACCGTCGCGAATGGCCGGATCGAGGCCGGGATCGGCGCGCTCATCCTCTTTGGCGCGGTGCAGATCACCATGTTCGCCGCGGGGCTCTTGATGGGCGAGCGGCCGGGGGCGGCGCGCTGGCTCGGCGCGGCGGTGGCCTTTGGCGGGCTTGTCGTGCTCGTCGCGCCGGCGGGGGGCGCGGGGGTCGACCCGCTCGGCGCGGCGATGATGGCGCTCGGTGGGCTCGGCTGGGGGCTCTATTCGCTCAACGGCCGCCGCGCGGGGGCGCCGCTCGCGGCGAGCGCGGTGAATTTCACGCTGGCGCTGCCGCTTGCGCTCGGGTGGGTGGCGCTGCGGGGCGGGGGAGATCTGACCTGGGGCATCTGGCCCGCGCTTCTGTCCGGAGCGGTGACCTCGGGGCTTGGCTATGCGCTCTGGTATGCGGTGGTGCCGCGGCTCGCGCCGAGCCTCGCGGCGGTGGCGCAACTCTCGGTGCCGGTGCTCGCGGCGCTGGGCGGGGCGGCTCTGCTGGGCGAGGTGCCGGGCGGGCGGTTCTGGCTCGCCGCGGCGCTGGTTCTCGGGGGCATCGGGCTGGCGCTGCGCCGCCCGGGGCGGAGCGGCGCGCGGGGTTAGAGCACCCGGTTGATATGGCCCATCTTGCGGCCGGGCTTGGCCTCGGCCTTGCCGTAGAGGTGGATCTGGGTGCGGCCCTCGCGCGCAAACTCCGGCACGCGCGCGACATCTTCGCCGATCAGGTTCAGCATCTCGACATCGGCATAGCGCGCGCCGTCGCCCAAGGGCCAGCCCGCCACCGCGCGGATATGTTGCTCGAACTGGTCGACGGTGCAGCCCGCCTGCGTCCAATGGCCCGAGTTGTGGACCCGCGGCGCGATCTCGTTGACGATCAGCCCGCCCGGCGTGACGAAAAGCTCGACCCCCATGACGCCGACATAGCCGAGCGCGTTGAGGATCCGCGCGGCGATCAGAACCGCATCGGTGCGCAGCGCCTCGGAGAGTTTCGCCGGCACCGTGGTTGTGTGCAAGATCCCGTTTTTATGGACATTTTCGCCCGGGTCATAGCAGGAGACCGCGCCATCGGCGCCGCGCGCGGCGATCACCGAGACCTCGGCGGAGAAGTCGATGAAGCCTTCGAGAACGGCCGTTGCGCCGCCCATCGCGGCGAGCGCCGCGGGCGCATCGGCGGGCGCCATGATCCGCGCCTGACCCTTGCCATCATAGCCGAGCCGGGTGGTCTTCAAGATCCCCGGCGTGCCGATCCGGGCAATCGCGGCCTCGAGGCTCGCGGCGTCGGTCACCTCGGCCCAGGGCGCGGTCGCGAGGCCGATTTCGTTCAGAAAGCTCTTCTCGAGGATCCGGTCTTGCGAGATCGCGAGCGCGCGCCGCCCCGGATGGATCGGCCGCAGGCTCTCGAGCAGGTCGAGCGCCGAGGTCGGGATATTCTCGAATTCATAGGTCACCACATCGACCCCTTCGGCAAAGGCGCGCAGCGCGGCCTCGTCCTCATAGGGCGCGGTATAGACCTTCTCGGCGACATGGCCCGCGGGCGGCGCCGCGCCGGGCTCGTAGATATGGGTCTTGAGCCCCAGCCGCGAGGCCGCGACCGAGAGCATGCGGCCGAGCTGGCCGCCGCCGAGGATGCCGATCGTCGAACCGGGGGGCAGCATCTCACTCATCGGCGGGCTCATCGGGGATCGAGGCGGAGAGCGCCTCGCGCCAGGCATCGAGCCGGGCGGCGAGATCGGGGTCGGAGATCGCGAGGATACCGGCGGCCATCAGCCCGGCATTGGCCGCGCCCGCGGCGCCGATCGCCATCGTCGCGACGGGGAAGCCCTTGGGCATCTGCACGATCGAATAGAGGCTGTCGACGCCCGAAAGCGCGCGCGTTTGCACCGGCACGCCGATCACCGGCACGCGCGTTTTCGAGGCCATCATGCCCGGCAGATGCGCGGCCCCGCCGGCGCCGGCGATGATCACATGCAGCCCGCGCTCGGCGGCGGTCTTGCCATAGCTCCAGAGCCGGTCGGGGGTGCGGTGAGCCGAGACGATCTTCTTCTCGTAAGCCACGCCGAGCTCGTCGAGCACGGTGGCGGCCTCGCGCATGGTCGGCCAGTCCGACTGGCTGCCCATGATGATTCCAACTTTTACGGTCATCCAAATCCCTCCGTCAGGCGGCCGCACTATAGGCGGCCCGGCCCGCAGGGCAAGGGGCCGCGGGCGGCTCAGGCGATGATGTCGGGGGTCAGCCGGTCCTCGATCCGCGCGATCTGGTCCTTGAGCGAGAGCTTCTGCTTCTTGAGGCGCACCAGGCGGAGCTGATCGGGGTGGCCGCTGTCCACCAGCGCGGCGATCGCCACATCGAGATCGCGGTGCTCGCGCCGGAGCATCTCCAGCTTCATGCGGAGCACCTCTTCGGGGTTCATCTCGAGATGGGCGTTCATGGCGGGCTCTGGCTTGCGGCGGGGAGGGCCGAGCGAGTCGGCCAATACCTCCCCACTATAGCAAAGCCGCGCGCCGCGGTAGAAAAAATCACGCATGCGCGGGGCCTTGCAGGGCGCGGGCGGGCCGCCCATATTGAGCCCAAGGGCCGCCGCAGGCGCGGGGCCCGTCTCGCATGTCGCTTTCGGAAGGGCTGCCTGATGACGAAATTGAGCTTTGGGGCGCACCCCTATCTTCTGGGCTTCGATCAACTCGAGCGCCTCGTGGAACGCACGGCCAAGACCGGCGCCGAGGGCTATCCGCCCTATAATATCGAACAATGTGGGCCCGATGCGTTCCGCATCACGCTCGCGGTCGCGGGCTTTGCCGAGGATGATCTCGCGATCACCATGGAGGACCGCGCGCTGGTGATCCGCGGCCGGCAGGCCGAAGACCCGGGCGAGCGGCTCTTTCTCCATCGCGGGATCGCCGCGCGCGCCTTCCAGCGCAGCTTCGTGCTGGCGGAAGGGGTCGAGGTCGCGGGCGCGGCGATGGAGAACGGGCTTTTGCACATCGACCTGACCCGGGCGCAGCCCGAGCCGGTCGTGCAACGGATCCCGATCCGCAACCGGGGGGGGCTGTGATGCACGCGCCTTATGATCTCGGCGCGGGGCCGGAAAACCGCATCGTCTATATCCGCCCGGTCGCGGTGGCCGAGCTGCCTGCGGAGCTGCGCGAGCGCGCGCCCGGCGTCGATAAACTCTACGCGCTCTGTGATGAAAGCGGCGCGCGGCTGGCCTTGGTGACGGACCGCCGCCTCGCCTTCGTGCTCGCGCGCCAGCATGATTTCGCCGCCGTCAGCGTCCACTGACCGCCCGGCCGCGTGCGGGGGGGAGGCGGATTTGTGCGTATTTGGGCCAAGAAGAAGCCCAAGCCGTTTCTTCTTGGCAAAAATACGCAAATCCGCCCTCGTCGCGCGCGCAGCGCTGATCTGAAAGCAAAACGCCCCGGCTCTCACCGGGGCGTTTTTATCTCTGGCGGGCCGATCAGGCCTTGATCAGGCCCATCGCCTCGAGCTTCAGGATCACCTGATGCGCGCAGTGATCGACATCGACGTCAACGGTGTTGACCGCGAGCTCGGGGTTGGCGGGCGCTTCATAGGGGTCGGAGATCCCGGTGAATTCCTTGATCTTGCCTTCACGCGCGAGCTTGTAGAGGCCCTTGCGGTCACGCTTTTCGCATTCCTCGATCGGGGTCGCGACATGGACCTCGACGAAGGCGCCATAGGCCTCGATCATCTCGCGCACGGCGCGGCGGGTCGAGGTATAGGGCGCGATCGGGGCGCAGATCGCGATGCCGCCGTTCTTGGTGATTTCCGAGGCGACATAGCCGATGCGCTTGATGTTGATGTCGCGGTGCTCTTTGGAGAAGCCGAGCTCGGAGGACAGGTGTTTGCGCACCACGTCGCCATCGAGCAGCGTCACCGGGCGGCCGCCCATTTCCATCAGCTTGACCATCAGCGCGTTGGCGATCGTCGATTTGCCCGAGCCCGAGAGGCCGGTGAAGAACACGGTGAAGCCCTGTTTGGCGCGCGGCGGCGAGGTGCGGCGCAGCTCGGTCACCACTTCGGGGAAGGAGAACCACTCGGGGATCTCGAGCCCTTCGCGCAGGCGGCGGCGCAGTTCGGTGCCCGAGATATCGAGCACGGTGCAGCCTTCCGGCACTTCGTTCGCGGGGAAATAGCTCGCCTTTTCCTGCACATAGACCATGTGCTTGAAGTCGACCATGGTCACGCCGATCTCGTCTTCATATTGTTTGAAGAGCTCTTGCGCGTCATAGGGGCCGTAGAAATCGACGCCCTGGCTGTTCTTGCCCGGGCCGGCGTGGTCGCGGCCGACGATGAAATGGGTCACGCCGTGGTTGGCGCGGATCAGCCCGTGCCAGACCGCCTCGCGCGGGCCCGCCATGCGCATCGCGAGGTTCAGAAGCGACATGGTGGTGGTCGATTGCGGGTATTTGTCGAGCACCGCCTCGTAGCAGCGCACGCGGGTGAAGTGATCGACATCGCCCGGCTTGGTCATGCCGACGACCGGGTGGATCAGCAGGTTCGCTTCGGCCTCTTTCGCGGCGCGGAAGGTCAGCTCCTGGTGGGCGCGGTGCAGCGGGTTGCGGGTCTGGAAGGCGACGATCTTGCGCCAGCCGAGCTTGCGGAAATAGGCGCGCAGCTCGTTGGGGGTGTCGCGGCGGGCCTTGAAATCATAGTGGACGGGCTGCTGGATGCCGGTGATCGGGCCGCCGAGATAGACCGGGCCCGCGACATTGTGCAGGTAGTTCACCGCCGGGTGGGCGAGATCATCGGCGCCGAAGACCTTCTCGGCCTCGCGGGCCTTGTTGGGCACCCATTTGTCGGTGACCGAGAGGATCGCGAGGATCACGCCTTCCTGGTCGCGCAGCGCGATATCCTGGCCCGGCGCGATGCCGTCGGCGAATTTCTCCGACACGTCGAGCGTGATCGGCATCGGCCAGAGGCTGCCATCGGCGAGGCGCATGTTCTCGACGACGCCGTCATAATCGGCCTCGCTGAGGAAGCCCTTGAGCGGGTTGAAGCCGCCGTTCATCAGCAGTTCGAGGTCACAGATCTGACGCGGGGTCAGGTCCCATGAAACGAGCTCACCCGCCTCGACTTTGAGTTTCTGGGCGGATTCGTGGGAAACGTAGAGCTCCGGGATCGGGGCGAGATTGGGAAGGGACATCTCTGGACCTGTATCGAGTGCGAAAAAATGGGGTCGGCCCTGCGAAAGGACCGCCAGCTCGAGGTTCGTTATCAACGGAAGTGTGAAGATTTCAAGGAAAATGCCGGCTCGAACGGTGACAAAAGACCGCTTTTGTGGGGCTTTGGGGCGTTGCGGGAGGTTCGCCCGATCGAGAGCGGTGCTCTGGAACCGGGGTTCGCATTCCGCCGGGCAGCGGAGCGGTTGTTCCGCGCGGGCGGGGGGGCGGCGCGGCGGGGGGCCGCGCCGGCGCGGGGTCAGTCCTGCTCGGCGAGCCAGCGTTCGGCGTCGAGCGCGGCCATGCAGCCCATGCCCGCCGAGGTGATCGCCTGGCGATAGGTGTGGTCGGTCAGGTCGCCCGCGGCGAAAACGCCCTCGATCGAGGTGCGGGTGGTGCCGGGCTCGACCCAGACATAGCCGCCCGCATGCAGTTTGAGCTGATCCTTGACGAGCTCGGAGGCGGGCGCATGGCCGATCGCGACGAAAAACCCGTCGCAGGGGATCTCGCGGGTCTCGCCGGTCTTGACGTCCTTCACCCGCACGCCGGTGACGCCCAGCGGCGCCTCGGTGCCGAGGATCTCCTCGACGGTGACGTTCCAGACGACCTCGATCTTGGGGTTCTTGAACAGCCGGTCTTGCAGGATCTTCTCGGCGCGGAAGCCCTCGCGGCGGTGCACGACGGTGACTTTCGAGGCGAAATTGGTCAGGAACAGCGCCTCTTCGACCGCGGTATTGCCGCCGCCGATCACCACCACCTCGCGGCCGCGGTAGAAGAAGCCGTCGCAGGTCGCGCAGGCCGAGACGCCGAAGCCCTTGAATTTCTCCTCCGAGGGCAGGTCGAGCCAGCGCGCCTGGGCGCCGGTGGCGAGGATCACCGCATCGGCCTCATAAACGGTGCCCGAATCGCTTTGCGCGGTGAAGGGGCGGGCGGAGAGATCGAGCGAGGTGATGTAATCGGAGATGATCTCGGCGCCCATCGCGCGGGCGTGCTCCTCCATCTGCACCATCAGATCGGGGCCCTGCACCTCTGTGTGGCCCGGCCAGTTCTCGACCTCGGTGGTGATGGTGAGCTGGCCGCCCGGCTGCAGGCCCTGCACCAGCACCGGCTCGAGCATCGCACGCGCGGAATAAACGGCCGCGGTATAGCCCGCCGGGCCGGAGCCGATGATCAGAACCTTGGATTTCTTCGTCGCGCCCATCGTGGCCTCCTCGTGTTTCCCGCCCGATATAGTGGGCGGGGGCGCGCTCGGAAAGCCCTTGCGCGGAGAGGCGCCGAGGCCAGCCTGCGGCGAATTGCTCTTGCGCCCGACGGTGCGAAATAATATTGCGCCTTTCCCGCGCTGCGGGTAAGTTCCGGCACAATAATCGGAGGTAAGCATGGCCAGCACAAAGCTTGATGAGATCGACCGGAAGATTCTGGCCGAGCTTCAGGCCGACGGGCGGATGACCAACGTCGAGCTGGCCAAACGCGTCGGGATCTCGGCGCCGCCCTGTCTGCGCCGGGTGCGCACGCTCGAGGAAGCGGGCTACATTCGCGGCTATCATGCCGATGTGAACCCGCGCGAGCTCGGCTTCGAGGTGCAGGTCTTCGCGATGGTGCGGCTGCACAGCCAGGCCGAGGCCGACCTGAGCGCCTTCGAGGCGCGCTGCCGGGCCTGGCCGCTCGTGCGCGAATGCCACATGCTCAACGGCGAGATCGATTTCGTGCTGAAATGCGCGGCGCCCGATCTGAGCACCTTCCAGAGCTTCCTGATGGGCGAGCTGACGCCGGCCGACAATGTCGCGAGCGTGAAGACCTCGCTCGTGATCCGCTGCGCGAAGGACGAGCCGGGCGTGCCGTTTGACGTGCTTGAGGAGCGCCTCGCCCGGCTGGCCTGAGGCGCGCCCTCGGGCTCGGTCGGATTTTGCGTATTTTTGCCAAGAAGAAACGGGCTTGGCTTCTTCTTGGCACAAATACGCTGGGGTCCGGGGCAAAGCCCCGGCGGCTGGATGCGGGCGCCTAGATCTCGCCGGCGCGCACCATATCAATCATCGCCTGACCCGCGCGGGCATCTTCGAGATGCCAGGGGTAGGGCGCGCCTTCGCGGATATGGGCGATGAACGCCTCGACCTGCACCACATATTGATTGATATCGGGGAAGCGGCGGGTCTCGGAGGCGTTCTCGCGGTGCAGGGTGACCTGCGCCTCGGCGAAGATGCCGGCGTTGAAGGGCGCGGTCAGGGTGATCCGGCCCTCGGTGCCCTGGAAGGTGACCTCCTGGCGCGGGAAGAGCCGCGTCGAGGTCATCGCGCCGAAGGAAAACCGCCCCAGGGGCCCCGCCATTTCGCCGATCACCTGGGTGCGGGTCTCGACGCCGTTCGCCCGCGCCATCACCGATTTCATCCACACGGGCTCGGCGCCGGTGGCGAAGCGCACGGAGGAATAGGCGTAGACGCCGATATCGGGGAGCGAGCCGCCGCCCATCTCGGGGCGGTTGCGGATATTGGTGGCGTCGTCGTTGAAGAAGGAAAACGCCGCATCGGCGTGGCAGAGCGTGCCGATGCGGCCCTCGGCGAGCCAATCGCGCACGAGCTGCCATTGCGGGTGATGCACGATCATATAGGCCTCGGTGCAAAACCGCCCCGAGGCGTCGCGCGCGGCGATCAGTGGGTCGATCTCCTCGGCGCGCAGCGCGAGCGGCTTTTCGCAGAGCACATGTTTGCCAGCGGCGAGCGCCTTCAGGCTCCACTCGACATGCAGCGTATTGGGCAGCGGGATATAGACCGCCTCGATCTCCGGGTCGGCGAGCAGGGCCTCATAGCTCTCATGGAGCCGCAGGTCGGGCGCAAAGGCCTGAAAGCCCTTGGCTTTTTCGGGCGATGAGGTGGCGAGTGCGACTAGCCGCGCGCCGCGCGCGGCATGGATCGCCGGGCCCATCCGGCGCCGCGCGAAATCCGAGGCGCCGAGAATTCCGAAATTCATCACCTGCATCGCACCCTCCTTGCGGCTTTCGCCCGAGCCTAGCGGCGTGGGCCGGGGGCGGCAAGCGGGGCGCGCTTGGTCAGGCGGGGATCCCCATGCCCTTTTCGCGGGCAAGCTCGCGGATGCGCTTTTGCAGCTTCTCGAAGGCGCGCACCTCGATCTGGCGGATCCGTTCGCGCGAGACGCCATAGGTTTCGGAGAGCTCTTCGAGCGTCACCGGGTCATCGCGCAGGCGCCGCTGCATCAGCACATCGCGCTCGCGTTCGTTGAGCGTATCCATCGCCGAGAGCAAGAGCGCGCGGCGCGCCTGCAGCTCGTCGGCCTCGGCGAAGGCCTCCGCCTGATCGGCATCCTCATCCTCGAGCCAGTCTTGCCATTGCGTCGCGCTGTCGCCCTCGGCCGAGCCGACCTGAGCGTTGAGCGAGGCATCCGCGCCCGCGAGGCGGCGGTTCATATCGACCACCTCCTGCTCGGTCACGTTCAGATCGCGGGCGATCCTGGCGACGTTTTCGGGGCGCATATCGCCGTCTTCATAGGCGCCGATCTTCGATTTCGCCTTGCGCAGGTTGAAAAACAGCTTCTTTTGCGCCGAGGTGGTGCCGAGCTTCACGAGGCTCCACGACCGCAGGATATATTCCTGAATCGCGGCGCGGATCCACCACATCGCATAGGTCGCGAGGCGGAAGCCCTTCTCCGGGTCGAACCGTTTGACGGCCTGCATCAGGCCGACATTCGCCTCCGAGATCACCTCGGCCTGCGGCAGGCCATAGCCCCGGTAGCCCATGGCGATTTTCGCGGCGAGGCGCAGGTGCGAGGTGACGAGCTGGTGCGCGGCCTCCGGGTCCTGATGGTCGGCCCAGCGTTTCGCCAGCATATACTCCTCCTCGGGCTCCAGAAGCGGGAACTTCCGGATCTCCTGCAGGTAGCGGTTGAGACCCTGTTCGGGGCTCGGTGCCGGCAGATTGGCATAACTCGTCATTCAGTCCCTTTCAGACCTGTCGCTTTGGCCCCGAAATGGGGTGACTCGGCGGCGCATTCAACCCTTCTGGGGCGCGCCGCGAAGCGTCTCACGAAAAGCTGAACGGAAGATGAACCGCTTTCCGTCGGCGTTCAAGGGGGCAGGGGCGGGGGCAGGGCGGGGGCGGGGGCTCAGGCGCTGCGGTCGAGCGCCGCGCCGGGCCAGAGCACCTCGGGCGGGCCCTCGCTCAGCTGCACCGCGATCATCCCCGCCGCGGCCACGCCGTGCAGCGTGATCGAGCCCGAGCCGAGGGTGAGGATCAGGCTGTCGTCGCCGCGGCTGAGCGCATAGCTCTCGATCGGCCGGGCGAGACGGATGATCAGCTCGGTCCCGGCGCCGAGCGTCACGGTGTCATGGCCGTCGACCGGGCCGGTGAAGAGCGAGACCGAGCCGCCCTCGAGGAAGATCCGGTCGTCGCCCGCCTCGCCTGCGACGCCGATCGGCCCGGCTGCGGCGATATGGATCTCGTCATTGCCCGCGCCGGCGGAGATCGCGCCGACGGTGGCGCTCGCGGCGAGGCGCGCCTCGGGGGTGGAGAGGTCGGGCACGGGCTCGATCTCGTCGCCCCAGCCGACCCATTGGCGCCCGGCAATGGCCTGCACCTCGATCCGGTCGTTGCCCGCGCCGGCGTAGACCGCGGCGACGAGCCCCGCCGCGATTGTGATCCGGTCATCGCCCGCGCCGCTGTCGATCATGTCGACACGCTCCGCCGCGAGGGTGATCGTATCATCGCCGCCGCCGGTGAAGACGCCCTCGACAAGCGCCGCCGCGATCGTGACGCTATCGGCGCCCGGGCGCGTGGTGGCGTCGCGGGTGTCCTCCTCGGTGAAAATGTTGCGCACCATCCGCGCCGCGATGACCAGCGTGTCGGCGTCGTTGCCGGTGTAGATCTGGCTCACCCGATCGGCCGAGATCGAGAGCGTGTCATCGCCGCCCGCGGTATCGACCTGGGTGACGAGATCGGCGCTGATCGTGACGCGGTCGGCGCGGCGGGCGTCGTTGTAATAATCGGCGGGCGAGAGGCCGGCCTTGAAATCGGTGTAGAGGCCCGCGACGCGCGTGCCCGAAACCGCGAGCGTGAAGCCCCCCGAGAGCCGCGCGGAGCCCGAGGCGAGGGCGGTCACGCCATTGGCCTGCGCGGCGAGCCCGGATGCCGCGGCCTGCGCCGCCACGAGCCGGTCGAGCGCGCGGGTCAGATGTTCGGTGCGCGCGCGCAGGCGCAGGGTCTCGCGCGTGGTCGGCGCGCCCGGCGGGGTCACGAAGACCTCCTCGAGCCAGGCCTGTTTCTCGGCCATCTCGGCCTCTTGCACCGGCAGATCGGCGGCATAGAGGCTCGCCGCGTCGCGCTTCGGGCTCGCGGCGGTGGTCAGGCTGACGGAGGGAATCGAGGAGAGCATCGCACGGGCTCCGGGCAGAACCCGCGCAGAATAGCCGCGCCCGGTTAACGCCCGCTTAAGCGCCCTCGGCCCCTGCCCGCAGCGCCGCCAGCAGCGCCTCGATATCGGCGGGCAGCGGCGAGCTGAAGCTCAGCTCTTCGCCGCTCACCGGATGGAGGAAGCCCAGCGTCGCGGCATGCAGCGCCTGCCGCGGGAAGGCCGCCGCCGCCTCGGCCGCCGCCGCGCCCACCGCCTTGGCCGGCAGCTTGCGCCGCCCGCCATAGGTCGGGTCGCCGATCAGCCCGTGGCCGGCATGGGCCAGATGCACGCGGATCTGATGCGTGCGCCCGGTCTCGAGCCAGCAATCGATGAGCGCCGCGGCGCCGGCGAACGCCTCGACGACGCGGGCGCGGGTGACCGCATGGCGCCCGCCGTGAAAGAGCACCGCCTGACGCTGACGGTCGGTCTTGTGGCGGGCAAGCTGCGAGGTGATCTTGAGGATGTTGCCCGCCTCGAAGCTCACCCCCGGCGTGCCGCGCAGCCGCGGGTCGGAGGCCTCGGGCACGCCGGTGCAGACCGCAAGATAATGGCGGTGGACGCTGTGCTTCTCGAATTGCGCCGCAAGGCCGTGATGCGCCCGATCGGATTTCGCGACGACGAGCAGCCCCGAGGTTTCCTTGTCGATGCGGTGCACGATCCCCGGCCGCGCCTCGCCGCCCACGCCGGAGAGCTTGCCGCCGAAATGATGCAAGAGCGCGTTGACGAGCGTGCCGTCCTCCGAGCCGGGCGCGGGGTGCACGACCATCCCCGCGGGCTTGTCGATGACGATCAGATCCGCGTCCTCCCAGAGCACGGTGAGCGGGATCTCCTGCGCCAAAGTCTCGACGCTGCGCGGTGGCTCGAGCGCGATCTGATAGATCTCGCCGGGGGCGACGCGCGCCTTCTGATCGGTTACCGCCACGCCGTCGCGCGTCACCGCGCCCTCGGCGATCATCCGCGCCAGCCGCGAGCGCGAGAGCGCCGCCTCCTCTGGCACAATCGCCGCCAAGGCCTTATCAAGACGGTCGAAGGGAGGGTTTCCGTCCTCTCCGGCCTCGATTTCCAGCCGCAGGATGCGTTCTTCCATGTCCGACATGATGCCTTCCGATCCGCCCCCGCTGCCCGAGGTGCGCTTTCTCAAATTGCTGGTGACGGCGCTGGCGGTCACGATGATCGCAGGGCTTATAACCATCGTCGCGCTGCTTGTCATCCGCCTGCCGGCCCAAGGGCGCGCGCCCGCGCTGCCCGCCGCGATCACCCTGCCCGAAGGCGTCACCGCGCTCTCGGTCAGCTTCGCCGAGGGCCGCGTCGTGGTGCTGGGCCAGGGCGGCGAGGTGCTCCTCTACTCCCCCGAGGGCGCGCTCCTCGGCCAGACCCGGCTCAGCGCGCCATGAGCGCGCCGGTGCCGCGGCTGGGCGTGCTCGCCGTCGCGCTGAATGCCTCGGCCAGCGAAGTGCTTCTGGTGCGCCGCGCCAACCCGCCCGATCAGGGGCTGTGGGGCTTTCCCGGCGGCAAGGTCGATTGGGGCGAGACCGTCGAGGCGGCCGCCGCGCGCGAACTGGCCGAGGAAACCGGCCTCACCGCCCGCCCCGGCGCGATCCTCGGCCAGACCGATGCGATCAGCCACGATGCCACAGGCGCCGTCGCCTTCCATTACCACCTCGTCGCGGTCGCCTGCCACGGCGCAACCGGCGCGCCCACCGCCGCCGATGACGCGCTCGAGGCCGCCTGGGTGCCCGTTGAAACCGTGCTCGCCCGCGCCCTGCCGATGTCGGCGCGCGTCGACGAGGTGCTCGCCCGCGCCCTCACGGCGCGCTGACGCCGCCTTTCATCTTGCCCCAAATATCCCCGCCGGAGGCTCCGCCCGCAAAACCCGCGCCCCGCCGGGCATGAAAAAACCGGGCCGAACCGACCCGGTTTGCGATCTCGCGCGGCAAGGGCCTCAGCCCGCCTTCGCCTCCAGCGCCTCGAGCCGGGCCTTGAGCGCCTCATTCTCCTCGCGCGCCTTCGCCGCCATCGCCTTCACCGCGTCGAATTCCTCGCGGGTGACGAAATCGCGGTCGGCCAGCCAGCGATCCATCCAGCTCTTCATCGCGGTCTCGGCTTCGGTCTTGGCGCCCTGCGCCACGCCCATCGCATTGGTCATCAGCTTGGACATTTCGTCGAACAATTTGTTGGGCGCTTGCATCGCTTTCTCCGCTTGGCTCCGCTTTCTCCCTATATGCGCAGGGATCCGCCCCGAGACAAGGCCCCGCAGAGCCAAGACCCCCCAGGCGCCGCCGCGCCCGGGTGGTTGACTTCGCCGCGCACTCAAGGCTTTCTCCGCCCCGACCCAGGAGGAGCTCATGGCCATTCCCTTCCCCGAGATCGACCCCAACGCCTTCGTCATCCCCGGGATCGACCTGCCGATCCGCTGGTATGCGCTGGCCTATATCGTCGGGCTCGTCGCGGGCTGGCGGATCATCGCGGGGCTGATGGAGCGCCCGAAACTCTGGGGCGGGGTGGCGCCGATGCGCCCGGGCCAGGTCGAGGACCTGCTCACCTGGGTGATCCTCGGCGTGGTGCTCGGCGGGCGGCTGGGCTTCGTGGCCTTCTACCAACCCGGCTATTACCTCGCCAACCCCTTGGAAATCCTCAAGGTCTGGCAGGGCGGCATGTCCTTCCACGGCGGCTTCCTCGGCGTCGTGGTGGCGATCGCGCTCTATTGCCGGCGCAATGCGCTGCCCACGCTGTCGGTGGCCGATGCCGCGGCGCTGGTCGCGCCGATCGGGCTCTTCCTCGGGCGGCTTGCGAATTTCATCAAGCCCGAGCTCTGGGGCCGGCCGACCGATGCGCCCTGGGGGGTGATCTTCCCGGTGCCCGAGGCGCAGCTCTGCGGGGCCTGGGCGGGCCAGGTCGACGGCGCCTGCGCGCGCCACCCCTCGCAGCTCTACGAGGCCGGGCTCGAGGGGCTTTTGCTCTTCGCGGTGCTCTGGCTGATGATGCAGGCCGGCGCGCTCGCCCGCCCGGGGCGGATCTTCGGCGCCTTCCTCGCGGGCTACGGGCTCGCGCGCGGCTTTGTCGAGCTCTTCCGCCAGCCCGATGCGCAATTCGCCTCCGACACCAACCCGCTGGGCTACGCGCTGCAATTCGGCGCGGGCGGGCTGACCATGGGCCAGATCCTCTCGATCCCGATGGTTCTGGTCGGCGTCTGGCTGATCGTGCGGGCGCGCGAGGCGCGGGCATGACGCCCTTGGGCGAGATCCTCGCGCGGCGGATCGCCGCCGAGGGGCCGATGCGGCTCGATCATTTCATGGCCGAGTGCCTCTTGAACCCCGCGCATGGCTATTACGCCACCCGCGACCCGTTCGGCACGGCGGGCGATTTCATCACCGCGCCCGAGATCAGCCAGATGTTTGGCGAGATGCTGGGCCTTGCGCTGGCGCAGGTCTGGATCGACCAAGGCCGGCCCGCGCCCTTCCTGCTCGTCGAGCCGGGGCCGGGGCGGGGCACCTTGATGGCCGATATGCTGCGCGCGATCGGCTCGGTGCCGGGCATGGCGGCGGCCGCGCAGGTGCATCTGATCGAGGCCTCGGCCACCTTGCGAGAGATCCAGGCCGCGCGCCTCGCGGGCCACCCGGTCACCTGGCACGAGAGCGCCGCGAGCCTGCCCGAGGGGCCGGTCTTCCTCGTCGCGAACGAGTTTCTCGACGCCCTGCCGATCCGCCAGTTCGAGCGCCGCGGCCCGGCCTGGTGCGAGCGTCAGGTCGGGCTCGGCCCCGCGGGCGGGCTTGCCTTCGGGCTCACCCCGCCGATGGAGGTGGCCGCGCTCGGCCCGCGTCTGGCCGACACGCGCGAGGGCGATGTGGTCGAGCTCTGCCCCGCCGCGCCGCCCTTCGTGGCCGAGATCGCGGCACGGATCGCGGCCCATGGCGGGGTCGCGATCTTTCTCGATTACGGCCATTGGCAAAGCCTCGGCGATACGTTTCAGGCGCTGCGCGGCCATGCGCCGGTCGACCCGCTGGCCGAGCCCGGCGCGGCCGATCTGACCGCGCACGTCGCCTTCGCGCCGCTCGCGCGCGCCGCCCGTGCCGTGGGCGCCGAGGTCTCGGCGATGACCGCGCAGGGCGTGCTGCTCGAGCGCCTCGGCATCACCGCGCGCGCCCAAAGCCTCGCGCGCGGGCTGACGGGCGCCGCGCTCGAGGCCCATATCGCCGCGCATCGGCGCTTGACCCACCCCGCGGAAATGGGTCAGTTGTTCCAAACGCTCGCGATCTTCCCCCGGACCGCGCCGCTGCCCCCGGGCTTCGACGCGGCCAGCTCCTCGAGGCCCTCCGATGTCGACCACGCTTGAAATCCTGACGTCTCAAGCCCTTGAGGGCGTCGCGCATGGGTTCTTCACCCGCAAGGGCGGCGCCTCTTCGGGGGTGTTTTCCGGGCTCAACTGCGGCCATGGCTCGAGCGATCTGACCGGCGCGGTCGATGTCAACCGCGCGCGCGTGGCCGCCGCGATGGGCGTCGCGCCCGAGCGGCTGATCGGCGTGCATCAGATCCATTCCCCCGATGTCGCGACCGTCACCGGCCCGCTCACCGAACCCGTGCGCGCCGATGCGATCGTGACCGCGACGCCGGGGCTCGCTCTCAGCGTCCTCACCGCCGATTGCGAGCCGGTGCTCTTTGCCGACCGTGCCGCGGGGGTGATCGGCGCGGCCCATGCCGGCTGGCGCGGCGCGCTCGAGGGGGTGCTCGAGGCCACCGTCGCCGCGATGGAGGCGCTCGGCGCCGAGCGCGCCAATATCACCGCCGTCATCGGGCCGTGCATCTCGCAGCGCGCCTATGAGGTCGGCCATGATTTCATGGAAAACTTCCTCGTCGAAGACCCGGACTATGCGCGCTTCTTCGCGGGCGGGCCGAACGGCAAGCCGATGTTCGATCTGCCCGCCTTCGGGCTTTACCGGCTGCGCGCGGCCGGGGTGGGCGCAGCCGAATGGACGCGGCATTGCACCTATTCCGACCCGGAGCGCTTCTATTCCTTCCGTCGCGCGACTCACGCGGGCGAGGCCGATTACGGGCGGCTGATCTCGGCGATCCGGCTCTGAGGCGGATCCCGGCAATTTTCATCAAATTGCCTCAATTTTGACGCGGCTCCCCGGCGGGGCCGCGTTTTTTGCTGATTTTTTCGGGTTTCGAAACAATCGCCCTGCCATATTTCCGGCGCGGGCGGCGCGAAAATTCCATCAAACTTGCCAAAACCTTGCCGCAATGGGGCGCGATAAAGGGTCATCCGGGCGACAGACCCGAAACAAACCCACGAGCACCAGAGCAGGAGCCGACCATGACCGTTTCCAACACCACCCCCCGCTGGATGAAATCGGTGATCCGCGACGCCGCGAAGACCGAGGTCGTGATGCCCTGGGCCCGGGGGCCGCGCCGCGCCGAGATGATCGCGCGCCGCGCCGAACGTGAAATTCCGCGTGCCCTCTCGGCGCGGGCGCTGCGCGCCAGCTGAGACCGCCGCGAGCGGCCGGGGGCTGCCACCCCCGGACCGCGCCTTTCCCGAAGACCGATTCGCCGCGAAAGATGGCGAAATTTCGGCAAATGTGGCGCCCGTGTGGCGCCCCGGGCCGCGCCCCGAAACAGTCCCTGCGCCACGCGCCGGACTGATGCGCAATCCGCCGTAATTACAGCAAAAATTTGACGAAACTGCGCGCAGAGGGCATCTTGGCCTTGTCTCTCTGCAACCGGTGGGGGCCGCCGCAGATGTGACCAGACCGAAAGGCTGATCGCATGTCGTTTCCTCACCGCTCCGCGGCTGGGCTCTCGCAGCCCGAAGCGGGGAAAGTTGTATCTGTTCCGGCCCAACTTCCACGGGCCACGCTGGGTTCTGACCGGCGGCCTCTGCGCGCGATGCCTCTGACGCGCCGTTACGAGGCCGCCTGGCTCACCCCCAACGGATTGATCGAGAATTCCACCCGTCTGGCGCCGGCCACACCCCTCTTCGAGGAGGCGTTCTCGGCGCTTGCCCGGGGCGCGGTTGTCGCCACCGAGGAGGGCCCCGTCGCGGTCGAAGACCTCGTGCCGGGGATGCGCGCGCTCACCGCCGAGGGGCGGGTCGAGACGATCACCTGGATCGGCTCGATGATGCTCTACCCCGGCGCGGGCGCCGAGGAGGGCGAGGCCGTCAGCCTGACGCGGATCACCTCGGATGCGCTCGGCGTTGGGCGGCCGAGCCCCGACCTTCTGCTCGGGGCGCGGGCGCGGATCTGTCTGCGCGATGCGCGGCTGCGCCGGGCGACGGGGCTCGAGGCGGCCTATGTGCCCGCCCGCGCCTTCATCGACGGGGTTTCGGTGATCGAGGTCACCCCCGTCGCGCCGGTCACGGTCTATCATGTCGTGCTCGCCCGGCAGGGCAGCCTGCGCGTGGCCGGGCTCGAGGTGGAGAGCTACCACCCGGGCGAGGGGCTCGCGGAGATGGTCGAGCCGCGGATGCTCAGCCTCTTCGGCGCGCTCTTCCCCCAGATCGAGAGCCTGCGCGACTTTGGCCCGCCGCTGCACCCGAGGCTCACCCGGTTCGAGGTGGAAAGCCTCTGGGACTGAGCCCAAAAGCAAAAGCCCCGCCGGTTGGCGGGGCTTTGTCGCTCAGGCCTCCATCGCCTCGAGCTCGTCGATGAAGCCCGCGATCATGTCGAGGCCCTTTTGCCAAAACGCCGGGTCGGAGGCATCGAGCCCGAAAGGCGCGAGCAGCTCCTTGTGGTGTTTCGAGCCGCCCGCCTTCAGCATGTCGAAATATTTCGCCTGAAACTCCGGCAGGCCGCCCGCATAGGCCGCGTAAAGCGCGTTCACCAGCCCGTCGCCGAAGGCATAGGCGTAGACATAGAAGGGCGAGTGGACGAAATGCGGGATATAGGCCCAGAAGGTCTCGTAGCCCGGCATGAACTCGAACGCCGGCCCCAGGCTCTCGGCCTGCACCGACATCCACAGCGCATTGATATCCTCGGGCGTCAGCTCGCCCGACGCGCGCGCGGCATGGAGCTTGCACTCGAAATCGTAGAACGCGATCTGGCGCACGACGGTGTTGATCATGTCCTCGACCTTGCCGGCGAGCAGCGCCTTGCGCTCGGCCGGGGTCTTGGCGGCGTCGAGGAGCGCGCGGAAGGTCAGCATCTCGCCGAAGACCGAGGCGGTTTCGGCGAGCGTCAGCGGCGTCTGGCTCAGCATCTCGCCCTGGCCCGCGGCCAGAACCTGGTGCACGCCATGGCCGAGCTCATGGGCGAGCGTCATCACATCGCGCGGCTTGCCGAGGTAATTCAGCATCACATAGGGGTGCACGGTGGTGACCGTCGGGTGGGCGAAGGCGCCGGGCGCCTTGCCGGGCTTCACCCCCGCGTCGATCCAGCCCTTCTCGAAGAACGGCCGCGCGATCTCGGCCATCTCGGGGGCGAAGGCGGCATAGGCGCCCATCACGGTCGCCTGCGCCTCATCCCATTTGATCGTGCGCGGCGCCTCGGTCGGCAGCGGCGCGTTGCGATCCCAGATCTGCAGCTTCTCGAGCCCGAGCCAGCGCGCTTTGAGCGCATAATAGCGGTGCGAGAGGCGCGGATAGGCCGCCACGACCGCATCGCGCAGCGCCGCGACGACCTCGGGCTCGACATCGTTGGAGAGGTGGCGCGCGGTCTGCGGGGTCGGCATCTTGCGCCAGCGGTCCTCGATCTCCTTTTCCTTGGCGAGCGAATTGTGCACGCGCGAGAAGATCTTGAGGTGGGCGGTGAAGACGCGGGCGAGCTCATGGGCCGCGGCCTCGCGTTTGGCGCGGTCGTGGTCGGAGAGGAGCGTGGTCGCCGCTTCGAGGCTCATCACCTCGCCGTCGATGGTGAATTCGAGCCCGGCGGTGGTTTCGTCAAACAGCCGGTTCCAGGCGGCGGCGCCGACAACCGATTGATCGTGCAGGAATTTCTCCAGCTCGTCGGAGAGCTGATAGGGTTTCATCGCGCGCATCCGGTCGAAGACGGGCTTGTAGCGGGCCAGCGCCGGATCGGCGAAGACCGCCTCATAGCGCGCGTCGTCGATGCGGTTGAACTCGAGCGAGAAGAACACGAGCGGCGTGGTGAAGGTGGTGATCCGGTCCTGCGCATCGGCCATCAGCTTGGCGCGGGTGGCGTCGACGGTGTTCTGGTAATAGCGCAGGCCCGCGTAAGACATGATCCGCCCGGCGGTGGTCTCGATCGCCTCGTAGCGGCGGATGCACTCGGCCATCGCCGGCGCGTCGAGGCCGGCGAGCTTGCCCTCGTAAGCGGCCGCGAAGGCCGCGCATTCGGTCTCGAGCCAGGCCATGTCGGCGGCATATTCGGGCGCGTCGGGGGCGGTGTAGAGGTCGCTCAGATCCCAATCGGGCAGGGTGCCGAAGGCGCCAGGGCCAGAGCCGGCTTCGGCGTCGAGAACGGGGCGGGGCAGGGGAAACGTCATGGCGGCCTCTCTTGTTGACCCCTAAGACATAGGGCGCCCCGGGGGGGTGGGGCAAGGGGCGCCGCCGTTCAGGCCGCGCCCGGCGGTCAGGCGGCGGCGGGCCGCGCGGGGCGCCGCATCTTCAGCCCGTCGCGCAGGTTCAGCCCGAGGAGCAGCACATTGGTGAGCGCGGCGAGCGTCTCGATCCGGGTCAGGAGCGCGAACCGCCCCTCGACCATGCCGCGCGCCGCGAGCCACCAGAGCGCCACCGCGAGCGGCAGAAGGACCACAAGCCCGAGCGCCGCCACCGCCTGCATCCGGCGCATCTTCGCCGCAAGGAGTGGCCCGCGCCGCCCGCGCCCGAGCCAGGCGCCCGAGCCCCCCGCGAGCGCCAGCGCCGGCACGAGGAGAAGCGCGACCACCCAGAGCGCGGCGGCCCGGCTGGCGGCGAGATCGGCGGCATAGCCGGTCTCGGCGAGGGCGAGGAAGGTTTGCAGCCCGAGGATGGTGACAAGGGCGAGGCCGCCCGCGGCGGCGTGAATTTTGGGGAGGGGGGACATCGGGATCTCCATGATAGATAGGGTACTATGTAGTATTCGCTTGAATAGCCTGCTATGCAAGTCTAATCTCGGCCCATGTCTGACAGCTCTCCCCCCGCCTTCGAAAAGGCCCGCTCGCCGGGCTATCTGGTCAACCGCCTCGCGCGGCTCTTTGCCAACCGGCTGGCGGCGGCGATCCGCCCGCTCGGGCTTGCGCCGGCGCAGTTCATGACGCTTCTCGAGCTCTGGGAGGAGGACGGGCTGACCCAGGCCGAGCTCGTCGCGCGGCTGGCGGTCGAACAGGCGACGATGGCGGGCACGGTGGCGCGGATGGAGCGCGACGGGCTGATCGAGCGGCGCCCGCATCCGGTCGACCGGCGCGCCCAGACGCTGCATCTGACCGCGCGCGCGCGCGCCCTGCGCGGCCCCGCGACGGCGGCGGCGGCCGAGGTCAACGCCCGCGCGCTCGCGGGGCTCGAGGCGCGCGACGGGCAGGTTCTGCTCGATTTGATCACCCGGATGGCGGGCAATCTGGCCGATTGACTCAATTGCCGCCCAAAAATTAGGCGATATGCACGGTTTTGGGCGTTTTTGACGGGTCGGCACCGGGCAAGCGCGGGGCATAGCTTCCGCTCGCCCGAGGGGCTGCCTAATCTGAGGGCAAGGCCGGAGGAATCAACGCCCGATGAGCACCACCTATTTCAACGAAATGTACGACAACGGTCACGTCCGCGAGCCCTATGCCCGGCTCGAGGATTGGACCAACGCGATGCCCGCCGAATTGCGCCAGATGAAACAGGCCGAGGCGGAGGCGCTGTTCCGGCGCATCGGCATCACTTTCGCGGTCTATGGCGAGGGCGGCGACCCGGATCGGCTGATCCCTTTCGACATGTTCCCGCGCGTCTTCACCCAGTTCGAATGGCGCCGGCTCGAGCGCGGCATCAAGCAGCGCGCCCGTGCGCTCAACGCCTTCCTGCTCGATGTCTATGGCCGCGGCGAGATCGTCCGCGCGGGCAAGATCCCGGCGAAACTCGTCTATCAGAACGAGGCCTTCGAGCGCGCCGTGGTCGGCTTCACCCCGCCGCGCGGGATTTATTCGCATATCGTCGGCATTGATCTGGTGCGCACCGGGCCCGATGAATTCTTCGTGCTCGAGGACAATTGCCGCACGCCGTCGGGGGTCTCCTACATGCTGGAGAACCGCGAGATCATGATGCGGATGTTCCCCAACCTGTTCCGCGAGAACCGCATCGAGCCGGTCGACGGCTATGCCGATGCGCTGCGCCGCACGCTCGCAAGCGTGGCGCCGGCGCGCTGCGACCGCGAGCCCACGGTGGCGATCCTGACGCCCGGCCATTTCAACTCGGCCTATTACGAGCACAGCTTCCTCGCGGATCTGATGGGGGTCGAGCTCGTCGAGGGCGCCGATCTCTTCGTCGAGGGCGGCTTTGTCTGGATGCGCACCACCGAGGGGCCGAAGAAGCTCGACGTGATCTATCGGCGCATCGACGACAGCTTCCTCGACCCGCTGTGCTTCCGCCCCGACAGCATGCTCGGCGTGCCGGGGCTGATGGATGTCTACCGCTCGGGCGGCGTGTCGATCTGCTCGGCGCCGGGCGCGGGCGTGGCCGATGACAAGGCGGTCTACACCTTCGTGCCGGAGATGATCCGCTTCTATCTCGGCGAGGAGCCGATCTTGCAAAACGTGCCGACCTGGCAATGCGCCAAGCCCGACGAATGCAAGTATGTGCTTGAAAACCTTGGAGACCTCGTCGTGAAAGAGGTCCATGGCTCGGGCGGTTACGGCATGCTCGTCGGGCCGAAATCGACCAAGGACCAGATCGAGACCTTCCGCATCAAGATCACCGAAGACCCGCAGAATTACATCGCGCAGCCGACGCTCGCGCTCTCGACCACGCCGACCTTCGTCGAGGAGGGGATCGCGCCGCGCCATGTCGATCTCCGGCCCTATTGCCTCGTGGGCGAGAAGATCGAGCTGGTGCCGGGCGGGCTCACGCGGGTCGCGCTGAAGGAGGGCTCGCTCGTCGTGAACTCCTCGCAGGGCGGCGGCGTGAAGGACACCTGGGTTCTGGCGGAGTGAGGCGATGCCCAAGGATCGTTTCGCAAGCCACAAGATCCATTTTCATCGGAGGGGCGGGATGCTGAGCCGGACCGCGGAGAACCTGTTCTGGATCGGGCGCTATATCGAGCGCGCCGAGACCATGGCGCGCTTGCTCGAGGTGGGGGCGCGGATCGCGCTGATGCCCTCGGCGGGACATGGCTACCGCTCGGAATGGGAGAGCCTGTTGCAGGCCTCGGGCACGGCGGAAGGCTTTGCCAGCAAATATGGCGACCCGGTGCAGCGCAATATCGAGAGCTACCTGTTCTTCGATCGCGACAACCCGAGCTCGGTGGTGAGCTGTCTGGAGCGGGCGAGGGAAAATGCGCGCATCGTGCGCACCGCGCTCACCGCGCAGGTCTGGGATGCGCTCAACTCCGCCTTTCAGGAGATGCGCAAGCTCGAGCGCAAGCCGCGCTCCGAGCTCGAGCTGACCGAGCTGACCGAATGGGTCAACCATCAGGCCGCCTCGATCCGCGGCGCGATGGATGCGACGCTTCTGCGCAACGACGGCTACAGCTTCCTCAACCTCGGCTTCTCGCTCGAACGCGCCGACAACACCGCGCGGCTGATCGACGTCAAATATTTCGTGCTGCTGCCCTCGGTGGATTTCGTCGGCTCCGGCCTCGACAATTACCAATGGCAGACGCTTCTGCGCGCGTTCTCGGCGCTGCGGGCCTTCCACTGGGCCTATGGCGGCGACATCACCGCGGCGAAGATCGCGCATTTCCTGATCCTGAACCGGCAAAGCCCGCGCGCGCTGATCTCGGCGCTCGAGACGACCAAGGACCATCTCGACGCGCTCGCGAAGGATTACGGCAAGACCGGCCCCGCGCAGCTGCGCGCGCGCGCGCTGCTGGGCGAGCTCTCCGACACGCGTGTCGAGGATATCTTTGAAGAGGGCCTGCATGAGTTCCTCACCCGGTTCATCCGCGAGGTGGGCGAGCTCTCCGACATGGTCCATAATGCTTATCTGAGCGGAGACGCGCGATGA
The DNA here is from genome assembly GCF_001856665.1 of Rhodobacter xanthinilyticus. Classification (NCBI taxonomy): domain Bacteria; kingdom Pseudomonadati; phylum Pseudomonadota; class Alphaproteobacteria; order Rhodobacterales; genus Rhodobacter; species Rhodobacter xanthinilyticus. Next base: position 2,711,227 of record NZ_CP017781.1, on the reverse strand, counting down.
TCCTGACGGTCAATCACGTCACCACCTATCAATATGATGCGCCGATGCGCGCCGCGGTGCAGTCGCTGCGGCTGTTCCCCTCGCGTTTCGATGGCCAGCGGGTGATCTCCTGGGAAGTCTCGGTCGAGGGCGGCGTGCGGGGCGGGGGCTTCCGCGACGGCGCGGGCGACCGGATCGAGGGCTGGTCGGTGCGCGGCCCGGTCGAGGAGGTGACGATCTCGGTCGCGGGGCAGGTCGAGACGACCGATCTGGCCGGCGTGCTGCGCGGTCATCGCGAGCTGGTCTCGCCCATGGCTTACCTGCGCGAGACCACCGCGACCTGGATCGACGCCGATCTCGAGGCGCTGGGCCAGGAGGCGGTGGTGGGCGCCGAGGATGATCTCGAGCGCGCGCATCGCATCGCGCGGGCGGTGGCCGAGGCGATCGCCTACAAACCCGGCGTGACCCATGCCCATACCACCGCCGCCGAGGCGCTGGCGCTGGGCGAGGGGGTCTGTCAGGACCATGCCCATGCGATCATCGCCGCGGCGCGCGCGGTCGGGATGCCGGCGCGCTATGTCTCGGGCTATCTGCACGCGACCGAGGACGGCACGCCGCATGAGGCGGCCCACGCCTGGGCCGAGGTGCATGTGCCCGCGATCGGCTGGATCGGCTTTGATGCGGCCAACCAGTGCTGCCCGGACGGGCGTTATATCCGGCTGGGCTCCGGGCTCGATGCGCGGGAGGCCGCGCCGATCCGCGGGGTGGCGCAGGGGCTGGGCGAGGAGAGCCTCGAGGTGGTTGTTGCTCTGGAAGCGGTGCAGCAATAAAAGGCCGAGAGGCGAATCCCCGGGGGGACATGATGACCTATTGCGTTGGCTTGCTGCTCGAGGCGGGCATGGTGCTTCTGAGCGACACGCGCACGAATGCGGGGCTCGACAATATCGCGACCTATCGCAAGATGTTCCTGTTCGAGGAACCGGGCGAGCGGGTGATCGGGATCCTGACCGCGGGCTCGCTTTCGGTCACGCAGACCACCCTCGCGCGGCTGCGCGACGCGATCGAGGACAGCGACGCCTCGGGCGAGACCTCGATCATGCTCGCGCCCTCGATGCTCAAGGTCGCCGAGATCGTCGGCAATACGCTTGCCCATGTGCGCCAGGATATCGACGCGCGGATGGAGGCCTCGAAGGTCTCGACCTCGGCCTCGATGATCGTCGCGGGCCAGCGCCGCGGCGGCGCGATGCGGATGTTCCTCGTCTACCCGGAGGGCAATTTCATCGAGGCGACCGAGGACACGCCTTACCTGCAGATCGGCGAGCACAAATACGGCAAACCGATCCTCGACCGGGTGGTGACGACCGCGACCTCGCTCGATGAGGCGCGCAAGGCGGTGCTTCTATCGATGGATTCGACCCTGCGCTCGAACCTCTCGGTGGGCATGCCGCTCGATTTCGCGGTGATCGAGAAGGATGCCTGCAAGGTCTCGCTGCGCCGCCGGATCCAGAAGGAAGACCCGGATTTCACCCGCATGTCGCATGCCTGGTCGGATGCGCTGCGCGAAGGGTTCAGCCGGATCGAGATCTGAGGCGGCCTCAGCGCGGCATCGCCTCGAAGAGCGCGAGCGCCGCATCGAGGAAGCCGGTGCGCGTGGCGCCGCCCTCCATCATCAGCTCATGTTGCGCGCCGGGGAAGATCTCGAGCCGCGCCTCGCGCCAGCGCGCGGCCTGCGCCCGCACGGCGGCCGGTTCGACGATCCGCTCCTCGGCGCCAAGGCCGATATAGACGGGCAGGCGCGGCGGCGGCCGGGTGGCGAGATCGGCGCATTCGAGGATGCCTTCGGCGACCCACTGCAGCGAGGGCCCCGACAGGATCAGCCCCGGCACCGCGCCCACCTGCTCGATCAGCATCGCCCAGACGGCGGGGTCGGTGGTCAGCAGGTTATCGGCGAAGGGCTGGGCGAGCACATAGGTCTCCGGGCCGGTGCCCGGCGCGTAGAGCCGCGAGAGCGCGCTGTCATGGAGGAGCCGGGCGAGCGGGCGGGCCACGGCGCGCAAGGGCCGCGGCAGGCCGATTCCCCACATCGGCGCCGAGAAGGCGGCGGTGGCGAAAGGATGGGCGCCCATGAGCGTGCGCAGCGCGATCGCGCCGCCCATCGAATGGCTCAAGAGCCCCCAGGGGCGGGGCAGATCGAGCGCCTCGGCGAGCCGATAGAGCGCCGCGACATCGGTCTGGAATTCGGAAAAGCGCCCGACATGGCCCTTGAACGGGTCGTCGAGCGGGCGGTCGGCGAGGCCCTGGCCGCGCCAGTCGAGGGTGAGGCAGGCATAGCCCGCCGCGCTCAGCCGCACCGCGGTGGGCCCGTATTTCTCGATATATTCGGTGCGGCCGGGGAACAGGAAGACAGTGCCCCGGGGCGCGGCGGCGCCCGGCGCCGCGGGCCAAAGGGCCGCACGGATCCGCACATGATCTTCGGCGTAAAGCCAAAAGGCGCGGCCGCCCGCGGGGCCGCGCGCGATCTCCTCATGAAGGGGCGCCGGCTCGAGGGGCGCCCCGCGGAGGAGGCTCTCGCTCACCCGAGCGCCGAGCCGAGCTGCATCGCCAGGCCCATCGCGCCTTCGATCTTCAGCTTGCCGGTCATGAAGGCCATCGTCGGGTTCACATCGCCCTCGAGGATGCCCTTGAACGTGTCGGCGGAGGCGATCAGCGTCACATCGGCCTCATCATCGCCCGCGCGCACGCCCTCGGCGTCGATGATGATCGCGCCTTCGTCCTTGATCACGAATTTCGCGGTCGCGGGGAAGCCGTTGGGCAGCTTCTTGGCCAGGGCAGCAACCGCCGCCTCGATGATGTCGCTCATGAGTTCCTCCGAATGTGACTGCCGGGCTCTCGCTTTCTCCGGCATATGAGTTACAGTTTCGTTATGCGCGGTGCAAATCTGATAAACAAATGTATCGTTGCGGCACTTGCCGTAATCGTCAACCTGGCCCTGCCGGCGGCGGCCGAGACCGAGGGGCTCGACCGCGCTTTTGCGGAGCTCGCGGACCCCGATTATGCCGGCTGGGCGCGCGCGCAATCGGATATCGAGCGGGCCTGGTCGCGCTCGGGCTCGGCGGTGATGGATCTGCTGCTCAAGCGCGGGCAGGAGGCGCTCGACGCGGGCGACACGGGCGCCGCGATCGAGCATCTGACCGCGCTGACCGATCTGGCGCCCGCGTTCCCCGAGGGCTTTGCGAGCCGGGCGACGGCCTATTACATGGCGGGCTATTACGGGCCGGCGGTGGTCGATCTGCGCCGTGCGCTCGCGCTCGAGCCGCGGCATTGGGGGGCGCTGACCACGCTCGGGGCGATTCTCGACGATATGGGCGATGCAGGCCCGGCGCTGGCGGCTTATCGGGCGTCTTTTGCCTTGAACCCGCATCAGCAGGATGTGAAAGACGCGATCGACAGGCTGGAGACGGCGCGCGCGGGCACGGCGCTTTGAGGCGCTGGAGCGGGGGAGCATGGCATCGCGGATCACGGCCGTTCTGGGGCCGACCAATACCGGCAAGACGCATTATGCGATCGAGCGGATGCTGGCGCATCGCACCGGCGTCATCGGGCTGCCGCTCAGGCTTCTGGCGCGCGAGGTCTATGACCGGATCGTGAAGGCGCGCGGGCCCTCGGTGGTGGCGCTGGTCACCGGCGAGGAGCGGATCGTGCCCGAGCGCGCGGCCTATTGGGTCTGCACGACCGAGGCGATGCCCGAGATCGGCGCCGATTTCGTCGCCATCGACGAGGTGCAGCTTTGCGCCGACCCCGACCGCGGCCATGTCTTCACCGACCGGCTGTTGCACATGCGCGGGCTGCACGAGACGCTGTTTCTCGGCTCGGAGACGATGAAGGGCGCGATCGCGGCGCTGGTGCCCGGCGTGCAGTTCACCCGGCGCGAGAGATTTTCCGAATTGCGCTGGGCAGGTTCGAAAAAGATAAGTCGGATGGGCGCGCGGGCGGCGATCGTGGGCTTTTCGGTTGAAAATGTCTATGCGATCGCGGAGCTCCTGCGCCGCCAGAAGGGCGGGGCGGCGGTGGTGATGGGGGCGCTCAGCCCGCGCACGCGCAACGCCCAGGTCGAGATGTATCAAAACGGCGATGTCGATTATCTGGTCGCCACCGATGCGATCGGGATGGGGCTGAACCTCGATATCGAGCATGTCGCCTTCTCCTCGACGGTGAAATACGACGGCTGGCGGATGCGCGCGCTCTTTCCCCATGAGATCGGCCAGATCGCCGGGCGCGCGGGGCGGCATACGATGGACGGCACCTTCGGGGTGACGGGCGAGGCGCGGCCCTTCGCGCAGGAGGTGATCGAGGCGGTCGAGGGGCATCGCTTCGCGCCGATCCAGCGCCTGCAATGGCGCAACCCGCGGCTTGAATTCGGCACCATTGCGCGGCTCGTGCAGGCGCTCGAGGAGAGCCCGCGCGACGAATGGCTCACCCGCGGGCGCGAGGCCGATGACCTGCGCGCGCTCAAGACGCTCGCCGATTTCCCCGAGATCCGCGACCGGGTGACGCGCCCGGCCGATGTGCGTCTGCTCTGGGATGTCTGCCGGATCCCCGATTTTCGCTCGATCTCGCAGATGGAACATGCGACCCTTCTGGCGCGGATCTTCGGCTTTTTGCAAAGCGGCAAGGGGATCGCCTCGGACTGGCTCGCCGGGCAGATCGCCCGCATCGACCGCCCCGTCGGCGATATCGACACGCTCTCCAAACGGCTCGCCTTCATCCGCACCTGGACCTATGTGGCGCAACGCAAGGGCTGGGTCGATGACGAAACCCATTGGCGCGCGGAGACTCGCGCTGTAGAAGACCGCCTGTCAGATGCGCTTCACGGCGCGCTGACCCAACGATTTGTGGACCGGCGCACCTCTGTGCTGCTGCGCCGGCTCAAGCAGAAGGAGACCCTCGTGGCCGAGGTGAACGACAAGGGCGAAGTGACGGTCGAGGGCGAATTCGCCGGCCGTCTGGACGGGTTCCGCTTCCAGCAGGACCAAACCTCTTCGCCCGATGAGGCGAAGATGCTGGCGCGTGCGGCCTATGAGGCGCTCAAGCCGGAATTCCACCTGCGGGCGGACCGGTTCTACAACGCTCCCGATACGGAGATGGATTTCACCGAGCAGGGCGGGCTGATGTGGGGCACCACGGCGGTCGGCAAGCTGGTGAAGGGCTCCGAGCCGCTCAAGCCCTCGGTCGAGGCTTTCGTCGACGAGGAAGCGGGCGCGGATGTGGCCGAGAAGGTCAAGCGCCGCCTGCAGCATTTCATAGACCGCAAGGTCGCGGCGCTCTTCGAGCCGATGCTGGCGATGAGCCGCGATGAGGCTCTGACGGGGCTCGCGCGCGGGTTCGCCTTCCGCCTCGTCGAGGGGATGGGGATCATCCCGCGCGAGTCGGTGGCGGCCGAGGTCAAAGAGCTCGACCAGGACGCCCGCGGCGCGCTGCGCAAGCATGGCGTGCGCTTTGGCCAATACACGATCTTCATGCCGGCGCTGCTCAAGCCCGCGCCGACGCGGCTGCGCCTCGTGCTCGCCTCGCTCTGGGAAGGGCTGGCCGAGTTCCCCGAAAGCCCGCCGCCGGGCCTCGTGACGATCCCGCATATCCCCGAAGTCGGCGCGCAGGCCTATTCGCTCTCGGGCTACCGCCCGGCGGGCGCGCGCGCGATCCGCATCGACATGCTCGAGCGCCTCGCCGATATCCTGCGCACGCAAGACAGCCGCGCGGGGTTTGAGGCGAACCCGGATATGCTGTCGATCACCGGCATGACGCTCGAGCAATTCGCCGATCTGATGGAGGGCTTGGGCTACAAGGCCGAGAAGGGCGAGCGCGCCAAGACCCGGCCCGTGGCCGAGCCGAAGGCCCCCGAGGCGGGCGCCGAGGGCGCCGAGAACCCGATCCCGGAGGAAAGCTCGCCGGTGGCCGAGGCGGAAGCCGTGGCCGAGGCCGCCGAGCCCGAACTCGAGACCTTCTTCACCTTCACCTGGGCGCCGCGCCCGCGCCATGTGCGCCCCGAGCGGGGCGAGCGGGGCCCGCGGCGCGAGGGCGGCGGCGAGCGCGGTGAGCGCGGGCCGAAGCCCGAGGGCCGGGGCGAGCGCGGCGATCGTGGGGATCGCAAGGGTGGCGGCGAGAAATTCGGCGGCAAGCCGAAGGGCAAGGGCAAGCCGAAATTCGACGACGCCAAGAAAGGCGCGCGGCATTTCGAGGCGCATCCGCCCAAGAAGGAAAAGCCGATCGACCCCGACAGCCCGTTTGCGGTGCTCGCGGCGCTGAAAGGCAAGAAGTGAGCGATGGCGCACGGGTCTGACCGGCTGCGCCTCGACAAATGGCTCTGGCACGCGCGGTTTTGCAAATCGCGCGGGCTGGCTGCGGAGATGATCTCCGAGGGCCGGGTGCGGATCAACGGTCAACCCTGCGCGAAACCGGGCCGCGCGATCGGCCCGGGCGATGTGCTGACCTTTGGCTTGGGCGGCGAGGTGATGGTGGTGCGGATCCTCGCCTGCGGCACCCGCCGCGGCCCTGCGACCGAGGCCGCGACGCTGTGGGAGCCCTTGGGCGAGACCAAACGCCCCGCCGCCGCGCCGCCGCCGGAACAGGCGTTCTGAGCAACGGGCCAGATCGCCGCAGCCGGGCTTTTATATATCCCGCACTCTTGATTGTGCGCGGCCCTCCCGCTAGGAAACGGCAAGAACCAACGCTCCGGGGTGTCCCATGACCTATGTCGTCACCGATAACTGCATCGCCTGCAAATATACCGATTGTGTCGAGGTTTGCCCGGTCGACTGTTTCTACGAGGGCGAGAACACCCTGGTGATCCACCCCGATGAATGCATCGATTGCGGCGTGTGCGAGCCCGAGTGCCCGGCCGATGCGATCCGCCCGGATACCGAGCCGGGGATGGAGGATTGGGTCGAGTTCAACCGCAAATATGCGGAACTCTGGCCGGTGATCACCCAGAAGAAAGACCCGATGCCGGGCTATGAGGCCCGCGACGGCGAGACCGGCAAGCTCGAGAAATACTTCTCGCCGAACCCCGGCCAGGGCGATTGAGTCGTCGCCCCGGGCGGCGCCGGGCTGATTCTTCCACAGGCTGTGGATAAGGGCGCCGGGGGCGCCCTTTCTGATTCGAAGCGAAAAGACAGCCCCTGACGCAGGGTAAACATTAAGACAAATCTAAGGTTAAGCGCTGTTTGACGGGGAAAATTCTCCGCTCGCGCTTTCGTGCTGCACCGCCGCGCTTTGAAATGCCCTTATTTTATGCTACATTCCTGTAACAAGGAGTTCGATCCCGTCCCGCAGACCTGCTCGCCTCGCGGGAGATTTCAGCGACAGATACCGGACATCGCGGAGCCTCGGCGCCGTGGGTGTCTTGTGCGCTGATCGGGGGGAGAAAGTCGCGGCTGCAAGGAAGCATCTGAATGACCAAGACCAAGAAAACCGAGTTTCGCCCGGACGATTTCGTCGTCTATCCGGCTCATGGCGTCGGCAAGATCATGTCGATCGAGGAGCAGGAGATTGCCGGGCTGCGGCTCGAACTGTTCGTCATCTCCTTCGAGAAGGACAAGATGACGCTGCGCGTGCCCACCCACAAGGCGGTCGATATCGGCATGCGCGGCCTGAGCTCGCCCGAGATCGTCTCGAAAGCGCTCGAAACGCTGAAGGGCAAGGCCAAGGTGAAGCGCGCGATGTGGTCGCGCCGCGCCCAGGAATATGAACAGAAGATCAACTCGGGCGATCTGCTCTCGATCGCGGAGGTGGTGCGCGACCTGCACCGCGCCGATGATCAGCGCGAGCAGAGCTATTCCGAGCGTCAACTCTATGAAGCGGCGCTCGAGCGTCTGACGCGCGAAGTCGCGGCCGTGTCGGGCACCGATGAGGCCGGCGCGGCGAAGGCCGTGGACGAGGTTCTGATCGGCCGCGCGGCCTGATCGCCTCCACCGGATCTGACGGAGCGGGCCCCTCGGGGCCCGTTTCGCGTTTCAGCCCTCTTCGATGATGCCGTCCTCGGCGGGGCGGTCGTTGGGGTCGGGCTGGCTCGTGCGGCGCGCGAATCGGCCCATCATCTGGGCTTCCAGCTCGGCGTTGAGCGCCTTGGTGCGGGCGATGTAATCGGGGTTTTCCTCGATCGGCACATCGGGTTTCCAGACCTGGGCGAGCTCGCGGACATTGGCGCGATCGGTCTTGAAGAACAGCTTTTCGAGCTCGGCCGCCTCGAATTCGCTCAGGCCCACGTTCTCGAGCACATAGCGCCCGCAGCGCAGGCTCGAATCGAACATCTCGCGCACGATGTCATTGGCGCCGGCGCGGTAGAGCTCATAGACGTGGTAGCGGTCGCGGGCGCGGGCGATGATATGCAGATCGGGGCGCATCCGGCGGGCATAGCTGACGAGCCGGGTGATCGAGGCCTTGTCGTCGAGGCAGACGACGAGCACCTGCGCCGAGGCGAGGCCGGCGGCGGCGAGGAGATCCGGGCGCGTCGGGTCGCCGAAATAGGCCTTGAAGCCGAAGGTGCGCATCAGCTGGATGGTCTTGAGATCGGCGTCGAGAACGGTGGTGCGGAAGCCCGACATGGTGACGAGCCGGTTCACCACCTGCCCGAAGCGGCCGACGCCGGCGATGATGATCGGCTGTTGTTCCTCGATCTCGTCGGCGGCGGGGCCGGGCTCGGGGCGGCGCAGGCGGGCGAGATGTTCGTTGAGGATGAAGAGCAGCGGCGTGATCAGCATCGAAAGCGCGATCACGAGCAGCACCTTTTCGGCGGTCTGCGCGGGCAGGATCCTTTGGCTGACCGCGAAGGCGACGAGCACGAAGCCGAATTCGCCCGCCTGCGCGAGGCCGAGCGTGAAGAGCGTGCGGTCGGGGCCGGTGAGGCGGAAGATCCGCGCGAGCCCGTAGAGGATCGCGGCCTTGAGCCCGACGAGGGCGGCGACGAGGGCAAGCGTCTGGAAGGGCGCGGCGGTGAACACCTGGAAGTTGATGCCCGCGCCGACGGTGATGAAGAAAAGCCCCATCAGCAGGCCCTTGAACGGCTCGATATCGCTTTCGAGCTCGTGTTTGAACTCGCTGTCGGCGAGCACGACGCCGGCGAGGAAGGTGCCGAGCGCGGGCGACAGGCCGACGATGTTCATCAGCGAGGCGATCGAGACGACGATCATCAGCGCCATCGCGGTGTTCACCTCGCGCAGCCGCGCGGTATGGACGAAGCGGAAGAGCGGGCGCACGAGCAGGTGCCCCGCGAGGATCACCGCGGCGACGGCGGCGAGGGTGAGCAGCGTCACCCCCCAGCCGGGCAGCGATTCGATGAAATGGGTGACGGCATGGCCATCGCCCGCCTCGGCCTTGGCCAGCGCCCGCGCGCCCGGCAGCGCCAGCAGCGGCATCAGCGCCAGCATCGGGATCACCGCGATATCCTGTGTGAGCAGCACCGCGAAGGCCGAGCGTCCGCCCGCGGTCTGGATCAGGCGCCGTTCATTGAGGGTTTGCAGCACGATCGCGGTCGAGCTGAGCGAGAAGATCATCCCGATCGCGAGCGCGGTGCGCAGCGGCTGCTGGAGCGCGAGCGCGATCGCCGTGACGGCCGCCATCGTCAGCACCACCTGCAAGCCGCCAAGCCCAAGGAGCTTGTCGCGCATCGCCCAGAGCGCGCGCGGTTCGAGCTCGAGCCCGATCAGGAACAGCATCATCACCACGCCGAACTCTGCGAAATGCTGCAAATCGGTCATTTCGGTGCCCGAAAGCCCGGTCACCGGCCCGATCAGGATCCCGGCGAGCAGATAGCCCAGCACCGAGCCCAGGCCCGCGCGCGTCGCCAGCGGCACGGCGATCACCATGGCGAACAAATAGAGCGAGGCTTGCAGCAGGAAGCTTTCCATCAGGGTCCGGGTCTGGGGGAGGGGCGAGAGCGGTCAGGCGCCGATGGTACCCGTCGGGGGGCTCTGTTCAAGGCGAAAAAGCCTGAACTTTCCGTGTGCTGGCGGTCAGCTGCCCTTGAGGAGCTTGATCGTGATCGCGCGGCTGCCCTTTTGATAGGTGAGCTGGCCCTCGCCGATCGCGGTGACCTTGCCGCCATCGAGCCGGTCGCCGACCGAGACCTTGACGAATTTGCCATTCGGCATCCGCACCAGCGCGCGGCGGTTCGAGGAGGAGCCGTAGACGCCGATCAGGTTCATGTCGCCGAGCTTGATCGCGTTTTTCTCGGTGGCCTGTTTGGCGACCGAGGCCGAGGTCGGCAGGCGCGGCATCACCGAGGTGGGCTCGGGCTCGTCGAGTTCCTCGGGCGCGGGGGCGGCCGCGGCGGCGGCCTTGCTCGGCGCGGCGGGGGCGGCCACGGGGGCCACTGGCGCGGCGGCGGGCAGCGTCTCGGCCGCGATCGCGGCGGCGAGCGCGCTTTCGACCGAAGCGCGGAAGTTGCGCGGCTTGGCGACGGGGCGGCGCGAGACGGCGACGGCCTGAGCGGTGGCGCTGGCGGTGGCGGCGCGGGCGGCCTCCTCGGCGGCCTGGGCGGCGGCGGCTTCCTCGGCGGCGGCGTTGGCGGCGGCCGTTGCGGCGCGGCTCACGGCGGCGGGGCGGGCGCGCGGTTTGGCGCCGGCGAGTGCCGGATCGGCGGCGGGCGGCGCAAGGGCGGCGCCGTCCTCGGGCGTTTGCGCGGGGGCGGCCTCGGGCGCCGGAGCGGGGGGCGCCGCCGCGGCGGCTGCGGCGCGGGCGACGGCGGCGGGGCGCGCCTTCGGCTTGGCGCCCTTGAGCGCGGGGTCGGCATAGGGCGCCTCGGCGGCGGCCAACGCGGCGGCGGCCGCGGCGGCGATCGCGGCGGGGCGGTCGCGCGGGATGCGCGCGGGCTTGCCGGAGTAAAGGGTGAAATCGCCGGGCATTTGCACGCCCTCGGCGGTGGGGGCGACCGCGGCCACGGGGGGCTCGGCGGCGGTCTCGGCGGGGGCGGCCTCGGGCGAGGCGCTCGAGACACCGGCAAGCGAAAGCCCGAGCGCCTGGGCGGCGAGCGGGCTGGGCGGGATCGCGGCGGTCAGATCGGCGGCGCTGAGCGCGGGCGGGCTGGTGGCGGTGGCCTCGCCATCGGGGGCAACGGCGGGCTGCGGGGCGGCGGGCGCGGCGGCCAGCGCCTCGGCGGCGGTCGCGGGGGCGGGCGGGGCCTCGGGTTCGGCGGTGAGCGCGGCGGCCTCGGTCTGGGCCGGGGCGGGGGGCTCGGCGGCGCCGGTCTGCGCGGGCGCGGCCGTCTCGGGCGCAGGGGTCGCGGGGGCGGGGCTTTCGGGCGCCAAGGTCGCGGGCGCGGCCGGATCGAGCGCGCCGGTTTGCGCCCCACCGGCGGGCGGCGCGAGGCTTTGCGGCGCGCCGTCATCGGTGAGCGCGCTCGACCACAGCGCGACGACGCCGAGCAACAGCACCAGCGCGCCGGTCAGGATCAGGCCCAGATGGCGCGGTTTGCCGCCGACCGTCCGGGGCTGTTTGCGCCCGCCAAACACGGTCCGCTCGACCGGCGGCTCGGCGGGGCTGGCGGCGGCCTCCGGCGCGGCGGCGGGCTGCGCAGCCGGCGCCTTCACCGGCGTCTCGATCTTGCCAGAGCGCAGCACCGGCGGAGTGGGCTTCTTCGCGGGCGCCTTGTCCTTGCCGGGCTTGGCCACGACCGCGCGGGTGTTGACCTTCAGCGGCGCGGGGGCGGGCTCGGCGCCGGGCAGCACGAGGTCGGGCGAGGTGATCCGCGCCGCCCCGCTGCGCACGAGATCGGCCTTCGGCTCGGGCGCGGCGAGCGGCGGGGGCTCGGGCTGATCGGCCGGGCGCGGATGCAGCCGCGCAGCCCCGCCCAACGGCGGCGCCGCTCCGCCCTCGGGGGCGAGGTCGACATCCAGCTTGCGCCGCGAGGCGAAGGCGGGCAGCGGCGCGGCCTCGGCCTCGAGATCCTCGGGCTCCTCGATCATGGCGAAGGGCGCTTCGGGGGCCTCATCGGGCGCGGGCGCGGCCGGGGCGGCGGCGAGCGACTTGGTCTCGTGCGCCTCGGGCAGCGGCTCGGGCAGCGGCTCGGGCCGCGGCGCGGCGGCGGGCTCGGCGCGCGGCGCAAGGGGCGCGTTCAGCGCGAGGTCGAGATCGAGCAGCGCCTCGGGGTCGGTCAGTTCGTCGGTGAGATCCGCGTCGAGATCGGCCTCAAGCGCGGGGGCGGGCGTTTCGGCAGGCGTTTCGGGGGCCTGCACGGACGGCGCGGCCGCAAACAGCGGCAGCTCCGGGGCGGCCGGGATCTCGGGTTCGGGCAGGATTTCGGGCTCCGGCTCGGGCTCGGGCAGGATCTCGGGTTCCGGCGCGATCTCCGGCTCCGGTTCCGGCAGCTCCTCGGGCTCCGGCGCGGGCACCATTTCAGGTTCCGGTTCCGGCTCGGGCTCCGGCTCGGGCTCCGGCTCGGGCAGGGGCTCGGGCTCCGGCTCCGGCAGGGGCTCCGGCTCCGACTCGACCACCGGCTCCGGCTCGGGCTCCCCCGTCAGGGCGGCGGCCAAAGCGGCGGTCTCGGCCAGCCGCAGCGGCTCGTTGTCGCGCTCGACCTGGGCGCCCTCGGGCAGATGCGTCGCCGCGCTGCGGGTCGGGCCGAACCAGGGGTCGCCCTCGAACTGGTCGGGGCCGGGGATCGCGGCAAAGGAGATCGGCGCGAAGCCATGGGTCTCGGCGAAGGCCTCCGCCTCATCGAGGGTCTCGCGCGCGACCACCGCAACCTTCACCGTCTCGCCGCGGCCGGAAAAATCGAACACCAGATCCTCGACCGCATAGGGGGTCATACCGTCGAGCGCGGCCATGATCTGCGCGCGGCGCTGGCGGGGGCGGGGGCCCGGGGCCTCGATCTCGGTGTAGAGGATCTGCGAGGGCGGGATGATCAGCATCGTGGTCAGCCCCTCGGGCGCCACGGCAAGCGCCGCCTCGCGCAGCGCGCCAAGCTCGGCAGGCAGGTCGGCGGCGTCGAGCGCCACCTCGCCGAAGTCCTCCCAGCCGGTCTCCACACGGCGCAAAAGGCCGATGCCGTCAGGGGTGAGGTTGAGGGCAAAGCTGGGTTTCATGCGGGTCTCTTGCGATACCGGGAGCGGCCGGACGGGGGGAGGAACGGCGGGGCCGTGCTTCGGCCCTTGGTAAAGACTTTTTTGCCCCGTGAAAAGGCGCCCGCCGGGTCAGGGCGGGCGCTTGGTCGGGTTTTTGCCAAGTCGTGATCGGTCGCGGGCCGATCAGGCGGTGGCGAGGGTCAGGGCCTGATCGAGATCGGCGATCAGATCCTCGGCGCTCTCGGTGCCGATCGAGAGGCGCACCACATTCGGGCCCGCGCCCGCGGCGACCTGTTGGGCCTCGGTGAGCTGGCGGTGGGTGGTCGAGGCCGAGTGGATGATCAGCGAGCGGGTGTCGCCGAGGTTCGCCACATGGCTGAAGAGCTTGAGGCTGTCGACGAGCTTGACGCAGGCCTCATAGCCGCCCTTGACCGCCACCGTGAAGAGCGCGCCCGCGCCCGCCGGGCAGATCCGCGCCACCCGGTCATGCCAGGGCGAGCTCTCGAGCCCCGCATAGGTGACGTAATCGATCCGCGGATCGGCCTCGAGCCAGCGCGCCACCGCCTTCGCATTGGCGACATGCTTCTCCATCCGCAGGCTCAGCGTCTCGATCCCCATCAGCGTGTAATGCGCACCCTGCGGGTTCATCGTCATCCCCAGATCGCGCAGCCCGACCGCGATCGAATGGAAGGTATAGGCCATCGGCCCGAGCGCCTCGTGGAATTTCAGCCCGTGATAGGCCGGCTCGGGCGCCGAGAGCGAGGGGAACTTGTCAGAGGCCGACCAGTCGAACTTGCCGCTGTCGACGATCACGCCGCCGGTCACGGTGCCGTTGCCGGTCAGGTATTTCGTCGCCGAATGCACGACCAGCGTCGCACCATGCTCGATCGGGCGGCACAGATAGGGCGAGGCCAGCGTGTTGTCGACAATGAGCGGCACGCCCGCCTTGTCGGCCACCGCCGAGACCGCGTCGAGATCGGTGATATAGCCGCCCGGGTTCGAGATCGACTCACAGAACACCGCGCGGGTGTTGCCGTCGATCGCCGCCTCGAGCGCCGCCAGATCGTCGAAATCGACGAATTTCGCCGACCAGCCGAAGCGTTTGATCGTCTGGCTGAACTGGGTGATCGTGCCGCCGTAAAGGCGCGTCGAGGCGACGATGTTGAGCCCCGGCCCCATCAGCGGGAACAGCGCCATGATCTGCGCCGCATGCCCCGAGGAGCAGCACACCGCCCCCGCACCGCCCTCGAGCGCCGCCACCCGCGCCGCCAGCGCCGACACCGTCGGGTTGGTCAGCCGCGAATAGATATAGCCCACCTCCTCGAGGTTGAAGAGCCGCGCCGCGTGATCGGCATCGCGGAACACATAGGCCGTGGTCTGATAGATCGGCACCTGCCGCGCGCCGGTGGCCGGATCGGGCTCCGCGCCGGCATGGATCTGCAACGTGTCAAAGGAATAGTCGGTCATTCGCGCCTCCCGCAAAAAGTGGGGGCACCCTAACCCCGGGCCGGGGCGCCTTCAAACACATTCAGAAACGGCGATGCAGCCCGAATCCCTGGCCCTTCTTCTTGGCCCAAATACGCAAATTCCGTCCGCGCCACAGGCCCGCGGCCGCGCTCAGCGCAGCCACAGCCCCTCGCGCCGGATCGCATTGCGCAGCATCGCCTCCCGCGGCGGCAGATTGGCGCGATCGAATTTGCGACGCAATTTCATGCCCTTGCCCTGATAGATCAGCTTCTTGGCGGGGTCGTAGTTCTTCAGAACCTTCTTGACCGCATTGGGCGCCGTCACCCGCTCGACCATCTCGACCGCCGCGTCGCTTTCGCGCGCGTAAAGCAGCGGCAGCGCCCGGTAATGGCAACTGACATCGCCGTCGAGCCCCGCCAATTCCGGCCCCGGCCGGCCGCCGCCGAAGGAATGAATCACGAGCGGCAGCGCCACCTGATCGAGCCAGGGGTCGAGCGACTGGCTCGCCAGCTCATCGGGCGTATCCCAGCGGATGCCATGGGCATAATGCAAGAAGCGCTTGCCGAAGGTCACCGCATCGGCGCCGAAGAACCAGCCGGCGTTGAAATAGAGATAGCGCTGCCAATATTCGTCGAACTGGGTTTTATCGAGCGAGCTGTCGAACTCGAGCCCGAACTTGTCATAAAGGCTCTTCCAGATCGCGGTGTAGCCCGGCCCGTAAAGGGGCGGCTCGGGCCAGGTGCCCTCGCGGCGCATCGAGGCCGAGGGGCGGTTGAAATCGAAGCCCACCGAGGCGAGCGGCCCGGTGAAGACCGTATCGGTATCGAAGAACACGAAGGGCTCGGCCGGCAGAGCGGTCATCGCCTCGATCTTGTTGCCATAGGGGTAGCTTTCCCCGAAGTGCTTGTTCTCGAAGGGGATAATCTCGGCGCCCGCCTCTTCGAGGAGCGCCCGCACCGGGTCGGAGACCCGCGTCGTCTGGCTCCAGCGCGGCCCGCCGGGCTCGGCCATCAGCAGCCGGCCGAGAAACCCCGGGTTCGCCTCGCGGAACGAGCGCGCAAAGATCAGCGCCTCATATTCGAGCCGCCCCGATTGCACCACGCAAAAGACGTTGAAGTTGGGCGCCGTGCTCACTGCCATGACCTGCCTCGTTTCTTTGGCCGATACTATAGCGGGTTTCCGGGCGGGCAAAAGACCGCTTTCGCGGCGGGTCTGCGGCTGGCAGAGCGTCGGATGGATCACCAATTCTGGGGGAAGTGGTGGGTGACCCTGGAATCGAACCAGGCATGGGTCTCCCCGGCGGAGTTACAGTCCGCTGCCGCACCTTGCAGCTCGTCACCCGACGCGAGGCGGGGGATACCGAAGGGGGCGGGGGGCGTCAAGGGGGCAAAAGCGCGGCGCGAGAATTTTTCGCGCGCGGCGCGCGGCGGCGCCCGGGGCGGGCTTGCAGGCTTGCGATTTTGCGCGTTTGGCGTCAAAAGAGCCAATCCGAATGCGCCAATCCGCGGAGAGAGCGATGAAAAAGCCGAGCTGGGTGATCGACAAGGAACGCGCCAAGCGCGCGGCGGCGGCCGAGACCGTCTGGCTCTTCGGGCTGCATGCGGTGCGCGATGCGCTGATGAACCCGGCGCGGGTCAAGCTGCGGCTGGTGCTGACGAAAAATGCCGCCGACAAGCTCGGCCCGGCGATCGCGGCGGGCGGGCTCGAGCCCGAGATCGTCGATCCGCGCAAGTTCGACAGCCATGTCACGCTCGCCCCCGACAGCGTCCATCAGGGCGCCGCGCTCGAGGTCAAGCCGCTCAACTGGGGCAAGCTCGAGGATGTCGCGCTGACCGGGCGGGGCGAGCCGCTCGTTGTGCTGCTCGATCGGGTGACCGACCCGCATAACGTCGGCGCGATCCTGCGCTCGGCCGAGGTGTTTGGCGCGCGCGCCGTGGTGGCGCCGGCGCGCCATTCGGCGCCCGAGACCGGGGCGCTCGCGAAAACCGCCTCGGGCGCGCTCGAGCGTCAGCCCTATCTGCGGGTGACGAACCTCGCCGATGCGATGGTCGAGCTGCGCGACATGGGCTTTGTGCTCATCGGCCTTGCGGGCGAGGCGGAGGAGTCGCTGGCCGAGGGCCTCGCGGCGATTGGGCCGCGGCCGGTGGCGCTGGTGCTCGGCGCCGAGGGGCCGGGCCTGCGCGAGAAAACCCGCGAGACCTGTGACCGGCTGGTGAAGATCCCCTTCGCGGGGGAATTCGGCTCGCTCAACGTCTCGAACGCGGCGGCGGTCTCGCTCTACGCCGCCACACACCGCTGAGTCACGCCGCCTCACTTCCGCGCGATTTTGCCGCGACCCCCTTTAACGGCGGTTTTACATACCTATGTTTGATTTGTCGGAACGCAGCCTTGGAACCGCTGCGTTTCAGTTCACTGTCCCTCGTTCCACAACTTCGGCGCCCGGCCCTTGGCTCGGGCGCCTTTTTCATTAAGCTCACCGCCAAAGGGAGGACCGGATGCAAGATCAAGAGATTCGAGAAATTCTGAGCGATACCAAGGTGATCGCGGTGGTGGGCGTGTCGGCCAACGCGGCGCGGCCCTCGCATCATGTGGCCGAATTCCTGAAAGCCAAGGGCTATCGGATGATCCCGGTGAACCCGGGCCTGGCGGGGCAGGAGCTGATGGGCGAGCGGGTCTATGCGAGCCTCGCCGAGATCCCCGCCGAGATCGCGGTCGACATGGTCGACATCTTCCGCGCCTCTGAGGCGGTGCCGGGGATCGTCGCCGAAGCGGTGGCGCACCTGCCCGCGCTGCGCACGATCTGGATGCAGTTGGGCGTGATCAGCCCCGAGGGCGCCGAGGCCGCGCGCGCGGCCGGGCTGCGGGTGGTGATGGATCGCTGCCCGAAGATCGACTATCCGCGCGTGATGGGGTGAGCCAGAGGGGGCTCTGCCCCCCGGCTGCGCCTCCCCCTTCTCAGATCCCCAGCCGGTCGCGCAGCGCGTAAAAGCTCATCCCGGCGACAAGGATCGGCCAGCGCAGCGCGCCGCCGCCCGGGAACGGGTAGGTCGGCACCGCCGCCATCGCGTCAAAGCCGTCGCCCGTGGCGGTGATCGCCTCCGCCATCAGCCGCCCCGATAGCGTCGCGAGCGCCACGCCATGGCCCGAGAACCCCGAGGCCGAGAGGCAGTTCGGCGCGGGGCGGGCGAAATAGGGCATGCGGTTGAGGGTGATCGCGAGCGTGCCGCCCCAGGCATGGGTGATCTTCACGCCCTTGAGTTGCGGGTAGGTCTTCAGCATCGGCACCAGCGCCTTGCGCGCGATATCGCGCGGGAAGCGGTCGGTGACCGATTCCCCGCCGCCAAAAAGCAGCCGGTCTTCATGCAAGCGCCAGTAATTGACCACGAATTTCGTGTCATGCGCGGCGATGTTCTCGGTCAGCACCTCGCGCACCCGCTCCCCCAGCGGCTCGGTCGCGACGATGTAATTGTTGAGCGGCATGACGCGGGCGGTGATCTTCGGCTCGAGCCGGTCGAGATAGCCGTTCGCGGCGATCACGACATGATCCGCGGTGACCTCGCCGGTGGCGGTCAAGATGCGGCTCGGGGTGGTGGCGGTGCCGTGCTCGATACGGGTGACGACCGAGCGTTCATGGATCGTGGCGCCCGCGGCCTCGGCCAGCCGCGCCACTCCGAGCGCGAGGTTGAGCGGGTGAACATGACCCGCGCCGCGGTCGATATCGCCGCCGATATAGCGCGGCGAGGGGATCAGCGCGCGCAGGCCCGCGCGGTCGAGCGGTGTGATCTGCTCATAATCGTAATGCCGCGCGAGATGCTCGGCCATCTCATGGGCATGGCGCACCTCGGCGGGTTTGAGCGCGGCATGGGCGATGCCGCGATGGGTCGGCACGCCGGCGCGCGCGGCGAGATCGAAGGTCAGCGCCTTTGCCGCTTCGGCCAGATCCCACAGCCGCCGCGCGCCCGGTTTGCCGACCATCTTCTCGAGCTCGGTGACCTCGAGACGCTGGCCCGAGCCGATCTGCCCACCGTTGCGCCCCGAGGCGCCAAAGCCCACCCGATGCGCCTCGAGCACGATCACCCGCCGCCCGGCCTCGGCCAGATGCAGCGCCGCCGAGAGCCCGGTATAGCCCGCGCCGATCACGCAGACATCGGCCCGCACGGCGCCCGTCAGGGGCGCGCGCTCGGGCGTGGGGTCGGCGGTATCGGCATAGAAGCTGCGGGGGTATTCTCCGGGGCGGTCATTGGCGAAAAGCAGGTTCATGGCTCAGACATTCAGCAGCAGATGCTCGCGCTCCCACGGGCTGATGACCTGCAGGAACTCCTTGTATTCGTTGCGTTTTACCGCCTCGTAGACGGTGCAGAACTCGATCCCCAGAACCTCGCGCACGGGCGCGGAATCGGAGAGCAGATCGAGCGCATCGCCCAGGTTATAGGGCAGGTCCGTGTCATTCATATAGGCATCGCCCGTGCATTCGGGGCGCGGCATGCGCCGTTCCTTCAGCCCCAGATAGACGCAGGCGAGCGAGGCCGCGAGGCCGAGATAGGGGTTGCAATCCATCCCCGCGAGGCGGTTCTCGATCCGCCGCGCCTCGGGGCCCGAGATCGGCACGCGCAGCCCCGTCGTGCGGTTGTCGCGGCCCCATTCGAGGTTGATCGGCGCGGCGAAATCGGGGACGTAGCGGCGGTAGCTGTTCACATAGGGCGCGAGCAGGGCGATCACCGCGGGCAGGTGGTTTTGCAGCCCCGCGATCGCATACATGAACTCGATGCTCTCGCTGCCATCGGCTTCCGAGAAGATATTCGCGCCGGTCTTCACATCGATGACCGATTGGTGGATATGCATCGCCGAGCCCGGCTCGCCCTCGATCGGCTTGGCCATGAAGGTGGCGAAGCAATCGTGGCGCAGCGCGGCCTCGCGGATCAGCCGCTTGAAGAAGAAGATCTGATCGGCGAGCGCCACCGGGTCGCCATGGGCGAGGTTGATCTCGACCTGGCCCGCGCCGCCTTCTTGCAAGATCCCGTCGATCTCGAAGCCCTGCGCCTCGGCGAAATCATAGATATCGTCGATCACCTTGCCGTATTCGTCGACGGCGGACATCGAATAGGCCTGTTTGCCGGCCGCGCGCCGCCCCGAGCGGCCCATCGGCGGGATGATCGGCTGGTTCGGGTCGAGGTTGCGCGCGACGAGGAAGAACTCCATCTCCGGCGCG
This sequence comes from Rhodobacter xanthinilyticus, assembly GCF_001856665.1. NCBI lineage: Bacteria > Pseudomonadati > Pseudomonadota > Alphaproteobacteria > Rhodobacterales > Rhodobacter > Rhodobacter xanthinilyticus. The sequence goes on along the minus strand of NZ_CP017781.1, from coordinate 2,691,517 downwards.
ATCACCGGCTTCCAGCCCTCAGCCTCGTAAAGCCCGACGATCCGCTTGAGCAGGTTGCGCGGCGCGACCGGCACCGGGTTGCCCTGCTGGTCGTTCACGTCATGGATGACCTGCAGCGTGATATCGGCCGTCCAGGGGGCGGCGGTCGCGGTCGAGAAATCCGGGGTCAGGATCATGTCGGGCTCGGTGAAGGCGCCCATCGGGTTGTCGGCCCATTCGCCGGTGATGGTTTGCAAGAAGATCGAATTGGGCAGGAAGAAGCGATCCTGAAAGGCGAATTTCGAGGCGGGCATCGCCTTGCCGCGGGCAACGCCGGCGATATCGGCGACGATGCATTCGACCTCATCGAGGCGGCGCCCGGCGATATAATCGCGCGCGGCTTGCGGGAGTTGTTCGGTCCAGTCGGTGGGTTTCGAGGACATATCTGTAACTTTCCAAAGGGTTGCGGTGAAGGCGGCCTTGGTCAGTCAAGCGGGTCGGGCATCAGCCGGGCAAGCGGCTCGCCTTCGGCAAAGCCAAAGGCGGGGCAGGGGCAGCGGTGGGCAGCCGCGGGGCTCATCTCAGCTCCGCGGTTTGAGGAAGAACTCCGCGATGCGGTCGGCAATCGCGGCGGATTGGTTGGGCTGGCCAAGGCGGGTGCGCGCGGCCTCCATCAACGGGTCGGGCACGACGCCCTTGCCGCGGGTGTTCATCAGCCCCTCGACGAAACTGTCGGGGAATTCGGGGTGGGCCTGCACGGTGAAGGCGCGGTCGCCGTAAACCAGCGCGGCATTCTCGCAAAACGCGTTGCAGCCGACCACCTCGGCGCCCTCGGGGCGGCGGGTCACCTGGTCCTGGTGCCAGGCGTTCAGCGTCACCGTCTCGCCGCCGAAATCGTAATCCTGCGCGCCGACCGCCCAGCCGCCGGGGAATTTCTCGACCGTGCCGCCCATCGCCTGGGCGATGATCTGATGGCCAAAACAGATCCCCACCAGCGGCACGCCCGCCGCGATGATCTCGCGGATCAGCGCCTCGAGCGGTTTGATGAACGGGTGATCCTCATAGGCGCCATGGCGCGAGCCGGTGATCAGCCAGCCCTCGCATTCCTGCACATCGGCGGGAAACTCCATCGCCTCGACGTGATAGGTGCGGAAGGTCAGGCCGTGATTCGCCAGAAGGCGCGCGAACATGTCTGGGTAGTCGCCGGCCTCCGCCCGCAGAATATCGGGGGATTGGCCGGTTTGCAGGATGCCGATCAGCATGGGGCTCTCATTGGGTTGGATGACGAAAGCCTAGACCCGGGCCGATGGGCGGGCAAGGGGGCTCCGCAAGAATTTGATCAAATTTTCGAGCTCTGGAAAGGGGGCGCTGCCCCCTCGGCCCTGCGGGCCTCACCCCCGGGATATTTTTGCATCGTTGAAACCAGCTGCGCTTCAATGATGCAAAAATATCCCGGGGGGAGCGCAGCGGGGGGCGGCGCCCCCCTCAGACGGTGTCGAGGTAGAGCTCGGTCTGTTCCTCGTCGGAGAGCTCGGCCATGTAGTGGATTTCCTGGCGCTTGGTCATCAGGTAGTTCGCGACCAGCTCCTTGGGGAAGATCCGTTGCACCAGCGGGCAGGTCGCGAAGGTCTCGATCGCGAGGTTCCAGGTCGCGGGGAGCTGCGGCAGGCTTTGGGCATAGGCGTTGCCGGTGAGCGGCTCATCGGGGATCATCTTGTCCTCGAGCCCGACAAGGGCCGCGCCGAGCACGGCGGCGAGCATGAGGTAGGGGTTCACATCGCCCCCCGCGACGCGGTGTTCGATCCGCCGCGCGGCCGGGCCCGAGGCGGGGATCCGCAGCGCCGCGGTGCGGTTCTCATAGGCCCAGCCGATGCCGGTGGGCGCATGCGCATTGGGCACCAGCCGGTCGAAGCTGTTCTCATGGGGCGCGAAGATCAAGGTCGAGCCGGGCAGCGCCGCGAGGCAGCCCGCCACCGCATGGCGGAGCGCATCCGAGCCCTTCTCGGAGCCATCGTTGAAGATGTTGTTGCCATCGCGATCCAGGATCGAGAAATGCACATGCATGCCGTTGCCGGGCCAGAGGTCATAGGGTTTGGCCATGAAAGAGGCGGCGAAGCCGTGGCTGCGCGCCAGCCCTTTGACCAGCATCTTGAAGAGCCAGGCATCGTCGGCCGCTTTCAGCGCATCCGAGCTGTGCATCATGTTGATCTCGAACTGCCCCGGGCCCGCTTCGGAGATCGCGGTATCGGCGGGGATATCCATTTCCTCGCAAGCCTCGTAGAGCTTGGTGAAATAGCTGTCGAAGGCGTCGAGCGCGCGGAGCGACAGCGTCTCGCCGCCGGTGCGGCGCTTGCCCGAGCGGGGGCTGGGCGGCACGCGCAGGGTCTTGCCCGAATCGTCGATCAGGAAGAACTCGAGCTCGGTCGCGACGACCGGGGTCAGCCCCAGCGCGGTATAGCGGTCGAGCACGCGGGCCAGAACCTGGCGCGGGTCGCCGTCATAGGGGCGGCCGTCCATATGGAACATCCAGATCGGCAGAAGCGCGGTCGGCGCCTCGAGCCAGGGCATCGGCATGAAGCCGCGTTCGGTGGGCATCAACAGCCCGTCACAATCGCCCGATTCAAAAACCAGAGGGCTTTCCTCGATGTCCTCGCCCCAGATGTCGAGGTTCAGCACCGAGAAGGGGAAGCGGGTGCCTTCGGTAAATACCTTGCTCGCAAAACGTGCGGGGATGCGTTTTCCCCGCGCCACCCCGTTGAGGTCCGCCGCTGCGACGCGAATCGTGCGCACCTCGGGGTGATCTTTCAGCCAGTCCATGTCCTCACCTGATGATTTGCGGCCTGACCTTCAGTTTGGGGCGCTGGGCGCCCGGAAGATGCCGGTTCAGGCGGCGGTTGACCATCCCGAAGAGCCAGATCAGGGCCAGCGTCACCAGGACGAAATAGAAGGCCGCGATCGGGTAGGGGATGAAGGGGTTGTAAGTCTTGTCGGCGAAATATTTCGCGTAATAGAGCGCGTCGCCGCTTTGTTGATAGGCCGGGAAGCCCGAGAAGAAGACGAGCGTCGTGGCATGGACGAGGAAGATCGCCTCGTTGGTATAGGCAGGCCAGGCGAGCCGCAGCGTCGTCGGCCAGACCACTTTGCGGAACTTCTTCCAGCCGGTGAAGCCATAGGCATCGGCGGCCTCGAGATCGCCTTTGGGCACCGCACAAAGCGCGCCGTAGAAGATCTCCGCCGAATAGGCCGAGGTGTTGAGGAAGAGCACAAAAAGCGCCCCCGCCCAGGCTTTCGTCGTCCAGGCGGTCTCGATCGTCAGGCCGAAAATATTGATGCCCGTGCGCGGCAACAGCACGAGGAGCTCATAGGCCAGGAAGAACTGGATGAAGAGCGGCGAGCCGCGGAACACGAAGATGAACCATTCCGCCGGTTTGCGCAGCGCCGCGCGCGGGCTGGTCTTCGCCAGCGCCAGCGCATTGGCGAGGAAAAACCCCAGCGCCATCGCGACAAGGCCGAAATAGAGGTTCCAGATCAGCCCGGAGCCGATCAGCGTGAATTCATGGCAGAGCGTGAAATCGGAGCGCGGCAGCAGCCGCTCGCCGATGCCGATCGAGCGCAGGCCGTAATCGGAGATGATCTCGAGGCAGCTTTGGGTCATGCGCCGGCCTTTCGCATCGCTTCGCCGGCCATCGTGGCCTGGCCGCGCGAGAGCCGCGCCGTGAGGCGGCCGAGCAGGATCTCGGAGACCCGCGTCATGCCGAGGTAGAAGCCGAGCAGCACGAGGAAATACCACACGCGCCAATCGGGGTGGGGATAGGCGTAGATCGCCGATTTGGTGGCGCCGAGTTCGCGCGCCCAATAGACGATATCCTCGATGCCGAGCAGGAACAGGAGCGGCGTCGCCTTGATCAGGATCATCCACAGATTCGCAAGCCCGGGCAGCGCATAGGTCCACATCTGCGGGATCAGGATCCGCCGGCGCACCTGGGCGGGCGACATGCCATAGGCCTCGGCGGTCTCGAGCTGGGCGCGGGGCACGGCATTCATCGCGCCGTAAAGCACATTCGCGGCAAAGGCGCCGAAGACCACCGCGAAGGCCACCACCGCCAGCGCAAAGCCATAGGCCTCGTGCCAGATCTGCGGCGAGGTCGAGAGCGGGATCTTCGCCGCGGCGCAGACGTTGAATTCGTTATTGGCCCAGACCGGCGCATCGCTCGGCGGGCATTTCCACAGATGGCGCAGATATTCGAGCCCCTGGTCCATGGCGACCGGCACGAAGAGGAAGAAGATGATGTCGGGCACGCCGCGCACCATCGAGGTATAGCCCTTGCCAAAGAGCCGCAGCGGCAGGATCTGGCTGCGCGCGGCCAGCGCCCCGCCAAAGCCGAACAGGAGCGCCACCGGCGCGGTGACCACCAAGAGCGCGATCACGATCAGGAAGGAGCCGTAGAACAGGAACTGCTTGCCCGTGGTCAGGTAGCACAGAAGCCAGCTCAGGCCCTCGAGTTGGGATGGGTCAGCGCAATGGGTGAACATCTGGGAGAAACTTTGCGGGAGGGGCGGGCGCCCGGAGGCCCCCGCCCGAGGTCGTCGGACGGCGTCGGGGTCAGAAGCCCTTGACGTCGGGGCCGAACCATTTGGTGATCAGCGCGTTGAGCGAGCCATCGGCTTTCATCTCGGCGATCACGGCGTCGAATTTGCCCTTCAGCTCGGCATCGGTTTTGCGCAGGCCCATGCCCACGCCGCCGCCAAGCGCGACATCCTCGCCGACCCATTGGATGCCGCTCTCTGCGGTCACGAAGGCCGCGAGCGGGTCCTTGTCGGCGAAGACCGCATCGGCCTCACCGTTCTTGACCGCGGCGACGGTGTCGTCGAGCGTCGGGAATTCGAGCAGCGTTGCGCCCGATTTGGCGACGAAATCGGCCTGGATGGTGCCGACCTGGGCGGCAACGATGCCCTTCAAGTCGGCATCGGGTTTGAGCGCGGCATAGGCCGAGGGCGCGGGCGGATAATAGGCCTCGGTGAAGTCGATGACTTCCTTGCGCTCGTCGGTGATGCTCATGCCGGCCATGATCGTGTCATAGTTGCCCGAGAGCAGGTTCGGGATGATGCTGTCCCATTCATTGGTGACCCATTCGCAGGTCACGCCGGCCTTCTCGCACAGGATATCGCCGAGCTCGCGCTCAAAACCGTCGACCTCACCCTTGTCGTTGATGAAGTTGTAGGGAGGGTAGGCGCCCTCGGTGCCCATGCGCACGGTCTGCGCCGAGGCAAGGCCCGCGCTCAGCGCCAGCGCCGCGGCGGTCAGGATCAGCTTCTTCATGGTATCAGCTCCGCTGTTGAGAGTGTTTTTGGTCTTCAGATCACGCCGGCAGGGTTGCCGACAGGAATTGTTTCAGCCGCTCGGATTTCGGCGCGCCGAAGAGCGCCTCGGGCGGGCCCTCCTCCTCGATCTTGCCTTGGTGGAGGAAGATCACATGGTCGGAGACATCGGCGGCCAGGCGCATGTCATGGGTGACGAGGATCATCGTGCGGTGCTCGGCGGCGAGATCCTTGATGACCTTGACGACCTCCTGTTGCAGCTCGGGGTCGAGCGCGGAGGTCGGCTCGTCGAAAAGCAGCGCCTCGGGGCGCATGCACAGCGCGCGCGCGATCGCGGCGCGCTGTTGCTGGCCGCCGGAGAGCTGCGCGGGCCAGGCCTCGGCCTTGTCGCCGATGCCGACCTTGGCGAGAAGCTCGCGCGCGAGCGGCTCGACCTCCGCCACGGGGCGGCCGAGCACGGTCAGCGGCGCCTCCATCACGTTTTGCAGGATCGACATGTGCGACCAGAGGTTGAACTGCTGGAAGACCATCGAGAGATTGGTGCGAAAGCGGGTGACCTGGGCGCGGTCGGCGGGGCGGCGCGCAAGGCCCGCGCCTTGCCATTTCACCGCTTCGCCCTCGAACAGGATCTCGCCCGCCTGGCTGTCCTCGAGCAGGTTGCAGCAGCGCAGCAGCGTCGATTTCCCCGAGCCCGAGGAGCCGATCAGCGAGATCACCTGACCGCGGCGCGCGGTCACCGAGACGCCCTTGAGCACCTCGAGCGGACCGTAACTCTTGTGCAGGTCGCGAATTTCGATGACGGGCGCGGCGGAGGCTGCGGCGGCGTCGGCGGAGGCGGGAGCGGTCTGGGTCACTTTTGGGCTTCTCTTTGTCCGTTCGGTCAAGTTGGCGCGATTTCGGGGGCGATTGCAACGGGGCAATGACAGGTTCCGCAGGGAGAAGGGGGCGGACTTGGCCAAAAAGGCAGGCAGATTGCGCCAAAACGGGCGTTCTCGCCCGGGGTGCGGCAGCGGGCCGCGGCGGCGCTCAGCCCTCGCGGGCGAGAACGCGTTGCCGCGCGAAGGCCGAATCGCGGTCGTTGATGCCCAGCAGGCTGGCCGCGAGGCGGATCATCGCCTCTTCATCGGGGGCGCGCGCCTCATCGGCGAGCGCCACCTCCCACATCGCCTCGATCACCGCGATCCGGTCGTCATGGGCGATCTTGTCCTTCAGCGCGCGGGTGAAGCGCACGGTGTCGGGGGCGGTCTCTTCGAGCGCCTCGGCGCTGCGGCGCAGCTCGGTCGCCTCGAAGGGGCCAAGCCCGCGGCGGGCAGCGAGGATGCGGTCGATGCGGATCTGTTCGGCCTCGTCATAGCGGCCGTCGGAGCGCGCGAGGCGCACGAGAAGGGCGGCAAGCGCGAGCTCGGCGTCGTCGGCGGTCAGCGGATCGGGGTGGGGCGCGGCGAGGAGGCCGAGGAGGGTTTTGAACATGGGCTCACTCTAGCGGCGCGGGCGCGGGAGGCAAGGGCGCGGGAGGCAAGGGCGCGGGAGGCAAGGGCGCGGGTGGCAAGGGCGGAGGGGGCGCGGGGGGCGCTGCCCCCCCGGCCCATGCGGGCCTCACCCCCGGGATATTTCGGCATCGTTGAAGGGCAGGCCTTCGAGGATGGTCAGATCGACCGCGGCGGCGGCGTCGCGCGCGGCGAGGGTGGCTTGATAGGGCGCGCCGAAATAGCAGGCGCGGGCGGCGGCGAGGGAGGGGAATTCGACGATCACGGTATCGGGGCGCATCTGGCCCGCGACGGTGTCTTGCGGGGCGCCGAGCGCGCGGATTCGCCCGCCGGCGGCGGCGATCGCGGGGGCGGCGGCGGCGCGGTAGGCGGCGTAGCCCGCCGGGTCGAGGATCGTGACATGGGCGACCCAGAAGCCGGGCGCGCTCACTCCGCCCAGCCCTCGACGATGCACAGATCGGCCTCCGAGACCGGTGTGCGCAGCGCGAGCGCGTGTTGGTATTCGGGGCTGAGGTAGCAGGCGCGGGCGGCCGCGAGGGAGGGGAATTCGATCACCACCGCGCGCGGGCGCAGATCGCCCTCGACGACCTCTTGCGCGCCGCCGCGCACGAGGAATTTGCCGCCGAATTTCTCGAAGGCGGCGGCATTTGCCGCGCGATAGGCCTGATAGGCCTGCGGATCGTCGACGGTGACGTGGCCGATCCAGTAACCCTTGGGTGTCGGTGTCATTTTCCCCTCCCGTTTCACGCGAAGTCTGCGCGCGGGGCGGGCGTCTGGCAAGGCGGTTCAGGGTCGCGGCTCAGCCGCGGGCGGCCTTTTCGGCAAGGCCCGAGGTGCCCTCGCGGCGGGCGAGTTCGGCCAGCACCTCCTCGAGCGTGACCTCGCGCGCGGCGAGCATCACCAGCAGGTGGTAGAGCACGTCGGCGGCCTCGTAGACGAGGTTCTCGCGGTCGCCCTTGGCCACCGCCATGCAGGCCTCGATCGCCTCCTCGCCGAATTTCTGGGCGCATTTCTCCGGGCCCTTGGAGAGCAGTTTCGCGGTCCAGGAGCTGTCCGGGTCGGCGGATTTGCGCGCCTCGATGGTGGCGGCGAGCTGGGCGAGGATGGTCATGGGCGGGCTCCTTTCGCGGCGGCGATGCGGGGGGGCGGCTCGGTTGGCACGGTGGCCGTGTCGGCGGGGCGATAGCTCAGCTCGCGCCTCACAGCCGCACCGGGATGCCTGCGGCGGCCATGTGTTCCTTGGCCTCGCGGATGGTGAATTCGCCGAAGTGGAAGATCGAGGCGGCGAGCACGGCCGAGGCGCCGCCCTGGGTCACGCCCTCGACGAGGTGGTCGAGCGTGCCGACGCCGCCGCTGGCGATCACCGGCAGCGCCACGGCATCGGAAATCGCGCGGGTCAGCGCGAGGTTGAAGCCCGCGCGGGTGCCGTCGCGGTCCATCGAGGTCAGCAGGATCTCGCCCGCGCCCTTGGCCTCGACCGTGCGGGCGAATTCGACCGCGTCGATGCCGGTGGATTTGCGCCCGCCGTGGGTGAAGATCTCCCAGCGGCCCGGGGCGACGGTCTTCGCGTCGATCGCGACGACGATGCATTGGCTGCCGAAACGGTCGGCGGCCTCGGCCACGACATCGGGGTTGGCCACCGCGGCGGAGTTGAACGAGACCTTGTCGGCGCCGGCGAGCAGGAGCTTGCGCACGTCTTCATGGCTGCGCACGCCGCCGCCGACCGTCAGCGGCATGAAACATTGCTCGGCGGTGCGGGTGACGAGATCGAACATCGTGCCGCGGTTTTCGTGGGTGGCGTGGATGTCGAGGAAACAGAGCTCATCCGCGCCCGCCGCGTCATAGGCCTTGGCGGCCTCGACCGGATCGCCCGCATCGATCAGGTTGACGAAATTCACGCCTTTGACGACACGGCCATCGGCCACGTCGAGGCAGGGGATGATGCGCGTCTTCAGCATGGGCGGGCTCCTTTGCGGTCTGCATAACCCCTGCGGGCGCGCAAGGAAAGCGCCGCGAGCGGGGCGCTGCCCCGCACCCCGGGATATTTTTGGCAAGATGAAATGGCGCTTGGTTTCATCTTGCCGAAAATATCCCGGGGGTGAGCCCGGAACGGGCGAGGGGGCGGCGCCCCCTTCTCCCTCAGCCCTTGAGCGCGGCGAGTGCCTGGCCGAGATCGAGCGCGCCGTCATAGATCGCGCGGCCCGAGATCGCGCCCGAGATCACGCCGGTGTCGCGCAGTGCGATCAGGTCGGGCAGCGAGGAGACCCCGCCCGAGGCGATCACAGGGATCGACACCGCGCGCGCGAGCGCTTCGGTCGCCTCGATATTCGGGCCGGTCATCGCGCCGTCGCGCATGATATCGGTGTAGATGATCGCCGCGACGCCCGCGTCCTCGAAGCTGCGCGCCAGATCGGTGACCATCACATCGGTCTCCTCGGCCCAGCCCTTGGTCGCCACGCGCCCGCCGCGCGCATCGATGCCCACCGCCACCTTGCCCGGGAATTCACGCGCCGCCTCGCGCACGAGGGCGGGGTTCTCGACGGCCACAGTGCCGAGGATCACCCGCGAGAGGCCCTTCTCGATCCAGGTGGCGATGGTCGCCATCGTGCGGATGCCGCCGCCGAGCTGGGCGGGCACCTTGATCCGCGCCAGGATTGCCTCGACCGCCGCCGCGTTCACCGGCTCGCCCGCGAAGGCGCCGTTCAGGTCGACCAGATGCACCCATTCGCAGCCCGCGGCCTCGAATTTCGCCGCCTGCGCGGCCGGGTCGTCACCGAACACGGTGGCCTTGTCCATCTCGCCATGCAGCAGGCGCACGCATTGGCCGTCCTTGAGGTCGATCGCGGGGTAGAGGATCATCGGGCTCTCCTTTGGTTGCCGCCTCATGCCATGCGCGCAGGCCTCGGGCAAGGCCGGGGCGGCAACGCCACGTCAATCTTGCCCGGAATCGGGCGTCGTGGCCTGATGGCGCGGGATTTTGGGAGGAGATACCATGAAAACCACCATTCTGGCCGCCGTTCTGGCGCTGACTGCGGGGATGGCCGCCGCTGACCCGATCGAGGGGATGTGGAAGACGCAGCCCGACGACGGCTCCTATGCGCTCGTGAAGATCGGGCCCTGCGGCGCGAATTTCTGCGGCACGATCCAGCGCACCTTCAACGAGCAGGGCGAATACAAATCGCCCAATATCGGCAAGAAGATCGTCATCGACATGGCGCCGAAGGGCGACGGCGCCTATGAGGGCCAGGTCTGGCGGCCCTCGAACGACAAGATCTACATCGGCAAGATCGCGCTTTCGGGCAAGTCGATGAAGCTCTCGGGCTGTGTCGCGGGCGGGCTTTTGTGCAAGGCGCAGAGCTGGTCGAAGGCGGACTGAGACGAAAACGCCCCCGCGAGGGGGCGTTTTTTCAAGGTTTCCAGGCGAGGAAATTGGCGATCAGCCGCAGCCCCGTCGCCTGGCTTTTCTCCGGGTGGAACTGGGTGCCGACCATGTTGTCGCGCCCGACGATCGCGGTGATCGGCCCGGCGTAATCGACATGGGCGAGCAGGTGTTCGGGCCGCGCCACCTTGAAATGGTAGCTGTGCACGAAATAGGCGTGATCGCCGGTTTTCAGCCCCGCGAAGACCGGGTGCGGCTGATCGAGGACGAGATCGTTCCAGCCCATATGCGGCACCTTCAGATGCGCATCCGCCGGGGTGATCCGGTCAACCTCGCCGGGGATCCAGCCAAAGCCCTCGGTCGGCTCGAATTCGAGCCCGCGGCTTGCCATCATCTGCATGCCGATGCAGATGCCGAGGAAGGGCTTGCCCTGACGGTGCACGCCCTCCTCGATCGCCTCGAAGAGCCCGGTGAAGCGGTCGAGCGCATGGCGGCAGGCCGGGAAAGCGCCGTCGCCGGGCAGCACGATGCGGTCGGCTTTCGCGACCACATCGGGCTCGGAGGTGACGACGATCGTGCCCGAGCCGGCCTCATGGGCCATCCGCTCGAAGGCCTTCTGCGCCGAATGCAGGTTGCCCGAATCGTAATCGACGAGCGCGGTGAGCATCACAGCGCCCCTTTCGTCGAGGGCAGCACGCCCGCCATCCGCGGATCGGGCTCGACCGCCATCCGCAGCGCGCGCGCCACCGCCTTGAAGGCGCTCTCGGCGATGTGGTGGCTGTTGAAGCCATGCACCCGGTCGATATGCAGCGTGATCAGCCCGTTGGTCGAAAGCGCCTGGAAGAATTCGCGCACGAGCTCGGTGTCGAAGCTGCCGATCTTCTGGGTCGGCATGTCGCAGTTCCAGACGAGGAACGGCCGGCCCGAGAGATCGAGCGCGCAGGCGACCTGCGTGTCATCCATGGCGAGCGCGAAATGGCCATAACGGCGGATGCCGCGCTTGTCGCCGAGCGCCTTCGTCAGCGCCTGGCCGAGCGCGATGCCGGTATCCTCGACGGTGTGGTGGTCGTCGATATGCAGATCGCCCGTGGCGCGGATCTTCAGGTCGATCAGCGAATGGCGCGCGAGCTGGTCGAGCATGTGGTCGAAGAAGCCCACGCCGGTCTGGTTGTCATAGACCCCGGTGCCGTCGAGGTTGATCTCGACCGAGATCTCGGTCTCGGCGGTCTTGCGCGTGATGGTGGCGGTCCGCATCGGTCATCTCCTTGCCTCTGAGCGCCTTATAGGGCGCCGGGGCGGGCTTGTTAAGCACAAGCCGCGTTGCGGCGCGATGTCGCGAGGCTCGGGAAAATTGATCATCCGTTAAGTGTTATTTGGTTTCCTGTGCGCAGGGAAGGGAATCGCAATGCATGTGCTCTTGATGGACAGGCCCTCACCGCGAACAGCGCGATTTTGCGACCTGATGCGCGCGGATGGCCATGAGGTCACCGTGGTTCCCACGATCGAGCGCGCCATGGGCCGGGCGCGCAGCCATCCGCCGGATCTGCTGATCTCGGTGCTCTTCCCGAATGGCAACCGGCCCGGCGCGCCGACCGGGTTGAGCCTGTTGCTCGCGGCCCAGCAGCACAACCCCTCGATGCATGCGCTGCTGCTCTCCGAGGAGATGCTCTTCGCGCATGGCGAGCTGTTCATGATGCTGTCCTCGCTGCGCTGCGTGCTGCCGGCCGAGCTGACGGCGGAGGATTTGCACGCGGCCTGTGTCAATGTGGTGCGCACCATCGAGGCCCATGAGCGCGAGGCCCATCTGCCGGAGGTCTGCGCCAAATGCTATGTGCGCCACCAATGCGTCCATGCGGCGGAAGGCCGGACCTGCTCGTCGCCGCAACCGGAGGCGGGGCAACCGGAGGCGGTGCGGGTGCCGTCAGGGCGGTTCGGGAGCTGATCGGCAGCCCGGCCGGGCGCGCCACCATACCGGCGCCGGGTCAGCCGGGCAGGGCCGCCCGCCACATCCACTTCGCCGCGCAAGGCCTTGGCCAGAATGACAAAAGCCTCCCCGAAGGGAGGCTTTTCGTATTGGAGCGGGCGATGAGATTCGAACTCACGACCCTTACCTTGGCAAGGTAATGCTCTACCCCTGAGCTACGCCCGCATCCTGGCTATGTCCGAACTGGAGCGGGCGATGAGATTCGAACTCACGACCCTTACCTTGGCAAGGTAATGCTCTACCCCTGAGCTACGCCCGCGCTACCGGTTCGGTGGAGGCGGATTTAGGGGATCGCGCGGGGGGCCGCAAGAGGAAATTTGCGCCGATCTGCAAAAAAGTCGATCCAGTTTTGCGCCGCACTTCGGCGGGGCCAAGGAATGCAGGGAAAAAGAAAGGGGGCGCTGCCCCCTCGCCCGTTCCGGGCTCACCCCCGGGATATTTCGACATCGTTGAAGGGGTGCGGATTTTCGCTTCAATGATGTGGAAATATCCCGGGGTGCGGGGCAGCGCCCCGCTCTGCAGGCGCCCCCCCCTGTTGGGGGGGCGTCTGACTCAGTCGAGTTCGATCAAGAGATCCTTGGCGTCGATTTGGGCGCCGGGGCTGACATGGAGCGCCTTGATCGTCGCGGCGCGGTCGGCGTGGATGCCGGTTTCCATCTTCATCGCCTCGATGGTGAGCAGGAGATCGCCCGGCTGCACCTTCTGGCCGACGCTGACCGAGAGCGCGGCGACCACGCCCGGCATCGGTGCGCCGATATGGGCGGGGTTGCCGGCCTCGGCCTTCGGGCGCGCCTTGGTGGCGGCGGCGGCCGAGCGGTTGGGCACGCGCACGGCGCGCGGCTGGCCGTTGAGCTCGAAGAACACCTTCACCTCGCCCGCCTCGTCGGTCTCGCTCTTCGTCTGGAAGCGGATCTCGAGGGTCTTGCCCGGGTCGATTTCGGCCGAGATCTGCTGGCCCGCCTCCATCCCGTAGAAGAACACCGGCGTCGGCAGGGTGCGCACCGGGCCATATTGGCGGTGGCGGCCCATGTAGTCGAGGAAGACCTTCGGATACATCAGATAGCCCGCGAGATCCTCGTCATCGACCGGGTAACCGTTGAGCTCGGCCGAGAGTTTGGCGCGGGTGGCTTCGAGATCGACGGGGGCGAGATGGGCGCCGGGGCGTTCGGTCGAGGCGGCCTCGCCCTTGAGCGCCTTGGCCGAGATCGCCGCGGGCCAGCCGCCCGGCGGTTGGCCGAGGTTGCCCTTGAGCATGTCGACGACCGACTCGGGGAAGGCCATTTCCTTCGCCGGGTCGAGCACATCGGCCTTCGTCAGCCCCTGCGCCACCATCATCAGCGCCATGTCGCCCACCACTTTCGAGCTCGGCGTGACCTTGACGATATCGCCGAAGATCTGGTTGGCGTCGGCATAGGCCTGCGCCACCTCGTGCCAGCGCTCCTCGAGCCCGAGCGAGCGCGCCTGGGCCTTGAGGTTGGTGAACTGGCCGCCCGGCATTTCATGGAGATAGACCTCCGAGGCCGGCGCGCGGGTGCCCGATTCGAAGGCGGCATATTGGTTGCGCACCGCCTCCCAGTAGTTCGACATCCGCCGGATCGCCGCGATATCGAGGCCGGTGTCGCGCTCGGTATGTGCGAGCGCCTCGACGATCGAGCCCAGGCACGGCTGCGAGGTCCCGCCCGAGAAGGCATCCATCGCCGCATCGACCGCATCGACGCCCGCCTCGGCCGCCGCGAGCACGGTGGCGCCGGCGATCCCCGAGGTGTCATGGGTGTGGAAATGGATCGGCAGGCCGACCTCGTTTTTCAGCGCGGTGACGAGCGCGCGCGCCGCCGCCGGCTTCAGGAGCCCCGCCATATCCTTGAGGCCGAGCACATGCGCCCCCGCGGCCTCGAGCTCCTTCGCCATGCCGACGTAATAGGCGAGATCATATTTCGCGCGGGCCGGGTCGAGGATATCGCCGGTGTAGCAGATCGTGCCTTCGCAGATCTTCTCGGCCTCGATCACGGCATCCATCGCGACGCGCATGTTCTCGACCCAGTTGAGACTATCGAACACCCGGAACACGTCGACGCCGGTTTTTGCCGCCTGAGATACGAAAAATCGAACAACGTTGTCCGGGTAGTTCGTGTAGCCCACGCCGTTCGAGGCGCGCAGCAGCATCTGGGTCAGCACGTTGGGCATCGCGGTGCGGATGTCGCGCAGGCGCTGCCAGGGGCATTCCTGCAAGAAGCGATAGGCCACGTCGAAGGTCGCGCCGCCCCAGCATTCGACCGAGAAGAGATCACCGAGGTTCGCCGCATAGGCGGGCGCGGCCTTGATCATGTCGATCGAGCGCATCCGGGTGGCGAGGAGCGATTGGTGCCCGTCGCGCATCGTCGTGTCGGTGAGCAGGAGCTTCTTCTGGCCGAGCATCCAGTCGGCGACCGCTTTCGGGCCCTGCGTTTCGAGGAGTTGGCGCGTGCCGGGGCGCGGCGCGCCCTTGGCCTCGGGCGGGCGCGGCGCCTTCGCCTCGGCCGCCGGGCGCGGACGGCCCGCGGTCTCGGGGTGGCCGTTCACGGTGATGTCGGCGATATAGGTCAGGATCTTGGTGCCGCGGTCGCGCCGCTTCTTGAACTGGAAGAGCTCGGGCGTCGTGTCGATGAATTTCGTGGTGTAGCCCATGCTCAGGAAGGTCGGGTGCTTGAGCAGGTTGATCACGAAATCGATGTTGGTCGAGACGCCGCGGATGCGGAATTCGCGCAGCGCCCGGTCCATGCGGTGGATCGCCTGATCGGGGGTCTGCGCCCAGGCGGTGACCTTGACCAGAAGGCTGTCATAATAGCGGGTGATGACGCCGCCGGCGTAAGCCGTGCCGCCATCGAGCCGGATCCCCATGCCGGTCGCGGTGCGATAGGCGGCGATGCGGCCGTAATCGGGGATGAAGTTGTTTTGCGGGTCCTCGGTCGTCACCCGGCATTGCAGCGCATGGCCCGAGAGCGTGACCGCGCCCTGATCGGCGGCGCCGGTCGCCTCGGCCAGGCTCGCGCCCTCGGCGATGCGGATCTGCGCCTGCACGATGTCGATGCCGGTGACCTCCTCGGTCACGGTATGCTCGACCTGCACGCGCGGGTTGACCTCAATGAAGTAGAATTCCTGGCTGTCCATATCCATCAGGAATTCGACGGTGCCGGCGTTCTGGTAGCCGACCGCATTGCCGATCTTCAGCGCGAGCGCGCAGACCTCGGCGCGTTGTTCGGCCGAGAGATAGGGCGCCGGGGCGCGTTCGACGACCTTCTGGTTGCGCCGTTGCACGGTGCAATCGCGCTCATAGAGGTGGTAGAGCGCGCCATGGGTATCGCCCAGGAGCTGCACCTCGACGTGGCGGGCGCGCAGGATCATCTTCTCGAGATAGCCCTCGCCGTTGCCGAAGGCGGCCTCGGCCTCGCGGCGGCCCTCGCGGACCTTCTCGATCAGCTCCTCGGGGCCGTTGATCGGGCGCATGCCGCGCCCGCCGCCGCCCCAGCTCGCCTTGAGCATCAAGGGATAGCCGATCTCGCCCGCCTCGGCCTTGATCGCATCCCAGTCATCGCCCAGCACTTCGGTCGCGGGGATCACCGGCACGCCGGCCTTGATCGCGACATGGCGCGCCGAGGCCTTGTCGCCGAGCGCGCGCATGGTTTCGGCGCGCGGGCCGATGAAGGTGATGCCGGCGGCGTCGCAAGCCTCGACGAAATCGGGGTTTTCCGAGAGCAGCCCATAACCCGGGTGGATCGCATCCGCGCCGCATTCCTTCGCGACCCGGATGATCTCCGGGATCGACAGATAGGCGCCGACGGGGCTCAGCCCCTCGCCGATGCGATAGGCCTCGTCGGCCTTGAAACGGTGCAGGCTGAGCTTGTCCTCCTCGGCGTAGACGGCGACCGTCTTCTTGCCGAGCTCGTTGGCCGCGCGCATGACGCGGATCGCGATTTCGCCGCGGTTGGCGATGAGAATTTTACGGAACATGAGGGGTCTCCCGGGTCATTCGGGCGCCAAGCTAGCCCCGCTGCGCTGCGGCGCAAGGAAAATCTGCGAAATTGAGCAAATTAACTGACCAATTCGGGCGTATTTGCAAAGTTTCCCCAAGGGCCGCCGGGCGCCGGCGCCGCGCGGGCGATTGACAGGCCGGGGCGCGGGCGGGCAATCAGGGCGGATGATGGATCTGCGCCCGGTGGGCTATATCATCGGACTGCTCTCGGCGGTCCTGGGGCTCGCGATGCTGATCCCCGCGGCGGTGGATTACGCGGCGGGGGATGACAATTGGTATGCCTTCGTCGAATCCGCGATCATCTGCATGACGGTGGGCGGGCTTTTGGCGCTCGCGGCGCGCGATGGGCTGCGCCATACGCTCAGCCTGCCGCAGAGTTTCGTGCTGACCTCCTTCGTCTGGGCCAGCCTGCCGGGGTTCGGCGCGCTGCCGATGATCATCGGGGCGCCGGGCCTGGGCTTTACCGACGCCTATTTCGAGGCGATGTCGGGGCTGACGACGACCGGCACCACGGTGATCCCCGAGCTCGACGCGCTGCCCGCGGGCACGAACCTGTGGCGCGCGATCCTGCAATGGCTCGGCGGGCTCGGGATCATCATCGTGGCGATGATCTTCCTGCCGGTGATGCGGGTCGGGGGGATGCAGTTCTTCCGCTCGGAAGGCTTTGATACGCTTGGGAAAATCCTGCCCCGCGCGATGGATATCTCGACCGCGCTGATCCGGGTCTACATCGGGCTGACGGCGGCCTGCGCGCTGACCTATGCGGCGCTGGGCATGACCGCCTTCGACGCGATCGTGCATGCGCTGACCACGCTCTCGACCGGGGGCTTCTCGAATTATGACGCGAGTTTCGGGGCCTACAAGGGCGCGCCGGAATATGCGGCCTCGGTGTTCATGCTGCTCGCGGCGATGCCCTTCATCCGCTTCGTGCAGCTCGCGCAGGGCTCGGTCGGGCCGATCTGGCGCGACCCGCAGGTGCGCGCCTTCCTGCGCTGGCATCTCTACGCGATCGCGATCATCGTCGCCTACCGGCTGATCCGGCATGAGGCGGAGTTCTGGGGCACGCTGCGCGAGGTCACGTTCAACGTCGTCTCGACCTTTACGGGCACGGGCTATGCCTCTGAAGACATTACCAAATGGGGGCATCTGGCGTTTGTGGTGCTGATCCTGACGGGGCTGATCGGCGGCTGCACCTCCTCGACGGGCTGCTCGGTCAAGGTGTTCCGCTATCTGATCCTGTTTTCGGCGATCCGCGCGCAGATCCGGCGGATGTATAGCCCGCATCGGCTGGTGCGGGTGCGCTATGCCGGCCGGCCGGTCGAGGAGGAGGTGGTGAACTCGGTGATCGCGTTCTTCTCGCTCTTCATCCTGACCTTCGGGGTGCTGATCGTGGGGCTCTCGCTCACCGGGCTCGAGACCCGGACCGCGCTGACCGCCGCCTGGACCGCGATCGCCAATGTCGGGCCCGCCTGGGGGCCGGAGGTTTCGGGCAATGGCGCGATCGACGCCTTTCCGGCCTCGGCGAAATGGCTGATGTCGGCGGGGATGTTCCTCGGGCGGCTCGAGCTGATGTCGGTGCTGGTGCTGCTCTTGCCGCGGTTCTGGCGCGGCTGAGGGGGGGCGGGCCCGCCAAGGCCCGCCGCCGGGTTCAGTTCCAGCAGGCCACGCGGGCCGAGATTTTCTGAGCGATATCCGAGAGATCCTCGGCCGGCAGCGCGCGGGTCTCGGTGGCGGCCTCGGGCGCAAAGCCCGCCGCCGTCAGCACCGGCGCGAGCGCGCGCGCCTGCACCGCCACCGCGAGATCCTCGGGCAGGCGTTTGTCGGGCGTGGCGGCGGCGGGCAGCAGCATCCCCATCACCGCGCCCGTCGGGTCGATCACCGCGCCGCCCGCATCGCCGGGCAGGGTGCGCACCGCAAGCCGCGCCTGCGCCGCCTCGCCCGCGAGCCCGCTCAGATCCGAGAGCGTGCCGAAGCTCAGCACCGGCGCCGAAAGCGCCTCGGGGTAGGAAAAGCCCGCGACCGCGATCTCGAGCCCCGCGCCCAGTTCGGCGGTCTGGAACCGCGCGACGGCGGGGGCGGCGGTCGGGTTTTCGGGGGTGATCACCGCCACGCCGAGGCCCGCGTCGAGGAAGCTGATCTTGGCGGGCTGGTCCTCGAGGGTGACGCGCGCGCAAGCGTCGAGCCCGGCGGCCGCGGTCAGCACATCGCCCTTCGCCGCCAGATAGACGCCGGTGCGGGCGAATTCCGGGTGGCGTTTGTCGAGCCCGGAGAGCAGATCGGCGCGATTGACCGCGAGCGGTTTGCCGAGCGTCGGGTCGAGGGCCTTGGTGCCCATCGGCTTGAAGCTCGCCTGCATCGCGGCCAGAACGCGCGCCATGCGGGCCTCGTCGGCGGCCGGATAGACCAGCGTGAAGCCCTTGATCAGCCCGCCCGAGAGCGCGGCCTCGGTATGCGAATGGATCTTGTCGTTCTGCCCGGTCAGGCGGAAGGCGCTGCGCCCGCGCTCGCGTTCGCCCTCGACCGGCACGATCTCGAGCGTCTGCATCACGTCATAGAGCCCGAAAAGCGCGTTTTCATCGCCCGGTTCGGAGATCAGGAGCACCGAGACGCCGGAGCCGTCCTTGGCGCGGTAATGCACGAAGGGCGGGTCGTAATGGTCGAACTCGACCAGCCCGAGCGGCAGCTCGATCGCGATCCCGGCCTCGGGTTCCTCGACCGGGGCGAGGCCAAGCGCCGCGCGGTCGGCGGCGACGGCCTCGAGAAGCGCGGCCTGCTGGGCCGAGGAGAGCACGCCAGTGGGCTCGGCGCCCTGCGCCTCTTGCCAGGCGGCGATCGAGGCGCGGGTGCCGCGGCCAAAGGCGCCGTCGATGGCGGAGGCGTAGAAACCTTGCCATTGCAGCGCGGATTGGATCTCCATCCGGGTCTCGCGCGGCAAGGCGGCCTCGAGGCGGCGCGAGTCGGCCAGCGTCTCGGGCGCGGCTTCGGGCGCGGGTTCGGCTTCGGCCACAGGGGCAGGGGGTTCGGCGGGCGCCTCGGCGGCGGGTTCGGCCGCAGGCTCGGCCGCCGCGCCTTCGGCGGGCCAGAAGGCCGCGCCGAAGCGCTTGCCATCGGCCAGATAGCTGTCGGGCGGGATCTTGCCTTCGCGCTTGAGCGCGCGCATCTGCGCATCGGCCTCTTCGGCGGTGGCAAAGGGCCCGAGCGCGATCGCATACCAGCCGGTCGTCATCGCATAGCCCGAGACATCGGGGAACTGCCCGGCCCAATCGCGGGCGCGTTCCTCGGCCTGAGCGCGCTGCGGGCGGGCCTCGATCTGCACCCAGGTCGGCTCGGCCCAGGCCAGGCCCGTCCAGATCAGCCCCGTCAGCCCCGCCGCGACAACCGTCGAAACCGCCCTGCGCATCCCTCGCATCCTAGAACACCTTCCTCGAAATTCACTCGTGGCGGCAAGTTACCGAAGTTTCGCCCCGCGTCACCCCAAAATGCGCAAAATCCGCCGCCTTGCGCGCGCCCGGCCCGCCGCGCCCCGTTGACCCCTGCGCGCCCCTTGCCTAGAGAGGGGGCGTTCAGCCAGAGGTGAGCCATGTCGAAACCCGCAGCCCCCCGTTCGTTCCAGGAAATCATCCTGCGCCTGATGAGCTATTGGGCCTCGAAGGGCTGCGCGATCTTGCAACCCTATGACATGGAAGTCGGCGCGGGCACTTTCCACCCGGCGACCACGCTGCGCGCGCTGGGCTCGCGGCCCTGGGCGGCGGCCTATGTGCAGCCCTCGCGCCGCCCGACCGATGGCCGCTACGGCGAAAACCCGAACCGCCTCCAGCATTATTACCAATATCAGGTGCTGATCAAACCGAGCCCGGCGAACCTGCAAGAGCTCTATCTCGGCTCGCTCGAGGCGATCGGCATCGACCTCGGCCTGCATGACATCCGCTTCGTCGAGGACGATTGGGAGAGCCCGACGCTCGGCGCCTGGGGGCTTGGCTGGGAGGTCTGGTGCGATGGGATGGAAGTCTCGCAATTCACCTATTTCCAACAGGTTGGCGGCTATGATTGCCGCCCCGTGCCGGGCGAGCTGACCTATGGGCTCGAGCGGCTGGCGATGTATGTGCTCGGCATCGATCACGTCATGGACATGCCCTTCAACGACCCCGAGGCGCCGATCCCGCTGAAATATGGCGATGTCTTCCGCCAGACCGAGGAAGAATATTCGCGCCACAATTTCGATGGCGCCACGACCGAGATGCTCCTGCGCCATTTCGAGGATGCCGAGGCCGAATGCGAGCATCTGCTGGCCTTCCCGGCGGAGGACCCGAATTCCGGCAAGCGGATCGTCATGGCGCACCCCGCCTATGATCAATGCATCAAGGCCTCGCATCTCTTCAACCTGCTCGATGCGCGCGGGGTGATCTCGGTGACCGAGCGGCAGGCCTACATCGGCCGGGTGCGGGCGCTGGCGAAGAAATGCGCCGATGCCTTCGTGCTGACCGAGGCCGGCGGCTGGAGTGCGGAGAGCGCGACTTGCTGAAGACGCTCACCCTCGGCGCACTCGCCTGGTCCTTGCAGGCCGGGGCCCAGGAGGCCCTCGCCGGGGCGCGGGCGGCTGACGAGATCCGGCTGACCTCGGTGCAGACCGGCGAGCCGGAGACGATCCTTGCCGAGGCGATGACGGCGGAGGGGGCGGAGGCCTGTTTCCGCACGCCGATGTCGCTGGCGCTGCTGACCGAGACCTATGCGGTTTACGAGCGGCCCGCGCCCGAGCCGGGCCCCGGCTGCCTCGATGCGCGCCGCCTGCGCGCCGATCTCGCGACCGGCACCGCGGTGGCCTTTCTTTCCGAACGTGAGGTGGCGCCCGGCATGGACCGGGTCGTCGCCATCTATCCCGACGGGCGCGCCTACGCCTGGATCCAACTGAACGAGAAAGCGGGGAAGTGACATGCCCGATCTGCTGATTGAACTCTTCTCCGAGGAAATTCCGGCCCGGATGCAGGCCCGCGCGCGCGAGGATCTGAAGAAACTCGTCACCGACGGGCTCGTCGAGGCGGGGCTGACCTATGGCCACGCCCATGCGCTCTCGACGCCGCGGCGGCTCTGCCTCGCGATCGAGGGGCTGAGCGCGGAAAGCCCCACCCTGCGCGAAGAGCGCAAGGGCCCGGCCGCCGGCGCGCCGGAAAAGGCGATCGAGGGGTTCCTGCGTTCGACCGGGCTCACGCTCGATCAGCTCGAGCTGCGCGACGAGAAGAAGGGGCAGGTCTATTTCGCCGTGGTCGAAAAGCCCGGCCGCAAGGCGCCCGAGATCATCGCCGAGGTGCTCGAGCGGGTGATCCGCACCTTCCCCTGGCCGAAATCCATGCGTTGGGGGATGGGCGGGCTGCGCTGGGTGCGGCCGCTGCATTCGATCCTGTGCCTGCTCAGCTCCGAGGCGGGGGCCGAGGTCGTGCCCTTCGAGATCGAGGGGATCGTCGCCGGCAACACCACCGAGGGCCACCGGTTCATGGCGCCGGGGCGGTTCGCGGTCAGCGGGTTCGACGATTACTGCGCCAAGCTCAAAGCTGCGAAAGTGGTGCTCGACAGCGCCGAGCGCGAGGCGATCATCTGGAACGATGCGCAGAACCTCGCTTTCTCGCGCGGGCTTGAAGTCGTTGAAGACAAAGGGCTTCTGGCCGAGGTCGCGGGGCTGGTCGAATGCCCGGTCGTGCTGATGGGGGCGATTGCGGAGGATTTCCTCGGCCTGCCGCCCGAGGTGTTGCAGACCTCGATGAAAGAGCATCAGAAGTTCTTTTCGGTGAAGAACCCGGCCACCGGGCGGATCGAGGGCTTTGTCACCGTCGCGAACCGCGAGACCGTGGACCAGGGCGCGACGATCCTGAAGGGCAACCTCAAGGTGCTCTCGGCGCGGCTCTCGGATGCGAAATTCTTCTGGGAGCATGACCTGCGGATCGTCAAGACCGAGGGGCTCGAGGGGATGGGCGCGGGGCTGGCCAATGTGACCTTCCACAACAAGCTCGGCAGCCAGGCGGCGCGGATCGAGCGGATCGAGGCGCTGGCGCGCGAGATCGCGCCGCGCGTGGGCGCGGCGCCCGATCTCGCGGCCGAGGCGGCGCGGGTGGTGAAGGCCGATCTGCGCTCGGCGATGGTCGGCGAATTCCCCGAGCTGCAGGGCGTGATGGGCGGCTATTACGCGCGCGCGGCGGGGCTGCCGGCGGCGGTGGCCGAGGCTTGCAAGGGTCATTATTCGCCGCTCGGGCCCTCCGATGCGGTGCCGGTCGAGCCGGTCTCGGTCGCGGTGGCGCTGGCGGACAAGATCGACACGCTGACGGGCTTCTGGGCGATCGACGAGAAACCCACCGGCTCGAAAGACCCCTTCGCTCTGCGCCGCGCGGCGCTTGGTGTGATCCGTCTCATCTTGACGAATGATCTGCGCCTGAATCTGCTCGAAATGTTCGAAAAGTCCAACTCGGGCGCGGATGCGGGGGACCTTCTGGGCTTCTTCCATGACCGTCTGAAGGTCCATTTGAAGGATCAGAACATCCGCCATGACGTGATCGACGCGGTGCTGGCGATGCCCGGCTCGGATGACCTGTGCCTCGTCGTCAAACGCGCCGAGGCGCTGGCGGAGTTCCTCAAAGCCGAGGATGGCGAGAACCTCATTCAGGGCTACAAGCGCGCGGCGAATATCCTTGCGCAGGCCGAGGCGAAGGACGGGGTCGAATACAGCTTCGGCGCCGATGCCAAATTCGCCGAGAGCGACGCGGAGCGGGCGCTCTTTGTCGCGCTCGACGGCGCCGAGGCGGCGATTGGCCCGGCGATGGCGGCGGAAGATTTCGGCGCGGCGATGGGCGCGATGGCGGGCCTGCGCGCGCCGATCGACGCCTTCTTCACCGCGGTGCAGATCAACGCCGAGAACCCGATCGTGCGGCGCAACCGCCTCAACCTGCTCTCGCGGATCCGCCAGATCTGCCTGAGCGTGGCCGATCTGGGGCGCCTCGAGGGCTGATCGCGCGCGACGCGGCGGCATCTCGCCGCGTCCGTCATCCAATTGTCGCACTTGCGCGAGGCGCAATTCGGCCTATCCTGACACGGGATGAGGGGCTTGCTGCAATGCAGAAACACGCTGATTTCGTGGAATTTGTCGAGCTGACGCCGAGCGCGGAGGTGCGGGTTGCGCGCCACGGCTGGCGGGCGAAATGCTTGCAGCGGCTGATCCGGCTCGACCTGCCGGTGCCGCGGGTTGTGGCGCTGCCCTGCGAGTCGGTGCGTGCGATCGTGGCCGGGCAGATGCCCGACACGCGCGCGATCGCGGCGCGGTTCGGGCCGGATTTCCTTGTCTCCGTGCGGTCTTCGCCGGAAAACCCGGAATGGGGCGGGCCGGGCACGGTGCTCAATGTGGGCATGAACGACGCGACCCATGCCAAGCTCGTCGAGAGCCACGGGCGCGAGGCGGCGGATGCGCTCTATCTGCGGTTCGTGCAGAATTACGCGACCCATGTGGCGCGGCTCGACCCGGACATGTTCCACGACGAGCCCGGCCCCGAGGCCTTGGCGCGCGCGCTTGCGGCCTATGAGGCGGAGATGGACGAGCCCTTCCCGCAAGACGCCGCGCGCCAGCTTGCGGAGGTTCTGCGCTCGATGGCGCGGGCCTGGGAGGGCACGACGGCGCGGCTCTTGCGTCAGGCCAAGGGCGCGCCGCCCGAGGCGGTTTTGGGGCTTGTGGTGCAGGAAATGGCGCTTGGCATCGGGCCGGGGCTTTCCGGCTCGGGGACGATGCAATTCGTCGATGCGGTGACCGGCCAGCCGAAGATCACCGGGCGGTTCCGCGGCCAGAGCCAGGGCCGGCGCGCCTCGGTCGAGACGCTTTACCTGACGCGCGATCCGCGTGGCGCCTCGCTCGAGGAGGCGGCGCCCGAGCTTTTCGAGGAGCTGCGCCACTATGGCGCGGCCTGCCGGCGCAAGCTGCGCGAGGAGATGCAGCTCGAATTCGCGGTCGAGGGCGGGCGGGTCTCGATCATTGATGCGGTGCGGGTGGCGCGGTCGTCGCGCGCTTCGGTGAAAATCGCGGTGGCGCTGGCGGAAGACGGCGTGATCTCGCGCGAGGATGCGCTGCTGCGGGTCGAGCCGCGGGCGCTCTCCGAGCTCTTGCACTATCAGGTCGACCCGCGCGCGCCGCGCGACCGGCTGGCGCGCGGCATCGCCGCGAGCCCGGGCGCTGCGACCGGCAAGATCGTCTTCACCGCCGCCGCCGCGCAGGCCTCGGCCGCGCGCGACGAGCCCTGTATCCTCGTGCGCCGCGAGACCGCGCCCGAGGATATCCGCGGGATGCATGCCTCGGTCGCGGTGCTGACCGAGCGCGGCGGCATGACCTCGCATGCCGCGGTGATCGCGCGCGGGCTCGGGCTGCCCTGTATCGTCGGCTGTTCCGATATCCAGATTTCCTCGCGCGACCGGCAGTTGCGCGCCCCCGATGGCCGGATCTTCCGCGAAGGCGAGGTGATCACGGTTGATGGCACCAATGGCGAGGTGCTCGTGGGCGTGGCCGAGATGCTCGAACCCGCGCTCGACGACGGGTTCCGCACGCTTTTGCGCTGGGCCGACAATGTCCGCGATATCGGCATCCGCGCCAATGCCGACACCCCCGACGACGCCCGCACCGCGCGGATGTTCGAGGCCGAGGGGATCGGGCTCGCGCGCACCGAGCACATGTTCTTCGACGAGGATCGGCTCACGCTGATGCGCGAGATGATCTTTGCCGATACCGCGAATGACCGGCGGATCGCGCTCGAGCGGCTGTTGCCGATGCAGCGCGCCGATTTCATGACGCTTTTCGACATCATGGCGGGCTCGCCGGTCTGTATCCGGCTCTTTGACCCGCCGCTGCATGAATTTCTGCCCCATGACCGCGAGGGGATGCGCGAGCTTGCCGAGGCGCTCGACCGGCCGCTTTCCGAGGTGACGCGGCGCTGCGAGGCGCTCTCCGAGTTCAACCCGATGCTCGGGATGCGCGGCGTGCGGCTCGGGGTGACGGTGCCCGAGATCTACGACATGCAGGCGCGCGCGATCTTCGAGGCGACGATCGAGGCGAGCCGGCGGGGCGCGCCGGTGGTGCCCGAGGTGATGATCCCGCTGGTGTCTGCGGCGCGCGAGGTCGAGATCGTCAAGACCCGGATCGACGCCGTCGCGGCGGCGGTGAAGACCGAGATGAAGGCCGAGTTTACCTATCGGCTCGGCGTCATGGTCGAGACCCCGCGGGCGGCGCTGCGCGCGGGCGAGATCGCGGAACACGCGCATTTCCTCTCCTTCGGCACCAACGACCTCACCCAGATGACCTATGGCCTGTCGCGCGACGACGCCGGGCGGTTCATGAATACCTACGTCAATCAGGGCGTTTACGCCGAGGACCCGTTCCATATTCTCGATGTCGAGGGGGTGGGCGAGCTTTTGCTGATCGGCGCGGGGCGGGGCCGCGGCGCGCGGCAGGATCTGACGATCTCGGTCTGCGGCGAGCATGGCGGCAACCCCGAATCAATCGCCTTTTGCCGGGCGGCGGGGTTCGATTATGTCTCTTGCTCGCCGTTCCGGGTGCCGGTTGCGCGGCTCGCGGCGGCGCATTTTGCGCTTTTGGCGCCGCGCGGACGGTCGGCGCCCTGAGGCCCGGAATCCTCAATTTGGTAACACTTTCCACTGGTGTTTTCAAAATCTTGTGGGTATTCCATTAAGAAGTTCGTGAAAGCGAATCATCTCCTTCGTCGGCATGAATCCGCCGCTTTTGCGGCCCCGGATCATGCTTGCCCATTCGAAGGGTGGACAGGCGCGGCCTTTTCGGGCTACGAGCGCTTTGTCGCGGCTCCGGCCGGGGCGATTGAACTTATCGAAAGTAAAACATGTCAGTGCTGAAAAGCTGGACGGGGGGCGCCGTTGTCCTCCTGGCCCTCGCCGGAGGCTTGCGTGCCGAAGTAACGGTAAGCCAGTCGAACAACCCCTCGGGGATGTCGGAGCAGGGCTTGGTATCGATGCTGTTGCAGGAGCGGACCGGGTTCGGGGCGCTGTCGGCGGGCCGTATTTCCGAGATCACCACCACGCCGCGGGCGAAGGCGGGCGAAGAGACGCCCGAACGGATCACCGCGGATTGGCTTGCGGCGCAGCCCGCGGCCTCGGGCGGCGAGCAGTTCGAATGTCTCGCCAATGCGATCTACCATGAGGCGCGCGGCGAAAGCGTGTCGGGGCAGGTCGCGGTGGCCGAGGTGATCCTCAACCGGGTCGATGATCCGCAATTCCCGAAAACCGTCTGTGGCGTCGTCCATCAGGGCAATGCGCGCGGTTGCCAGTTCAGCTGGACCTGCGACGGGCGCGCCGACCGGATCGCGAATTCGGCCGTCTACAGCACCGCGGCGAAGATCGCCCGCGCGATGCTCGACGGCGCGCCGCGGCGGCTGACCGAGGGGGCGACCTTCTTCCACACCCCCGCCGTGCGGCCCGACTGGTCGCGCCGCTTCGTGCGCACCGCGCAGATCGGCGCGCATATCTTCTACCGCAAGCCGGTGCAGACGGCCTCGAACTGAGGTCGCATGTCGCCCCTGGGGCGACGTTTCGGGGTGGGCCTTGGCCCGCCCTTTGCTTATGGTGGCGCCAAATTCTACCGCCGCAACCAGGTTGAGCCGCCGATGACCAGCGACATTTCTCTTGCTTTTGCGCATCCGGAGGAGCGCGCGCTGGCCTCGGCCACGGCCGACCCGCGCGACCGGATCAGCCTGCGCGACCATATCGTGAGCGCCGATATCGGCGCGTTCCAGCAAGAGCGCGGCCATGAGCAGCGGCTGCGGTTCAACGTGGTGGTCGAGGTGCGGCCCGCGCCTGCGCCGCTCGAGGATGATGTCGACCGGATCCTGTCCTACGACAAGATCACCGAGGCGATCGCGGCCGAGCTCGCGGCGGAGCGGCTGAACCTGCTCGAGACGCTGGCCGAGCGGGTGGCGGAGCGGATCCTCGGCGCGCCTCAGGCGATGCGGGTTTTCGTGCGCGTCGAGAAGCTCGACCGCGGCCCCGGCGCGCTGGGCGTCGAGATCGTGCGCGCGCGCGCGGCGGTGCCGGTCGCGGCGGCCGATCCGGCGGCCGAGGCGCTGCATCCGGTGGTGGCCTATCTTTCGAATGAGGCGATCGGGGCGGCCGATCTGCCGGCGCGGCTGGATCGGCTCGCGGCGTCGGGCGCGCCGGTGATCTTGTGCGTGGGGATGCCCGAGGCGGCGGCGCCCGAAACCGGTCATCGCCCGACGCAGCGGCGCATCGACCTGCTCGCGATCGAGCAGAACGCCTGGGTTCTGGCGGCGCGCGACCGGCGCTGCGTGGTGGTGGCGACGCGCACCGAGATCGACTGGGCGATGCGGCACGGCGAGATGGTCGTCTGGGCGCCCTCGAAGCTGGTGCTCGATGCGGTGGACGGGCCGAAGGGGGCGGCGCGCGATGCGGTGGCGCTGGCGCTGTGGCTGGCCGAGACCATGGCGGCGCAGCGGCTCGAGCTTCACGGCGATGTTTCAGCCCCGGCAGGAAGCCGCGTGCCGGTGACGCGCGCGGCGCTCTGAGCCTTGCCAAGCGGGCGCGCTTGGGCTCAAAGGGGCGCATGGAACAGAGATATTATCGCCCGATCGTGCAGACCGATGCCGCGCGGCCCGAAGGGGCGCTGACGCTCGCCGGGGGCTGGGCTTGGTTTTCCGAGGTGGAGTGCATCGAGCGCGGCGGTGCGCGCGAGCTGATCCCGGCGGCCTGGCTGCCCGAGGAGGTCGCCGAGCGGCTCACCGCGTCGCGCGCGCCGGTGGCCGGGCTCGGCATGGAGCGGCCCCGGATCATGGGGATCTTGAACGTCACGCCCGACAGCTTCTCCGACGGCGGGCGCTTCGATGCGCTCGAGGCGGCGCTGGAGCGCGCCTGGGATCTCGTCGAGGCGGGGGCGGAAATCCTTGATATCGGGGGGGAATCCACCCGCCCCGGCGCGGCGGAGGTCGATCTCGAGGAAGAGATCGAGCGCACCGCCCCGGTGATCGCGGCGCTGCGCGATGCGGGGTTTTCGGCGCCGATCTCGATCGACACGCGCAAGGCGATGGTCGGCGATGCGGCGGTCGAGGCGGGCGCGGATATGCTCAACGATGTCTCGGCGATGGAATTCGACCCGGAGATGGCGGAATTGGCCGAAATCTCCGGCCTGCCGATCTGCCTGATGCATGCGCAGGGCCTGCCCGAGACGATGCAGGACGACCCCGATTACGGCGATGTGCTGCTCGATGTGTATGACTATCTCGAGGGGCGGATCGCGCTCGCCGAGGCGCAGGGGATTGCGCGCGACAAGATCGTGGTCGACCCGGGCATCGGCTTTGGCAAGACGCTGGCGCATAATCTGGCGCTGCTGCGGGGGGTGAGCCTGTTTCACGGGCTCGGCTGCGCGATCTTGCTCGGGGTGTCGCGCAAGCGGTTCATCGGCACGATCGGCGGCGCGGCCGAGGCCGGTGCCCGTGCGCCCGGCACGCTGGCGGTGACGCTCGCGGGCGTGGCGCAGGGGGTGCAGATCCACCGCGTCCATGATGTTGCGGAAATCGCCCAAGGGTTGAAACTTTGGCGCGCGCTTTCAGAGGGTTACGAGGAATGACGAGAGAGCTTTTCGGCACCGACGGGGTGCGCGGCGAGGCCAACAGCTACCCGATGACGGCGGAGCTCGCGCTGCGGCTCGGGGCGGCGGCGGGGCGGTATTTCCGCCGCGACAGCTCGCGCGGGCATCGCGTGGTGATCGGCAAGGATACGCGGCTCTCGGGCTATATGCTGGAAAACGCGCTGACCGCGGGGCTGACCTCGACGGGGATGAATGTGCTGCTGCTCGGCCCGGTGCCGACGCCGGCGGTGGGCTATCTGACGCGCTCGATGCGCGCCGATCTCGGGATCATGATCTCGGCCTCGCACAACCCGGCAAAAGATAACGGAATCAAGTTCTTCGGCCCGGATGGGTTCAAACTTTCCGATGAGGCGGAGGCCGAAATCGAGGCGATCGTGGCGGGCGAGATCCGGCTCGCGCAGCCGCAAAACATCGGCCGCGCCAAGCGGATCGACGACGGGCTTGGCCGCTATGTCGAATATGCCAAGACCACCTTCCCGGCGCGTGACCGGCTGAGTGGGCTGAAGGTCGTGGTCGATTGCGCGAACGGGGCGGCCTACAAGGCGGCGCCGGAGGTGCTCTGGGAGCTGGGCTGCGAGGTTATTTCCGTTGGTGTTTCTCCCAATGGTCTGAATATCAACGATAAATGTGGCTCGACCCATGCCGCGACAGCGGCCGAGGCGGTTGTCGCCCATGGCGCCGATCTCGGGATCGCGCTTGATGGCGATGCGGATCGGGTGATGATCCTCGACGAGACCGGGCGGGTTGCGGATGGCGATCAGATCATGGCGCTGTTTGCCCGCCGTTGGGCGGAGAAGGGCGTGTTGCGCGGCGGTGCGCTGGTCGCGACGGTGATGTCGAACCTCGGGCTGGAGCGGTTTTTGACCGGGCGCGGGATCGGGCTTGAGCGCACCAAGGTCGGTGACCGCTATGTGGTCGAGCGGATGCGCGAGGGGGGCTTCAACCTCGGCGGTGAGCAATCGGGCCATATCGTGATGACCGATTATGCGACCACGGGCGACGGGCTGATGGCGGGGCTGCAATTCCTCGCGGCGATGGCCGAGACGGGGCGGCGGGCGTCGGAGCTTGTCCAGCAATTCGAGACCGTGCCGCAATTGTTGAAGAATGTAAGGTATCGGGCCGGTCAGGCGCCGCTCGAGGCCGAGAATGTTCGAAAAGTGATAGCGGCGGCCGAGGCCGAGATCGCCGGAAAGGGCCGGATCCTGATCCGCAAATCGGGGACCGAGCCGTTGATCCGGGTGATGGCGGAATGCGAGGATGAGGGGCTGTTGCGCGCGACGGTCGAGGGGATCGTCGGCGCGGTTGAGGCAGAGACGGCCTGAGCCGTCTCTTTTCAACGCCTTACGCGGCGAGGTTCATCCACGCATAGCCGATGAGCCCGGCCGCTTCGATCGCCGTCCAGAGGATGCCGGTGATGCGCCATGCCTTCGGGCCCGGGGTCGCGACGCTCGCCGAGATCAGCGCGCGCAAGATCGCCACCCGGTAGAGCCCGGCCACCAGCGCGATCGCATAAAGGATCGGCGCCATCTGCCCCGGCGCGGCGATCGCGAGCAGCATCGCCAGCAGCACCACCGTCGGAACGACGAAGAGCAGCACCCCGTAATTGCCGAGCCAGAACGTATCCCCAGGGCTCAGCCGGCCGGAGACAAGGCTCA
Organism: Rhodobacter xanthinilyticus; assembly: GCF_001856665.1. Lineage (NCBI taxonomy): Bacteria > Pseudomonadati > Pseudomonadota > Alphaproteobacteria > Rhodobacterales > Rhodobacter > Rhodobacter xanthinilyticus. The sequence continues at coordinate 2,661,059 of NZ_CP017781.1, read as the reverse complement.
TAAACCATTTCGGCGTAAAGATTTTTTGCCGTTCGGCGAGGATCTCGTCGAGTTCGGCCTGCGGCATGTCTTGCATCGCGCTCTCCTGTTCTGCGGGGACCGTAAAAGCAAAAGGGGCGCCCCGCAAGGCGCCCCTCTCGATACCTATGGTCGCAGATCAGTTGCGGGTCTTGTCGACCATCTTGCCCTTCGAGATCCAGGGCATCATCGCGCGCAGCTTCTCGCCGACTTGCTCGATCTGATGCTCGTCGTTGATCCGGCGGGTGGCCTTGAAGAACGGCTGGCCGACGGCGTTTTCTTGCATGAAATCGCGCACGAACTTGCCGTTCTGGATGTCGGTCAGCACGGCTTTCATGCGGGCCTTGGTTTCTTCGTAGGGCAGAACGCGCGGGCCCGAGACATATTCGCCATATTCGGCGGTGTTCGAGATCGAGTAGTTCATGTTCGCGATGCCGCCTTCATAGATCAGGTCGACGATCAGCTTCACTTCGTGCAGGCACTCGAAATAGGCCATTTCCGGCTCGTAACCGGCTTCCACGAGGGTCTCGAAGCCCATGCGGATCAGCTCGACGAGGCCGCCGCAGAGCACGGCTTGTTCGCCGAACAGGTCGGTTTCGCATTCCTGACGGAAGTTGGTCTCGATGATGCCCGAGCGGCCGCCGCCGATCGCCGAGCAATAGGACAGCGCGATGTTCTGCGCCTTGCCGGTGGCGTCGTTATGCACCGCGAAGAGGCAGGGCACGCCGCCGCCCTTGGTGTATTCGCCGCGCACGGTGTGGCCCGGGCCTTTCGGCGCCATCATGATCACGTCGATGCCCGGCTTCGGCTCGATCAGGCCGAAATGCACGTTCAGGCCGTGGGCGAAAGCGATCGCCGAGCCTTCTTTCAGGTTGTCGTGGACGTATTTCTTGTAGGTCTCGGCCTGGAGTTCGTCGGGCATGGTGAACATGATCACGTCGCACCAGGCCGCCGCTTCGGCGATGCCCATGACTTTGAGGCCTTCGCCTTCGGCTTTCTTGGCCGAGGGCGAGCCTTCGCGCAGCGCGACGACGATGTTCTTGGCGCCCGAATCGCGCAGGTTCAGCGCATGGGCGTGGCCTTGCGAGCCATAGCCGAGGATGGCGACTTTCTTGTCCTTGATCAGGTTCACATCGCAATCGCGATCGTAATAAACGCGCATCGGGCGTCCTCCATTGTTTGCTGCGGCCAGAATACGGAGGTTTTGCCGAAATGGCATTCAATGTTTGAGGAAATCACGAAAATGAAATAAAGATCATTCTCAATTGCGGCATTGAGTGAAAAAATCATGCAAATTGACGATACCGATCGCCGGATCTTGCGGCAGATGTTGGCGGCGCCCGGCCTGCCGATGGCGGAGCTCGCCGAACGCGCGGGGGTGACGGCGGCGACCTGTTGGCGCCGGGTCGAGCGGCTGCGCGCGGGCGGGGTGATCTTGGGCGAGCAGGCCGAGATCAACTGGCGCAAGCTCGGCTATGAGGTCGAGGTGAGTCTGCGGTTCACCCTCGACAAGACCCATCCGCGGGCCTTTGACGAGTTCATCGCCGCGGCGCGAGATGTGCCGGAAGTTCTTGAAATTCAAACGTTTCTTGGCCAGACGGATGTGCGCCTCAACGTCATTGCGCGGGATATGGCGCATTATCAGGAGATCTATCGCGCGCGGATCCTGACCTTGCCGCATATCGCCGATACCGATGCGCTGATGCTGATTTCGACGATCAAGGATAGCCCGGAGCTGCCGCTGTGATTGCGCTCGATGATATGGATCGGGCAATCTTGCGCGCGCTCGAGGCGGATGCGACGCAATCGGCGGGGGCGCTCGGGCGGGCGCTTGGGCTTTCACAGCCGGCGTGCTGGCGGCGGATCCGGCGGCTCGAGGCGGAGGGGGTGATCGCCGGGCGGCGCCTGACGATCGATGCGGCGGCGCTTGGCTTCGGGGTGACGGTGTTTCTTGGCGTCAAGCTCGCGACCAAGGGGCGGGTCAGTCTTGAGGATTTCGAGCGCGCGGCAACGGCGATCCCCGAGGTGCAGGTGGTGCAGCACGTGCTCGGCCTCTTCGATTACCGCCTCAAGGTGCGCGCGCGCGACATCGTGGATTTCGAGCGGGTGCTGCGGCGGCGGGTGATGACGCTGCCGGGGGTCGGGCAGGTCGAGGCGAATGTGGTGCTCTCGGAGGAGCGTCGGCCGGGGCCGCTTGGGTAGTTTTCGGGGCGCCTAAATCGCGGGCATTTCGGTTGTTTTTTGGGCGGCATTGCGGCAGGCATCGCCCCGCGCTCGGTGCGGGGGCCGCGCTGCGTGGACGGGCCGGGCGAAGCGCGATTGGATGGCGGGCAAGAGGATGACCATGTTCGACAGACCCGCCCCGATCCGGATGCAGCGCAGCCACGGCGAGGCCGCCGTGCGCTTTTCTGCGGGCGCGCGGCTTTCGGGGCTGCGGCAGAAGGGGTCGGCCAAGGCGCTCTTGCCGCGGGTGCGCGGGGTGCCGGAGGTGGTGTTCTTGAACACCTCGGGCGGGCTGACCTCGGGCGATACGCTGTCTTATCGGCTCGATCTTGCGCCGGGGGTGCGGACCGTCGCGACGACGCAGGCGGCGGAGCGGGCCTATCGCGCCGATGAGGGCGCGGCGCGGGTGCGGGTGGCGCATCGCGTCGGGGCCGGGGGCTGGCTCGATTGGCTCCCGCAGGAGACGATCCTGTTTGACCGCGCAAATTTGCACCGCGAGACCCGGATCGACCTCGCGGAGGGGGCGGGGTGTCTCTTGCTCGAAGCGGTCGTCCTGGGCCGGGCGGCGATGGGCGAGACGGTTCGTGACTTGCACTTTTACGACAATCGACAGGTATTTCGGGGCGAAAAGCCCGTTTTTCTTGAGCCTTTGGTGCTGAATTCGAACATTTTGGCCAAGGGGCTGCGCGGGGCTCTGCTGGGCGATGCGCGGGCCTTCGCGACGCTTGCCTTGATCGCGCCGGGTGCCGAGGATGCGGTCGGTGTGGCGCGTGGGGCGCTCGGCGTCCCCGGTGTCGAGGCGGCGGCTTCGGGCTATGACGGAAAATGTGTGGTGCGGATGCTGGCGGCCGATGGCTGGCCGCTCCGGCGCCAGATCCTGAGGCTGATGGAGGCGCTGCGGCGCGGGGCCGCCCCGCCGCGCGTCTGGCAACTTTGAGAGGGTGAGATGAATCTGACGCCGCGTGAGAAGGACAAGCTGTTGATCAGCCTCGCCGCGATGGTCGCGCGCAACCGGTTGGCGCGGGGGGTGAAGCTCAATCACCCCGAGGCGATCGCGATCATCAGCGATTTCGTCGTCGAGGGCGCGCGCGAGGGGCGTAGCGTCGCCGATCTGATGGAGGCGGGCGCCGAGGTGATCACCGCCGAGCAATGCATGGTGGGCATCCCCGAGATGATCCATTCGATCCAGGTCGAGGCGACCTTCCCCGACGGCACCAAACTCGTCACCGTCCACAACCCGATCCGCTGAGGTAAGTCGATGATTCCCGGAGAGATTTTTCCTACCGAGGGCGATATCACCCTCAATGAAGGCGCCGCGGCGATCACGCTGATGGTGGCCAATGCCGGTGATCGGCCGATCCAGGTCGGCTCGCATTATCATTTCGCCGAGACCAACCCGGGGTTGCAGTTCGATCGCGCGGCGGCGCGTGGCTACCGGCTCGACATCGCGGCGGGGACGGCGGTGCGCTTTGAGCCGGGCCAGAGCCGCGAGGTTCGGCTCGTGCCCTATCGGGGGGCGCGCAAGGTCTTCGGATTCAACCAAAAAGTGATGGGAGAGCTCTGATGCCCGCCACGATTTCGCGTGCGACTTATGCCGATATGTTCGGGCCAACGACCGGCGACCGGGTGCGGCTCGCCGATACCGATCTGATCATCGAGGTCGAGAAGGATCTCACGATTTACGGCGAAGAGGTCAAGTTCGGCGGCGGCAAGGTGATCCGCGACGGGATGGGCCAGAGCCAGGTGAGCCGCGCGGGCGGCGCGATGGATACGGTGATCACCAATGCGCTGATCGTCGACCATACCGGGATCTACAAGGCGGATGTGGGTCTGCGCGACGGGCGGATCGCGGGGATCGGCAAGGCCGGCAACCCCGATACCCAGCCGGGCGTCACGCTGATCATCGGGCCGGGGACGGAGATTTTGGCGGGCGAGGGCAAGATCCTGACGGCGGGAGGGATGGATGCGCATATCCATTTCATCTGTCCGCAGCAGATCGAGGATGCTCTGGCCTCCGGGATCACGACGATGCTTGGCGGCGGCACCGGGCCCGCGCATGGCACGCTCGCCACCACCTGCACGCCGGGGCCCTGGCATATCAGCCGGATGTTGCAGGCCTTCGAGGCCTTTCCGATGAACCTCGCCTTGGCGGGCAAGGGCAATGCGAGCCTGCCCGAGGGCCTTGAGGAGATGGTCAAGGCGGGGGCCAGTTCCTTGAAATTGCACGAAGATTGGGGGACGACGCCGGCTGCGATCGATTGTTGCCTCTCGGTGGCCGATGCGATGGATGTGCAGGTGATGATCCACACCGATACGCTCAACGAGAGCGGGTTCGTGGAGAATACCCTCGCGGCGATCAAGGGGCGGACGATCCACGCCTTCCATACCGAGGGCGCGGGGGGCGGGCATGCGCCCGATATCTTGCGCGTGGTCTCCGCGCCGAATGTGATCCCGTCCTCGACCAACCCGACGCGGCCCTATACCAAGAACACGGTCGAGGAGCATCTCGACATGCTCATGGTCTGCCACCACCTCGACAACAAGGTGCCCGAGGATGTGGCCTTTGCCGAGAGCCGGATCCGCAAGGAGACGATCGCGGCGGAGGATATCCTGCATGACATGGGGGCGATGTCGATCATCAGCTCGGACAGTCAGGCGATGGGGCGGGTCGGCGAGGTGATCATCCGCTGCTGGCAGACGGCCGACAAGATGAAGAAGGGGCGCGGGCGGCTGGCGGAGGAAACCGGCGCGAACGACAACATGCGGGTGCGCCGCTATATCGCGAAATACACGATCAACCCGGCGATCTGTCACGGGCTTTCGGCGCATATCGGCTCGATCGAGGTGGGCAAGCGGGCGGATCTGGTGCTCTGGCATCCGGCGTTTTTCGGGGCGAAGCCGGAGATGGTGCTGATGGGCGGGATGATCGTCTCGAGCCAGATGGGCGACCCGAACGGCTCGATCCCGGCGCAGCCGTTCTACACGCGCAACATGTTCGGCGCCTATGGCAAGGCCTTGCCGGCGGTTTCGGCGACCTTCGTTTCGGCGGCGGCCGAGGCGGACGGGGTGGCGGCGCGGCTCGGGCTCGAGAAGCAGGTGCTTGCCGTGCAGGGCACCCGCGGGATCGGCAAGGCGGATATGAAGCTCAACACCGCGAGGCCGCAGATCGAGGTCAACCCGGAGACATACGAGGTGCGCGCCGATGGCGAGTTGCTGGTCTGCGAGCCGGCGGAGAGCCTTCCGCTTGCGCAGCGTTATTTCCTGTTCTGAGCAGGAAAAGCCCGGGCGCGGTGGTTGCTGGCGCGATGGGGGGCCGGCTTTGCCCGCCCCCCGATCCGGCTCAGGAGCCGCGAAGCGCTCTGACCAGGGGCGAGCGCGGCCGCGCGCGGGGGCGGAAGACCGACAGGCCCTCCGCTTCGGCCACCAGTTCCGGGAAGGCCGGGCGGGCGCCTATGCGCGTCGAGCGCAGGATATGCGTCACACGCTCGCGCCGATAGGCGGGGTCGTTGCGGATTTCCTCCGGCAACAGCCGGGGATCGAAGATGTTCGCACGCTGGGTCAGGACTTCGACCCGATGCCATCGGCCGATTTTCGGCAACTCGGTATCGGTGAGATAAGCGGCGCGCAATTCGGCTTCGCGCCGCTTCAACCGCGCGATTTCCGCGCGAATGCTGGCGAGTTCGTCCGCCGGGCTGAGATTGAACATCTGGAGCCTCCCGTTCTGGGTATGTTCATGTTCACTCTCGCGCGACAAGGTTAAGAAAATGACAAGAACAAAGGGAAAACAATGAGCGATCTTCCGAAGGCGGTGGCGGTGGCGCCGAAGGGGAAATGGGCGGGGGCGGCGGATGTCGTGGCGCTCGATTACGAGGGGCGGTTTCTGCGCCGCAAGCGGCTGATCGCGGCGAGCGGGGCGGGGTTTCTCGTCGATCTGCCGGAGGTGACGAACCTCACCGGCGGCGAGGCTTTCGTGTTGGCCGATGGGCGGTTTGTCGAGGTGCGCCCGGCGCTGGAGCCGGTGCTGGTGATCACCGGCGATCTGGCGCGGCTCGCCTGGCATATCGGCAACCGCCACACGCCCTGTCAGATCGAGCCCACGCGGCTCGTGATCCGGGCCGATCATGTGCTCGAGGGGATGGTGCGGGGGCTTGGCGGCAAGGTTGTCGCCGCGGTCGAGCCGTTCCAGCCCGAGGGGGGCGCCTATGGGATGGGCCGGACGATGGGGCATGATCACGGCTTTGGCGGGCATAGCCACGGGCCGGGGCAGTTTCATGTCCACCCCTGAGGCGGCGCGGGCACTTTTGAGCCTCGTGCAATGGCTCTCGCCGGCCTTCCCGACCGGGGCTTTCGCCTATAGCCATGGGCTCGAGCAGGCGGTGGCGGCGGGCGAGATCGGGGACGCGTCGGGGCTTGCGGCCTGGCTCGAGGATATTCTCGCCCATGGCGCGGGGTGGAATGATGCGGTGCTGCTCGGCTGCGGTTTGCGGGGCGAGGATCTGGGCGAACTGGCCGATCTGGCGCGGGCGCTGGCGGGCTCGGCGGAGCGGTTGCGCGAGACCGAGGAGCAGGGCGCGGCCTTCTCGCGCGCGCAAGGAGAGATGCGCGGCGAGCGGCTTTCGCCGCTGCCCCTGCCGCTCGCCGTGGCCCGCGCCGGGCGGGATCTGGCTTTGCCGGCGGAGCAGGTGATTGCACTTTTCCAACATTCCTTCGCCTCAAACCTGGTCTCTGCGGGGGTCAGATTTATACCTTTGGGACAATCGGCCGGGCAGAAGGTGCTCTCGGGTCTGCATGAGCTGATTGCCGATCTGTCTGTGCGGGCGGCCGCTGCCGCGCGCGCCGATCTGGCGCAATCGGCCTTCCGGGCGGAGCTCGGGGCGATGGCGCATGAAACGCTGGATGTGAGGATTTTCAAGACATGACGACGGGACCTTTGCGCGTGGGGATCGGTGGGCCGGTGGGGGTGGGCAAGACCACGCTGACCGAGCAGCTCTGCCGCGCGCTCGCGCATCGCTGCTCGATGGCGGTGGTGACGAATGACATCTACACCCGCGAGGATGCCGAGGCGCTGATGCGGGCGCAGGTTTTGCCGGCCGAGCGGATCCGGGGGGTGGAGACGGGCGGCTGCCCGCATACCGCGATCCGGGAGGATGCCTCGATCAACCTCGCCGCGATCGCCGAGTTGAGCGGGGCTTTCCCGGACCTCGATCTGGTGTTGATCGAATCGGGGGGCGATAACCTCGCGGCGACCTTCTCGCCCGAGCTTGCGGACCTGACGATCTATGTGATCGACACCGCGGCGGGGCAGGATATCCCGCGCAAGCGCGGCCCCGGGGTGACGCGTTCGGACCTTCTGGTGGTCAACAAGACCGATCTTGCGCCCTATGTGGGCGTCGATGTCGCGCTGCTCGAGGCCGATACGCAGCGGGCGCGGGGCGCGCGGCCCTATGTGCTCGCGCAACTGCGGCAGGGGCGGGGCGTCGCGGAGATCGTTGCCTTTCTTGCCCGGGAGGGAGGGCTCGAACTGGCGGCCGAATCCGACGTTTTGTAAACGAATCGCGGCTTTCTGATCGTTCTGGCGCCCATAAATTCGGCAAATGCGCATTTGTTGCCCAAACGGTATACGGTCCTCCCCCTCTCTTGCATCCCCGCGATGCCGCGCCGCGGCAAGATCTTGCTGGCGCGGCACGCCCTAGCCCAGGCTGGGGCGCGGCCGATCGAGGCCCGTGAAAACAAGAACAGCCAGGCGACAGCGCCGGCATTCACCAAGAGGGACATAATGACTGGCATCAAGAAGTTCATGCTGAGCGCCGCGCTCGCGACCCTGTTCACCTCGGGGGGCGCTTTCGCCGCCGAGGACACGATCAAGATCGGCGTGCTGCACTCGCTGACCGGCACGATGGCGATCTCGGAAACCACGCTCAAGGACACCGTTCTGATGCTCGTCGACGAGCAGAACAAGAAGGGCGGCGTGCTGGGCAAGAAGCTCGAGGCGGTCGTGGTCGACCCGGCGTCGGATTGGCCGCTCTTTGCCGAGAAGGCGCGTGAGCTGCTGACCGTCAACGATGTCGATGTGATCTTCGGCTGCTGGACCTCGGTGAGCCGCAAATCGGTGCTGCCGGTGATCGAAGAGCTCAACGGGCTGATGTTCTACCCGGTGCAATACGAGGGCGAGGAGAGCTCGAAGAACGTGTTCTACACCGGCGCCGCGCCGAACCAGCAGGCGATCCCGGCGGTGGATTACTTCCTCAACGAGCTCGGCGTCGAGAAATTCGCGCTCCTGGGCACCGACTATGTCTACCCGCGCACCACGAACAACATCCTCGAGGCCTATCTGACCTCGAAGGGCATCTCGAAGGACGATATCTTCGTCAACTACACCCCGTTCGGCCATTCAGACTGGTCGAAGATCGTGGCCGACGTGAAGGCGCTGGGCGCTGATGGCAAGAAGGTCGGCGTGATCTCGACGATCAACGGCGATGCCAACATCGGCTTCTACAAAGAGCTCGCGGCGAGCGGAATCACCGCCGAGGATATCCCGGTCGTGGCCTTCTCCGTGGGCGAGGAAGAGCTCTCGGGTCTGGGCTCGGGCGATCTGAAGAACCTCGTCGGCCAGCTCGCCGCCTGGAACTATTTCGAAAGCGCCGACACCCCGGAAAACAAGGCCTTCATCGAGGGCTGGCACGCCTTCACCGGCAATGACAAGCGCACCACCAACGACCCGATGGAGGCCACCTATATCGGCTTCAACATGTGGGTGAATGCGGTGACCGAGGCCGGCACGACCGAGGTCGACAAGGTCGAGGAAGCGATGATCGGTCAGAAATTCCCGAACCTGACCGGCTCGACCGCCGAGATGCTGCCCAACCACCATCTGACCAAGCCGGTGCTGATCGGCGAGATCCGGGCCGATGGCCAGTTCGACATCATCTCGCAGACCGACCCGGTGCCGGGCGATGCCTGGACCGATTTCCTGCCCGAATCGGCGGTGCTCGACTCGGATTGGAAAGATCTCGACTGCGGGATGTACAACACCGAGACCAAGACCTGCGTTCAGCTGAAGTCGAACTACTGATCTGACATGCGGGAGGGGGGCGCCCCCCTCCCGGTTCTCTGACCGGAGGCAGGAATGCGCATCCCTCTCTTGGCGCTGACGGCGGTGATCTGCCTCGCGCTCCCGTCCTTCGCGCAGGAGGCTGCGCCTCTGGATCCCCAAGAAATTCAAACAGTTACGCCAGAGCTCTCGGGGCTTGCGAAGGTGCTGGCCGAGAATGCCGCGGCGATCGCGAGACCCTCGCGCCAGACGATCGGGCCGGTGATCGAAGCGATCGGCGCCTCGGGGCCGGGGGCGGCGGCGTTCCTCGAGGCCTGGGCCGAGAAGCGCGTCGGCCAGCGCAAGGATGGCGCGTTTTTCCTGATCGAGAAGACGGCGGCGGGCTGGGCGCTCAGCGATCCGGTGACGGGGGCGGCGGCGGGCGAGGCGGCCAAGGCCGAGATCACTGAGCTCAAACCGAATTCCGGCGTGCGCGGGCTGATTTCCTCGGCGCTGGTGGCGTTTCAGCTCAACGACCCCGATCCGGCCAAGCGCCGCGCCGCGCTCGAGGCGCTCGCACGGGTCGGTGCGGCCGAGCATCTCGAACCGCTGCGCGCCTCGATCGCGGGCGAGACCGACCCCGCGCTGCGCGCCCAGAAGGACCGGCTCGAGCGGCTGATCACCATCCGTTACGGCAGCTCGACCGAGAAACGCGTCGCCGCGATCGAGAGCTTTGGCGCCGATCTCGGGCTCGATCTGCGCGCCGCGCTGAACCCCTTGGTGGCCACGACGCGCAAGGCTTTCGCCGCCGCGCCGGAGGGCAATGTCGCGCAAACCCTGCGGCCCGGGCGCGAGATTTCCGCCGATGAAGCCTATCAATTGCTGGTCGATCAAGGGCTTGCGCCCGCGCGGCTGACGCGGGCCGAGCTGCGCGCGGCGCTCGAGGCGCATGTGGTCGAGGGCTCGGTGGGCGGGGTTGCGCTGGCCGAGCTCGCCGACCCCGCGCGGCGCGATGCGGCCTATACCGCGCTCGAGGCCGCGGGCACAGTGCCCGCCGCCGCGACCGATGACGAGGTTGCCGCCGCGGTCGCCGCGCATCGCTACGCCGATCTCTACGCCGAGCCCGACCGCGCCGTCACCACCGCCGCCGCCGCCGCGCTCAAGCGCATCACCCTCAAGGTCGATGCGATGCAGGCCGCCGATCTCGGCCTCGACGCGCTCTCGCTCGCCTCGATCTACTTCCTCGCCGCGATCGGCCTCGCGATCACCTTCGGGGTGATGGGGGTGATCAACATGGCGCATGGCGAGTTCATCACCCTGGGCGCCTATACCGGCTATGTTGTGCAGCAATATATCTCCGACTACACGATCTCGATCCTGGTCGCGCTGCCGCTCGCCTTCCTGGTGACCTTCGCCGCCGGCGTCGCGATGGAGAGGCTGGTGATCCGCCATCTCTACAAACGCCCGCTCGAGACGTTGCTCGCGACCTTCGGGATCTCGATCGCGCTGCAACAGATCTTCAAGAACATCTTCGGCACCCAGGCCCGCCCGCTCACCTCGCCGCCCTGGCTTGACGGCGCCTGGGCGCTCAACGATGTCGTCTCGATCTCCTATATCCGCATCGCGATCTTCGTCCTTGCGCTTGTTTTCCTTGGGGTTTTTCTCTTCGTGATGAAGCGCACCCGGCTCGGGCTCGAGGTCCGCGCGGTGACGCAAAACCCCTCGATGGCGGCCTCGATGGGCATCAACCCGGACCGCATCAACATGCTTACCTTCGGGCTCGGCTCGGGCATCGCCGGGGTTGCGGGCGTCGCGATCGGGCTCTTCGCCAAGGTCACCTCCGAGCTCGGCGCCGATTACATCGTGCAGAGCTTCATGACCGTCGTGGTCGGCGGCGTCGGCAACATCTGGGGCACGCTCGCGGGCGCCGGGCTGATCGGCACGCTGCAAAAGGGCATCGAGTGGCTCAACCCCTCGAATACGCTCGCCGCCCAGACCTACATGATCCTGTTCATCATTGTTTTCATCCAGTTCCGGCCGCGCGGGATCATCGCGCTCAAGGGCCGCGCGGCGGGGGATTGATCCATGAAACCCGGCTTTCTCGCCAAGAACCCCTCGGTTCTGACCTTCCTTCTGGTGCTGGCGGTGGTCACGCTCGGCGTGACCTTCCTCTCCGAGGCCTATGGCTCGGGCGTGATCTCGACCTCGATGGTCAAGACGCTGGGCAAGACGCTGTGCCTGTGTCTGATCGCGATCGCGATGGATCTGATCTGGGGCTATACCGGCATCCTCTCGCTCGGCCATTTCGCGTTTTTCGGGCTTGGCGGCTATATGGTCGGCATGTGGCTGATGTATGCGCGCACCCGCGAGATCGTGCTCTCCTCGGCCGCGGGCGTGCTGCCGATGACGCCGCAGGAGCTGCAAGACGCGATCGCGACGCAGATTTTCGGGGTCGTGGGCTCCTCCGATCTGCCGCTGGTGTGGAGCTTCGCGGGCTCGCTGCCGATGCAGCTTCTGCTGGTGGTGCTGGTGCCCGGGGTGCTCGCGTTTCTCTTCGGCTGGTTCGCGTTCAAGTCGCGGGTGACGGGGGTGTATCTCTCGATCCTGACCCAGGCGATGACGCTCGCGCTCTCGCTCTACCTCTTCCAGAACGACTCCGGCCTGCGCGGCAACAACGGGCTCTCGGGGCTGCAAAACATCCCCGGTCTCGAGGCCGCGGGCCAGGATGCGGTCTCGGTGTGGTTCCTCTGGGCCTCGGCGGGCGCGCTGGCGCTGGGCTATCTGGCGGTGGCCTTCGTCGTCTCGGGCAAGTTCGGCTCGGTGATCCGCGGCATCCGCGATGATGAGGCGCGCGTGAGGTTCCTTGGCTACTCCGTTGAAACCTATAAACTCTTTGTCTTCACCCTGACCGCGGTCATCGCCGCGATCGCGGGCGCGCTCTATTACCCGCAGGCCGGCATCATCAACCCCGCCGAGATCGCGCCGATCGCTTCGATCTATCTCGCGGTCTGGGTCGCGATCGGTGGGCGCGGGCGGATCTATGGCGCGGTGGTGGGCGCGGCTTTCGTGTCGCTCGTCTCGACCTGGTTCACCGGCGGGCGCGCGCCGGACCTGCCGCTCGGCTTCTACACCGTCAAATGGGTCGATTGGTGGTCGGTGCTCTTGGGGCTGAGCTTCGTGCTGGTCACGCTGTTCGCGCCGAAGGGGCTGGCAGGGCTCGTCGATCTTTTCGAGGGCCTGCGCCCGCCCAAACGCGGCGGCACACCGCTCGGCCCAAGCGAAGGCAGCCTGCGCGAAGAGGAGGCGGTAGAATGAGCCAACTTCTTGAAGTTTCGGGCGTTTCCGTCACCTTCGACGGGTTCCGCGCGATCAACAACCTGTCCTTCTCGATCGGCGAGGCCGAGCTGCGCGCGATCATCGGGCCCAATGGCGCCGGCAAGACGACCTTCATGGATATCGTCACCGGCAAGACCAAACCCGATGAGGGCCGCGTGCTCTGGGGCGAGAAATCGCAAAATCTGCTGCGCATGAACGAGGCGCAGATCGCCCGGATCGGCATCGGCCGCAAGTTCCAGCGCCCCACCGTCTTCGAGGATCAATCGGTCGCCGAGAACCTGATGATGGCGCTCAGGGCCGATCGCGGCCCGTGGTCGGTGCTCTTCTGGCGGCCCTCGCGGGGCGATCATTTCAAGGTCGAGGCGCTGGCGAGCCAGGTCGGCCTCGGCGATCAGCTCGCGCGGAAATCCGGGGAACTGTCGCACGGGCAGAAACAATGGCTCGAGATCGGCATGTTGCTCGCGCAGGAGCCGAAGCTGCTCCTCGTCGATGAACCCGCCGCCGGCATGACGCTCGCCGAGCGCGAACAGACCACGGCGCTGCTCGTCGAGCTCGCGAAAACCCGCGCGGTGGTGGTGGTCGAGCATGACATGGACTTCGTGCGCCGCCTTGGCTGCAAGGTCACCGTGCTGCATGAGGGCTCGGTGCTGGCCGAGGGCTCGCTCGACCATGTCACCGCCAACCGGCAGGTTATCGAAGTTTATCTGGGGCGCTGAAAATGCTGCAAACAAAAGGTCTTACGCTCCATTATGGCGGGTCGCAGATCCTCCATGGCATCGATATGGAGGCGCGCGCGGGTGAGGTGACCTGCATCATGGGCACCAATGGCGTCGGCAAGACCTCGCTTCTGAAGGCGATCTCGGGCACCCATCCGCGCTCGGGGGGCGAGCTTGTGCTCGATGGCGCGTCAGTCGGCCGGGTGCCGCCGCAGGCGATGGCGCGGCGCGGGGTCGGCTATGTGCCGCAGGGGCGGATGATCTTTCCGCTGCTCACCGTGCGGGAAAACATGGAGACCGCCTTCGCCTGCTTGCCGCGTTCGGAGCATTTCATCCCCGATGAGATCTATGAATTGTTTCCGATTTTGAAGGAGTTCCTGCATCGCCGCGGCGGCGATCTGTCGGGTGGCCAGCAACAGCAACTCGCCATTGCGCGCGCGATGCTGACCAAGCCGAAGCTGCTGCTCCTCGACGAACCGACCGAGGGGATCCAGCCCAATATCATCCAGCAGATCGGCCGCGTGATCGAATATCTGCGCGACAAGGGCGATATGGCGATCGTCCTCGTCGAGCAATATTTCGATTTCGCCCATGCGCTCGGCGACCGGTTTTATGTTCTCAAACGCGGTGCGGTGGCCATGGAGGGCACCAAGGCAACGCTCACCCGCGAGGCCTTGCGCGAGGTCGTCAGCGTCTGAAAGGGGCGCTGCCCCTCGCCCCTGCGGGGCTCACCCCGAGATATTTATGGCAAGATGAAGGGATCTCCTTTCGCCTTGCTTCAAATATCCCGGGGGTCCGGGGGCAGCGCCCCCGGCGCGGTCAACGCACGCCGAGACCGGCCTTCATGAGCGTCTTGCGCACCGGCTTGAGCGAGTAAAGCGCGCCGAGCACGCCCGCGCGCAGGTCACGCAGCGGTCGCGGTGCCATCATCGAGGCGCGGTTGAGCAGGTCGATGCCGACCTCGCGCGCCTTCACCTCGGGCCAGCGGCGCCGGTTGTAGGCCGCGAGCATCGGCGCCTCGCCGATATGGGCGGGGTCTTTCTCGCACAGGCGCAAGAGGCAGGTCAGATCGGCGAGCGACATGTTCAGGCCCTGCGCCCCGATCGGCGGGATCACATGGGCGGCCTCGGCGATCAGCGCGACGCGTTGCGCGGTGAAGCGCTCGGCGATCTGGGTCATCATCGGCCAGACCGAGCGGCGGGTGACGAGGGAGAGCGGGCCCAGAAGCCCGGTCGAGCGCGCGTTCATCTCGGCTTCGAACTCGGCCACCGGCAGCGCGGCGAGGCGTTCTGCCTCGGCGCCGCGCTCCATCCAGACGATCGCCGAGCTGTGCTGCCCGTCGCGATCGGGCAGCGGGATCAGCGTGAAGGGCCCGCCCGAGCGGTGGATCTCGGTCGAGACATTCTCATGCGGTTTCGGGTGGGTGACCGCGAAGGCCAGCGCCTTTTGCCCGTAACGCGTTGTTTTCACGTCGATCCCAGCGGCTTCACGGATGAAGGAGTTGCGTCCGTCGGCGGCCACGACGAGCCGGGCCTGCACGCGCGAGCCATCCGAGAGCGCGACTTCGGCGCCGCTGTCGCGGGTGATCAGGCCGGTGGTGGCGACGCCGGGGCGGAAATCGACGAGCGGGATCTCGGCGAGGCGTGCGACCATTTCGCGCCGCAGGAGCCAGTTGGGCAGGTTCCAGCCGAAGGGCTCGTCGGAGATTTCAGCCGCGTTGAAATCGCGCGTCAGTCGCGCGACCGGCTCGGCGCCGCCCGCATCGATGATCCGCATGATCTGGAGCGGGGCGGCATAGGGGGCGAGGCGCGCCCAGAGCCCCGAGCTTTCCAGCACGCCGCGCGAGGGGTGCAGGAAGGCGGTGGTGCGCATATCCGCGCCCGGGTCGCTTTCCGAGGTGACGGGGGGGGTCGGATCCACGCAGATCGTGGTGAAGCCCGCCGCGCCGAAGGCGGCGGCCGCGGTCAAACCGGCGACGCCGCCGCCGGAGATCAGGATATCGGTTTTGAGCAACTGGTCTGGCATCGGGCCCTCCATTCGGGCGCCATATTAGCGGCGCCCGCGCGGAAGACCAGTGCCGCGCCGTCGCAGGCTCAGCTGCCGTAGGTCAGCAGCACGAGGAAAGCGAGGATCACCCAGGTCGCGCCGACCCCCGCGAGGATCAGCCCGCCAAGGCCCATGGTCGCGATCATCCCGCCGACGACGACGAGGATCAGCGCCGCGAGCAGGTACATGTAGATCGGCTTGATCTGGTTCTTGTGGTAGTTGACGAGGTTTTCATGGATGTCGTGATGGTCGGCTGCGGCCATGGTGGAATCTCCCCTGTTAGTCTCCCAGACTATCGAGGCGTTCTTAACGTCCGGTTCCTTTCAGGAAAACCCGTTATTTGCGCGGCCTCACGGATTTCGGGGGGTGTGACGGGCATGCCGCAGCGCGCGCAGAAAGCCGGTGAGGTCGGCGGTGTGATACTCGATCTGCGGGGCCGGGGCGGGCTCGGGGGCGACATGGACGGTGCGCATGCCCATTGCGCGCGGCGCGACGAGGTTGCGCGGATCATCTTCGAACATCGCGGCGCGGGCGGGGGTGATGGCGGCGCGGGCGAAGACCGTCTCGAAGGCGCGGGGCTGCGGCTTGGGGTGGTAATCGGCATGTTCGACGCCGAAAATCCCGTCGAAAAGGCCGCTCAGGCCGCGGGCGTCGAGGACGCGCTCGGCATAGGGGGCGGAGCCGTTCGTGTAGACGATCTTGCGCCCGGGCAGGGCCGAGATCTCGGCGCGCAGATCCGGGTCCGGGCGCAGGGCCGCCATGGAAACGTCATGCACATCAATGAGATAGGGGCCCGGATCAAGCCCGTGTTCATGCATCAGCCCGGCGAGCGTGGTGCCGTAGAGCTGCCAGTAATGGTTGCGCAGATGATCGGCCTCGGCGCGTTCGACCTTGAGCGCGCGCATCACATAGGCGGTCATACGGGCCTCGATCTGCGGGAAGAGGCAAACCTGGGGCGGGTAGAGGGTGTTGTCGAGGTCGAAGACCCAATCGGTGACATGGCCGAAATCGGCGAGGGGGGGGGGCGTATCCATCGCGCGAGCCTAGCTTGGGCGCGGGGCGGGTGCAATCGGGGCGACGAAAGTCGGCTTGTCAGGGGCGCGAGGCAGGTCTAGGGTCTCGGCCTCGACCGGGAGAAAAAGCAATGCAGAAAGACGCTTACACGCTGATCCTCGAGGCGATCGACAACGGGGTCTATCGCCCGGGCGATCGGTTGGTCGAATCCGAGCTGGCGGAGCGCTTCGGGGTGTCGCGCACGCCGGTGCGCGAGGCGCTGCAGCGGCTCGAGACGCAAAGCATGCTCGCGCGCGACGGGCGCTCGCTGATCGTGGCCTCGCTCGATCACAACCAGCTGGCCGAGCTTTACGTCGTGCGCGCCGAGCTCGAGGCGCTGGCGGCGGCGCTGGCGGCCAAACATGCCGCGCCCGAGGAGGTGCGGGTGTTGCAGGAGATGGTCGAGGAAGACCGCAACTATCTCGACGACCCGGTGGCGCTCGCCCGCGCCAACAAGCGCTTCCACCGGCAGATCCATCTCGCCTCGCACAACCGCTATCTCGTGCAGCAGCTTGACCTCGTGCACCGCTCGATGGCGCTCGTCGCGACGACCTCTCTGGCCGCGCAGGGGCGGGGGGAGACGGCGCTGGCGGAGCATCAGGCGATCGTCGATGCGATCGAGGCCGGCGACGAGGGGGCGGCCGCCGCGGCGCTGAAGGTTCATATTTCCAAGGCCTTCGAGACGCGGCTGAAGCTCGATGCGGGGGCCGGGCGCGTGCCGCGCTGAGGCTCAGTCGATGAGCGGGGCGAGCGGCGTGCGGGTCTCGACCGGCGCCATCTTTCCCGCGGCCGCGATCGCGGGGACGAGGTCGGAGCGTGCGCCGGGCATGACATGGTGCAGCGTGTCGAAGACGCCATGGGTGGTCTTGTCCCAGTAAAACGGCTTCACGATCACCTCATAGATGCCCTTCCAGCCCGCCAGCGCGCCGAGCGGGAAGTAGAAATGCAGCGTCGGCACCCAGGGGATCAGGTGGCGATGCTCGGGGCCGCGCACCGCCCAGGCGCCGACGGTGATATTGATCAGCTCGGTCAGCACGAAGGTGCCAAGGAGCACATATTCGAGCTCGCGCGACATGATCGCCTCGACCGGGTGCCAGATCCCGAAGGGGATCAGCCAGAAGCTCCAGAGCACCGGCGCGAGCAGATATTGCGAGAGCGCGCCGAAGATCAGCACCTGCACGCCGAAGAACCGCCAGGCGCCGAGATCGCGCCAGAGCCGGGCGGGGTTGCGCATATGCACGGCCCAAGTCATCGCATAGCCCTTCAGCCAGCGCGAGCGTTGCTTGACCCAGGGCAGCGCGCGGCAGTTCGCCTCCTCATGGGTCACCGCGGGGATCAGTTCGGTGCGGTAGCCCTGGCGGGCGAGGCGGATGCCGAGATCGGCGTCCTCGGTGACGTTATGGGCATCCCAGCCGCCGAGTTTCTCGAGCGGCTCGCGCAGGAAGAAGAGCGTGGTGCCGCCGAGCGGCACGACGAGGCCCATCCGCGCCAGCCCCGGCAGCATGGCGCGGAACCAGGCCGCATATTCGACCGTGAAGCAGCGCGCGAGCCAGTTGGTGCGCGGGTTGTAGTAATCGAGAATGCCTTGCAGGCAGGCGACATCCGGCCTGCTCTGGGCAAAGCGGCGCACGACGATATGGAGCTGTTCGGGCTCGGGCATGTCCTCGGCGTCATAGACCCCGATGATCGAGCCGCGGCAGAAGTTCAGCGCATAGTTCAGCGCGCGTGGCTTGGTCTTGATCGGGCCGTCAGGGACGGTCACGACCCGGATCCAGCGCGGCAGCTCGGCGCCTGAGAGCGCCTCGCGGGTGGTGAAATCGTCCTCCTCGACGACGAGCAGGATGTCGAGGAGTTCGCGCGGGTAGTTCAGCCGGCCCAGCCGGGAGACGAGCCGCGTGGCGATGTCGCGCTCCTTGAAGAGCGGCACCATGATCGAGATGATCGGCAGGCGCGCGGGCACCGGCGGCGGGGCGTCGGGGGCGCGTCTGAGCCGCGCCTGCGCGCGCATTTCGGTGATCCAGGCGGCGAGTTTGAGCCCCATCGTCGCCAAAAGCGTCAGCATCGCCCAGCCGAACAGCACCGCAAACACCACGACCGGCGCGACGATGAGGCCGAGAACGGCGGTTGCGATCACGCCAAAGGCGATCCGCGAGGCGAGCTTTTCGTTGCGGGTGCGGCAGCTTTGCTCCGGGTCGACCTTGGCCTCGGCTCGGCGGATCAGCGCGGTCTGACGGCGGGCGAGCAGGCTCTGGTGGACATCATATTCCGGCGCGAGAACCATCCGGTAGGGCCCGTAGGCCTCCGGCAAGCTCTTGACAAGGCGGGCGAATTCCTCCGGGCGGGCGGTGGCGATGACGGTCGTCGCGCCGATCCGGCGCCAGGGCACCATCGCCTCCTTGAGGCACAGCTCCGGGCCGATCGCATCGATCATCCGCGGGTCGGGGCGCTCGGCGAGCAGGTCGACAACCGCCGCCTTCCACTGCCGGGCGAGCGCCGCCATCAGATCGGCCTCGGTCACCCAGCCATGGGTCAGCAGAATATCGCCCAGCCGCACATCCTGACGGTTGCGCAGCGCCAGCGCCTTGAGCAGATCGCCCGGCGCCACCGCGCCCATCTCGAGCAGGATCTGGCCGAGCGGCGTGCGCCGCGGGCGCGCCGCCTCCGCCGCAGGGGCCTCCTGCGCGGGCTGAGCCGCGAGCCGCGCGGCGCCTGACTGTTCGAGCTCGGAAAGCGCGCGCGGCTGAACGGCCGGCGGCTCCGACACGAGCCGCAGCTGTGCCATATTCGTCATCTCGGTCCCCAAAACCGATACCTGTCCCGTCGACCACTCTCGCGGGGTTTGGTTAATGGGCCGTTAACGGAAAATGGCCCCGCGGAGGCTTTTCCGCGAGGCCATTTGGGCAGGCTTTGATTTCAGGGGCTTAGGCGCTGCGACGCGCGCGCATCGCCTCGGCGAACCGCTCGAAAAGATAGTAGCTGTCCTGCGGGCCGGGGCTCGCCTCGGGGTGATATTGCACCGAGAACACCGGCCGATTCTCCATCGCGATACCGCAGTTCGAGCCGTCGAAGAGCGAGACATGGGTCTCGGCGACGCCGGCGGGCAGGGTCTGGGCATCGACCGCGAAGCCGTGGTTCATCGAGGTGATCTCGACCTTGCCGGTGGTCAGATCCTTGACCGGGTGGTTCGCGCCATGGTGGCCGTGGTTCATCTTGATGGTCTTGGCGCCGAGCGCCAGCGCCAGCATCTGATGCCCGAGGCAGATCCCGAAGACCGGCAGCTCGGTCTCGAGCACGCCCTTGATCATCGGCACGGCATAGGCCCCCGTCGCGGCCGGGTCGCCCGGGCCGTTCGAGAGGAACACGCCATCGGGGTTCAGCGCGAGCACCTCCTCGGCCGTCGCGGTCGCCGGCAGCACCGTCACATCGCAGCCCGCCGAGGCAAGGCACCGCAAGATGTTGCGTTTCGCGCCAAAGTCGACCGCAACCACTTTGAGGCCCGGCTCGCTGCGCTTGGCATAACCCTCGGGCCAAGCCCAGCGCATCTCATTCCACTGATAGCTCTGCGCGCAGGTCACGTCCTTGGCCAGGTCGAGCCCGACGAGCCCTTTCCAGTCCCGCGCCTTCTGGACCAGCGCCTCGATGTCGAACACGCCGTCGGGGTTGTGCGCAATGGCGACATGCGGCGCGCCTTGCTGACGGATCGCACGGGTCAGCCGGCGGGTATCGACCCCGCCCACGCCGATCCGGCCGCGCTTCGCGAGCCAGCCCACGAGATCCTCCGCCGCGCGCCAGTTCGAGGGCTCGGTCGGATCCCATTTGACCACGAGGCCGGCGGCGACCGGCTCGGCCGTCTCGTCATCCTCGGGGGTCACGCCGACATTGCCGACATGGGGGAAGGTGAAGGTCACGATCTGCCCGGCATAGGAGGGATCGGTCATGATCTCCTGATAGCCGGTCATCGCGGTGTTGAAGACAAGCTCGGCGACCGTCTCGCCGGTGGCGCCGAACCCGCGGCCGTAAAACAGCTGCCCATCCGCCAGCGCGATCAGCGCGGTGGGTTTTTCCGATGACTGGTGGCTTGCAGGCATGGCGCGACTCCCCGGGGCAAAATCTGCTGGAACCTACGGGGGGAGGCGGGCGCGGTCAAGGGGGGAATGGATATTCCTGTTATCCTTTTATTTCAATGGCTTGGCGCTATTGTGCCGGGGGGCGGTTGCGGCTATTCTGGCGGTCTGAGGGATAATGAGGAAGATCTCATGGAGATGCGCGAGCGGATTGCCATGGCGCTCAAGGACGCGATGAAAGCCAAGGAACAAGACCGGCTTTCGACGCTGCGGCTGATCAATGCCGCGATCAAGGACCGCGAAATCGCGCTGCGCAGCTCGGGCGACGGGGCCTCGGTGGGCGATGCCGAGGTGCTCGCGATCATGGGCAAGATGGTCAAACAGCGCCAGGAATCGGCGCGCGCCTATGAAGAGGGCGGGCGGCTCGAACTCGCGGAGAAGGAACTCGGCGAGGTCAAGGTGATTGAGGAATTCCTGCCGCGCCAGCTCGCGCCCGAGGAGGTCTCCGCCGCCGTCGACGCCGCGATCGCCAAGGTCGGCGCGAGCTCGATCCGCGACATGGGCCGCGTCATGGCCGAGCTGAAGGCGAAATACACCGGCCAGATGGATTTTGGCGCCGTCGGCCCGATGGTCAAGGACAAGCTCGGCTGAGGCCGCCGTTCGCGCCGCCGATCAAAGGGGCTTCGGCCCCTTTTTTCATGCCGTTTCAACGATGTGCAAATATCCCGGGGGGCGGCCGCAGGCCGGGGGGCAGCGCCCCCTCCGCGCCCGGCCATGAAAAACCCGGCCGGAGTGGCTCCGGCCGGGTTTTCTACCGCAATCGCGGAGGATTATTTCTTGACCGAGGCGAGATAGGCCGCCACGTCTTCGCCGCCCTTGGCGAGCTTGAAGGTCATCTTCGATTTGCCTTCGCCGCCGTGGGTGTCGATGAACTTGGTCGGGTCGACGACATATTCGGTGATCAGCGCTTCGTCCCAGACGAGGCCAGCCGCGGCCGCGGCCATGATGCCGTCGCCATATTTGAAGCCCTCTTCCGAAGCCGCCGGACGGCCGACGATGCCGTAGAGGTTCGGGCCGACCTTGCCGCCCTTCACGATCGCGGTGCCGTCATCGGCGATGATCGAGTGGCAGGCCTTGCATTTGGTGAAGAGTTTCTCGCCGGCGGCGACATCCCCGGCGAAGGACGGGGTAGCAAGCACGAGAGCGGCGAGCGTGGCGTAGAGGCTGATCTTCATCGCGTCTTCCTTAAATCTCTAGGGCGGCCCGGGCGAGCCGGGGGTTAGCGGCTATTAAGCCATGCCCGGTGGTCATACCACGGGTCAAAAGGTCGCGTTAGAACTTTCTTGCGCGGCCGGGCAGCTGATGGCGCTACCTTCGTCGAATATCTCTTCAAATTTTTGTCGAAGCACCGCATCGAGGTCGTCCATCGTCACCGGCAGCCCGAGATCGACGAGGCTCGTCACCCCGTGATCGCGAATCCCGCAAGGCACGATTCCCCCGAAATGGCTCAGATCGGGTTCGACATTGATCGAGATGCCGTGAAAGCTCACCCAGCGGCGCAGCTTGATGCCGATCGCGGCGATCTTGTCCTCGGCGGGGGCGCCATCCGGGCCCGGCGCGCGGTCGGGGCGCGTCACCCAGACGCCCACCCGCCCGTCGCGGATCTCGCCCTTGACGTTGAAACTCGCCAGCGTCGCGATCACCCATTGCTCGAGCCGGCGCACGAAACAGCGCACGTCGCGGCCGCGCTTGTTGAGATCGAGCATGACATAGACGACGCGCTGGCCGGGGCCGTGGTAGGTATATTGCCCCCCGCGCCCCGCCTCGTAGACCGGGAAGCGGTCGGGCTCGACCAGATCCTCGATCCGCGCCGAGGTGCCGGCGGTATAAAGCGGCGGGTGCTCGAGCAGCCAGATCGCCTCATCGGCCTCGCCCGCCGAAATCGCCGCGACTCGTGCCTCCATGAAGGCCAGCGCCTCGGGGTAGGGCACGCGCCCGTCGGAGTGTATCCATTCGACCATTTGCGCCTCCTTCTCTCCCCTCCGACTTAGGAGATCGGCGCGCCCAAGGGAAGCGCCGTCCCGTGTTCATTGGGGTTTCGCGCGGGCCGGGCGGGGCGGGGCGAAAAAAGTTTTCGCAAAGGCGAAAATTCCGCTTTTCATTCCCGAAAGCCTCGGCTAAATCGCCCCTCACCAAGCCAGAGCGTGCGGTTGTGGCGGAATTGGTAGACGCGCAGCGTTGAGGTCGCTGTGGGGTAACTCCCGTGGAAGTTCGAGTCTTCTCAACCGCACCACTGGCCTGAAGCCGAAGCCCGGACGCAAGTCCGGGCTTTGTCGTTTTCGGGCCCTGGCTCTGCGGCGCCGGCCGGGATTCATTCTGAATCAAAACAAAATCCGCGTAACCATCGGCCGAAATTAACCGCATTTTGGGGATTGCCCGCCAAGTTTGAGCCCAGGTGAAAAGGCGGATTTCTGTCCGCGGTGGGGCTTGGGGTCATGGCGACCTACAATTTGACAGGCTATTGGGGGGGCGACCTGCTGATTGCAGGCGGCGGCTCGACGCTCAACGTCGGCACCCAGTTCATGCTCGACCCGACCTGGGACGCCACCGTCGACGTTCGCCATTTCAACTTCACCGATGATGACAGCTCGATCGCGGGCGATGCGCTCTTCAACGAACTCGGCGATGACAGCAACCAGAGCCTCGTCGTCACCGATGCGCTGGGCACCACGCTCTATTCCGGCCGCGCCTATATCGAGAGCGCGGTCGATTTCACCGCGCCCGACGGCTCCACGATCACGATGTATATCCTCGAGATCGGCGGCACCGTGGTCGGCGAGATCACCACCCAGCCGCTGATCCCCGGGGTCACCTATCAGGTCACCCAGACCGCTGACGTCAACTCCCTCAACCAGCCCGCCTATACCACCATCGCGGCGGCGACATTCGACCCCGATCTCGCCAACACCATCCGCGGCGGCATCTATGCCGATTCGATCCTCGCCGGCGCCGGTAATGACTCGATCGATGCGGGCGCGGGCGCCGATTACATCTCGGGCGGCGACGGCAATGACACGATCATCTTCGGGTCCGGCGGCGCCACCTCGACCGTGGGCGATACCGTCTATGGCGGGGCGGGCGATGATGTCATCGACGATTTCTCGGGCTCCTCCTATTCCTACAATGCCGTCCTCTATGGCGAGGCCGGCAACGACTCGATCTGGTCGGGCGACGGCAATGATTATGTCGACGGCGGCGCGGATAATGACTCGATCTCGGGCGAGAACGGCAATGACACGCTCCTTGGCGGCACCGGCAATGACTGGATCTCGGGCGGGGCGGGCAATGACTCGATCTCGGGCGGCGATGGCGCCGATACGATCTACGGCGGCGACGGGGCCGATACGATCAACGGCGATGCCGGCAATGATCAGATCTATGGCGAGGCCGGCACCGACCTGATCTATGGCGGCGCCGGCACCGATATCATCCTGGGCGGGATGGACAATGACACGATCTACGGCGGCGACGGCGTGGATTATCTGGCGGGCAATATCGGCACCGATGTCCTCTATGGCGATGCCGATGGCGACCATTTCTATTTCGAGGACGGCTGGGGCGCCGATACCGTCTATGGCGGCTTGACCGTCACCACCGGCACCGATGAAGACTGGCTCGATTTCACCTATGTGACCGCCTCGGGCGTCACCGTCACCTTCACCGATTGGGAAGACGGCACCGCCTCGGGCAATGGCAGCACTGTCGTCTTCGACAATATCGAGGCGGTGCTCGGCTCGGCGCAGGCCGATTCCATCACCGCCGCCGCCGATGGCTCGGGGCTGTGGCTCGATGGCGCGGCGGGCAATGACACGATCACCGGCGGCTCGGGCGACGATACGATCTACGGCGGGGCAGGGGCCGATACCGTCTGGGCGGGGGCGGGCAACGACCTCATCTATGGCGGCGATGGCAATGACACGCTGCAAGGCGCGGCGGGCAATGACACGCTCTCGGGCGGCGCGGGCACGAACCAACTGCATGGCGGCGACGACCGCGATACCTTCCTGCTCGACACGCTCTCGGGGGCGAGCTCGATCTATGGCGGCGAGGGCGGCAGCGATTGGGACACGATCGAGCTGAGCAACTCGACCGGCGCCGCGACCGTCACCTGGACCGGCTTCGAGAGCGGCACGATCACGCTCGCGGGCGGCGCGACCACCTCTTTTTGGGAAATCGAGCAGGTCAACGGCACCACCTACGCCGACAGTTTCAACGCGGCTTCGGCGGGTTCGGCCGTCTCGATCACCGCCGATGGCGGCAACGATACGGTCGTCGGCTCGGCCTATGCCGACACGATCTTGGGCGAGGCGGGCAATGATTCGCTCTCGGGCGGCGCGGGCGCCGATTCGATCCTGGGCGGCGACGGGCTCGACACGATCTCGGGCGGCACCGGCAATGATTACCTCGACGGCGGCGCCGACAAGGATCTCTTCGTCGTCCAGGACGGGTTCGGCACCGATACGATCTTCGGCGGCTCGGGCGCCGGCACCACCCAGGACGACGATTCGATCGACCTCGCGGCGCTCTCGAGCGGGGTCACGGTGGTGTTCACCGGCGATGAGGCCGGCACCGTCACCAATGGCGCCAACACGATCACCTTCACCGATATCGAATCGATCGAGGGCACCAATTACGCCGACCTGATCAACGCCACCGCCGATACCTCGGGCGTCTACCTCGGCGGCGATATCGGCAATGACACGATCCTCGGCGGCTCGGGGGCCGATACGATCGAGGGCGGCGCGGACAGCGATTCCCTCGACGGCGGCGCGGGCGCGGATTGGATCGACGGCGGCTCGGGCAATGACACGATCGCGGGCGGGCTCGGCAATGACACGATCCTCGCCGGCTCGGGCGCCAATTCGATCTCGGGCGGCGATGGCGATGACAGCATCACCGGCTCGACGACGAACGGCAATGACACGCTCTCGGGCGATGCCGGCAACGATACGATCGCCGCGGGCGCCGGCAACAACCTGATCGACGGCGGCACCGGCAATGACAGCATCACCGCCGGCGCGGGCGCCGATACGGTCACCGGCGGCGCGGGGGCCGACACGATCGACGGCGGCGACGGCAACGATTCCATCGCTGGCGGCGCGGAGAACGACTCGCTGATCGCGGGGCTGGGCAACGATACGCTGATCGGCGGCACCGGCAATGACACGCTCTCGGGGGGCGCGGGCGCCGATCATTTCGTGCTCGCCGATCTCGACGGCGACGATCTGATCCTCGATTTCGACATGACCGACAGCGGGGCGGGGTTCACCACCGACCAGATCGATGTCAGCGACCTGACCGATGCGCTGGGCAACCCGGTCAATGTCTGGGATGTGAGCGTGAGCGACGACGGCACCGGCAATGCCGTTCTCAGCTTCCCCGGCGGCGAGTCGCTGACGCTGATCGGGGTCGCGCCCGCGCAGATCGCTTCCACCGGCACGCTGCATGCGATGGGGATCCCCTGTTTCGTCACCGGCACCCGGATCGCCACCCCGCGCGGCGAGATCGAGGTGGAGCTCCTGCGCCCGGGCGATCTCGTCTCCTGCCGCGACGGGCCGCCGCTGCCGGTGCTCTGGGCCGGCACGCGCCGGGTCAGTGCTGCGGAAATGACCATCTCCCCGCGCCTTCGTCCGATCGAGCTTCGGGCGGGGGCTTTGGGCAATGCGCGCGCGCTGCGGGTGTCGGCGCAGCATGGGCTGTGGCTGCCGGTCGGGGCCGGGGGGGCGCTTGGCCGGGCGGCGCATCTGGCCGATACGCGCTGGGGCGGCGCGCGCTGGATGCGGGGGGCGCGGGGCTGCACCTACCACCATATCCTGTTGCCCCGCCATGCGCTGATCCGGGCCGAGGGGCTCTGGGCGGAGAGCTTCTGGCCGGGCCGCGACGCGATCGCCGCGCTCAGCCCCGCCGCCCGATTCGGGTTGATTCGCGCCCTGCCACGCCTTGCCGGGGCGGTGTTCGGCGCTACCTCCCCCGAAACCCTCTATGGCCCGCGCGCCTGCGCAGTTTTGCAGCGCAAACAGATTGATCATGCTGCATGCGCAAACTGGTCGCGCATCGCACGACAGATGACGCATTTTGACGGTTTTGTAACCGAAACGGTGGGCGCCTCGCGGCCGGGCAAGAAAGCGGGATTTGCGGGTTGAAATCTGTGTAAATCCTCGATTTAGTTGGCCCCACGGGAGCTAACGAACAAATAAATCCGACGGGGAGCCCGACTTGAATACTGCTGTGACCGACGATGGATTCGTCGTTTTTGACCATGTTCAGAAGAGCTACGACGGCGAAACGCTGGTCGTGAAAGACCTGAACCTTTCGATTGGCAAGGGCGAGTTTCTCACCATGCTCGGGCCCTCGGGGTCGGGCAAGACCACCTGCCTGATGATGCTGGCCGGGTTCGAAACCGCCACCCATGGCGAGATCCGCCTGGGCGGGAAGAACATCAACGACATGCCGCCCCACAAGCGCGGCATCGGCATGGTGTTCCAGAACTACGCGCTCTTTCCCCATATGACCGTGGCCGAAAACCTCGCCTTCCCGCTGGAAGTGCGCGGCATCGGCAAATCGGACCGCGAGGCGAAAGTCATGCGCGCGCTCGACATGGTGCAGATGGGCAAGTTCGCCAACCGCCGCCCCGCCCAGATGTCGGGCGGTCAGCAACAGCGGATCGCGCTGGCCCGGGCGCTGGTCTTCGACCCCGAGCTCGTGCTGATGGACGAACCGCTCGGCGCGCTCGACAAGCAGCTGCGCGAGCATATGCAATTCGAGATCAAGGCGCTGCATGAGCGGCTCGGGATCACCGTGGTCTATGTGACCCACGACCAGGGCGAGGCGCTGACCATGTCGGACCGCGTCGCGGTGTTCAACGACGGCCGCATCCAGCAACTCGCGCCGCCCGACGAGCTCTATGAGCGGCCGAAAAACAGCTTCGTGGCGCAGTTCATCGGCGAGAACAACAGGCTGCCGGGCACCGTCGAGGAATATTCCGACGACAAATGCCTCGTGCGGCTGCGCACCGGCGAGCTGATCGACGCGACGCCGGTCAATATCCGCAAACCCGGCCAGGAAACCTTGGTCTCGATCCGCCCCGAGCGGGTGGAGTTCAAGCCCGAGATGATGCCGCCGGGCGCCCATATGATCGAGGCGGAAGTCCTCGAGGTGATCTACATGGGCGATATTTTCCGCACCCGGATGCGGGTTGCGGGGGCCGAGGATTTCGTGATGAAATCGCGCAACACGCTGGGGCAGACGAAGCTCGTGCCCGGCGAGAAGGTCCGCATCGGCTGGCATCCGCAGGACGCCCGCGCGCTGGACATGATCTGATCGGGGGAGCCGGTGCGCCGCCTCGTCTCTGGCCGGCGCGGCCTGTCCGCCCGGCCCAACGACATAAAGTCACAATAAAACCAACTGGGAGTAACCAATGAAAAAACTGATGCTCAGCACCGCGCTGATCGCCGCCGGCTTCGCCGTTGCGGCGCAGGCCGAAGAGATCACCGTCCTGTCCTGGGGCGGCCAATACGAGAAGAGCCAGGTCGAGGCCTATGCCAAGCCCTTCACCGCCGCCACCGGCATTGCCGTGAAGACCGAAGCCGCCGACAACCCGGCCGCCCCGGTGAAGGCGCAGGTCGAGGCTGGCAACGTCTCCTATGACGTGGTCGACGTCGAATATGCCGACGGCGTGCGCATGTGCGACGAAGGCCTGCTCGAAACCATCGACCCGGCCATCCTCGAAGCGGGCGCCGATGGCACCCCGGCGATGGACGACTTCCTGCCCGGCGCCGTTACCGATTGCTTCGTCGCGACGATCGTGTTCTCGACCGTCTACGCCTATGACACCACCAAGTTCACCGGCGAAGCCCCGACCACCATCGCGGATTTCTTCAACCTCGAGAAATTCCCGGGCAAGCGTGGCCTGCGCAAAGGCGCCAAGGTCAACCTCGAGATGGCTCTGATGGCTGACGGCGTTCCCGCCGATCAGGTCTACGAAACGCTCGGCACCCCGGAAGGCGTGGACCGCGCCTTCGCGAAGCTCGATACGATCAAGGACTCGGTCGTGTGGTGGGAAGCCGGCGCGCAGCCGCCGCAGCTCCTCGCCGATGGCGAAGTCGCGATGACCACCGCCTATAACGGCCGGATCTTCGGCGCCGCCGTGGCGGAAGGCAAACCGTTCCAGACCATCTTCGACGGTCAGGTCTACGAATATGACGGCTACGTCATCCCGAAAGGCGCGCCGCATCTCGAGGCCGCTCTCAAATATCTGACCTTCGCGACCACCACCCAGGCGCTCGCGGATCAGGCGAAATACATCTCCTACGGCCCGGCGCGCAAATCGTCCGGCCCGCTCGTCGGCCTCTTCGAGGACGGCAAGACCGAGATGGGCCCCTACATGCCCACCGCCGCCGAGAACCTGACCAACGCGCTGCCCTCGTCCTATGAGTTCTGGGTCGACCACGACACAGAGCTGAACGAGCGCTTCAACGCCTGGCTGGCCGGCTGATCCGAGCTTTCCGCAGGGCGCGCGAGACCTTCGCGCGCCCTTTTTCCTAGGCTGCCTGCACGCGGCCCGTCCCCTCATATCTGCTGTGAGCCGAATGACTGACGCAACCCTCCCCCTCACCACAGCCGACGGCAAGCCGCTCAAGGCGGCGCTGGCCGCTTCGCTGGCCGTCCGCCGGCGGCGCGCGCTCTTGCTCGTTGCACCGCTCTTTCTGTTCATCTTCCTGACCTTCATCGTTCCGATCGGCCAGATGTTGGTGCAGTCCTTCCACAATGACAGCTTCTCGGCCAATGCGCCCAATCTCGGCCTGTGGTTCTCCGAGCACCCCGAGGGCTCGGCGATCGACGAGAGCGCCTGGGCGGCGCTCGCGGCCGATCTCAAGCTGATGCGCGAGCAAAAGACCGCGGGGCAAGCCGGCACCCGGATCAACTACGATGTGTCCGGCACGCGCTCGCTCTTCACCTCCTCGGCGCGCAAGGCCGACAAGCTCGAGCCGCCCTATGCCGACAGCGTCGCCGCGCTCGACAAGAAATGGTCCGACCCGAACGTCTGGCGCGCGATGCGCTCGGCCTCCTCGGCCTATACGCTCGATTTCTACCTCGCCGCGCTCGACCTGACCCATGACGAGACCGGCAAGATCATCCCGGTGAAGGAAGACCAGCGCGTCTACAAGAAGCTGTTCTGGCGCACGATCCAGATGTCGCTCGAGATCACGGTCCTGTGCCTCGTGCTCGGCTTCCCGATCGCCTTCCTGCTCTCGGCGGTGCCGCTGCACCGGGCGATGCTGCTGATGATCCTCGTGCTCCTGCCGTTCTGGACCTCGCTTCTGGTGCGCACGACGGCCTGGATGGTGCTCTTGCAAAGCCAGGGCGTGGTCAACGACCTCCTGGTCTGGATCGGCCTCATCGGCGAGGATGGCCGTCTCCAGATGATGTATAACGAGACCGGCACGATCATCGCGATGACCCATATCTTGTTGCCCTTCACGATCCTGCCGCTCTATTCGGTGATGAAGACGATCCCGCCGAGCTATGTCCGCGCGGCGCGCTCGCTCGGCGCGACCTCCTGGACGGCGTTCCGCCGGGTCTATCTGCCGCAAACCCTCCCGGGGATCGGCGCGGGCGGGCTGCTCGTGTTCATCCTGGCGATGGGCTATTACATCACCCCCGCCCTCGTCGGCGGCGCGGATGGCCAGATGATCTCGAACATGATCGCCTTCCACATGCAGAAATCGCTCAACTGGTCGCTCGCGGCCGCGCTGGCTGCGATGCTGCTCGCCATCGTCCTCATTTTCTTCTGGATCTACGACCGCCTCGTCGGGATCGACAAGATGAAGCTTGGCTAAGGAGAGAAACCCATGGCATTGCCCACTTACGCAAGCCCGCTCGAAAAGGCCTGGCATTACACCTACCTGACGATCTGCGCGGCGATCTTCGTGTTCCTGATCGCGCCGATCGTGATCGTGATCCCGCTGTCGTTCAACGCCGAGCCCTATTTCACCTTCACCGAGAAGATGCTGACCTTCGACCCCGAGGGCTACAGCCTGCGCTGGTATGACAAGCTGGTCACCTTCGGCATGCAGGCCCCCGAGGCCGAACGCGGCTCCTCGTTCTGGCTCGATTTCTGGAACAACGCGACCTGGCTGCAGGTGGCGAAGAACTCGGTGATCATCGGCGTGGCGGCGACGCTGCTCTCGACGACGCTCGGCACCATCGCGGCGCTCGGTCTGACGCGGCCGGAAATGCCCTACCGCAAGCAGATCATGGCCGTGCTGATCTCGCCGATGATCGTGCCGATCATCATCTCGGCGACCGGCATGTTCTTCTTCTACTCGTGGATGCGGGTGCCGATGATCAGCTTCGAGGGCGGTCTGCATATCGAGATGAGCCGCCTGGCGGGTTCCTATCTCGGCATCATCATGGCCCATGCGGCGCTCGGGATCCCCTTCGTGATCATCACCGTGACGGCGACGCTCTCGGGCTTCGACCAATCGCTGGTGCGCGCCGCGGCAAGCCTCGGGGCGAACCCGCGCACGACCTTCTTCAAGGTGGTGATGCCGCTGATCATGCCGGGGGTGGTCTCGGGCGGGCTCTTCGCCTTCGTGACCTCGTTCGACGAGGTGGTCGCGGTGCTGTTCATCGCCAATGCCGATCAGCAGACGATCCCGCGGCAAATGTGGAACGGGATCCGCGAACAGATCTCGCCGGCGATCCTGTCGGTGGCGACGCTGCTCGTGCTCGTCTCGATCCTGCTCTTGACCACGGTGGAACTGCTGCGCCGCCGCTCGGAACGGCTGCGCGGCATGAGCCCGCAGTAACCGGCGACAGCCTGTCTGGAAACCGAAGAGAGGGGGGCTGTCTGCCCCCCTCTTTGCCTTTCAGGCAAATTCACCCCCCGAGGATATTTGGGGCAAGATGAAACGGGGACGGGGCAGGCGCGCAGGATAGGCGCCAGATCCCTTTCATCTTGCTTCAAATATCCCGGGGGCGCCGGCGCAGCCGGGGCGGGGCGGAGCCCCTCGACCTCGGGTCAGCGGATCAGGGCAGGATCGCGAGCCAGCCCCAGATGGTGAGGATCGAGAGCGCGGTGGCGACCAGAACCGCCGAAGCGGCCACCCGTTTCGCCGCGCCATACATGTTTGCAAAGAGATAGGCGTTGACCCCGGGGGCCATCGCGGCGGTCATCACCGCCGAGCGCAGCGCCTCGGTGCCGAGCCCGAAGCCGAACCGGCCGAGCAGATAGGCGGTGCCCGGGTGGATGAGGAGCGAGAGCGCCGCGATCATCGCGATCGCGCGGCTGTCGCCCTCGGGGCGGTAGCGCAAAAGCACCCCGCCGAGCCCGAAGAGCGCCGCCGGCAGCGCCGCGCGCGCGACCATGTCCATCGCCGCCCAGACCGGTTCGGGGAGATCCTGACCGCTGAGCGCCTGGCCCGCCTGGATGGTGAAGCCGGTCAGGATGCCGATCACCAGCGGCGTGCGCAGCACCCCCTTGAGCGCGTTGACCGCCACCGCGCCGAGCCCGCCGCCGGCGCTGCGGGTGGCCTCCATCGCGAGGATCCCGGCGGTATAGAGAAGCGGCGAATGGATCGAGATGATCGCGAAATTGCCCGCGAGCGCCCCCGCCCCGAAGGCGCGTTCGGTGATCGGGATGCCGAGGAGGAGCGAGTTCGAGAACAGGCAGCAAAAGCCGATCGCGACCGCATCCTCGGGGCTGCGGCCCAGCCAGAGCCGCGCCGCCGCGAGGCCGATCGCGAAGGAGAGAAACGCCCCCGCGTAGAAGGAGATCATCAGCCCCGCATCATAGCTCGCGCCGAGGTCGAGTTTGGCGATCGAGCGCGCGAGCAGCACCGGCACCGCGAAATTCTGCGCAAACCGCATCAGCCCGTCGACCGCGCTGTCGGAGAAGAGCCCCCGCCAGGCCGCCGCATAGCCAAAGCCGATCACCAGAAAAACCGGCAAGATGACGTTCAATAGATCGCTCATCGGGGGCCTCCCGGGGCAGGGCAGGGGTCAGGGGGCCGCGAGTTCGAGCACCATCCCGTCGAAGGCGGGGCGGATATGGGCGGGGGTTTCGGCCGCCACCGCCTCGTAATCGAGGTCGATATGCATGTTGGTCAGCACCCCCTCGCGGGCCTTGGCGCGCGCGAGCCATTCGAGCGCGAGGGCGAGATGGGCATGGGTCGGGTGCGGCGTGCGGCGCAGCGCGTCGAGCACCCAGATCTCGAGCCCCTCGAGCTCGGCCCAGGCGGGGTCCGGGATCGCCGAGACATCGGGCAGATAGGCGAGCCCGCCGATCCGGAAGCCGAGCGCGTCGATATTGCCATGCTCGACCCGGAACGGCCGGAACGGGATCGCCCCGCCCGCGCCGGTGATCTCGAAGGGGCCGTGGATCGCATTGAGCTCGCAGATCGGTTGGTAATTGCTGTCGGGGGGCTGCACGAAGGCATAGCCAAAGCGCGAGATCAGCGCCTCGGTGGTGTCGCCATCGGCCCAGACGGGCAGGCGGCGGCGCATGTTGAAGGTGATCTGGCGCAGGTCGTCGAGGCCATGGACATGGTCGGCGTGGCTATGGGTGTAGACCACCGCGTCGAGCTCGCCCACGCCGGTCTGCAGGAGCTGTTCGCGCAGGTCGGGCGAGGTGTCGATCAACACCCGCGTGGTGCCCGAGGGCGCCACCCGCTCGACCAGCATCGAGCAGCGCTGGCGGCGGTTTTTCGGGTTCGTCGGGTCGCATTCGCCCCAATGCCCGCCGATCCGCGGCACGCCGCCCGAGGAGCCACAGCCGAGGATGGTGAAGCGCAGGCGGGTCATGGGCGGGCCTTCCGGAACAGGCGGTCGAAATTGGCCGAGGTGGCGGCGGCGAAGTCGGCATAGCTCAGCCCGTAGAGCGCGGCGCCGAGCTCGGCGGTCATCGCGGTATAGGCAGGCTCGTTGCGTTTGCCGCGCTTGGGTTTCGGGGCGAGATAGGGGCTGTCGGTCTCGACGAGGATCCGATCGAGCGGCGCCGCGGCGAAGATATCGCGCAGCTCTTGCGATTTCGGGAAGGTCGCGATGCCGGACATCGAGAGGTAGAACCCCATCTCGAGCGCCGCGCGCGCGAGCCCCGGCCCCGAGGAGAAGCAATGCATCACGCAGGAATAGGGCGCCCGCGCCAGCCCCTCGGCCAGAATCGCCGCCATATCCGCATCGGCGTCGCGCGAATGGATGATCAGCGGCAGGCCGGTTTCCTGCGCGGCCTCGATATGGATGCGCAGCGAGGTCTTCTGCACCTCGGCGCTGTCGGGGGTATAGTGATAATCGAGCCCGGTCTCGCCGATCCCCACGAATTTCGGATGCGCGGCGAGCGCGACCAGCGCCTCCACCGTCGCCATCGGCTCTTCGGCGGCGCTCATCGGGTGGGTGCCGGCGGCGTAATAGACGCCCGGATGCGCCTCGGCGATGGCGCGCACGGCGGGCTCGTTCTTGAGCCGGGTGCAGATCGTCACCATCCGCGTGACGCCCGCGGCACGCGCGCGCGCGATCACCTCGGGCAGCTCCTCTGCGAAATCGGGGAAATCGAGGTGGCAGTGGCTGTCGACGATTTCGGGGAGGGGGGTCTCGGCCACGGGTCTTCCTTTCGCGCGCGGCTTACGCAACGGCCGCGGTCATCTCCAGAACCATATCCATGACCAGCGCGGCGGGGTCAAGATTGACCGCCTTGCCATGGCGCGCGCGGGCGCCGAGGCTTTGGTGCAATGCCGCCCATTTCATCGCCGCATGGCCATCGGGCGAGAGCCGCGCGAGAAGCTGGGCCTCGCCGGGCGCGCCTTCGAGCGCGGGCGGGCCCGCGAGGCCTGCGCGCGCCGCGCGGGAGAGGAAGAGCTCGATCAGCGTCAGGAGCAGATCGAAGCGCGCCTCGTTTTGCTTGCCGGTGATGCTCTCGGCCAGGGCGAGCGCGCGCACCCGGTCGAGCCGCGGCAGGGTGGAGAAGAGCGCCACGAGCTTTTCATAGGTCGCGAGCCCGTCGAGGTTCAAAAGCCGGATCGCCTCGCCGACCGAGCCGCCCGAGAGCGCGGCGAGCGCGGCGGTCTGGCCCTCGGCGCTCTCTTCGCCGGCATCTGCGAGCGCTTCGGCCATCTCCTCGGGGGCGAGCGTGCCGAGCCTGAGTTCCCGGCAGCGCGAGCGGATCGTCGGCAAGAGCCGCGCGGGCTGGTGCGAGATCAGGAGGAAGGTGACGCGCTCGGGCGGCTCCTCGAGCAGTTTGAGGAGCGCATTCGCGGCTTGCGTGTTCATCTCGTCGGCGGCGTCGACGATCACCACGCGCCGCCCGCCCTCGGCCGAGGAGAGATGCAGGAAGCTCTTCAGCTTGCGCACCTCATCGACGCGGATGTCTTGCGAGAGGCCGGTTTCCGAGGCGTTCAGCCCGCGTTTGAGCACGAAGACGCCGGGCTCCGAGCCCGCATGGATGCGCCGCGCGACCGGGTGGTCGGGGTCGGTGGCGAGGCTCGTGGGCGCGGGCGGCGCGCCAAAGAGCCCGGTCTCGGCCGCGAGCGGCTGCGTCAGCAGGAACCGCGCGATCCGCCAGGCGAGCGTCGCCTTGCCGGTGCCGCGCGGGCCGGTCACCAGCCAGCCGTGATGCAGCCGCCCGGCGGTGAAAGCGTCGAGAAAATCGGCCTCGGCGCGCCTCTGGCCGATCAGGATCATCGTGTCGCGCGGGTGGCGGGCGCCTTCGATCTGGGTCGGGTCGAGGGTCTCGGGCGCGGGTTTCTCGGCTTTTGCGGCGCGCGCGCTCATGCGAGCGCCTCGCGCGCGCGCGCAAGGATAGAGGCCGCGACCGCATCGGGCGCCCGCGCGCCGTCGATCACGCAAAACCGCGGCGCGAATTCCTGCGCGAGCGCGAGAAAGCCCGCGCGCATCTGCTCTTGCAGCCCGAGGCCGAAATCCTCGAACCGCTCCTCGGCGGTCTGGCGGCCCTTGGCGCGCGCCAGCCCCACCGCGGGGTCGATGTCGATCAGGAACGTCAGATCCGCCTCGCGCCCGATCATCAGCCGGTGCAGCGCATCGACCTCGGCGCGCAGATCGCCGCGGCTGAGGCCCTGATACATGCGGGTGGAATCGACGAAGCGGTCGCAGATCACGATCTTGCCCTCGGCCAGCGCGGGGGCGATCAGCCGCTCGAGATGGTCGCGCCGCGCGGCGGTGAAGAGCAAAAGCTCGGTCGCCGCCGACCAGCGCGCCGGGTCGCCTTCGAGGACGAGGCGCCGGATCTCCTCGGCGCCGGGCGAGCCGCCGGGCTCGCGGGTGAGCACGACGGGCCGCCCCTCGGCCTCGAGCGCGGCCGCAAGGCGGCGCGCCTGGGTCGATTTGCCCGATCCGTCGATGCCCTCGAAGGTGATGAACATCGCGCTCAGCTGCCTGCGGCCTGCATCACGCGGTTGGTCAGCCGCCCGGCGGCCGCCTTCACGCGCACGCCAAAACCGCCCGCCGCCACGTCGCTTTCCGCCACCAGCGGCACGCGCCGCGGCTCGGCCACGCCCGGGATCGTCAGCACGAGCTCGGCCAGTTGATCGCCCGCCTTGACCGGCGCGGGCACCGGGCCGGTATAGGCGACCTCGGCCTTGATCGCATCATGCGAGCCCGCCGGGATCAGCAGCGTGATATCTTCGGCCGGCACGAGGCCGACGCTTTGCGCCTCGCCGAGCCAGACCGGCGCCTCGGCGAGCCGCGAGCCCTTCGGCGCGAGCGTCTTGAGCACGAATTGCCGGAACGCCCAGTTCGCCACCGCCTCGGCCTCCTGCGCGCGCTCGGTCTCGGAAGTGAGCCCGGTGATCACGAAGACGATCCGCCGCTCGCCCATCACCGCCGAGCCGACAAGGCCGTAGCCCGCTTCCTCGGTGTGGCCGGTCTTGAGCCCGTCGGCGTGCCAATCGGCCGCGGCGATCTTCAGGAGCGGGTTGCGGTTGTGGGAATTGGCGGGCGCGCGGTCCTTGTAGTTGAACTGGGTTTCCGCAAAGAGCGGGTATTGCTCGGGGAATTCGGTGATCAGCCGCACGGCGAGGATGCCCAGATCATGCATCGACATGCGCTGGCCGGGGTGGGGCCAGCCCGAGGCATTGGCGAACATCGAATGGTTCATGCCGAGCTGTTTGGCGCGGGCGGTCATCTGCGCCGCGAAGGCCTCTTCGGAGCCCGCGAGCCCCTCGGCGACCACCACGCAGGCGTCATTGCCGGAGTTGATGATGATCCCGTGCAAGAGCTCGCGCACGCTCGGCCGGTCGAGCTCGTTGAGGAACATCGTCGAGCCGCCCATCGCCTTGGCCTTGGAGGAGACCGCGAAGGTCGTGTCCATCGTCACGCGGCCGTCTTTGAGCGCCTCGAAGAGCAGGTTGACGGTCATCAGCTTCGACATCGAGGCCGGCGGCAGCGGGATATCGGCGTTCTTCTCGAGGAGCACCGTTTGCGAGCTCAGATCATAGACCCAGGCGGAGGTGGCGCGGGTCTCGAAAGCGGCGGCCGGCAGCGCGGCGCCCAGAACGAGCAAAAGCGGGGCGAGAAGGCGGATCAATCGCATCGGGATGTCGGTCCTCATTTCGTCACGGCATAGGCGTCGGGGTAGCCCAGGCCCTTGATTTTCTTCATGAGAGCGTCGCGGTCAGCGGCGTTCGCGGCGGGGCCGGCCAGCACGCGCCAGAAGGTCTTGCCCTTGGCCTCGTCCTTCTTGACCGCGGCCGAGACACCGGCTTTCGACATTTGCTCGGCGGCGCGCTTGGCATTGGCCTCGACGCTGAAGATGCCAAGCTGCACATACATCTTGCCCGCGGGCGCGCTCGCGGCGGGTTTGGCGGGCGCGGGTTTCGCCTCGGTCTTGGCCAGCGCGCCGGTGGCGGCGGCGGCGATCGCCTCGGGCGTCTTCGCGGGCGCATCGGCTTTCGCGGGGGTCTTGGCGGCGGGGCTGGCGGGGGCCTTGCCGTCGATCGGCGCGGCCGCGATCGCCTCGGGCGCCGCGATCACCGGGTCGGTGACGAGCGGCGCGTTCTCCGCCGGCGCCTCCTCGCGGCGCAAAGCCACGACCGAGAGCTTGGCCGGCGCGCCCGCCAGCAGGTCGAGCGCGGCGGCGGCATCGGAGGAGACTTGGAGTTTCGGGCCCGGGTTGTCGAGCTCGCGCCGGAACAGCGCACCGATCACGAATTTGCCGTTGGCGGGGTTGCGGATGATCACCCGCTCGGGGTCTTTCACGCTCGGATGCGCGACCCAGACCCCGCCGAGCGAGGGCCGGCCATCCCAAAGCCCCTGTTCCTCGACCGAGAACACCTGCGGCGCCTCGACATCGCGCTCGACGAGCCGGGTGGAGGAGCTTTGCGCGACGCCCGCCGCGGCCTCGTCGGCGCCGTCTTTCGGCGCGCCCTTGAGCATCGAGAAGGACGGCCCGCCCTCCTGACACGCCGCCAGACCCAGCGCCGCGCTCAGCAGCAGCCCGTATCGAACCATCGATCGCTTGCTCATTCTTGCCCCTTCTGCGCGGATTGGCCCGCGTCTGATCTGGCTCCGGCCGGGTGACCGGGCGCCACCCGCCTCGTTGATCCGCGCCCCCGCGCGGCTGATTTTGCGGCGACTTTACCCAATCGGGGGGCGCATGAAAAGCGCGCCAAGGCCCCGCGCGCGGATTTCGGCGCGCGTTCGGGGGGCTTGCGCGATAAGTTTTGCGTGAGGCCGGCGGGCGGCGGGGGGATTGCGGGGGCGCGCGCCCTCGGTTAGGTCTGGCGCATGCGGGCGCGCCCGCCCGGAGGAAGCGTGGCCGAGTGGTTTAAGGCTCTGGTCTTGAAAACCAGCGTGGGGGAGACCCCACCGTGGGTTCGAATCCCACCGCTTCCGCCAGGCCCGCCGCCGCGCAGCATTTTCCCCGATTTTCGTCAGATCAAGGCTTTATCTCGCGCGGGGATGGGGGCACACTCGGGCCGAGCGGCGCCTTGACGGCACGCCCGAGACAGCAGGAGCGGTCAGATGACGATTTCCCCCGCACTCGCGGAAGAGCTCGAGAAGCGGCGCGCGGCCGCGCTGGCGGGGGGCGGGGCCGAGAAGGCCGCCAAGCGCCATGCCGAGGGCCGCATGACCGCGCGCGAGCGGCTCGAGGCGCTGTTCTCGGCGGGCACGTTTCAGGAATTCGGGCTCCATGCCCAGCACGCCACGCGCCATTTCGGCATGGAGGGCAAGGCGATCCCGACCGATGCGGTGATCACCGGGGCGGGCTTTGTCGACGGCCGCCCGGTGGCCGCCTTCAGCCAGGATTTCGGGGTTTCGGGCGGCTCGCTGGGCGAGATCCATGCCCGCAAGATCTGTCACACGCTCGATCATGCGATGAAGGCGGGGGTGCCGGTCGTGGGGTTCAACGACTCGGGCGGGGCGCGGATCCAGGAGGGGGTCGGCGCGCTCTCGGCCTATGGGCAGGTGTTTTACCGCAACGTGCAGCTCTCCGGCGTGGTGCCGCAGATCTCGGTGATCGCGGGGCCCTGCGCGGGGGGCGCGGCCTATTCGCCGGCGCTGACCGATTTCGTGATCATGACGCGCGAACATGCGCAGATGTTCATCTGCGGGCCCGAGGTGATCCGGGCGGTCACCGGCCATGCGACCACGGCCGAGGAGATCGGCTCGGCCGATGTGCAGGCGAGCGTGGCGGGCAATATCCATTTCATCGCCGAGAGCGACGCGCATGCGGTGGCGCTGGTGCATCGGCTGTTGAGCTTTTTGCCCTCGAACAACATGCTCGACCCGCCGCACCGGATCGAGCCGGATCTGTGCGTGGCCGAAGACCCGCGGCTCGATGAGCTGATGCCGGCGGATGCGAAGGCGCCTTTCGATGTGCGCGAGGTGATCCGGGTTCTGGCGGATGGCGGCGATTTTCTCGAGGTGATGGAGGCGTTCGCCGCCAATATCGTGATCGGTTTTGGCCGCGTGGGCGGCATCGTGGTGGGCTTTGTCGCGAACCAGCCGCTGGTGAAGGCCGGCGCGCTCGATATCGACGCCTCCGACAAGGCGGCGCGATTCGTGCGGTTGTGCAATGTCTTCAACATCCCGCTGGTGACGCTGGTCGATGTGCCGGGGTTCTTGCCCGGGGTGGTCGAGGAGCGGCGCGGCATCATCCGCC
This sequence comes from Rhodobacter xanthinilyticus, assembly GCF_001856665.1. NCBI lineage: Bacteria > Pseudomonadati > Pseudomonadota > Alphaproteobacteria > Rhodobacterales > Rhodobacter > Rhodobacter xanthinilyticus. Next base: position 2,621,399 of record NZ_CP017781.1, on the reverse strand, counting down.
ACGGCGCGAAGATGCTCTTTGCCTATGCCTCGGCGACGGTGCCCAAGATCACGGTGATCCTGCGCAAGGCCTATGGCGGGGCCTATATCGCGATGTGCAGCCAGGACATGGGCGCCGATCTCGTGCTCGCCTGGCCCTCGGCCGAGATCGCGGTGATGGGCGCGGAGGGGGCGGTCAACATCCTCTACCGCAAGGAGCTCGGCGAGGCCGAGGACAAGCGCGCCCGCGCCGCCGAGCTCGCGGCCGAATACCGGGCGGAATTTGCCTCGCCCTATCTCTCGGCGGGGCGGCTCTTTGTTTCGGATATCGTGCAGCCGCGCCAGACCCGCTCGGCGATTGCGCTGGCGCTGCGCGGGCTGATGTCGAAACGCGAGACCCGCCCGCCGAAGAAACACGGCAATATTCCGCTCTGAAAGGCCGCGCGATGCTCGATAACCTGGAACTGATCGGGACGGGGTTTGGCGTCGTGATGGCGGTTCTGGCGGCGCTTTGGGCGATCAGCGCAGGCGTGGGGGCGCTTTTCCAGCGCGCCGCGCGCCCGCCGGCCCCGGCTCCGGCCGCGCCGGTGGCGCCGGTCGCCGCGCCGGTCGCCGCGCCTGGTGGCGCGATCCCGCCCCATCATCTGGCCGCGATCGCTGCGGCGGTCGCGCATCTGATCGGGCCTGGCGCGCGGGTGACCCATGTCGCCGCGCCCGCCCACAAGGTCTCCAACTGGCCGCTCGAGGGCCGGATCGAGACCTTCACCGCCCATCGCATCCGCACCGACTGGGGCCCGACGCGGCCCACGCTCGGCGGCGAGACGCCCGATATTCTGAGAGGGAAGAGCTGATGAAACGTTTGCGGATCACGGTCGAGGGCGTGGCCTATGAGGTCACGGTGGAAGAGCTCGACGGCCCGGCGGCGGCGCCCGCCGCCCCGGCGGGCGCTTTGGCCCCGCCGGCCGCGCCCCCTCGGCCCGCCGCGCCGCCGCCCGTGGCCGCACCCGCCGCGCCCGCGGGGCCCGGCGCGGTGCCGAGCCCGCTGGCCGGCACGGTCGTTTCCGTCGCCGTCGCGCCCGGCCAACAGGTCGCCGCGGGGGCGGAGCTTCTCATCCTCGAGGCGATGAAGATGAACACCACGATCGGCGCGCCGCAGGCGGGCACGGTCGCCACCGTCCATGTGACCCCCGGCGCCACGGTGACCGAGGGCCAGGTGCTGATCACCCTCGCCTGAGGAGGGCCGAATGGACCAACTGAGCGATCTTCTCGCGCTGACCGCGCTCGGCGCGCTGACCTGGAAGATGGTGGCGATGTGGGGCGTGGTGGCGGTGCTGCTCTATCTCGCGGTCTATCGCCAGTTCGAGCCGCTGCTCCTGATCCCGATCGCCTTCGGGGCGCTCTTGGCCAATCTGCCGACCGAG